>JBNKHG010000049.1:0-49799 GCA_050290225.1 Cellvibrionaceae bacterium
GACTATCACATCGTGCCTAAACCTTCTAATAAATGATATCCGAATAATATTTACCGACCTACCACAAAAAGATCTTGAATTTCAACAGGTTAATAGACTCTCGAACCACATCATACCCACGGATTATTCAGAGGAACCATACTTTAAGTATCTCCAGGCGATCCCTAAATCGAGTTAACCACTCTGAGTGCTCTAAACCGTCTTCATCGTTTACAAACATTTGACCGGTGTTGTATGGCGGATCAATAAAGACACACTTCACCTGGCCAGCATACTTCTGCTCTAACGCCTTCAGCGCCAACAGGTTATCGCCATGTATCAAGATGTTGTCATCGAATGCTTTGGGTCCATTATTCTCATCAGCAAACAGATCATCCGCCAACTGCTCAGCTGCCTCACGACGATATGACAGCTCTTTATCTTCCAGCAGTATGCGAGGCTCCAACCTTGGTCTTTTCTCTTTACCAATCCAGGTCAATTCGAGCTTTTGCTTTGGTTTACTTGTCATTAACTCTGTTCCTAAATTACTTTACTGTGTTATGGGTAAGGTTGCTTGCTTCAACTCGGATGTTGTCATGGAGCTGTATTTTTCAAGCTTTTCTCGCAGCCTGAATAATCTTCTGTCTGCCGCATCAATCAACGTGGAGAAGGTGATAGCCCGGATACGACCAATCCTTTTGCTTTGGTCATCACTGTCTTTGATTTCTTTGTCCGTTGCCGTTTTGGGTTTTACACTCTCACCGACAACGAAGGCATTAACGTATGGAATCGACCTTAAGAAATCGCTGTAGGCAATATCCTGAATGTAGCCATCGGCTTGATTCATTTCTTCACGGCCAATGGGAAATCCGCCACGCTTTACTTCGATCAGAAGAACTTTAGTAACCGTTGGCAGACCTTCCTCATCGATGTCTTCTAATGCCTGTGCCCCGACGCTGGCATCCTTCAATACAACAATGTCTGGTCGCTTCTTAGCATTGTTGAATGCCTCAGGATCAACGCGCTTGCCAAAGACCTGTTCAATGGTTTTGACCAAACCCACATTGGAAGAGTATTCCGAAGATTCAAACTCGGGACCAAAAATCCAACGAGCTTTTAGCAGCAATGGATGTATCGTATGTAGTTCATCCGCATCTTTGTCACCAGACAGGCGTCGGAGGGTTTCGATCACCTTGAGGCGCGCGTCAATTTCAGAAAGCGCTTTTAGCGCATCTTTGGCAGTCCATTCCTCCAATAGCTGATCCAGGGCATCGACATCGTCATGGGAAATACTGATCAGCTTACTCAGCAAACTTTGGCCAAGGTGAGATTTTTCCAGATTGATCGCTGCTTTTACAGCCAACTGCAGGACTCTCATATCCAGATCGGGATTGTCTTCCAGCATGGTATCAATAAATTCAGATACCTCGTTCCGCGCCAGCTGCGGCAGCTCGTCAAGCTCGGAACGATAGGAATTGAGGGCGGCTTCTTTGACTTCTTCAATTTCAGAACTGAATAATTCTTTTCGCTTTCCAGCAATATATTGGGCAAGCCCTTCCGCAACCTGATTAACGAAGTCACTTCTAGGCCTAAAGCCAGACCAATCTTCCAGTATTTCTTCTCGCAGGTCGTCCGTTTGTACAATAACGGCAAATCGTAGACTAAACTTTCTACGCGCATCGGCAAAAGAGACCGAGCCCAAGCGCCAATCCATATCACCAACACGGCGACCACCTACCCAAATCCCCACGCCCTGAAATTTAGCGTTCTTTTTTGAAAGCTTGGTATCGACAATGGTGATTTTTAGGTTTGCGCCAGCTATATCGAGCGTTTCTTCACTTAAAAGCCCCGGATGATCATCCAGCTTTACTTCTTTGCCATTGATGTATATGGCAAAGTCCGGCATGGAGATAAATCTTGTCGCCATCGCCTCCAGAATTCGCTCACCTGTCCAAAGGTTTTGGGTTACCGGAACGGTTAATCGGGTTCCATGGCCTTCACGAGGCTCGGAGTCCATTGATACCGCTTCTAAAGGGTTTTCTTGACTGCCGATTCGTATTGTCAGTTTGGTACACGAACCTTCACGCCAGGTTTCGACCGTATATTCATCGCCAAAACAAAGTAAACCATGCCTGCCAATACCGTTGCGACCAAATGCTTTGCGCTTGAGGTTTTTCCTCTCTTCGGGGAACGCCACATAGGGGCCTTGGTGTTGCAGGCGATTGTAGCGCATCATCATCCACCGGGTTTTCAGATGCTCACTGGTCATGCCTATACCGTCATCAAGCACTTCAAGTGTCTGGTCAAATTCATCCGGCACGACGATGTTGACCTTGCTTGCCCCAGCATCGTGAGCATTCGCGACCAATTCAGTCAGAGCGACAATAGGGTCATTTACGACCACACCCAACTCGCGTCGCAAATAGTTCTCTTCGTACCGTGTTTGAAAAAGATCCAGGCTTTCCATGCTTAATCCTTTGTTGCTGCAAATATCGTCAACTGTAACTCTTCACCTGCCATACGATATTCTGGGCGCCGACCTGACAATTTTTCGGACTCATTGACGATCACAGGCACCCCTTCTCCGCGCTTGTCCATCATCATGGCTCGGCCTACGTTTGGACCGTAGGCCCTTTGTGCCTCTACCGTCACTGTGCCAAATATGACTGGCGGGTTTATGTTATCGACCGGGCATCTTGCCAGCAGCGTTGCTATAAGTTGATTTCGCGTTGCCTGGCGCAATTCCAGATCACCCACTTCCAGCGTATTCACCAATGCACCAGGAGACGAGATAACCAGCCTATCCGCGAACATGTGCAGACGAATTTTACTGCCATAGATCGCGTAATCGCGGTGGGCTACTGCATTGACCAGCGCTTCAAATACGGCCTTAAGGCTGTATTGGGGAATATCCTTTCTGCCGATGGTTTTGGTGGCTGCGGTTTTCATATTACGCTCAACAAACGCCAGCGCAGAGACAACTTGCGCATCCAAGGGGCCGGTAATGTCCTGTGCGTCCAATTGATCGTTGGCATCCCGCTGAGTACCGGAATAACAAACCGCTTGAATGTACGCATCGGGAAGCCATTGGTGTGGCTCTGTAGTCGCCATTAGCGCACCAGCAACACTCAGGCGAACCTTGTCATCATCATCTTCAACCAACAGTTTTAACTTTTTAAATTGAATCGATGCTGGCTGGTCACCACGCAAAAAGCGTTCGGCCAAGCCTTCATCAAGATCTGAATCCTGGCTTCGTGGTACAGGTTGCTCGTCAAACCAGACCATACGCGCCTGGCTACGCTGCATCATCAGGCGCGCCAGGTAATCCGGTTTCATTTCCTTCTTGGACTCGTTGGCCCTGTGGAAATACTTGCCGTTGCTCACATGCACGAAGAGACTTTTGTCGATTTCGATGTAGATAACTGGTTTTTGATTGCCCTCATGGTCGGGAATTTCAACCACTCGGGTATAGGGCGCGATTGGAGGGGTAATGTTGTCCTGGCAGGCGCGGGTAATCATGCCCTGAACAGCATCTAGGTGCTCTTGAGGAACCCCAGGAACCTCTCTGGGCTTTCCGGCCTGAACCTTGTCATTAACTCCCAGCAGTATTATTCCACCCTTAGTATTGGCAAAAGCAGCGATTTCGTCCGCCAGATCCTTTTGAGTAGGGCCTTCGATTTTGGCGCCTTTAAAAGTAACCTTTTTGAACTCGTAGCTCGAATCTTCACCCAGTCGAATTTGATAGAGCAGTTCACGCACTAATTTTTCTCTATCCATTATTTTCTCCATGGTTCAGGGACCAGCGCATGGCAAACAGTCTGATTTTCTCTTTTTTCATCGCGAGCTTTTCATCAATCTCATCGAGCAGACGATCTTCTTCTGCTTCAATCTTTTTCTTTTCTTCGTGGTAATTGAGCATGGCGTTGTCTCTTTCCCGCTCCAGCTGCTTCAACGCTCGTTGGGCATCCCGCTTTTCTGCCAGCGTGGCAAGTTGGCGATTGGCTTTACGCAGTGCCTTAATTTCTTCATCCAGTTGCTTTGTCTTTAAATCTAACGCGAGGCGGCGATCCTCGGCCCAACGCTCCAGCTTTTCTGTTTCTTCTTCGTAATAGCGCTCAAGATCTTGATTTACGGACTCTTCAATAGCCCTTTCCTCTTGGGCAGCGAGATTCTGGATCATCGCATCCTTGTTCAGCGATACAGTGCTACCTGTTGTTTTCCCTGGCTGCAGCAATAAGCGATCGATAGTTTCCGGCCTTAATGGCTCTTCGGTATCGGCAACACCCGCCAGGATCAAATGCTCAATTCTCTGGTTTTTGATACTAAAAACCAGCTTTTCCACCACCAGCTCACCTGTTTTTCCAATGAGTTGGCGCAAGTCAGGAAATTGCCCTTGAACATCTGGCTGGTAAACCATTTCCACCACAGGAATATTAGCGTTATTCTGCTCACTAAGACTTTTTTCGTAATTCTCGATAAGCGTTTTGCCCAGCCCTTCATGAGGCCTAAAGAACTGCGCATCAATCTCATCGGCTTTCTGCCAATTAACATCGTAGGTCTTTCCCTCGAAGACAAACTGATATTCATTCTTGCCAACTGAGAACCTCGCCTCCGGCAGCGCCATTTTCGCCAGCTTTAGCAATCGGTGATGATATTCACTGAGTTGTTCCCGTGTTTTTTCCCGAGTGATATTGAGCTGCTTAACCACCTCAGCATCAAACCGCTCCAGCAATGATCGCCGCGCATCTCGATACTGTATTTCCAGTTGTTCGCTCATCTCTTGATTGAGTTGCGCGAACTCTGCATCAATCTGTTCATCACTCCGACATTGCTGGTAGATATTGAGAATGCGCCGCTCTATATCTACCCCTGACTCGATAGAACCAAGAATTTCATCCGAAGCGCCAAATACCCCCTCAAAGAGCTGGAATTTCTGATTCAGCAATTCAAAGACACGTTCGTCTGCTCGATTTCCTTTATTAATAAAATTAACGATCAACACATCATGTTTTTGACCATACCGATGAACACGGCCAATGCGCTGTTC
The DNA here is from genome assembly GCA_050290225.1 of Cellvibrionaceae bacterium. Lineage (GTDB taxonomy): Bacteria > Pseudomonadota > Gammaproteobacteria > Pseudomonadales > Cellvibrionaceae > JBNKHG01. Next base: position 5,027 of record JBNKHG010000049.1, read on the forward strand.
CACACGCTGCGGATTCCAAGGTAAATCGTAATTAATCAACAGTGAGCAGAATTGTAGGTTGATGCCTTCCGCGCCAGCTTCGGTGCTTATCATGATGGCGGCATCATCCCGGAACTTATCAACTAGCGCCACTTTCATATCTGCGGTTTTGGAACCTGAAATACGTGAAGATCCCTGATGCTTCTCCATCCAGGCCGTGTAAATTTCTTTGGATACCGGATCGTTGTTGCTACCATTGAGCAACACGATTTTCCCCCGATAGCCCTCACGCTCAAGGCGCTCGCACAGCCATGTCTGTGTTCTGACAGACTCGGTAAAAATGACGGCTTTTCGCTGTCCACCCAGTCGTTCGGTGAAATCAAAGGCTTTTTCAAGCACACGAACCAAGGCTTCGGCCTTTGAATTTTGAGCAATATTCGCGGCCATGGAACGAAAATTTTTGAGCTTCTCGATTTCGGCCTGTAGGTCTTCCGGGTTAATGGACTCGGTATCCTCGGAGCCGTCTTCCCCAGTCTCATCCAACAAGTCATCTAACGCATCAAAATCACCCAGTGCCTCCACCAAATCAGCTTTCTGCTCCAGGCGTGCAATCATGGTTTCCAACGTGCCTTGAATCGCATAGCTTGAGGAAGCCAAAATCTTGCGAATGACCAAAGTGACAAGATGGCGAGCACCACTTTTTATGGCCAAAATATTTGGATCTTGCAGGTAGGATGAAAACGCGGAATACAAGTCCAACTCTTCTTGTGAAGGACGAAAATCCTCAGTCATGGAGTAGCGGCGAGTGAATTTGATACCACCTTCTTCTTGGACCTGGCGACGCAGGGTTCGGTGGCACACCTTAGACAGGCGATCACTCAACAAAGCTAACTCAGTCTCCTCCAATTTCGGCTTGGAATAACGGGCCTTAAAAGAATCCAGGCTGCCAAAGAAATGAGGATCGATAATGGAGACCAAACCATAAAGTTCCAGGAGGTTGTTTTGCATGGGCGTTGCTGAAAGCAATACCTTTGGCCGCCCCGTCAGCGCTTCATCCAGCTTTTTCGCTGTTATTGCTCCAGATTTCTTATAAACGTTGCGCAGTTTATGAGCTTCATCGAACACCACTGTATCCCAGGGTATCAATGACAGTTCCTGGTCTTTCCGAGATGCGAATTCATAAGAGCAGATAACAATTGCTGGCTCGCCCAAAGCCACTTCAACATCAAAAGGGTTGCCAATACCTTCTTTTCTAAGTTTATTGAAATTTTTTGCTTCCAGTATGACCGATGGCAGCGAAAACTTTTCTTCTAATTCCTGGCTCCATTGTTTGCGTAGTGTCGCCGGGACAATCAATAATAATTTACGGCGATGCTCTGCCCACTTCTGGCTTAGCACAAGACTGGCTTCTATGGTTTTACCAAGACCAACTTCGTCGGCAAGGATCACACCTTGCGATAGCGGCGACTCCAAGGCGAACAAGGCGGCCTGCACCTGATGGGGGTTCATATCGACCTTGGCTGACGCAATTGTCTGCGTCAGGGTTTCCTCGGCTTTACCCTCCAGGGACAGCCAATGGGCAAGGTACCCGACCTGATAGTCCGTGTACATCTAGGCTTTCCCCCCGGCCTTTGATGCGCTTTCCAGTGGGTTGTAGCCCTTATCTGAATCCACCCTGTCTAAAAACTCGCCAACCGCTTGCCGCACTACCCAAGCGACAGATAGGCCATTGGCCTCAGCGAGGGCCTGCAATTTTTCATATTGGTCAGAGGGCAGCGAAACCGTGGTCCTGACAGTTTTCATCGAGTTCCCCTTTTATCGGGCTTCTTTATATTCGGGCCTGGGTTGAATTGAGTAGCGCAGTCATCAATCTGCATCACATTGCATCATTTTACAGGTATAGCCCAGATATGCCAGCACAACAAACGCCAAGCCGACACAGGTAATATCAGCGCAAAAAAGGGGAAGATACGAGGTGGCAATGAGAAAGGAAGCCAGCAGGGTGGGACCTGAAGCTGTGTGTAATCAGGCTACTTGAGGTAATCCAGCCCTGCATGGACATCGACGCCCAGCGCTTCACAATAGAGGCTGTACTCAAACACATCCAACCGCCGTTCCATGGTTTCTACTTTCTGCACAAAGGAATGCGGCTCATCCAATCGACTGGCGAGTTCACGCATGCTGATGCCCTGATTCACTCTAGCCTGTTTCAGCCACGCGACCAGACTTGCATATTTTGAGGATGTGATAGCCTTTTGCATGCGTACCGATTATTGGTACGATTGCCGATGTACCAAAAACAGGTACACGGAAATCAATCATGCACAGGAGGCCCTTTCACATGCTCAGGCAGCTTCTATTGTACGCCATCTTGGTAATGGCGGGATGCAGCACCACACCCATTGCCTATACGCCGCAGGATTCCTACGCACTCAATATCGCCCGGGCAGCCGGTATTGATGCCAAGCTCAAAGATACCGAGCTACCGAAAGATACAATCTCCGATATCACAGACTCTTCTGGCTACGGCTTTGTACTGGCCGCGTCCGGGTACAATGCGCCAATTCCTGGCTTGTCGCCCTCACAAATGGCAGGGATGAACTTCGCCGCTTGGCTACTCGCGCCGGAAGCCGATTCTGCTCGCAATAGTATGATTGCCTGGATGCCGGAAAGCATCGCTCAGAATTCCCCCAAGGAGACTTTGGCAGATCTGCTTTTGGATGCAGCCAGTCAAGGTGTTCGGGATCTGGGCTTTACGCCTGTTCAGGAAATCGCCAAAGGCGGTACCGACAAAACCGGTATTGGCATCTATGTGACAGGGCGCAATGACGACATATGCCAAGACAATCAATACGGTAAATCGAACTGTTGGATCAGCTTTGCTATCCGAGATGCCGAACTGATCACGCCGCCACCCTTTGCCGGAGAGGGTAAAAGCAAGGCCTGGTTTTTTGATCCCAGTGCCAATGTCCACAGCCGCTTTGTCTTCCCCAAGAACCATCCTGGTTTCAATGAGCTGGATCTGTTGCTGGCGACCAGTAAACATTTGCCGGAGTGGATCTATTTTTACGTTGCTCCCAACAAGGTGTTCGCTGGCAAAGAGCAACCGATTAAAGTGCCATTGCTTGTGCAGCAGGGCCAGATTCACTACTTCGTGAAAGCCGCCTCTTCGGCTGAACAGTAATAGGATGGTGTACGGTATGCAGGAACTGTTTTTAAATGCCCTGGTAGCCTGTATCGCACTGGCAATTATCATCGCCGCCGGTCAAATGCTGTTCAAAGTGCTGCGGGGACTATTCTGTGCTCTTGGTTTTATCGGCACATTTCTATCATCGGGCAACGGACCCAACCCCAATGCGGTCACTCTGTTCCGTGGCCTCATAGTTGAGGCCAGGAACTGGCACGGCAGCACCGACGGCAGGCTGTATAGCGAATTCTGGCTGCGCACCGAAGATGGTTTGGAACGGCGTTATAAACTCAAGGACATACACCCAAATCTCCGCAAGGGGCATCAGGTTGTGCTCTATGAATATGCGGGCACATTAGTGGCCATCAACAACGACTCAACTGGTACCGAAAGCTGGATAGCACCAGGGTGGCTACTGTCTTCTCTGTATCCAACCGGACGTTTTCGTCGTTTTGCCATTTCAAGCCTTGGCATATGGACAGCTTACTATTTTATGAAGCCTTCGGACCCTACCTTTGAACAGGTATTTCTATTCTTGGCATGGGTAATCTTCGCGGGACTTACCTTGGTCTTAATATTCAGGCACTTGTTTTCTGCCAGCCCGCGTAGGTCAGATCGCCTTGGAGAATTCGCAGCATTTTGTTACGACGCGGCAAAACCCTATTAATCACAATGCATGCTTGCAAACTGAGGGTGGACTCGGATCGAAAACGGCCCACTTTCCAATGTATCTATCTCATCTAAAAAGATCTGAATTCGACAATAATCTAATGACCACAATGATCGTCTATATTTAATCGAATTTTGTCGAAGCTATTTTTGCCGACCATTAGCAAACGCCATGAAGTGCATGTGACCGACAGAAAATTCGATTATATATAGGCTGATCCGCATCTGGTTCGACCAATACCGAACAGCATTTCAATTCGACTATATTTAGTCGAATATTTACAGAGCCATCGGGTCAGAGAACTGGAGGGATTTCGTGTTATATGTGAAGCTGGAATTATTACTGGCAGTAGCCTTTGGATTAGTCTTGCTCATTACTAAGGCAGAGATCGACGACAATAAGGCCAAGCCAATGACCTCCGATACCACGGCAAGCGAGGGGTAAAATCTGAATGCATCACCCTTACTATCTGGCTGATACCACTGGAAAGCTAAGGTTTACCAAGCGAGGCCTTGCTGAATTGCAGGCATACTTTGCCAAGGCAGGCATTGATATTCACAAGATCGATACCGTTGAGGAATATTACAGTGCACGGCAGCAATCTTCGCCATATTTTATGGAATGGCAAGTGCGTCGTGAAACCCAGGTGAAACAAATGAATACACTGCCACCGCTATTCTATCGCCACCAACACCAGTAGAATGCCCCGCTTGCTCGGGAAAACGACCTTACTCACAAACGGCCCATGTCAGACCTTACCTCCATCCAATACCTGCTGATCGGTTTGATCTTTATCTGGAGCGGCTTTGTGCGTTCAGGACTGGGGTTTGGCGGTGCGGTCCTGTCGCTACCGTTCCTGTTAATGGTTGATAACCGGCCACTTGTGTACCTGCCGATTATCTCTATTCATCTGCTGGTATTTGCCACCTTTACCGTCTGGCAAAATAACCGCAGTAGGGGTCGGAGCCCTGAATCCGGTTCCTCGACAGTGGAGTGGCGATACCTGCGTTACGCTCTGGCAATTATGATCGTTCCCAAGCTGGTGGGCGTATTTGGGTTGATTCTGCTTCCCAATACCCTTATGAGCAGCATTATTTTCTGCATTGTCGCCTTCTACTCCCTGACCTATATCTTTAACACGCCTTTCAAAAGTAAAAGTCGTCTTTTAGACGGGCTCTTTTTGGTCCTCGGCGGTTATATCAGCGGCACATCCCTGATCGGAGCCCCCTTGATTATTGCGGTATTCAGTAATCACGTCGAACGTCACAAGCTGCGCGACACACTATTTGCCCTTTGGGTGATTCTGGTGGCCATCAAGATGTCGGCGTTTGTTTACGCAGGTATCGACCTGCAATTGATTCACCAGTTCTGGTTGCTTCCCTGCGCCGGTGTCGGACACCTGATCGGTTTACGCCTGCACGAGCGCTTGCTGAATGCGGAAACTCCGGTGTTTTTTCGCGTGCTGGGCAGCGTACTGCTGACGATCAGTGTGATTGGTTTGTATCAGGGACTACTGAAAACCCATTGAGTTTGCATTGGTTACTGCCGTTGTTTTTGCAATCATTGAGGGCCCTGTCCGCCCGCGAAAAGAGGGTTTCTGCGGTGTCTTCCTCGACAAAGGCCGCAATGCCAATGGATACAGTCACCTGCACCGGATCCGCCTTAAAATGAAACGGGGTATTGGCCAAAGCCTGGCGAATCTTATCCAGGGTTTTCAGGGCGGTTTCGGCACCAGTCTCCGGCATCAGAATCACAAATTCGTCAATGCCGTAGCGGGCCATAAAGTCCACCTGCCTCAGACGCTTGGAAATTGCGCCGGCTATCAGTTTGAGAATTTTGTTACCGGCCTGTTGGCCATAGTTGTCGTTGAGCCATTTATACTGGTCGATATCACACACCGCCAATGTCAGTGAGTGGCCATAGCGCTGACAGCGTTGCAGCTCGTGATGTATGCGCTCGTTATAGGCTGGTCGGTTGGGAAGTTCGGTCAATGGATCCTGCAGGGCACGGCGTTGCAATTCCTCAAACGCTACTCGGCTGTGTCGCATCTGGTTGTCCATGGATTGCACTCGCGCGGCCAATTCTCCCAATTGTTCCACAGCGGGACTCCCCACGGCTGTTTGCTGTTGTCGGAAATGGGACAGGGCATCCCGGATAGCCCCTATTCGGTCATTGACCTCCTGTTTTAGTTGGTCGAGATCTGCCGCAGAGGCAACACTTTCGGCTAGAGTATCCACCTCGATAACCAACTGCTGCTCCAGTTTCACTCCAGTCTGATGAATCTGATGACCGGTTTCTGCGGAGTCAGCCAGGGTCTGATAAATGTCAGACAACTCATGGTTGACGCTCTCCAGAAAACGGGAAAAATCACCTTTAGCGGCCACATACGCCTGCATCACCAAATCGCGAATATCTTCCAGTGCTGGCACCAACTCAAACCAGTTGAGGCCGCGGTCGATGCGCCGGCGAGCAGCGACCATTTTTTGTTCAACACAGGGGGAAGGTTCCACAAACTCGATCAGGTCAGTGAGTACATTTGTAATCCGGGCCGAAATCCGGGAAAAGGCCGGTTCATGGCGGGGGCGCTCAAAAATGGCCTCGGGGTGGTCGCCCCCCGTCACACCCAGCTCCCCACGGATTTCATCGTAGTCACTGTCGATGACCCTGCCCTTTTCGTCGTCGGAGACCCGCTCCACCGGAACAGACTCAGCCAACCCCATGTCAGCCGACACCTCGGGTTTATCATCACTTCTCGAATGGGCTGGTTCGTGCGTGGGCCTATCGGTCTCGGGGTGCCCGGTAAGGGCCTCGGGTAGCTGCTCGCTAACGCGCTGCCAAAACCCGGGCTTGATCGCCCTCTGGCTTGCCAGTGCCTGCCGTTGCAGCTGAGCCAGCTCTTCCAGGATATTGGGGTATCGCTGCAAGTGTCCGATTCGGTCTTTCAGGCTCTTGCGGAAAGCTTTGACCGCAGTGTTGACTTCCCGTGGCAGCTCCAATTGCAGAAGTTGAACTGCGAGGGTTTCGAAGGCTTGAAGTAACAACTCGGAGCGCTCTCCCCGGCGACTGTCAAAACGCTCAGCGGTTTCACTTACCAGGGAAACCGCAGGTAAGCCCGATAATGGCTTTCGCAATTGTCGTCTCAATTCGGCAAGTGCGCTGTCGAGCTGATGGTCGAGTCCATCCGCGGCCAGGCTGATCTGCAGCAACGCCTGCTGCAATGCTTTGATCTGGTCACCTAATTCCTTTTCCCTGCGCGTCTGCGTCTCCAGCGTTTGTTCATATTTCTTACGCCAGGGACTGCCGTATTCCGTCATAGGATTTCACCCAATGTCTATCCTGATCCCTATAGACTCATCTCCGTCGACAATTATAGACAACAAAAACGGGGCCATAGAGGCCCCGTTTATTTACCGTTTGCTGCTGGCGGGCAACTAACCGCGCTCTTTACGCAGTTTGCCAATCAGAAAATCAACCACCTCCAACATCTGGGCCTGGCCACCAGCCATCTTTGCGGAAACGCGATACTTGCCATCCACCACCAGTTCCGGGGTCCCGGTAATGTGATAACCACGGGCGCGGGCATCGGCCTGTTTCACCTGACTGGTGACGCCGAAAGAGTTAAAGGTCTTTAAAAATTTCGCCTTCTCGACCCCTTGGGCCTCAAACAGGGGCGCCAGTTCATCGGCATCCACAAGGCGTTTTTTCTCAAGGTTGAGAGCATTAAACAGCGGCTGGTGCAGCTTCTCGAGCACCCCCAGGGTCTTGGCTGTGTAGAAGGCCCGGGCGTGGACCTCCATCAGTTTGTTCCACATGGCGGGAGATCTGACGAAATTAATATCATCGTCGGCCTTGGATTTCCACTGCTGTACCAACGGCTCAAACCGGAAGCAATGACCACAGCCATACCAGAAAACCTCGGCCACTTCGATCTTGTTGGGATCGCTGGTACGGACCGGTGTTGCCAATTCAGCGTAGTGTACGCCGGCTTCGAAACCGGGTGCCGCCGCAGGTCCCTCAGCGCAAGCCACCAGGGAAAAAATCAATGTCAGAATTGCCGTCAAGGCTCTCATAGCGTTACTCCGTGTGATTACCATGTGTATTGTCCGCCAGTTAGACTGGCACCGATTATTGTGGTTCCAGCTTCCGGGTGCAAGGCCACAGTTCGCACTCTCACTCTGAACTGCGACAGACAGTTTGTTCAGGCAACAAAAAAGGCGGCCTGAGCCACCTTTTTAACGGCCGAATGCTTAACCGCGGCTTAATTCAGACCGGAGATAAAATTGGCCACCGCAATAATCTCAGCGTCACTCATTTGTGCAGCGACATCTCGCATGACTTTCTGGTCACCGTCGTTGGTCCGGTTACCAGCACGGAAATCACGCAATTGCTTCTCGATATACTGGGCATGTTGACCGCCCAGACGTGGATAGCCGGCGGGGGCATTCCCCTGGCCCGTGGGTGAGTGACAACCCATACAGGCTGGGACGCTGGTTTCCATATTGCCATTGCGGTAAACCTTGGCGCCCAATTCCAGGCCGTTAACCTTTACACCAGTGCCAATCTGGACTTCGATTTCCTTGGCGCCGGACAGTTGCATTGGATTACTGGAAAAATAAGCGGAAATATCCGCTAAATCCTGGTCAGACAGGGCATTGAGCATACCGGTCATTTCCAGCACCGGGCGGTTGCCGGCTTTGATGTCCTGCAGCTGCTTAGTGATATATTTCTCCCCCAGACTGGCCAGCTTGGGGAAGTTTGGAGCCGGGCTGTTACCATCAGTACCATGACAGGCGGCACATACCGCGGCTTTGGCCTTCCCGGCGGCGGCATCACCGGCAGCCGCGGCGCCTTGAGCCATGGCGACCAGCCCCAAAGAAATCAGAGCGAGTGAGATTAAATTTTTCATTTGGCTAATCCGTGTTCGGTTGTTCTGGGTGGTCCTGCTCTTTTTAACTCGCGCCATCTCCCGATTCTGTATCCCCCAAGGGCCGAAAAACAGAAGAATGGTACAATCGCGCACCTTCTCAGCACCAAAAAGCGGCGCCATTATATACTAACCATCTGATAACACACCATTTTTGCAGGGATATATGAGCACACAAATCAATTTTAACCTGGCCACTTTCACTCAAAGCGCCCCAAGTATTCGCCAGTGTCCCCCGGAGAGTGGTGCAGAAGTGGCCTTTGCCGGTCGTTCCAACGCGGGCAAATCCAGCGCAATCAACACCCTCACCAATAACAGCAAGCTGGCCCGCACCAGCAAAACCCCCGGGCGCACGCAGCTGATCAACTTTTTTGCCCTCAACGAGCAACAGCGCCTGGTGGACCTGCCTGGTTACGGCTACGCCAAGGTACCCAAGGCGATGAAAGAAGAGTGGGAGCGCAACCTGTCTGAATATCTGCAAAAGCGTCAGTGCCTGCGGGGATTGGTGGTCGTCATGGATATCCGCCACCCAATGCAGGCTTTCGACACCATGATGATCAATTGGGCGGTGGAAGTTGAGATGCCGGTGCATATCCTGCTTACCAAAGCAGACAAATTAAAGAAAGGTCCGGCACAGGCCACCCTCCTTAAAGTACGCAAATCCATGCAGGAGGCCAATGTGAATGATTTGGTCTCGGTACAGACCTTCTCAGCCTTGAAGCGCGCCGGGGTGGATGTATTACAACAGAAACTGACTGAATGGCTGAATATGTCGGTTGCAGAGCCCTTTAGCGACATGGAATAGACCAATTGGATGGCTTGGAACCCCCATCATCGAGGCTTTGACGAGCCGACAAAAAAGCCCGGTAGCTTGGGGGCACCACCGGGCTCAAAGATTGATGCCCTTGGGGCTAGACACCAATCAGTCCACTTGAGCAGCACTAGCGCACTGCTGTACAAAATTTGACCTCTTTACGGTGTGACAGTTCCCCCCTTCTGCTGCTAACGGAAGAGAACACCGCTCCCCCAGGGAAAAGGCCTGGGCAAAAAAAAGCCCCGATCAACTCGATCGAGGCCGCTTGTGTACTATCGGCTGCTTCTGGCAGCTAAGCGTGGTTATCGGCGAGGAAACCGTGTTTCCATCTGCCTTCACCCAGTATTCAAGGGAGAGCAAGACACCAAACTTATCTCATCGATAAGGTTCAGTCGCTTTTTATGACTATTCACAACCCGGGTAAGTTCCGCCAATATGTAAAAAAATTTCAAAAACCGGTCGCCGACCCCAATCCTGCATTTCCGGCGACTAGTGAGCTTCGTCCCAATTGTCCCCGACCCCGGCCTCGACCAGTAAAGGCACATCCAGGCTTACAGCCTCCGACATCAGGCGACAGAGCTCTTTGCTTACCGCTTCCACCTGACAATCGGCCACCTCCAGAACCAGTTCATCGTGCACCTGCATAATAATGCGGGCATCAACATCACTCTGCATCAGCCACTGATCGACCGCGATCATGGCGGTCTTAATAATATCAGCCGCGGTACCCTGCATGGGTGCATTAATCGCGGTTCGCTCCGCCGCCTGTTGGCGCATTTTATTACGCGCATTGATTTCCGGGAGATACAGACGGCGTCCCATCAAGGTTTCCACAAACCCCTGATCGTGGGCTTTGGCGCGGATATCATCCATATAGGTCTGCACACCCGGGTAACGCTCAAAGTAAGTGTCGATATATTGTTGCGCCTCATTACGGCCAAGGTGCAACTGCTTGGCCAGACCAAAAGCGGACATCCCGTAAATAAGGCCAAAGTTGATCGCCTTGGCACTACGTCGCATATCAGTGCTGACCGCCTCAAGATCGACACCGAAAACTTCTGCGGCAGTAGCCCTGTGTACATCCAGCCCTCTTTCAAAGGCCGACAGCAGGCCAGTATCGCCGGAGAGGTGGGCCATGATGCGCAGCTCGATCTGCGAGTAGTCCGCCGCCAGGATTCTGTAACCCTTCGGCGCTACAAAAGCCTGACGTATTCGACGACCCTCCTCGGTGCGGATGGGAATATTCTGAAGATTGGGATCCGAAGAGGAAAGGCGCCCTGTAGCCGTCACCGCCTGGTGATAGGAGGTATGAATTCGACCGGTCGCCGGATTGATCATCAGCGGCAACTTATCAGTGTATGTGGACTTCAGTTTCGATAAGCCGCGGTACTCCATGATCACCTTGGGCAACGGATAATCGAGGGCAAGTTCCTGTAACACCTCTTCCGCAGTGGATGGTGCGCCCTTTGGCGTCTTTTTGATCACCGGCAGCTGCAACTTGTCAAACAGAATGGCGCCCAACTGTTTCGGTGAACCCAGGTTAAACTCTTCTTCAGCCAGATCAAATGCCTTGCGCTCCAAAGCCTCCATTCTCCGAGCCAACTCCAGGCTCTGCTCGCCGAGACGTTTGGCATCAACCAGGGCACCATTGCGCTCAATTCTCGATAGTACCGATATAAGCGGTAATTCAAGGTTTGTGAACACTTGCTTCAATCTTTCTTCCAACTCCAGCTTCGGCCATATGGCTTGATGCAGGCGCAGGGTGATATCGGCGTCCTCAGCGGCGTACGGAGCCGCCTCCTCCAGCTTGATCTGGTTAAAGGTGAGCTGTTTGGCGCCCTTGCCGGCTATATCCTCGAAATGAATGGTCTCATGGTCCAGAAATTTGAGCGCAAGACTGTCCATATCGTGGCGGGTGCCAGTGGAGTTAAGCACATAGGATTCGAGCATTGTGTCGAAAGCAATACCACGCAGATCGATATCGTAGTTTGCGAGCACGTTTCCATCATATTTAAGATTCTGCCCCACCTTGGCTTGAGCCGGGTTTTCCAGCAGTGGTTTGAGCTTGGCCAAGACCAGCTCCCGCGATAGCTGTGGCGGTGCATCCAGATAATCGTGACCGCAAGGGACATAGGCAGCCTCTCCCGCTTGCACAGCAAAAGACACGCCCACGATCTCCGCCTGCATATAGTCCAGGCTGGTGGTTTCGGTGTCAAAGGCGAACAGTTCGGCCGCCTCCAGTCTGTCGATCCAGGCGTCCAGTTCGACCTCGGTCAAAACACACTGGTAGCGGGCTTCCGTCGGGGCCGCCGGTGTGGCTGCTTCGGTAGCCTCTGTGCCAGCCTCAGCCACGCCGACCTGAAGTTCGTTAATCCAGGATTTAAACTCCAACTCTTTAAAGAGCGCCAGTAACTGCTCTTGATCCGGTTCGGCAAGCTGGAGGTCTTTGGGTCCCAGCTCCAGATCAACATCGGTCTTGATGGTGGCCAAGTGATAGGAGAGGTAGGCCAGCTCCCTGTATTCGGTCAACTTTTCCGGCATTTTTTTAGCGCCCCGAAAACCCAGTTCCGGCACACGATCAAGGTTAGCATAGATGTCATCCAAGCCGCCCAACCCCTTTAACAGGGCCAGGGCAGTTTTTTCACCGACACCGGGGACACCGGGAATATTGTCCACCTTGTCCCCCATCAGTGCCAGGAAGTCGATAATCAGCTCAGGTGGAATACCGAATTTTTCACCGACACCCGGAACGTCCATCACTGTTTCGGTCATGGTGTTGACCAGAGTGACATGCTTGTTCACCAATTGCGCCATATCCTTGTCACCAGTGGACACCACAACATCCACGCCCTGTTCAGTCGCCTGCCGCGCCAGGGTCCCGATTACATCATCTGCCTCCACGCCCTCGATAATCAGCAGCGGAATACCCATGGCACGAATGATGTCGTGAATAGGCTGGACCTGGGCACGTAACTCATCCGGCATTGGGGGACGATGAGCTTTGTACGCTTTATAAATCTCATCGCGGAAAGTCTTACCTTTGGCGTCGAAAATCACTGCGGTGTGACTGTCCGGGTAATCCTTGCGCAGGCGGCGCAACATACTGATGACGCCTTTTATCGCTCCCGTGGGTTGCCCCTGGGAGTTGGTTAAAGGTGGCAGGGCGTGAAATGCGCGGTATAGATAGGAAGAGCCATCTACCAATACCAGGGGTACTTGTGCTGTCATTATTGTCCTAAGGATTTCTGTCGATCGAGAGAGGCTGCAAGGATACACCAAAACGCCGGTTATCCGCCTTGTCACCGGCGTTAATCGCCAGAAGGTTTCCCACAAGAATCCTAGCGTAACCCCAATTAATAGTAAAAACGTCTTAACTGGGAAAGTGTTACCTTGTGTTACCCACACTCTCAACCACAACATCTAGTGGTTATAGTTCATAAGCCACCGAAATAATTAAATATTTTTGTTAATTTGTGCAATTTTTGTAAAAAAGATTGGCTCTCTTCGAACTTGGGTGTTACCATGTGTAACATGAAGTAACGATTCAACCGTTGTGCGATAGACCAAGGTCGCGCAACACAAAGCAACCACCTTTACGGAGGGCCACATTATGAAAAAGCTTGGTTTTCTGTTTTTGCTGACGCTGGTATCTCAGGGCGTAATGGCAAGCAAGGGTGGCGCAGATTATTCCAATGTTGCATTAGTAGTAGCGGAAACTGGCGCGACCCTTGGTTGGGCTCCTGAATACATGGAAAAGACTGCTTCCAAGCACCAGGTAAAGACACTGGATGACATGTCCAATAAGGTTAGTCACAAAATTAACTTGAAACTTGAACAGCGCATCGCAGACATGATCCAGATTGAGCTGGATAAGTAAGGCGCTTCTATTACCTGTTAACGTTTTTCATCGCTCTTAAGAGACATTAATCGCTCTACCCTGCACCGGCTCTCCTCTCCTCCCTTAGCTTCCGGTGCAGGGATCTTTTTTTCCTTCCCTACTGTTGTCACTTTCCTAGCAAGCAGCCCGAGAACGCCAGGGACATTGATTTCAGCAAATTGGTATAACCATCCGCTTCCACCCCCATTGGATCAAGTTCCCCAATTGTCAGGCTCCAGCGCTCAGCCAGGGCTTTGGCGCTACCTCGCCCCTGTGAGGACGCTACAAACAGGCACTTTGCCCTCCCCGCCAAGCTACGCTCAATCCGATAGAGATGCTTCGCCCCGGGCCGTCGGTCGTCGCCCAGAGTAACCGCATCCAGCTGAAGGAGACCATAGTGTGTTACCCAGTGATCATAACCACGGTGGTAGACCACAAAACCCTGATCGGCATATGACCTGGACTGCTGTTGGATGGTCAGATCCAATTCATGTAACCGCTCAATCAGTATCCGGCCTCGTGCCTGGTATTCTTCCGCTCCCTCGGGATCAAGGGTCTGCAGGTGTTGTATCAATGCCTTGGTGATTTCGATCCCGTTGTGGGGATTTAGCCAGATGTGAGGATCCCTTCGATGTTGATGCTTACCCTCTCCCCCATTCCATTCCTCAGGCCATTTCAGTGTGGTCAGGCTAGTCAATGCCAACTGACGCTCACCCTGCGAAACCAGAAGCTTTGCCAAAAAACGTTCCAGCTCGGGTCCAATCCACAAAACCAGATCCGCCTGATAGAGGAGCTGACTATCGGACATTTTCAAGGCGTAATGATGGGGCGAAGCCTGAGGCGGTAAGAGGAGGGACACCTCAACTCGCGAAGAATCTCGCAATAATTCTCGCGCCAACAACGCCAGGGGATTAATACTGGCCACCAATTGCAGCTTCTGCCCCTCTGAATACCTGGCCACCGGTTGTTCTGCCGCCGCAGCGACCACAAAAGGTACCCAAAGCCAGAGAGCACACAAACAAGTCATTATTGTTTTCATCAAGTTTCGCCACTAGACCACAAAACGTAATATAATAACATAACTATTTAATTTGCCGGAGCGACTGTTTAAGGCAGATAACCAACCGGCCTCATAACCGAATCCCAATGGGCTTATGAACAATAAACCTCTCGCTTGTCGACACCACAATCACAGCCACTGTATTGAGGAAGCCCTGGTGGCTGCCCAGAATTTGTGTCTGCAGAAGCGGGTGCGCCTGACCGAGTTGCGCAAACAGGTTCTTGAACTGATCTGGCAGAGCCATAAACCCCTAGGGGCCTACACCCTGATGGACATGCTATCTGAGAGCTCCAGCCGCCGGGTCGCGCCACCGACTGTATACCGGGCCCTGGAATTTTTGCTGGAGCAGCGCCTGATTCACCGCATTAACTCCCTCAATGCTTATATCGGCTGCCCCGATCCCTACTCGCAACACCAGAACCATTTTTTGATCTGTCGCCAATGCGGTATCGCCAGCGAGTGTGATAATCAAATGCTTAGCGAACAGATCGGTAAGGCAGGACAGGCAGCAGGCTTCAGTGTGGAAAACCAGTGCCTGGAAATCGTGGGCCTCTGTCCAAACTGTACCAGCGAGGCAAGCCTATGATTTCGCTGGGAGATAAAGGCCTATTGCAGGCTATGGATATCGGGGTGGTAAGGCAGAAACGCCCTATTCTTCGAGGGGCCAACCTGCGTATCAACCAAGGCGAAATCGTTACTCTGATTGGGCCCAACGGTGCCGGCAAAACCACCCTGGTACGCAGTGTACTGGGGTTGATTAAACCCGACAGTGGCTCTATTGTCCGCAAGCCAGGTCTACGCGTTGGTTATATGCCGCAAAAGCTGCATATAGAAGCCAGCCTGCCACTCACGGTGGCGCGATTTCTTTCCCTATCCGGCGGCAACCAGAGAAGCCTGATCGAAACTCTGGAACTGGTCGGCATCCATCACCTGCACCAGCAACCAATGCAAAGCCTGTCGGGTGGAGAAACCCAACGGGTGCTTCTGGCACGAGCCCTGTTGCGAAAACCGGAATTGCTGGTACTGGATGAGCCGGTACAGGGTGTCGACGTTGCCGGCCAGACAGCCCTCTATCGCCTGATTACTGAGATTCGGAATTACCGGGGTTGCGGGGTGCTGATGGTGTCCCATGACCTGCATCTGGTAATGGCTACCACGGACACCGTGGTCTGTCTCAATCAGCACGTCTGCTGCCATGGCCACCCCGAGAAAGTCTCCAGCCACCCAGCCTACCTGGAATTATTTGGCGAAGCCGCCAGTGCCGGCGTGGCCGTGTATACCCACCACCATGACCACGAACACAATATTCACGGCGATGTAACTTGTCCGGACGCTGCCACCTCGAACCCGCAGGAACGCGACCATGCCTGATTTTTTAATCCATGCTCTACTGGCCGGTATCGGCGTTGCCGTAGTGGCTGGCCCCCTGGGTTCCTTTGCAGTATGGCGCCGCATGGCCTACTTCGGCGACACACTCGCCCACTCCGCATTGCTCGGTGTCGCGCTGGGGCTATTGTTATCCATAAACCTCAATACAGCAGTGGTACTCGGTTGCCTGGTGTTAGCCCTGATTCTTGTGGGACTGCAACAGAACCGCTATATCGCCACTGATACCTTGTTGGGCATTCTCTCTCACTCGACCCTGGCCCTGGGCCTGGTCTGCGTCAGCTTGCTCGATAATACGCGTATCGATCTGATGGGGTACTTGTTCGGCGACTTGCTGGCGGCCACCCGCACTGATGTAGCCACGATTTTTGCGGTCTCGGCATTGGTACTGGCGCTTCTGATCTGGCTGTGGCGCCCACTCTTGGCAATTACCGTCCACGAAGAGCTCGCCAGTGTAGAAGGGGTACCCGTTGCCGCAGTTCGTTTGGCGCTGATGTTGTTAATGGCGCTGGTGATCGCCATCGCCATGAAAATTGTCGGGGTTCTGTTGATCACGGCGCTATTGATTATTCCTGCCGCCGCCAGTCGCCGGCTGACCCATACACCGGAACAAATGGCCATAGTCGCCAGCCTGCTTGGATGCCTGTCGATTTGCGCCGGGCTGGCCGCATCTTTTTACTGGGATACGCCCGCCGGCCCCTCAGTGGTGTTGAGCGCCAGCCTCCTCTTTGTCCTCAGCCTGATGCGTAAGCAATCCACCTGACAAAGCATATTTCCCTTAAAGTACTGGAGTTCAGGCCCGATTCAGTGATGCCGGAGTAACCTTGCCCCTACACACAGCACGGAGGACAGGTTATGAACAGATTGGCTTTATCGGTCGCCGCACTTTTTATCAGTACAGTGACTTTTCCCGTGGCCGCCCATCACGACAGCGCCAACGATTTACTGATCGGCAGTGATTACAGCGGTTATATCCAGCTTGTCAGCGACTACTATTGGGATAGAAAGGACTACAATCGTTATTACTGGAAGAAGCATTCACATAAGCGGTACTGGCATGACAACCACCGCCGCCACAGAAATTCTTTCCATCGGGGACCCGGCCACAGATTTAAACATGGCTTCAACCGGCACCATTTCCACGACGATTTCCACGGCCGGAATCGTTATGGCTACAAACACCACCGTCATGATCGTTATTGCAGGCACTAGCTTTCGGGCACAAAAATGTCGTAGGTCTAGAACTGGTTACGCATCGACAGGTATGTGAGCTTCAACCGCGCCGGCTCCAGAGGAGGCTTGAAGAAGCCATGGTAGTGGCCGTAAGGATTGATCAACACCAGATTGGCGCTGTGATCGACGCTGTAACTGTTGCTCTCGGCGTCGGTCACCACCTTCGCAAATGCGATGTTGAGTTGGTTGGCCAAGCGTTTGATTTCGAGAAAATCCCCGGTTAAGCCAATAAATCCGGGATTAAAGTAGGGTACATATTCCGCCAGTTTTTCCACGGTATCCCGCGCAGGATCAAGAGTGACCAGCACCACTTGAGTGTCGGCCAACACCGCTTCATCAAGTTGTTTCATCCACTTGCTAAGGGTCGCCAAAGTGGTGGGGCATACATCAGGGCAATGAGTAAACCCAAAAAACATCAGCGTCCATTTGCCCTGCAGTTGGGCCAGGGTAAAAGGCTGCCCGCGATGATCGGTCAACTGGAAATCCTTGAAAATGCGTGGTTGATCGAACAGATAGGCACTGTTGGCGCGAAGCTCCATGCTATTGAGCATACGCGGTGTGGTAATTTTATTGATGAAGCCGGCAAGCACCACCAGCATAAACACCACCAGCACCAGTACGGTAATCATCACGCCGCGCTTTTGTCGTGCGCACGATACCGGCGCCAGGGAATTGGTGTTTTCGTTAGTGGTTATGTTGTCGGATGCACTCACACGTTTTGACCGATTCTCAGAGCTCTAGGTAGCGCCAAAAGGCGTAGTAATAGGCAGTAAATAGTGATCAAGCAACATAATCACAAAAAGCGCCATCAAATAGATAATCGAATACTTAAATGTATCCATACCCGCAGACTTGCGTTCGGTTAGCAACATCACCAGCGCCCAGTAGATAAACCCGGCTCCCAACACCAGCGCTCCCAGCAGATAAAGCCAATTCAGCATACCAGTGACGTAGGGGAGCAAACTAACAGCCAGAAGAATAAAGGTGTAGAGCAAGATATGCACCTTTGTGTAACGCTCACCATGAGTGACCGGCAACATGGGGATATCGGCATTGGCGTACTCATCCTTACGATGGACAGCCAGAGCCCAAAAGTGTGGTGGCGTCCAGGCAAAAATAATAAGCATCAACAACAGACCGTGACCACCGATTTCACCCGTGACCGCCGTCCAACCCAGCAGCGGCGGCGCAGCCCCTGCAATGCCGCCAATCACAATATTCTGGGGAGTCGCACGCTTTAAAAACAGGGTATAGACAACGGCATAACCAAGCAGCGACGCCAAGGTCAACCAGGCCGTGAGTTGATTCACAAACAGGATCAACAGTGTCATGCCCAACACGCCAATGACCAGTGCAAAGATAGCCGCATTCATAGGCGCCACCCGACCCTTAGCCACCGGACGATTAAAGGTACGAGCCATCTTTTGATCGATATGACGATCGACCAGGTGATTCACCGTGGCAGCGGAAGCGGCGCAAAGTGCAATTCCGAGGTTACCGATCAGTAAAATATCCAGCGGCACCATACCCGGCACTGCCAGTAACATCCCGATCACAGAGGTGAGGATCATCAGCATCACCACACCTGGTTTGCACAATTCGTAGTAATCCCGCCAATGAGCTTTTTCCAGCGAGGTTTTTGGCTCCGTCAGAAGTTGGGAGGTTTGCACTCGGGCCATTACTATTGTTCCTCTTCTCTAAAGGGTGCGTGTTCGCCGGTTCAGCCTTCGTATGAATACTTTAGCAACCGCTTAAGATCGGTCAACAATTGGTTACCATCATGTTTTGGAGTATAGGCCATCATCACAAAGCCCTCCTGATCCATTAAAAAATAGCGCCCGGCCGTCACCGGATCACCACTGGCATTGGTATTGGCCAGAAATGCTTCCAAGTCACTTCGTTGAATATGGACGCGCTTTACCCGCGGGTGTTCGCGGTTGAGATAGCCCTCGGTTTCCGCATCCATGATTGCATCAAGGTTAAGGTAGAAACGTTCTACTCGCGAGGCCTTTTCCCCCAGACGCACATGCACTTGCCGGGTGAGATAGAGAGATTTCTGACAGCTTTGGCCACAATGCCCGTATGCCGGAATCAACAGCCGCCACTTTTTATCACCCTCAAGAATATTCAGCGCTTGGCCCTGCGTATCCCGCAGTGGCAATTCTGCTATGGATTTCGCCGGCAACAACAACTCCCCTTTATTGACCGTGGCTTTGGGAATGCCAATGCCGCTGTGAAAGATAAGGAAGGCTGCCAACATGGGTAATGCAATAGTGGCGATCACCAACAAACCGGAAAGGCGTCCGGAGAAGCGGGATTCTTTTTTGTGAGCCGGTGCTGCATCCACGCTGGCGGTATGGCTGCTCATGGTGTTAAATTCCTCTCACTTTTTAATTTGACTTAAAAAGTTGTCGTGACTGAATTACGCTGATCACGTTGGTATTGGTGCAAATAAAGCAAATAACCAATGCGAGTGCCATTGCAAACCACTGTACTGCGTAACCGGTGTGTTTTTGAGGTCGGACATTGATGGTTTTCCAGTCCGTGTTGAAGGCTCCAACACTGTTGCTGTCAAGGCGCAACTGCAAAGCACCGATTTCGCGCTGCAAGGTCTGCGCCGCCACTTGATTATCCAATTCAACAATCACCCTGGGCCAGTGCTCGCTCTCGGCGCGGGATTCCAGCAAGCCGTTGTCAGTTGGGCGAAACACTGTGGCATTTAACCTCACCTTGCCTTCGACAGGAACTATTGTTGGCAATTCACTTCGTCTAAGCGGAGCTGGAAGCCAGCCGCGATTGACCAGCACGGAAATTCCATTATCCATTAACACAGGCGTTACCACTTCATAGCCAACGCGCCCTACACGTAACTTGTTGTCTAACAGCCAGCTGTGGGCATTGTCAAAAACACCCTCCAACTCTACTGGAGAGTAGTTGGGAATGCGATTGAATTCTGCGGCCTTGAGCTGATCCAAAGGGAGAGGCGTCTGGTGTTGCAGTGCATTAAATGCGGCCTGCAATTGACGTTTTTCCTCGGCACGCTGTAACTGCCAGCAGCCGAGACTGATCAACACCGGTAACACCAGCAGTGTCAGTAGGGTGATTTTCCAATTAAAGGTTAGTGTAAAACTGACCTTGGCCGGGTACTGCATCGCGCTGGTCATCGAAATCTGCGATTCACTCTTTTACATCAACAGGCTAAGCTTGGAAACACTATAGTTCACCACAGTAAAAATATCTCCGAAGAGCGAATTCCCATGTGGCTTAAAATTATTATCGTTATTCTGTTTTTGGCTGTACTCGCCAGTCTTAGCAGCGCCCTGGTGTTTTTACTGAAAGATATGGGAGCGCCTGATTCTAAGCGCACCCTCTATGCTCTCGGCATTCGCATCACTCTGGCCGCGCTGCTGTTGCTTTGCATCTTTTATGGCTTCTACAGCGGCATACTCAGCAGCCAGGCGCCCTGGGACGCCCGCATCTGACCGGGCTTCCCTCAACCGAGGATATAGACAAAGATAAACAGCCCCACCCAGACCACGTCAACGAAGTGCCAGTACCAGCTGGCAGCTTCGAAACCAAACTGGTCGTCGGACTTGAAGTGCCCTTTCAACACCGAGCGCAGCAACATCACCAGCAACATAAAGGTACCCAGGGTGACGTGGGCACCGTGGAATCCGGTAAGCATAAAGAAGGTGGTGCCGTAGATACCCGACTTCAGGGTCAAGCCCATATGCTGATAAGCCTCAAGATACTCCTCCGCCTGTAGACACAGGAAAATTATCCCGAGAGCCACGGTTACAGTCAGCCACAGATTGAACAGCTTACGGTTGTTGTTCTTGATGCCATTGTGGGCGAAGTGCACGGTAAAGCTGGAAGTCAACAGTATTACGGTATTCCAAAACGGTAGCCAACTCCAGATAGAACCTACTTCGCCGTAACTCATGCTCTCATCCGGGCCCATCACCCGAGCGGCTTCGCCGTTTACGACCATATCGGGCGTGGTCATCAGAGGCCAAGTAGCCTCGAAACCCTGCCAAAGCATAGCGGTAGCACCCTTGTCACCTTCACCCGCCAACCAGGGCACGGCAAAATTGCGCACATAAAAGAGAGCACCAAAGAAGGCGGCGAAAAACATCACCTCACTGAATATAAACCAACTCATGCCCCACACATAGGATTTCTTGAGCTGATCACTGTTCATGCCGGCAATATTTTCAGTTATCACCTGAGAGAACCAATTCCACAACACAAAGGCAAACAGCAATGCGCCACAGAATAATATTGTGGGTCCACTGTCATTGCCGTTCAACGTATTAGCGGCACCGAACACCGTAAGAAACAGCCCCAGGCTCGCAAACAACGGCAGCCTGCTTTGCTCCGGAACGTAATAAGTACCTTCAGTAGCCATTCTCAATACCCCGCTTGGTTTTTTATTCTGCGGTTAATCCATTTCCGGTTCAGCCATCAACTCTGGCCAACTTATCGGTCGCACCGCTTTTCTCAAAGCGATTCGTCACATCAAACAAGGTATAACTCAATGTGATGGTGTGAACCTGTTTAGGTATATCCTGATCGACAATAAAGCGCAGAGGTAACTCGGCGCTAGCTCCCGCAGCCAACGGCTGGCGGTTAAAACAAAAACATTCAGTTTTGTGAAAATATTCAGCAGCCTTAAATGGCACCACACTGGGTATCGCCTGGGCGATCATCGCGTGACTGGTGTTGTTCCTGGCCAGGTAATTAATGCCGATCTCTTCACCGGGATGCACTTTGATAGCACTCATCTCCGGACCAAAGTCCCAAGGCATGCTTTCGTTATTAGTCGCCAAAAAACGCACGGTGACGGTACGACTTGTATCCACCGCCACCGCCACCGCCTGGTAACGACCACCGGTTTTCCCGTTCAGGCCAGTGATATCACAAAACACATTATAGAGCGGAGGCATTACCCAGACAGCAAAGGCGAACATGCCGATCACTACGCCGGCCAGCTTGATGCTGAGCCGGCGAGTGACGTTGGCAGATTGGGCCCGGGGTTGCATCGCTCCAACCGTTCCTTATTCCACGTGCGGCGGTGTACTAAAGGTGTGATAGGGGGCGGGTGATGGCAAAGTCCATTCCAACCCTTCTGGGTTTTCCCAAACTTCGTCGCTGGCCTTTTTACCTGCGCGAATGGTAGCAATCACATTCCATAGGAACAGGATTTGTGCCGCACCAAACAGGAATGCGCCGCAACTGGCGATCATATTAAAGTCGGCAAACTGCAGCGAGTAATCGGGAATCCGGCGAGGCATACCGGCCAAACCTACAAAATGCATAGGGAAAAAGGTCAGATTGATACCAATAAACGCTAACCAGAAATGGGTTTTTCCCATGGTCTCGTTATACATATTTCCGCACCACTTGGGCAACCAGTAGTAGACCGCCGCTGTGATGGAGAAAATAGCTCCCGGCACCAGCACATAGTGGAAATGCGCGACCACAAAGTAAGTGTCGTGGTACTGGAAATCGGCCGGCGCAATCGCCAGCATCAGGCCGGAGAACCCACCGATGGTAAACAGTATCACAAAGGCTACCGAAAACAGCATGGGGGTCTCAAAGGTCATAGACCCCCTGAACATGGTCGTTACCCAGTTAAATACTTTCACTCCGGTAGGCACCGCGATCAACATAGTGGCGTACATGAAGAACAGTTCGCCGGCCACTGGCATACCCACAGTAAACATGTGGTGGGCCCAAACGATAAAGCTCAAAAATGCAATTGAGCTGGTGGCATAGACCATAGAGGCGTAACCGAACAGCGGCTTGCGGGCAAAGGTGGGAATGATCTGGCTGACCACGCCGAAGGCGGGCAGGATCATGATATACACTTCGGGGTGGCCGAAGAACCAGAACACATGCTGGAACAACACCGGATCACCACCACCGGCCGCACTGAAGAAACTGGTGCCGAAGTGGATATCCATCAGCATCATCGTGACCACACCGGCCAGCACCGGCATTACCGCAATCAACAGGTAGGCAGTGATCAACCAGGTCCAGACAAAGAGCGGCATCTTCATCAAAGTCATGCCCGGCGCGCGCATATTGAGAATGGTCGCGATAATATTGATGGAGCCCATAATCGAGCTGGCCCCCATAATATGCACAGCGAAGATAAAGAAGGTTACACTCGGTGGCGCATAGGTGGTGGACAGGGGCGCGTAAAATGTCCAACCGAAGTTAGGGGCACCGCCTTCCATAAACAGGGTGGACGCCAACATCGCAAAGGCGAAGGGCAGAATCCAGAAGCTCCAGTTATTCATTCTCGGCAGCGCCATATCTGGAGCCCCGATCATCATCGGGACCAACCAGTTGGCGAGGCCCACAAATGCGGGCATAACTGCACCGAACACCATAACCAAACCGTGCATGGTGGTCATTTGGTTAAAAAATTCCGGCTCGACGATTTGTAGACCGGGTTCAAACAGCTCCGCGCGAATTACCAGGGCGAAGACACCGCCAAGCAAAAACATGGCGAAACTGAACCACAGATACATGGTGCCGATATCTTTGTGGTTGGTGGTATAAAACCACCGGCTCAAGCCTTTAGCGGGACCGTGTGCCATGAGTAGTCCTCCTTACTTACCTTGCTTGAACTTCAGCACATCTATGGGCTGTACAGAATCACCCATATTGTTGCCAAAGGCATTTCGTTGATAGGTGACCACAGCCGCTATATCGACTTCCGACAACTGCTCGCCAAATGCCTGCATGGCAGTTCCGGCAACACCATTGATGGCCACATTTAAATGTGAACTCAACGGCCCTGTGGCAATAGCACTGCCCGCGATAGCAGGGAAAGCACCAGGCACGCCCTGGCCGTTGGGCAGGTGACAGGCCGCACAAATTTTGTTGTACACCTGCTCGCCCTGGGCGTAAAGCTCATCGAAGGTAAAGGTTTTTTCGGTCAGCGCTTTCAACTTGGCTGCCTGTTCGCGCTTGGACGCCAACCAGGTGTCGTATTCGTCCTGCGGCAGGGCTTTGACCACAATGGGCATAAAACCGTGGTCCTTGCCACACAGCTCCGCGCACTGCCCGCGGTAAACACCCGGCTCTTCCACATAGGCCCAGGATTCGTTAACAAAACCGGGAATGGCATCTTTCTTTACCGCCAGTTTTGGTACCCACCAAGCGTGAATGACATCCGTGGAAGTAATCAGGAAGCGAACTTTTTTCTTGACCGGTATCACCAGCGGCTCATCCACTTCCAACAGGTAATTGGGGCCTTTAGGCACCAGATTGCGGATCTGTTCCAGGGGTGTACTGAGGTTACTGAAGAAGCTGACGTCTTGATCCAGGTATTCGTACTTCCACTTCCATTGGTAGCCGGTGACGAGGACATCCAGCTCGGCTTCCTTGGTGTCGTAGATGTTAACCAGTGTCTTGGTGGCCGGAACAGCCATCACGATCAGGATGACAAAGGGGACAATGGTCCAGATAATTTCCAGGGTGGTACTTTCATGAAAGTTTGCAGCCTCGGCTCCCCGGGACTTGCGATGCACAATCATGGTGTAAAACATTACACCAAACACCACCACACCGATAGCAACGCACCACCAGAATATATTCATGTGAAGGCCATAAATATCCTGGCTAACCGGCGTCACCCCCTGGGTCATATTGACCCCCCAACGCTCAACCTCATCTGCAAATCCGGGGTAACTGACCATCAGAAGGGCCATCACCGCGGTCGCAGGGCTACGCCACCAGGCGAAAAGCCTTAGTGTTCTACTCAACATCGCCCATTGTCTCCGTGTAGCTAATTATGCTTTTTATGACTACTTGATTTGTTGGCAGACACGGCAAGACATCCAAACCGAGTGCACCGGGAGACAGGTTTTTTCGAACGTTAAAGCCTGTTCATTATTTCATCACCAGACTGATCCAGCCAGCGGTGGGAAACACAAAACAAAGCTGCTCACACTGATACCAACTAGTGCGACCTGCTCATAAAGTATGCGGCTTACCAAATCGGATTCGAACAAAACACTCGTCTACTACGGGGTACCACCAACAAACTGCGGCAAATCGTCGCATCTACAGCGCCCCTAGAAGGCCATAGGCTCTAAAAAAAGTCAATGAATTTATTGTTTTAGATCAATTTTTTCTCTAGTTTAACAGCATATTTTTCTGGCGAATTTTTATGCAGCCCTCGGCAGTTCAGCGCGACTACAGTCACCGGGAAGTCTGGCGATTGGCCTGGCCCATGATCGTCAGCAATATCTCAGTGCCGCTGCTGGGTGTTATAGACACCGCTATCCTCGGTCATCTGGACAGTCCTGTTTACCTGGGTGCAGTCGCGGTAGGCGCCAGCATACTTAATTTCCTGTTGTGGGGTTTCGGATTTCTGCGCATGGGCACCACCGGATTGGTAGCTCGCGCCCTTGGCGGTGCCCGGCCCAATCTTTGTCAACTGCTGCTTGCCCAGGCGGCTCTGCTCGGAATTGTTCTGGCATTAGCACTGATAGCCACCCAGAGTCTGATCTTTCCGATCGCGATGACCTTGATGGAACCCGGACCTGAAGTTAAAAGCTGGGCGTTAAACTACTGCAGTATTCGCATCTATGCCGCACCGGCCACGCTGGTTAATTACGCCGTCATTGGCTGGTTTATCGGCTTGCAGGACACCCGCTCGCCACTACTGTTGATGCTCGCCACCAACCTGCTCAATATCATTTTGGACTGGTTGCTGATCGTGGTTCTGGATATGAAAAGCGACGGCGCAGCCACCGCCACCGTCATAGCAGAGTACGCCAGCCTTCTGTTGGCACTGGGGCTGGTCCAACGCAAGCGCCGTAAACTCCCCGGCCACCTGGTATGGACTCATTTGCGACAATTAGGCAGCTATCTGGAATTGATCCGAGTTAACCGTCACCTGTTTGTGCGTACCGCAAGTTTGCTCTTCGCCTTTGCGTTTTTTACCGCCCAGGGCGCCCAGCAGGGGGAGACGATTCTGGCAGCGAATGCAATCTTACTACAGTTGCTGATGTTGACCGCCTACGGCCTGGACGGTTTTGCCCATGCCGCGGAAGCGCTGACCGGAAAGGCTATTGGCGCCGGGCGCCGGGAAGATTTCTTTCGCGCTTGCAGGTCCAGTAGCCTCTGGGCTTTGTTGACCGCAGTGGCGATCACAAGCGTATTTGTGATTTTTAATGGGCCGATCATTGGCCTATTTAGTGATATCCCGGAAGTCATCAATACCGTCAATCACTACTACCCCTGGCTCTGTGCGCTGCCCTTATTGGCAGCGGGGAGCTACCAGCTCGACGGTATATTTATAGGGGCCGGGAAATCCCAGGCCATGCAAAATGCCATGTTGCTCGCCTGTTTCGGCGTGTTTTTACCCCTCTGGTGGCTGACCCAGGGCTTGGGCAATCATGGCCTCTGGTTTGCCTTTTGCTCCTTTAACTGCAGTCGCACTCTCTTTATGGGTTGGATGTTCCGCCAATTGAGTAAAGAGGAAAGCTGGTGTTAATAGCACACCCGCCCAAGTCACAAATCTATAGAATCCGGAGGCTTTATAAAAAGACATTATTAAATCCGGCTTGTGTTTATACGATTTGGGTTTATTTTTAATTATGCAGCATAAACACTAGGGGTATTGAAGACACTGACGACTGGAATGGATTCTGCGGTGAGGCAAGGCGCGCTTCGCGGTCGGTGTCCTTCTCAGAATAGAAAAGAATTCCAGATGGATATCAATCAGCTCAACGCCATCCGCCAGACAATAGAGCTCGCTATCAAACAGGAGCAGGAAACCGCCCATCTGGAAGGGCAATTGCGCGACAACCTCGATCAATTGCACCAAGCTATCAGCTTACCAATCTGCAATTCAGTAGCCTCGCTATTGGGGTTTGTAGTGCGTTATATCGAGCACGTACCCGACTTTTTAGAAGCGATGTCCAATATGAGCTACGAAGCGGGTATTGACGCTGAAACTCAAGCGGTTATCGACATCGCCCTGGGTTTCTTCCTCAATCCGCCGGATACGCTTTCGGACCAGTCTGGTCTGGCAGCTCTGATGGATGAAGCCTATCTCTCCCACCGTTTGATGGAAGAAGTCAACGATCGTTTCATAGGCCGCTGCGGTATTCTCCTGATGCCTATGGATATGACGCGCTCCAACCTGATCGTTCATCACTTAATTGGGGAACCTTTTTCCAATCACTTGGACGCGATGGTGCAATTTTCCGTGGATAAGTTAATGAATCAGCAACAGCTTTTTGACAACCCGCTGTTTTTGGACTATGTGGAACTCCATAAAGCAAGAGGCTGGACCAGCGAATTGGAACGCTGGCCCTGCCTGGCCAAGGATTTGGCAATCGGACTGAATTTCGGTATTGCCGAAGGCGTGGAACACGGGTATCTGGCCAGAGCGAGTACCCTCCACTAAATGAAAAATTGAGTGGGAATTAGATCCAACACCAGAGTCAATTATCTTTTTCTGCTTTTTCTTTGGTATTTTCTTCGAGGGGTTGAAACTGCAACACTTGGATTTCACTGAGCTTTTCTTCTTCGGTCACATTCACCCGCGTATCCAATTCCTTGGCCTGCTGCTGAAACCGCATCTCATCTTTATAGCCACAACTCACACACTCTCGAAAATCCTTGTCGCCTTCACGGTACATCACTATCTTATCCATCTGGGAACAGCGTGGACAAACAGCACCAGCGATAAACTGGCGTTTTTGGGGTGTACTCATCTTAGTGACCTCCGTTAGTAATGCCACTGTGACGCAGAAGTGCATCAATCGTTGGTTTGCGCCCCCGGAAGTTGACAAACAGTTCCATTGGCTCTCGCGACCCACCGCGCTGCAAGATCTCCTTTAAAAATATCTCACCCGTGTCCCTGTCAAAAATTCCCCGCTCTTCAAACAAAGAGTAAGCATCCGCCGACAGAACTTCTGCCCATTTGTAACTGTAATACCCCGCTGCGTAGCCCCCTGCAAATATATGGCTAAAACTGTTTTGGAATTTATTGAACGCTGGCGGCATCACCACTGCCACTTGTTGACGCACCTCATCCAATATCATTTGCGGATCGCATGGTTGATTCTCGTCGTATTCGTAGTGCAGACGAAAATCGAAGAGGGAGAATTCCAACTGCCTGACCATTTGCATTCCGGACTGAAAATTCTTTGCCGCCAACATTTTTTCCAGCAATTTATTGGGCAGGCTGTCACCTGTTTGATAGTGACTTGAAATCAGCGGAATCACGGATTTTTCCCAACACCAGTTTTCCAGAAACTGGCTCGGCAACTCCACTGCATCCCAGGCAACGCCGTTAATGCCACTTACAGCCGCACACTCGATATCGGTCAGCATGTGGTGAATACCATGTCCAAATTCGTGAAACAGCGTAGTGACCTCGTTGTGGGTCAGCAACGATGGTTTGCGTTCCTGTTCCGGGCCGCCGTCAAGGGGTGGCGTGAAATTGCAGGTAAGGTAGGCTACCGGTAACTGCAATCCCGCGTCCGTGCGTCGCCGCACCCGACATTCGTCCATCCAGGCGCCGCCGCGTTTATTTTCCCTGGCATAGAGGTCAAGGTAAAAATTGGCAATCGTTTCTCCGGCTTTTTCAACCCGGTAAAAACGCACATCCGGGTGCCAGGCATCCACCTCTGATTCGATAAAAATATCGATATCGAATAGTCGTTTGACCACTTCAAACATTCCCGCAATTACACGCTCAGCGGGAAAATAGGGGCGTAACTCCTCTTCTGAAATGGCGTACTTTTGCTGGCGCAGTTTTTCCGAAAAGTAGGCTATATCCCAGGCTTGCAGCTGTTCGATAGGCGCCTGGTTTTCTACCAGAAATCCCCTGGCAAAACTTTCAAGCTCCGAGTAGTCACTCCTGGCAACTGGCAAGGATTTTTCCGCCAGATCGGTTAGGAATTCCATAACCTGCTCAGGGCTCTCTGCCATCTTGGTGGCCAGGGAGCGTTCAGCGTAATTGTCAAATCCCAGCAATTGCCCCAGTTCATGTCGCAAAGCCAGGGTTTCGGCGATCAACGGTGTATTATCCCACTTGGTAGCACTTTCACCATTTGTCAGTTTACCTTCTGCAGAGGCGCGAGTGACATAGGCGCGATAGACTTCATGACGCAGTTCGCGACTATCAGCTTGCATCATTACTGCCAGGTAGGAGGGAATATCCAAGGTGATCACATACCCTGGAAGCCCTTTGCCTTTGGCTGCCTGGCTCGCTTGAGCCAGTGCACTTTCCGGCAGTCCTTTTAACGTCTCAACGTCTTCAACGTGTTTGTAGCAACCCTGGGTCGCATCCAGGACATTATTGGAAAACAGGGTCGACAACTCCGAGAGACGGTTTTTGATTTCAGCATAGCGTCGTTTTTTGTCTTCTGGCAGGGCCACACCGGCCAGGCGAAAATCGCGCAATGCATTTTCTACTGTTTTGCGCTGGGCTTCGTTCAAGGCACTGAAGCCTTCGCTGTCGGCCAACTTACAGTAGGCCTGGTAGAGACCCGTATGCTGACCCATCTCTGTACCATAGGCGGTAAGCTTAACAATACCTTCGTTATAGGCTTCACGCAGGGCTTCATTATTGACCACCGCATTCATGTGTCCGACGGGCGACCACGCCTGATTGAGCCGATCGTCCCGAGCTTCCAGGGGGGCCACCAAACTGTCCCAGGTGGGGGTCTCCATACTTTGTAACAGAGTTTCCAGGTAGTGACGATTTTCGTCGATGATTGTCTCGATCGCCGGTATAACGTGTTCGGGATGAATACGGGAAAAAGGAGGCAGACGGTGGTCTTCGAGTAGGGGGTTGGACATAGTCGATCTAGCCTTAGACATCAGTAGATTAGAGCATCGGAGTTGGAAATCCCTTATGATACACCCTCATGAATTGAGTTGACGACCGCTTCGGTATCTACAACGTGCCAAGCCTCGATCCGTATGACCAAATAACAACAACCGTCGCTTGGCGTCGATTATTCCTACACGGTGTATTAGGTAAATTGATCATGAAAAACAACGCACTAAGACCTCACAAGGAACATATTCCCACGCTAGGCGAGCGGGTATTTGTCGACCCTTCCGCTATCGTGATCGGAAATGTTGAAATCGGTGATGACTCCTCCATCTGGCCGCTGACTGTGGTTCGCGGCGATATGCACCGCATTCGAATCGGCAAGCGCACCAGTATCCAGGATGGCTCCATTCTCCATATCACCCACGCGGGCCCTTTCAATCCCGACGGCTACCCGCTGACGATAGGTGACGATGTTACCGTGGGTCACGCGGTCAAATTGCACGGATGCACAATCGGCAATCGCGTGTTGGTGGGTATCGGTTCAACGGTGATGGACGGGGCTGTAGTGGAGGACGAAGTGGTAATCGGTGCCGGATCTTTAGTACCTCCGGGCAAAACTTTGGAGAGCGGTTATCTGTATGTGGGCTCACCTGTTAAGCAGGCGCGGCCGCTGACGGATAAGGAAAGGGAGTATTTTAAATATTCAGCAAATAATTATGTAAAGTTGAAAGATGCGCATATTACAGAGCTGGGCAAATAAAGTAAGACTTTAAAAAGCCACATCCCTCCCTGTATCTAATTATTTTATCCGGCCACTATGGCCGGCTACTATTGGACTTAACTCACTTAGTATCGAATTATTGCGAATATCGCTGAAAGCCGACGTTTATTTTTCAGGGCAATCAAATAATAAATTTCAAGGCTACTATTCAGAGCATGTAAAGTGACGAGTGGATAGCGTCTACCAACGTCCGAAAACAGGTAAAAAACGTCAATCCCCAGACGCTGAACTGATGAGTTTCCGTCGCATAGCCTCAATCACAGATTTTGTTTCAGGTTTAATCCCACGCCAAATCAAAAAAGATTCCGCAGCCTGACACACCAGCATGCCCAAGCCATCAGCCCAATATTCCGCCCCATGGGTTTCCGCCCACCGTAAAAATACAGTCGGTTCAGCGCCATACATCATATCGTAGCAACAAGCCCCATCAGCGAGCAGATCCTCCGGCAAGGGCGGCAAATCTCCGGAGAGACTGGCTGACGTACCATTGATCACCAGATCAAATTGCATACCCGCCAGGTCCTCAAACCCACAGGCCCGCACCAGTCCCAAGCCTTTAAAAATTCGAACCAACTGCAGCGCCTTAGCCAGCGTACGATTGGCAATCACCAACTGCTGCGGCTGCTGTTCCAACAAGGGCTCCAGTACCCCACGCACGGCACCACCCGCGCCCAGCACCAGCACTCGCTTGTCGCGAATCTGCCAACCGAGGTTGTCGCTAATATCCGCCACCATACCGACACCGTCAGTGGTATCCCCCAACAAGCTGCCATCGGTCTGCAAAGCCAGGGTATTTACGGCCCCCGCCCGCTCAGCCCGAGGAGTCAAGCGCTGGGCAAAATTGTAGGCTTCCTGCTTAAATGGAACAGTGATGTTCAGGCCTTTGCCACCGCTTTGAAAAAACCTGTTAGCGGCAATAGCGAATCCACCTTCCGGCACCAGCTGCTTGTCGTAGCTCAAGGCCTGATGGGTTTGCCTGGCAAAGGCTTCATGGATCTCAGGCGATTTGGACTGGGCTATGGGGTTACCGAAAACCACATACTGATCGATAACCATTACACCCACTCGCGCGGTTGGAGAAACTTGTCGTAGAGTTCCGCTTCCGGTGAACCAGCTTCCGGATGCCAGTCATATTCCCAACGCACGAGCGGTGGCAGGGACATAAGTATAGACTCGGTGCGGCCCCCGGTCTGAAGTCCAAAAAGAGTGCCGCGATCGTAAACCAGATTGAATTCCACGTAACGGCCACGACGGTAGAGCTGGAATTCCCGCTCACGGTTTCCGTAAGTCATGCTTTTGCGGGCAGCCATTATTGGCCGGTAAGCCGGTATATAGCTGTCCCCCACAGCCCGCATAAAAGCGAAGCTTTTCTCAAATCCCAACCGGTTAAAATCGTCAAAAAAGAGACCGCCAATACCGCGAGGCTCCTGCCGATGCTTGAGATAGAAATAGTCGTCGCACCACTTTTTCAGCCGTGGATAGAGATCTTCGCCAAAAGGCTCACAAGCAGCTTTGGCAGTTTGGTGCCAAGCGCGGCAGTCGGCTTCATTACCGTAGTAGGGAGTCAAGTCATAGCCGCCGCCAAACCACCATACTGGAGCTTCGCCCTCTTTTTCCGCGATAAAAAAGCGCACGTTTGCATGACTGGTTGGCACATAGGGGTTCTTGGGATGGATCACCAGGGAAACGCCCATGGCTTCGAAAGAGCGGCCCGCCAGCTCAGGTCGATTGGCCGTGGCCGAGGGGGGCATCTGTTTACCAAACACGTGAGAGAAGTTGACACCGCCCTTTTCGATCACGGCGCCATTTGCCATTACCCGCGAGCGACCACCACCGCCCTCTTCCCGCTCCCAACTGTGTTCGACAAAATGGGCGCCACCATCTTCGGCTTCCAATTCAGTGCAGATGCGGTCCTGCAGCTCCAGCAGATAGGATTTAACAGCAGCCTTGTCCG
The DNA here is from genome assembly GCA_050290225.1 of Cellvibrionaceae bacterium. GTDB lineage: Bacteria > Pseudomonadota > Gammaproteobacteria > Pseudomonadales > Cellvibrionaceae > JBNKHG01. The sequence continues at coordinate 37,712 of JBNKHG010000049.1, forward strand.
GGGTATCAGGAGTGCGGTTATCAGCAGAGGTCATGTGAATTTCCTAAAACAATCGAGGGCAACATTCTACCAGTAACTCCACCTATCCAGGAAAAAGGATAACGGATAGGTGGTCAAACACTAACCGGCGCGAACTATCTTCCCGGTACGCAGGTCACGAATCTCGGAAGGCTTCGCCAGCTTGCCTACCAGACCCGGCGCTATGGCGTCGAGTTGGTGACCAAAATAGCTGCGAACCTTAATCGCATTGAGGGCGGGAGGTTTACCCTGAGGGTTGGCAGAAGTGGACACCAGAGGGCCACCAAAGGCGCGACACAAACCAACCACAAGGGGATGGTCAGTCAAGCGCAGGGCAACGCTGTCGAAACGGCCGCGAATCCAGGCAGGCGCAATCCCCTGATCCGGAACCAACCAGGTCACGGGTCCGGGCCAACTGGCCTGCAGCGGCTGAAGTTGCTGGGGTGTGAGATGACGTAGAAATGGTGCCAACTGGGCCATATCCGCAGCCACCAGAATCAGACCTTTGTCCACGGCCCGGTGTTTGAGGCCCAGCAACCGCATTACCGCCGGTTCGCACCAGGGGTCGCACCCCAATCCCCAGACACTTTCGGTTGGGTAGGCGATCACCGCCCCATGTCGAAGCTGAACAGCGATCTGGCGGATTCTGGGATGCCTGGACCAGTTCACGGTCGAAAGAACCTTAGAGATTGGCTAGCTTTTTCTGCAGAGCGGCGTCTTTGGCCATGACTGCCTTGGCGTTTTCCTCACGTTCAGCAATCAGTTTCTGGTGCATATCGGAATCAGCTACACCAATAATCTGAGCCGCCAGGTAAGCGGCGTTCTTGGCGCCGGCCTTACCAATGGCCATGGTGGCCACCGGGATGCCACCCGGCATTTGAACGGTCGACAACAATGCATCCAAACCATCCAGAGAGCCATCGATGGGAACACCGATAACTGGTTTCAGGGTATTTGCAGAGACAGCACCCGCCAGGTGAGCGGCCATGCCCGCGGCACAGATAAATGCCGCACATCCACGCTGATCAGCGTCTTTCACATAGGCATGGGTGGCTTCGGGCGTACGGTGCGCAGAGGACACCTTGGCTTCAAAGGGGATGCCCAGCTTTTTCAAGACGGCGAATGAGGCATCCATAATCGGAAGGTCGGAATCTGAACCCATAAGGATGGCTACAAATGGCTTGTTCACGGCTATTTCTTACCCTCTGTCGAGTGAAAAACGCGCAAATCTACCTGATGCTTAAGATTAACTCAAGCAATTCTGTCACCGGATACGCCGATCTATGGGCGGGCACCAGTCAGGCGTCACCGCCGGCGCTGGTAACCCTGTGGCGTTTGGACAATTAAGTCTTTGATTTCCAAACCAATTAACTGCCCCATCAAGTCGCCCACATCGGTCTGCAAGCGAACCGCTAATTGCTCAAGGGAAACGGGATCATGGCCAACAGCCTCCAATAATTGCCGTTCACGGTCCTCGATATCCGCAATCTCAGACGATATGTCTGCATTGGTTAGCTCCTCCCTTTTAAAGGCCAACAGACCGCGCAATTCCGCCAGCATATCGTCAGCGGTTTCCACCAAAGCGGCGCCGTCACGAATCAGGGCATGACAGCCGCGACTTAGGGGGTTGTGGATCGAACCGGGAATGGCAAACACCTCACGACCCTGCTGCATGGCAAAGCGTGCGGTAATCAGGGAACCGCTTTTGGGAGCAGCCTCCACCACCAATACGCCCAGTGACAGGCCGCTGATAATGCGGTTACGCTGGGGAAAGTTGCCGGGATTGGGGCTGGTGCCCAAGGGAAACTCAGATAATATCAAGCCGCCCTCGGCGATAATCTGCTGCGCCAGTGACTTATGGCGACGGGGATATATTGTGTCTATGCCAGTGCCCAGTACCGCCAGGGTGTGGCCCTCCACGGCCAGGGCACCCCGATGGGCGGCCGCGTCCACTCCCAACGCCAGTCCGCTGCTGATAGTAAAGCCCGATTTGGCCAAAAATGCCGCGAATTCATAAGCATTTTCACGTCCACCAGCCGTTGGGTTACGGCTACCCACTACGGCTATTTGAGGTGACGACAGGCAGTTTAGATTACCGCTGGCATATAACACGAAGGGTGGACGATGGATCTCTTTCAGAATAGCGGGATAAGACGGGTGCGCCGGGTACAAAATATGTACCCCCCTTTCCTCGCACCACTGGAAGTCGCATTGAACTTGGCTGGCTAACTCACCGCCATCTCTTCGCTCTTGATAGTTGGCCAGTAACCGAAGGGCTTCGGGGTCTAACATACTGGCAAACTGGTTCGCTGGCGTTGACAGCAGCGCTTCGGCGGACCCCAACCAGGAAACCAATTTCCAGTAGGTAGTGGGACCGAAGTTGGGTAATCGCTGCAGAAACATGGCAGCAAAGGGTTCTGTAACAGAATTGTCGGGAGCGGGGATGCGGCGGATTGCCACAGGTTGAGCCGAATCGCTATTGGAAAAGGGCGCCATGATTCTTCCTTGAATCCAGGTAGAGAAATGTCTTTTCCGGGGCCACCCCATCCCGGGGTGACGCCAGAATATAGCTAGGGTCTACGCACCTTGTCGGAAACCGACAGGGGACGATCGGCTTCCAGCACCAGGGCATAACTCAGTTTATCAAAAGTTCGGAACACCATCAGCAGACCGGCACGCTCGTCAGGAAGTACAACCAGATCGTTGGTCACCCGGTCCCGCACCCGCTCGCCTTCCTTGTAGATAGCCATGACGTTGCCCACTTCCAGGCCTTCGCGTTCACCGCGATTGATGGCCACCACGTCCATTTTCCCAATCTGTGTAACACCCCCTTCTACTGCCAGGATCACGCCTTGGATATCCTCGTCCGGCGCCGACGGGTAAAAGGTAGAGTCCACAGACCTCTCTTCATAGGGTAGGAGCCGGTCCTTGAGGCGGATTTCCTCAGTGGTGCGGGTCACTGCCAGCGTGGCTACGTCTTTATCGAGCGCCCTCAGCTTGGCGGTCCCAATGTCCAGGGCCTGCAGACCCAATACCTCATCGGTTTCCGGATCTATATAAGTCTGACCTCGTCGATAAACGCCGAATACCGGATGGTTTTCCGGAAATTCCCCCCGGGCGTACATCCTGTCGCCAGCGCCCACAATCAGACGGCGATCGGTACCCGCCAGCACATAAGGTGCGCCCTCCAGATCCTGGAGTGACACTACGCGACTGCGGGAGAGAAACTTATCGATAGCATCCAGAGGAATGGCCGGGATCGCCTCCCCCAGAGACAACACGTGCACCGCCGGAGACAATTTGACAGTACCCGGGGACAATTTCACCGTCCTGCCACGCTCGACTGTGAGGCGCGGACGCCCATCCAGGTAAATTAACCTGATCACATCACCGGGGAAGATCAAGTGCGGGTTATCAATTTGCGGGTTGACGTGCCAGATTTCCGGCCACATCCAGGGGTTTTGTAAAAACTTGTCGGAAATATCCCAAAGGGTGTCGCCCTTCACCACCGTATAACGGTCCGGGTGGCTCTCCTTGAGAAGAACTTCCTCGGCCCAGGCAGAAAGGGTGATAAGCGAAGCGGCCGCAAGGCCAAGCAGTAGTTTTTTCATAGAAACCGGTCCTGTTCTATTCGGCCCTGCGATCAATAACCGTTATAATAGCGCACCGAGCCTGTGCTGGTTCCATTTGCGACATTTATACTGCTTTAACTGCACCTGATTCGCGAGTGGCACAAAAACGTGCGCCCCAAGCTTGGCGCGAAAGCACAAGCAGGTTTAAATGCTGTATCATCATAATGTTATCAGCGCTTGTTACCTTTTTACTAGAAGTTTGTCACAGAGGCCCATGGCTATACTCGATATTTTGGAATTTCCAGACGCCCGGTTGCGCACTCAAGCCAAACGGGTGATTTCGGTAGACGACAATATCCGTCGATTGATCGACAATATGTTCGAAACCATGTACGACGCCCCGGGTATCGGCCTGGCCGCCACCCAGGTCAATGTCCACAAACAAGTGATCGTGATTGACATCTCCGAAGACAAAAATGAACCCCTGGTATTCATCAATCCGGAGATTACCGTGCTCGAAGGGCCAATGCACGACTATGATGAGGGGTGTCTCTCGGTGCCCGGCTTCTATGAAAGCGTATCCCGACCGGAGAATATCCGCGTCACCGCCCTGGATCGCAACGGCGAGGAATTCACCCTGGAGCCCGACGGGTTACTGGCTGTGTGCATCCAACATGAAGCGGACCACCTTAATGGCAAGCTTTTTGTCGACTATATTTCACCGATCAAACGGGAACGAATTCGGAAAAAGCTCGAAAAATTGCACAAAGCCAGGGCCTAGCCCGATATGACCAGGCAGGTGCCGACAGCAGGGACGAACACGCCGGCCAAACTTATCTTCAATGCACCGTCAGCTCCTGCTATCTCGCCGTTGACAGAGCGCTCACCTACCCTTTACCCACTTCATTAAAGGAACTGTTGCTCCACCATGTCAGCCCTACGCATTATATTTGCCGGCACTCCCGAGTTTGCCGCCCACCACCTGCAGACTCTGCTGGATAGCAAACATCAGGTGGTGGCCGTCTATACTCAACCGGATCGACCCGCCGGACGCGGCAAAAAACTGACTTCCAGCCCGGTAAAGCAACTTGCACAAAACAAGGGTATCGAGATCCATCAACCCGGATCACTTAAGGGCAAAGAAGAACAGCAGACATTGGCAGAACTCAACGCCGATATTATGGTGGTAGTGGCTTACGGGCTGTTACTGCCTAAAGCCGTTCTGGATATCCCCCGACTGGGTTGTATCAATGTCCACGCCTCCCTGTTGCCCCGCTGGCGTGGAGCAGCCCCCATTCAGCGTGCCATAGAGGCTGGCGATAATGAGTCCGGCGTCACCATTATGCAGATAGATGTGGGCCTGGACAGCGGCGACATGTTGCTAAAGGCAAACTGCACAATCGAGCCCGAAGAAACCGGGGGCGAGCTGCACGACAAACTGATTCCCCTGGGACAGAAAGCCCTGCTAGACACCTTAAATCAGCTGGCGGATGGTCGGGCGCAGCCGGAAAAACAGGACGACAGCCTCAGCACCTACGCCAACAAATTCTCCAAAGAAGAGATGCAAGTAGACTGGAATCACCCGGTAGCGGAAATTTTCAACAAAATTAGGGCCTTCATTCCGTTCCCGGTTGCGTCCACCCTGTCCGATGGAGAGAAAATTCGTATTTGGGGTGCCAAACCCACCGAAACGGAAACCGACAGTCAACCCGGTACCATTCTCGCTGCAGATAGCGCTGGCCTGCTTGTCAGTTGCGGTGATGGCGCCCTGCGCCTGACAACATTGCAAATACCCGGCAAGAAGCCCATGCCCGTCGGCGAGATTCTCAAGGCCCGGGCTGACCGTTTTGCTCCCGGCAAACGACTGGGTGAGTAGAGCGGCCTATTGATGAAAGACGTTCGAGCACAGGCTGCCAGAACCCTGGCCCGGTTGTTTCAATACAACCAGTCCCTCTCAGCCCTGTTACCTGAGGCGCTGGAGAAAGTGACGGCCCAGGACCGAGGCCTGCTGCAAGAGCTTTGCTACGGCAGCCTGCGCTGGTTTCCCCGGCTCAACACCTACTTAAATTTGCTGCTCGATAAACCCCTCAAGCCCCGCGACAGCGATATTCAGGCGCTGTTGCTGTTGGGGCTCTACCAACTGCAATACACCCGCATTCCCGACCATGCTGCCATTAGCGCCACGGTAGAAGCCGCCAAGATATTGAAAAAGCAGTGGGCAGCCGGTTTGGTCAATGGTCTGCTGCGCAGCTACCAACGGCAACGGGCCGAGCTAGACCAACAACTGGCAGCAGACTCGGTATTCCAAAGCGCCCATCCAAAATGGTTTTTAAAAACCATTAAAGAGCACTGGCCAGACCAGCAAGAGCAGATTATCGCAGCCAATAATGGCCATCCACCGTTTTGTCTACGGGTCAATCCGGACGTGGTTTCCCGACGGGAAGCCCTGAGAATCCTCAATAGCCTTCATCTGGACGCCGCTCCCACCTCCTTCAGTGACTGCGGCCTGACCCTGGCCAACGCCGTCGATGTGGATCGACTGCCGTTTTTTGATCAGGGAGGCCTCAGTGTCCAGGACGAAGCCGCACAACTTGCTGCCAACCTTCTCGATTTGCGACCGGGCCTGCGCGTATTGGACGCCTGTTGCGCCCCAGGCGGAAAGACCGGCCATATCCTCGAGCATCAACCTCAACTAGCGCAACTGGTGGCCCTGGATAGTGATCCCAAGCGGCTGGGACGGGTCGAGGACAACCTGCAACGGCTCCAGTTTCAACAACCTGTCCCCCCCCACCTGGTTTGCGGAGACGCCACCCAACCGGATCAGTGGTGGGACGGGAAGTTGTTCGACCGTATCCTCATCGACGCTCCCTGCTCCGGCACCGGCGTTATCCGCCGCCACCCGGATATCAAACTACTGCGCAAACCCGCTGATATTGATAAGCTTGCGCGATTGCAGAAGCAGATTTTGACCGCGCTCTGGGATTTGCTCAAGCCGAGTGGTCTGCTGGTCTACGCCACCTGCTCGATCATGCCTCGGGAAAACACCCTGGTGGTAGAGGAGTTTCTCCGGGAGCACAGCGACGCCTGTTGCAGTCCGTTGAACGCGGATTGGGGACTGCCGCAAACCTGTGGTAGACAGCTGTTGCCCGGCGTCGGGGGGCATGACGGTTTTTACTACGCGTGTTTGACAAAGCAATAGCAAACGCTCTAGCAGTAAGAAAGCAAACACCAATGAACAAAATTTAAGGTCAGCGACGACCATGAAAGTGATTATTTTGGGGGCCGGTCAGGTCGGAGGGACCCTGGCGGAAAACCTCGCCAGTGAAGCCAACGACATCACCGTCGTGGACACCAGCGAATCGCGTCTGCGGGAGTTGCGGGACCGCATTGATATCGGCGTGGTCAACGGCCAGGCCTCACACCCGGACATCCTGGTTCAGGCCGGTGTTGAGGACGCCGACCTTTTGATCGCCGTCACCAATAACGACGAAATCAATATGGTCGCCTGCCAGGTGGCTTACAGCCTGTTTCGCACCCCCACCAAGATTGCCCGGATCCGCTCCCAGGCTTACCTCACTAACAAAGCCCTGTTCAGTAACGATGCCATACCCATCGACGTTTTGATCAGTCCGGAAAAACTGGTATCGGACTATATCTTCCGCCTGATTGAACATCCCGGCGCATTGCAAGTGCTCGACTTTGCCGACGGTATGGTGCAACTGGTCGCGGTAAAGGCCTATTACGGCGGACCACTGGTGGGTCAGGAACTGCGGTTTATTCGCCAGCATATGCCTTCAGTGGACACGCGAGTGGCAGCCATCTACCGCCGCGACCGGGCAATAACACCAGAGGGATCAACGGTGATCGAAGCGGACGACGAGGTCTTTTTTATCGCCGCCAAATCTGATATCCGCGCCGTAATGAGCGAATTAAGACGCTTGGAAACCCCGTACAGGCGCATGATTATTGCCGGTGGTGGCAATATTGGCCTGCGGTTGGCACGCAAGCTCGAAGCCCGCTATAACGTCAAACTGATAGAGTTTAATCGCGATCGCTGCCGCCAGCTTTCAGAACAGCTGACTCGCACCATCGTCCTGCACGGCAGCGCCTCGGATCAGGAATTGCTGCTGGAAGAGAATATTGAGGAAACCGATGTGTTTCTTTCCGTCACCAATGACGACGAAGCCAATGTCATGTCTTCTATGCTGGCCAAGCGCCTGGGTGCGCGCAAGGTGATGGCACTGATCAACAACCCAGCCTATGTCGACCTGGTTCAGGGTGGCGAAATCGATATTGCCATCTCCCCCCAGACCACCACCATCGGCAGCCTGCTCACCCATGTGCGCCGCGGAGATATGGTCAACGTTCACTCATTGCGCCGAGGTGCGGCCGAAGCGATCGAGGTTATCGCCCACGGCGACGAGCGGTCATCCAAAGTGGTGGGTAAAACCATCGAGGATATCGATCTGCCGGAAGGGGCCACAATCGGTGCCATCGTCCGCGAAGCCGAAAAAGGCAGCGAGGTGATAATCGCCCACGATAATGTGGTGGTGGAAACCGGTGATCACGTTATAGTCTTCTTGGTGGACAAAAAACATACCCGGGATATCGAGCAGCTGTTCCAAGTGGGTTTTACTTTCTTTTAGTCCACGAAAAGGCTGAATCAGGTGCACTTTACAATTATCTTCAAGGTGTTAGGCGCATTGCTGATGCTGTTCAGCCTGACTCTGTTCCCACCTGTATTGGTGTCGGTATGGTTTGCCGACCAGAGCCACCTGGCCTTCCTTACCGCCTTTGGTATTACCTTCTGTACCGGCCTGGCGCTCTGGCTGCCGCTATACCGATCCCGCCAAGACCTACGCACCCGTGATGGATTTCTGGTGACTGCACTCTTCTGGACGGTGCTGGGTCTTTTCGGTTCCCTGCCTCTGATGCTTTCACCAGCCACAGCATTGTCGTTCACCGATGCCCTGTTTGAATCCATGTCCGGGCTGACCACTACCGGCGCCACCGTCATCACCGGCCTTGACACCCTGCCAAAGTCCATCCTCTACTACCGACAGCAGCTACAATGGCTGGGCGGCATTGGCATTATTGTAATCGCCGTTGCCATACTGCCCATGCTGGGTATTGGCGGTATGCAGCTCTATCGCGCCGAAACCCCCGGGCCGGTCAAAGACACCAAACTGACTCCTCGTATTACCGAAACCGCCAAGGCACTTTTTTTCATCTATCTGGGTCTAACCGTTATCTGTTCCACCGCTTACTGGCTGGCGGGTATGAGCCTATTCGATGCCATCTGCCACGCTTTTTCCACTGTCGCCATTGGCGGATTCTCGCCCCACGACGCCAGCATTGGCTACTTCAACAGTGCCACCATTATGATGGTGTGCATCTTCTTTATGTTCTTTTCCGGCATCAACTTCGCCTTACACTTTTTTAGCTGGCAGGAACGCAGTTTCAGCCAGTACTTTACCGACCCGGAGTGCCGCTTCTACACATTCTGGGTTTTAACCGGCATCCTCGTCACTACCAGCTTCCTCTATATCACTGACACCTACGGTCTTAAACACAGTCTGCTCCAGGGCAGTTTCGAATTGGTGTCGATTTTGACCACCACCGGTTTTGGCACCGCCGATTTCAGCGCCTGGCCCACTTTCCTGCCTTTCTTTTTGTTCTGGCTTTCTTTTATGGGGGGCTGTGCCGGTTCTACCGCCGGAGGCATGAAAGTCATGCGAGTGATGCTGATGGTGAAACAGGGCTCGCGAGAAATTCAGCGGTTAATTCACCCTAACGCCATAATTCCCGTTAAGGTGGGTCGAAAGGCGGTGCCGGATCGGGTAGTGGAAGCGGTGTGGGGATTTTGCGCAGTTTATGTATTTGCTTTTGTAGTGATGTTCCTGATATTGACCACCACCGGGCTCGACCTGGTCACCGCCTTTTCCGCGGTGGGTGCCTGTATCAACAATCTGGGTCCGGGTCTGGGGGATGTTTCCCAGCACTACGGCGATATCAACAATCCCGCCAAGTGGGTACTCTGTTTTGCCATGCTACTGGGTCGGTTGGAGGTGTTTACCCTCTTGGTCCTGTTTACGCCTATGTTCTGGTCGCGCTAGCAATATCAGCACTCAATGCTTCTGTAATTCCATTTGCCGCTGGCGATACTCCCGCGGTGAAAAACCGGTATAGGATTTGAACGCCTGACTGAAGTGCGGCAGGCTGTTAAAACCCCAATTAAACGCGATTTGCTCGATTCTATGTCCGAGATAACGGCCATCAGCAAGCATTTCCCGACATTTTTCCAGACGACGTTGCAGAATAAAGCGCGATAACGACAATTTTTCCCCTTGAAATAATTTGTGCAGGTAACGGGTCGATACCCGAAAGTTCCGAGCAATCAGGTGAGGTGATAATTTTTCATTGTGCAGGTTGTTTTCGACAAACTGCTTAACGCGTCGTAACTGGTTTGCCCTGACAGCCGAAGGGGCATCAATAGCTTTAATATCTTTGGAAGATCCCAAGGCCACGGCCAGCATACTGAATATATTGTCTTCGATTTGACACCTTACCGTCACCAGCTCCCTCGACTGAACAGCAACAGATTTCAGCAGCTGGGATGCCAGCAATCCAGCCCCGAACTGACCGGAGATGGAGCGGGCGGTATAGTCCTCTGCGGCTTGCAGGTAACGACAAAGAACGTGGTGAGGAATCTGTAACACCAACTGATGAAATGGCGATTTGAAATCCAGGGTATAGGGCCGGGTGCTATCATAAATCGCGAAGTCCCCCGGGGTGAGAATGGCCTCCCGGCCGTCCTGGCTGACCCTGCCTGTGGACTCCAACTGCAAACTCAGGAGAAATTCACTTTCACTGGACCTGGAAATCTGGCGTTTGGAACGAACCACATGTTGTGGATCGGAAATCACTTCGGAAAACTGGATGGCTTCCAGCTTCTCACTGCGTATTTCTCCATTGAATAATCCCCGTTCCGACCGTTCGCAGTCGAGCATCACAAATTCGTTGCAAACAAGTTCACGCCAGTATTCAAATTGCTCCCCGGGTTTCTGCCCGGCAGTCGTGAACAGGCTGTTAGCGGAAAGCAGATGACTGGGCATAAGTTAATCGCGCCGATTCGTTCCCCAGGGGAGAGGCTGGATGAAGTGTCTGAATTCATTGTAGGGAGTTTGGGGCGTCGATGTCCAATACCACGGCCAAGCCCGCGCCAAGTATATTCTTTTTGTTTTCCGTATTGGTCAACTTGATACCGATTCGAAATAAGGAATCAAGCCGGTTTCCGCATGGCAGTTGATATACTCAAAAACCGCAGCCTCGCTATCTACAATGATACCTTCATGCCATAGCTGGAGATCCGTCTTGAATTCAAACTGCTCCAGCATTTTCATAAATTCACCATAGATCGCCAGATGAGTCGGGTGGGTCTTGGCCCACAGTTCCAGGTGAGCGAGGCTAAGGAAGTAGACCATGCCAAAGGTTTTTTCTTCAACATCTCCCGCCGGCGTGGTTTCTCGAATGAAGCGGGACGTACAGCAACCGGTTTCCAGCGGATTATCCCTGAGGTAGGTCATCCCCTTCCGCAACACGGGAGCCACCTTTTCCAGGTAAATCTGCCTCTCCTGATTCCGGCAGTGCGTCCAGTTTTGCGCTGAGCGCAACAGGCAGAGGTTTTGAGGAGGCCTTATCCTGAGCCGGCGCCCCTCGGTACTCTCTGGAATGACCTGTGATGTCAGGAATGGCAACGAACTATCCAACATTGAACTTTCACTGATGGCCAGGCGATCCCGCGCTCCACCCCAATAGCCATGTTCCCTGATGGGGCCTTCCAAGGTTACTGCTGTTGCTGTCACGCCAGCACGGTTTTCCGATGAAAACAGGGTTTCCATTCTTTCCAGTGGTACCCGTATGACTTCTCGCCAGTAGCCGTACTGTTCTGTATGTCGCTCCGAGGCATTCCACCACTGCTTGAACCGATCAGTATTTTGCCAGCGCTCGTACCGTGCCGGTTCCGCCCAATAACCGATAAATACATCGTTGTGGTAACCCCGAACGTCGACAAATTGACCTCTTTCCAGGTGTTCCGGACCGTCATCCATTGCCAGATTTTCGGTCAACCAGGGATAAAATGGTGCATCGCTTTTTTGCAGAGACTGTATTGCGTAATAACCTATAACCACTTCCGTAACGCTTCCTCCAAATTTTGCCTGCCAGGCATTCGAGGGCGGGGACCAATCTTTGGGCATTTGTTGTTGAGGCATTTCTTATTTCAGCTCATATTCGAAAATCGTTTTACATCGACCCGTGGCTGTTAATTATTCGACACAAGCCATAGGGTTTATTTTAGAGGGTCTACGCGGATTAGTGTGGGTCATAAAGCATCCTTTTGGGTAGAGGCGGGAGGAAAGAGGCGATGATTTTGAGTTTTAAATACTCCTCATCACGGTAACCATAGGCGCGGCGTTGCAGTACACGAATCTTGTTAT
>JBNKHG010000050.1:0-58992 GCA_050290225.1 Cellvibrionaceae bacterium
GGCGCCCCTCGCCGGGCGCCCCTTGCCGGGCGCCACAGCACACAAAACCCAGTTGATTCATCTCCCGGTTTTCGCTCTATACTTATAATATTGTCCTAACGAGCGCTCGCCCAACGCGAGGTGGAACCACTATGTTCAGCCACGACCACTCCAATTCTTTCACGGTCCGACTCTGTCGCGTCGCCTTGATTTCGCTGTTGCTCATTGCCCCGCCCGCTCTCGCCATCAAGGCACAACACGAGGCAGATCGACTGCTGCTGGCCGCACAACAAGCGCTTGAGCAGAACAATTACAGAGAGGCCAAGCAGCACCTGACGGCAGCGCAGAATTTAAAAATAAAATTGCCGTCGGAGTTTTATTTTGTGAAGGGAGAACTGTTGTTAAACGACGGACTGCCCAAAGCGGCCCAGGAAGCGTTTGAAAACTATGTCGACCGGGCAGGACGCGAAGGACAGCACTATCAGGAGGCGCTCAGCTTGATTACCAGGATACAAAAACAGGGCCATGTCAGCAAAGCGAGCAAACCGATTGCCGAACTGAAATGGAGCGCAGAGACCAAGAAGAACCAGGACTATATCGGTAAATTGCAAATGTTGTACATGAGTGACAGCAGTGCTAAAGCGCTGGTCACCCATATCAATAGCCTGCTGCAATTTTACGCCTATAGCGACAAGCGGGTGAAAGCCGCCAGCCACATGGGAGACGCAACCCGCCACCAGATTCGCAGTTCCAGAAAAGGGGAAATCATTTCCACTCACCTGCCACCCGAATCGAATCAGGATACGGCGATTACCGAAGAGCGATTTTCAGTCTATGGCGTCAACCCCTACGTCAGTTACCGCTGCAGCAACAGCACCAGGAGTTGCTGGTTACTACATCCGGTCAATCAACGGCAGTGGTTGCAAATTGTGAGAAACGAAGAGGCCGCCGCCGAGTTATCGAAGGCGCTGGGCTATTTAATCAGGACGCTGCAAAAAAGCGGCTAAGCCCGTTAATCGTCCAGGTAAACCCTGGGCGTGCGCAGCGGCATACGCGTAATCAACTCGTAGCCGATAGTCCCTGCCTGTTTGGCGATTTCATTCACGGGCAGATCCGGCCCCCACAGTATGACCTCGTCACCAATCACGACCTCATTGAGATCAGTGACATCCACCGTAATCATATCCATGGAAACTCGCCCCGCCAAAGGCATCCGACGGCCTTTGATCAACACCGGCGTACCCGAGGGCGCGTGGCGCGGATAACCATCCCCATAGCCAATGGCCACTGTGGCGATACGCGAGGGCCGCTCTGACACCCAGGATGAGCCATAACCCACTGACTCCCCCACGCCTATCTCTCGGATTCCAATTACCGCGGACCTCAAAGTCATCACCGGCTGCAGCTTGTCACCGTGTTCGTGGGAATGGGCAAACGGAGAGGTGCCATAAAGCATATAGCCTGGTCGATTCCAATCGGCATGAGCCTCCTGCCAGCCAAGAATGGCCGCAGAGTTCGCCATACTCAAGGGCGCTTCTATACCCTCAACGGCCGATTTGAAACATTGGATTTGCCGTGCGGTAAAATCGTTGTCCAGCTCGTCGCTGCAGGCGAAATGGGTCGCCAGCACCACATCGCCTTTCACATTGGCGCTTTCCCGCAAGGCGTTATAGAAGCCGCGCACATCATCAGGCGAGATCCCTAGACGGTGCATTCCACTATCCACTTTCAACCAGGCCGACACCGGTGACGCCAACTCCGCGTCAACAAGTGCCTCCAGCTGAATGCGGTTTTCCACCATCATCCAGAAATTTTCTGCGGCTGCCACTGCCACTTCATCAGCCGTGAAAATACCTTCAAGCAGCAGGATCGGTTTTTCGATCCCGGCTTCCCGCAACTCCAGTGCCTCTTCAATACAGGCGACACCGAACGCCGGAACCAGGGGTTCGAGGGCCCGCGCCACATCAACCGCTCCGTGACCATAGGCGTTGGCCTTCACCGCCGGCACCGCTTTCGAATGCGGCGCCAGCTGCAGTGCCAGGCGATAGTTATGACGCAATGCCGCCAGGTCGATCCTGGCTTGAGCCGGTCTAGCCATTGCAGCGCGTTGACTTAGTAATTGTATTTATTAGCGGTATAGAGCGCCTGGGCGGCCTGCCACACATCGCCCACGTCACCGCTGCCCACCGGTTTTCCGTCGATCTCCACGACCGGGGCAATTTCCTTGCTGGAACTGGTGAGCCAGACTTCGTCGGCATTGAATACTTCATCCATGGTCACCACCCGCTCCTCGACTTTGATGGAACCGTCTTTGCGCAGGATATCCAATAGCATCAAGCGGGTGATACCGGGCAGTATCTGGTGATCCAGCGGCGGCGTAATGACCACGCCATCCTTGACAATATAGGCATTACAGGCGCTGCCTTCAGTCATTTCATTGTCAGTATTGTAGAGAATCGTCTCGTTACAACCCTGGGCGAAACCGTTCTGAAAATGCATAACATTACCCAACAGCGCCGTGGATTTAATGTTGCAACGCCGCCAGCGCAGGTCCTGGGTGGTGGACACCTTATAGCCTGTGACCTGAGACTTATCCGGAACGGGGGGAGCCGGAATTTCAAATACAAAGGCGAACACGGTTGGCCTTACACCCTCCGGATAGGCGTGAAAACGTTTGCTATCGGCGCCGCGACTAACGTGCAGATAGATGCCCAGATTACCGCCACCGTTTTTCTCGATCAGGTTCTGGGCCACTTCCCGCCACTGTTCTACTGACCAATTGAAATCGATACCGATCAGACTGAGACCTTCGTTCATACGGTCGATGTGGGGCCCAAAGCCGACCAGCTTACCATCGTAGGACGGCACCACTTCATAGATACCGTCACCAAACAAAAAGCCACGGTCCATAGGCGAAATCCTCGCCTCCTCAATCGGCATATAAGCGTCATTCAGGTACACAATGCTCATACAATATCTCTCTTTCTATGGCCTAATTGGCATGACATTTTGCGTGACATAATCGCGACTATTCTAGCAAATGAAACCAGGTGGTTTTTCAATATAAAGGGGAATTTAAAGCAGAAACCACCACTCTAGCGAATTGTTACAGATAATTCATCTGAAACGTCCAATTATTGAACGATCTGACGACAGGATTCCGCCAGCAATCGCGGCAGCATGCGATCATCTTCCAAGTGCCAGGCGCAACAGAATTCCAGTGTCGGAGCAGCCTGCACCACAGGATCGACATGTTTACCCGACAGCGCCAATTTCTGCAGCCGTCCCGCCGCCACACTGGCCTCCACCAGAGGCTCCGGCAACAGGGCCACGCCTGTCCCCTGTTCCGCCAGTGCCAACAGACTCTCCACAGAGCTGCAGGTGTGCAACATCGGGCGAACATCCTTTACGGTGTCATCAAACAGCTGTTGCAGATACTGCCAGGGACGACTGTTACGGGGAAAACTCAAAATGGGGTGAGCAACCAGTGAGCTGAGGTCGGTCACATTTTCACAAATCAGGGGGGACGCCACCCATACCTGCGGATAGCTGCACAATGGCTCAGTGACCAGCGACGGCCCATGGTTTTCAGCCACCATCAGTACCAAGTCAAGTTGGTGCTCCTCGAGTTGCCGCCCTAACACTGAGGAAACATCGATAGCGATTTCAAATTCCATCAGGGGAAAGCGCTGGCGCCAGTGAGACAGCAGCGACGTCAACCAGAGTTTCGCCAGGGTATCGGCCACACCGACACGCAGGGACCCCTTCTCCGGCGCCTGCTCCTGCAGCTGAGACTTCATCTCCTGGGAAATGGCCACCAGCTTTTCGGCGTATGGCAACAGCTGTACCCCCCTCGGGGTTAAACGGGTACCACTGGTATCGCGCACAAACAGCTGTACACCCAGTTCATCTTCGAGCGCGGCAATTCGCGCCGAAATCGCGGGCTGCGACGCGTGTAACTGCCGTGCGGCGGCGTGGAAACTTTCCAGGCGCGCCACTTTGACAAAGGTCAGTAGATTTCGCAGCCGCATGCGCTCCAGCCTCTTTCTACACCGTTTTCCTGAAGACGTTGCCAGGAAGACAGGTCACAGATACATCATTGAAAAGGGCTATTTACTAAATCCGGTGAGCCGACGCAACTCGCCGATCAAGGCTTGCCCATCGGCACAGGGCAAACTGTCTTCAGTCAGTTCGTTGCGACGGGTGACGCCATCGACACTGCCACGCTCGGACAGGTAACGCAGCACCGCCTCATTGCTGAAATCGGCCAACAGGTCCTCGCCTTGCAGCCTGCCCAGCAATGCCACCAAACCGTGTCCGCCCCAGTTGGAAACATCGGCCACTACCAGCTCATCGCAGCAGGTCGCCGCCGGCACAATGTCCAGTTCTTGCAGCGCCTGCTGGACATTCCCCATACCGATTTCGTTGCCGCCGTCGCCAATGGCGATGGTGGGACACTGGGCCTGGCGCATAAACGTGTCGAAACAGGCGGACCGGGGACTGATGGATTCGCCGCGCATATTGTAATAACCGCCATCTGCCGCCTGCCCGGGTCGCTCGATGGAGATAATCAGGTCTGGTTTTAGGAGCGACAGTGCCTGTCGGGCTTCGGCCTCACGTTCGCCCTGATCGACTTCGCCCACCTGAATTTCCTGAACCCGGTAATCCGCAGACAAAGCCTGAGACAAGGGGGCTCCGCACACCAAAACTGGCTTGGCACCCAGTTTTTCCATCGCGCGGTAGAGCGAAATCGCCCCTACCGGCCCATCAGTTTCAAACGTGTCCACCACGGGAAAACCGGTACCAATCAGCACCGTACCCTTTTTTTCAACACAGTGGTTCATCAATTCCGCCGCGCGAAGGCAATAACCGGGTGCCAGGGCTTCCTGTACCTTGGCCATACCTCGCAAATTCCGGGACACTAACAAATTTTCAATCTGTCGACTCATATCCAGGTACTTGTGCATACCGTCAGTCATGTCTTTTCACTCTTCGCTATCTATTAATACGGGACGATTGCCTAACGGCGGGCTTTATACCACTTCGATGTCCGCGCGCTCGAAGTGGCTGCGGGCCAACAACAATTCGCTGTGAGCATGGTCGATGGAGATAGGTTCAAAACTGACCAACTTCCCCGGCTGTAATTGAGCCAGCCTGGCAATATCCAGGGAGAGCACAGAGCCGATCTTGGGGTAACCGCCAATAGTCTGTCGATCGTTGAGCAGGACTATCGGCTGGCCATCAGCGGGCACCTGAATAGCCCCCAGGCAAATACCTTCAGACAGGATGCCGTCGACGGCGGGTTTGATATTGGGACCTTCCAGACGATACCCCATGCGATCGCAGCGCTCTGAGACCGAATAGTGACTGCTAAAAAACATCCGTTGCTGAAAACGGCTGAAAGCCTGCTGCTGGTAGCCGGGAATCACACGGCAATGCGCCTCGTCACTGTAAACAGGGCGCCACTGCTCGCCCAGTCGGCGACAATCCCCGGGTTCGGCGTGATGACAGGGCAGAAAATCCCCCGCCTGCAAGCGATCGCCATTGAGGCCACCCAACCCCTCCCGACTGACAGTGGCAGTACTGCCAAACTGGGGCGTGATATCAAAACCACCAGCCACAGCCAAATAGGCGCGGATACCCTGCTTGGCGAAGCCCAGTTCGATCCTGTCGCCGGCGCCAACGGGGTGGGACTGCCAGCCCGCTTTTTCAACACCATTGATTTTCAGGGGCATATCGGCGCCGGTCACGGCCAGGCGGGTATCCGCCTGGGCCTCCAACTGCAAACCGCCAATGCTGATTTCGAGGGCGGTTGCGGTCAGGGGGTTTTGACACAGGCGATTAGCCCATTGAAAGGCCAGAGGATCCAGTGGACCGCCCGTGGTTAAACCGATGCCGTGATAGCCGAAACGACCGGCATCCTGAATCAGCGTCAGGATACCCGGTTTAGTGACTTTCAATCCGCTTTTCGCCGTCATTACTGCGCCTCCATCAATTCACCGCCCAGGCTGAGGAATTCGCCCCTGTCGATGGGCTGGAAACGCACCCTATCCCCCACCTGCACCGGCATGGAGGGTTCGGCGTCGGCATCAAACATGCGCACCGGACACAGACCGATCAGGTTCCAACCGCCTGGGGATACCGCGGGATAAATAGCGGTTTGGCGGTCCGCAATCCCGACAGCTCCGCGAGGTACCCGCTGGCGCGGAGTCGACAGGCGTGGGGCAGCGATACGTTCATCCACCTCCCCCAAATAGGCGAAACCCGGTGCAAAACCGATGGCGTAGACGCGGTACTCGCCACCGGCGTGCAACTGTATAACCTCTTCCGGGGTCATACCCGCGCGCCGGGCCAGGGTTTCAAGGTCAGGGCCGGATTCGGTGCCGTAAAACACCGGCAGGGTCACCAGGCGTCCTCCCTGGGCTTCAACGGAATCGATCGCAGACAAACTCTGTCGAATACGGCGACGCACTTCCAGGTGATCCGTTTCATAGGCATTGAAAATCACCAGCAGGGATGCGTAGGACGGCACCAGATCGACCAAAACCTCCGCCAGACTGTCACGCAGCGCGGCTTCCGCCTGCTGAACCCTGGCGGAAACCATGGGGCTGGTTTGCTCGCCAAAATAGATGATCAGTGCATTTTCGCCCGCGATATGGATATTCACGACCTTATCCGCTCCCGAATCGCCTGAATAGCCCGCACCCCCTCCATATTGTCTCCGTGGACACAGAGCGTATCCGCCTGTAGCGCCAGACGATGACCACTAACGGTGGTAATCGTGCCTTCACTGGCGAGCTGCTCCACCTGGGCCAGCATCTTGTCACGGGAGTGAACGGCGCCGGGTCTGGTTCGCGCGAGCAACTTTCCATCGTCGTCGTAACAGCGATCGGCAAATGCCTCAAACCACAGTTTGATACCGAACGCTTCGGCTTCGCGGCGATGCTCATCGGCTTGCGGGGTAGCCTGCAACATCAACACTGGCGGCGTATGGTGATCGGCAATGGCCTGCATAATGGCTCGACGCACCTCGGGCTTGGCCATCATGTCGTTATACAGGGCGCCATGGGGTTTGACATACTCCACAGTCAAACCCTTCGCCTTGGCCATGCCCTCGAGTGCCGACACCTGGTAAAGCAGTAACGCGATCACCTCTTCCGGCCGACAGTTCATGGAACGGCGACCAAAACCCACCAGGTCGTGGTAACCGGGGTGCGCACCCACCATGACCCCGTGCTCGCGGGCCAGCTCCAAAGTGCGCTGCATTACCAGCGGATCACCGGCGTGAAAACCACAGGCGATGTTGGCCTGGTCGATATGAGGCATTACCGCTGCATCCATGCCCATCGTCCAAGCGCCAAAACTTTCGCCCAAATCACAATTCAACAGAATGGACATTCCGGTTTCCCTCTCTTCTTACATCACCGCCAGGCGGCTGTTGGGCAGGTCGGTAACCACCATACAACCGGGGCTGTGAGTGATACAAAACGGCGGCTTGGCCTGTTCAATGGCCGCCTGTGGTGTGACCCCGCAGGCGGTAAAGACCGGCACTTCGCCCGCTTTTATGGTCACTGCGTCACCAAAATCCGGGCGGGCAATGTCGGCGATTCCGATGGCTTCCGGATCGCCAAAATGCACGGGTGCGCCGTGAACCGATGGAAACCGGGTACAGATCTGGATCATGCGAATGGCATCGGCGGGCACAAAGGGACGCATGCTCACCACCATATTGCCGCTAAATCGGCCAGCGGGCTTGCAAGCGATATTGGTACGATACATGGGCACATTGACCCCTTCGGCAATATTGCGAATTTCCAGGCCATCGGCGACCAGAGCCTCCTCAAACGAGAAGGAGCAACCGATCAGGAAGGTGACCAGATCCTCACGCCAGACTTCGCGTACATCGTGAACTTCCTGCGCCAGTTCTCCATTCCGCCAGATACGGTAGCTGGGCACATCGGTACGAATATCGAAATCCTCGGCCACGTCGGGGAAAGCGGTTTCACCGGGCTGGCTCATGGCCACAAGCGGACAGGGCTTGGGGTTGAGCTGGCAAAACTGCAGAAACTCCGCCGCCCAATCTTTGGGCAGAATGGCCACATTGCACTGGACGAAACCGTTACAGAGGCCGGATGTATTGCCCGTATGCTCGCCATTACGGATACGCAGGCGCAGCGCCAAGGGGGCCATAGCTGCCGTCATTGATAACTCCTTTACATCAGCAACTGGCTTATACAATAAGCCACCCGCTTTCTATTTGAGGCTGAAATTATGATAGTCAGCTAGTTTGGCGCCAGAATACTTATCTGTCCAATTCATATTAGCTGACATCACTGATAAACAGTTTCTATCAGCTTAACGGCTTATATATAGTACGCCTACTCAACCCTCCTGTACGCCCTATTCTATCTACACCCTATTCCATATCCGGCCGGTAATCCCCCTTTCGAGCCAGACTGTTGAGCCTCGCCCGTTTCAGCAGCGCCGCCTGGGCCGCCTCCACATTGGCGGCCTTGCCACCCCAGGCCTGCAGTGCCGGCTGTTGCAGGGCTCGACCGTAGGAAATACTCAGACGCCAGGGGGACGGAGCCTGATTGAGCGCATTGAGATTGGCGGTCGCCTCCTCCGGACCCTGCCCGCCGGAGAGAAAATTGATACTGGGCACCGCAACCGGTACGGTTCTGCGCAATACCCGCAATGTGGCCTCCGCCACCTCCCCCGGCTCCGCTTTGGGGCTATCGCTGCCCGGCGTCACCATACTGGGTTTGAGCATCATATGCTCGAGTACCACGCCGTGTTGATGCAGGGCATGAAAGACACTGTGCAACACCTGCTCGATCACCTCGGCGCAGCGCTGGATGTCGTGACCGCCATCCATCAACACTTCCGGCTCTACAATAGGTACCACGCCCTGGGCCTGACAAACCGCCGCATAGCGGGCCAGCATCTCTGCATTGGCCTTCAATCCCAGCGGTGTCGGGTTGTGGGGCGAAATGGGATAGACTTCCCGCCACTTGGCAAAACGCGCCCCCTGCGCCTTATAGGCCTCGATCCTGTCCGCCAAGCCATCCAGGCCGTAGGTAATCATATCGCCCGGCGCACCGGGAAGATCTCCCTTACCCTTGTCCACCTTGATGCCCGGCACAATGCCCTGGGTCCAACCCAGCTGCGCCAGGCCAACACCCTGATCATCGCTCTGCCCCAGTGTCTCCTCGTAGAGAATGACCCCGCTGATATATTCACCCAGCCCCTGGGTTGTCAACAGCAAGTGTCGATAGTCCCGCCGGTTGGCCTCGGTGGATTCAACACCGATAGCGGCAAAGCGCTTGGCAATGGTGGGCGAGCTCTCGTCGGCAGCGAGAATGCCGCGAGTGTCGTCAACCAGGTCGTCGATTGTGGACTGAAGTTCGGTTTGCGTGGACATGGGTAACCTCCGTATCTGATCCTATTGAAATTCTAGTCCACGGCTGAGAAGTCTCCTTCCAATGCGCGTGCGCTGTCGTCTCAAGTCATACTTCATCTGATCACAATCAATAAAAGCCCCCACCGGACATGGCATCGTGTAAAAATGATCTAACAACCCTGATGGCACCGGTTCACAGACACCGGACCGCCATGAATGAAACCCTCCTGTTCGGGATTCGTCATGGAAGCACATACATTCATGCTGCAATTACTGGCCATACTGGTTGCCGCACGTATCACCGGTGAGCTGGTCGCCACCCTGGGTGCGCCCAGTGTTATCGGAGAACTCCTGGCCGGCATTTTGATCGGCCCCAGTCTGATGGACTGGGTGGAACCCAATCAGTTGATACGGGTGCTGGCGGAAGTGGGTGTCATCCTGCTGTTGTTCGAGGTGGGGCTGGAAACCGACATGAGCAAACTGCTTCGCAGTAGCGGCAAGGCCGTTACTGTCGCCGTCGGTGGTTTCATCACCCCCCTGCTGTTGGGCTTTGGGGTTGCGTATTTCTTCTTTGACCAGTCCCTGCTGGTTTCCCTGTTTGTGGGTGGCACCCTGACCGCCACCAGTATCGGCATCACTGTGCGCACCCTGGTCGATGTACACCGGCAAAACAGTCCCGAGGGGCAAATCACCCTGGGGGCCGCCGTTCTTGATGACCTTTTCGGCGTGGCCCTGCTGGCCATACTCTATGAATTCTCCGTTACAGGCGAAGTCAGCAGCCTTAATACCGTTAAAGTACTGGCCTATATCAGCGTATTTTTCCTGACAGCACCTGTACTGGCCAAACTTATGTCATCGGTGATCAGTAAGCTGGACCGACGAATCGACAACCCGGGTCTGATTCCAGTCACCATTGTCTCTCTGGTGCTATTTTTCGCCTGGCTGGCGCACCTGTTTGGCGCCCCTGAGCTACTGGGCGGCTTCGCCGCCGGCCTGGCCCTTTCGCGCCGATTCTTTCTTCCCTTTGGCCTGGCAGTCAGAACCGACGCGACTTTCGCCCATAAAATTGAAAATCAGATGAAACCTATCGTTCAGCTGTTCACGCCAATATTCTTTGTGATGGTCGGTCTTTCCCTGGACCTGCGCCAAGTGGACTGGAGCTCCTGGTTTTTCTGGGGACTGTCCCTGACATTGGCTGCAGTCGCCATAGGCAGCAAGTTTACCGGCGCCCTGTTGATCGCAGAGCCCTTCCCACGGCGTTTCGTCGTGGGCATGGCGATGGTGCCGAGAGGTGAGGTGGGGTTGATTTTCGCCGGACTGGGCAGTACCGCCGGTGTTTTTAGCGATGATGTTTACACCGCATTAATTATGGTTATCGCCTACACCACACTGCTGTCACCCTTTTGGATCAAGCTCTACTACCGCCGATTTGGCCACTATATCCCAAACGATATCGATAACCCCCAGGCTGTGAAAGAAAAGCCTTGATGATGATTCGATACAGCCCCATACAACCGAGGTCGTCGCGAACGACATTCAAGCTGCTCCCGTTGATGTACCTCAGGTAAAGACGCCTGGATAAAGGTGACTGGGTAAAGGTGACTGGGTAAAGGTGACTGGGTAAAGGTGACTGGGTAAAGGTGACTGGATAAAGGTGACTGGGTAATTGTGCCTGGATAAAGATGCCGGATACAGGCGCCAGGATTATGTTTTCCCATCTCCTGCTAAAATAGTATGGATTTACCGTGCAACCTTAATTCGCGCCAAGGCTTGCCATAATGACACCAGTGCGCTTAGGGAAGCTCACCTTTCCCCCATTTTACGGAGTTTTCGCCTTGTTGGCGTTTGCAGCCATTCCCTGTTGCCTCGACTGGCCTTGGGACAGCAACAGCCAGCATTAAAACAGGAGAGCAAGTTATGAACACAGCCATGCAACGAATCTGCCGCGCTTTGAAAACGGGCCGGGCACAACTGGCAACCGTCACCGGTTTCCTCACCGCTCTACTGTTATCTCCCTGCTCCCTCGCAATCGACTTGAGCAACGGCGAATGGATTGACCTTAGCCACGATTTTTCCGCCGAAACGATCTACTGGCCTACTGCGGAAGAATTCGAACTGGAACAGGTGTCCCACGGCATCACAGAAAAAGGGTACTTCTACGCCGCCAACAACTACACCGCCGCAGAACACGGGGGAACCCATATCGACGCTCCCATCCATTTTGCAAAGGGGCGCCACACTGTCGAACAAATTCCCTTACAACAACTTATAGGTCGGGCAGTCGTTATCGACGTCTCGCAACAAGCGCTGAAAAATCCGGACTATCAAGTGCGTGTGGAAGATATCGCAAGGTGGGAAGAAAAGCACGGCAAGTTGCCGGACAAAAGCATTGTCCTGCTGAACACGGGTTACGCCCGCTTCTGGCCCGATAGAAAAAAATATATGGGCACTGACGCACGTGGCGAGCAGGCCGTCGCGAAGCTTCATTTCCCCGGTTTACACCCGGAAACTGCCCGCTGGTTGACGCAAAACCGGCAGATCAAAGCGATCGGCCTCGATACGCCCAGTATCGACTACGGACAATCCACATTGTTCGAGAGCCACCGAATCCTGTTCGACAGGAATATTCCCGCCTTTGAAAATGTCGCCCAGCTGCATAAACTGCCAGGCACTGGCGCCTGGGTAATTGCACTGCCGATGAAAATCCAGCATGGCAGCGGCGCACCTACACGAATTGTGGCCTTTGTTCCCGAAGACGATAAGCCCTAAACTTTCGCGCTCAAATCGACCTGAGGCTTGCCATAATGACACCCGGAAATTCTGGGGCGTCCACCCTATCCACCCTGTCATTGACGACTATCGCCCTGTTGGCGTTTGCCGCCAATTCCCTGTTATGTCGATTGGCCTTGGGACAGGAAATGATTGATGCCGCCAGCTTCACTGCCGTAAGGGTAATTTCCGGAGCCCTGATGTTGAGCGCCATGGTACTGCCTCGCTGGCGAGTTCAGGGACGGCCGGCGATTGACTGGCGAGCATCTGCCATGCTGTTTGCCTATATGGTTTTCTTTTCTTTCTCTTACCTCTCGCTCAGCGCGGGCACAGGCGCACTGATTCTGTTTGGCGCGGTTCAACTGACCATGTTTATTGTCGCCCTGCGCGGTGGCGAAGCGTTCCCGCCGGTATCGTGGGCAGGATTGCTGCTGGCGGGGCTCGGCTTGATCTACCTGGTCTTTCCCGGTGTATCCGCACCCGACCCGCTGGGTGCCGTACTCATGGCCATAGCCGGTATTGCCTGGGGCTTCTATTCGTTGCTGGGCAAAGGGGCGACCAGCCCGCTCGAAGCGACGGCCAACAATTTCATCTACTCGGTGCCGCTGGCGATTATTGCCAGTCTCCTCTACCTTGACACCTTCTCCTGGACATTAACGGGCCTCACCCTCGCGATCATATCGGGCGCCATCACCTCCGGTGTGGGATACGCTGTCTGGTATACGGCACTTCGAGGCCTTTCCGCCACCAGTGCCGCCACCGTTCAACTGTCTGTGCCGGTCATCGCCGCCTTCGGCGGAGTTGTGTTCCTCGCCGAGGAGGTCACCCTGCGTCTGGTACTGGCATCGATTGCGACCTTGGGGGGCGTCGCCATTGTTTTGGTTCAGAGAACGAAAAAAACAGCGGCGCTAAGGATCAAGCCGGGAGAGTAAGTTGTGAGGCAATTGGCAGACTCCTGGCAGCCCCCACCACCGCCTGCCCCAGCGCCAAACCGCCGTCGTTAGCGGGCACCTGGCCATGCAGCAGAACGCTGTATCCTTTTCCTTTCAATAGGCCATTCACGGTTTCCAGTAAAACGCGATTTTGGAATACACCGCCACTGAGAGCAATTACCGGCCTAACGTTGAATTCCTGACGCAATGCTTCAACGGCGGCCACAACCGCCATCGCCAGCCCGCGGTGAAAGCGTGTCACCATCACAGTGATGGCTTCGCCTCGTTTTATATCCTCCATGAGCGCGCGCCACAGGGGAGCCGGATTGAGATGGAGAAGACCATCCCGTGGCTCGAAGCTGAATGGGTAACCTTCCACTGATTCCGGGTTCGCGCAGAGCGATTCCAGCTCGATCGCCGCCTGGCCTTCATAACTGATCGTCTCAGGACATATATACAGAGCCGCGGCCACGGCGTCGAACAGACGCCCGCAGGAACTGCTCTGGGGACTGTTGATCCCCCCCGCCATCATTCGCTGGATCGTGTCCAGTGGTTGTTGCTGCAAAAACTTCACTACCGGAAGGTCGCCGAACTCCACTCGACATGCCGACCACCCCAGGGCGGCAGCCAGATGCGCGAACGTATTGCGCCAGGGCTGGCGAATGGCCTGGGTTCCCCCGGGTAAGTGCACCGGGCTCAAACAGCCCAAGCGCCGATACCCCCGGTAATCCACCTGTAAAAATTCGCCGCCCCAGAGCGTGCCGTCCACGCCCCAGCCCAGGCCGTCGAACACCACGCCCAATACCGGGGGATGATCGAGAGGCAATCCGTTCTCCGCCATGCAGGCCGCCACATGGGCGTGGTGATGCTGCACCTGAATTAATGGCAACCCCTCCCTTGCCGACCAGTCCGCACCCAGTTTTGTAGACAGATATTCGGGATGCATATCCGTCACCAGTTGTTGCGGCTTACTCTCAAACAGGCTCAGATAGCGGCAGATAGCCTGTTGGTAGTCAGCAAAGGTAACCGCGTCCTCCAGATCGCCGATATACTGAGACAATACGGCCTCACCCTGTTTGACTACACATACCGTGTTTTTTAATTCGCCTCCCAGAGCCAGCGTTTCCGGCGCTCGGGTAAACCCTGACGGCAGTGTCATCGGCATAGGCGCGTATCCGCGGGCCCGGCGCAACAGTCGCGGCTTATCCGCCACTATCCGGGCCACAGAGTCATCCACCCGGTTAAGGATATCCCGGTCGTGCATCAGCCAAATATCGGCGATATCGTTCAACTTCTCGTGAGCGTCATCATTATGGGTGCACTGGGGATGGCCGCGCGGATTGCCAGAGGTCATTACCAAAGGCCAGTCGAAACTGTTTGCCAACAATAGATGCAGTGGCGAATAGGGCAACATAAATCCCAAATGGCCCAGCCCGGGGGCGAGCAGATCCGACAATTCACACACCGAACGCTTTCCTTGAGCGGACTTGCGCCGCTTGAGTAGTACAATCGGCGACTGGGGAGAAAGAAGTAGCGCTTTCTCCCGCCAATCGACTTCACAATAGCGGCAGATCATAGCCAGGTTGGCGGCCATCAGGGCAAAGGGTTTGGCGGGCCGCTGTTTTCGCTCACGCAACTGTTTTAACGCACGCTCATCGGTGGCATCGCAGGCCAGATGAAAGCCGCCAATGCCTTTAACGGCAATAATCGCCCCCTCTCGCATCATCCTTGTCGCGACATTCAGGGCGTCGCCTGAATCGGTGTCGATTCGCCGCCCCTGTCGATCCTGAAGCCACACCCGCGGGCCACAGGCAGCGCAGGCGACAGGCTGCGCATGATAACGGCGATCCCCGGGATCAGCATATTCACGGGCACAATCCGCGCATAAGGGAAACGCCGCCATACTGGTATTGCCGCGGTCGTAGGGAATGGCGGACACGATACTGAAACGTGGACCACAATGAGTACAGTTGGTAAACGGATAGCGATACCGGCGGTTACGGGGATTCAGGACTTCCGCCGCGCAACAGGTACAGATAGCGGCGTCTGCCGCTACCCCGGTATGCACCTCGCCGACTTGGCTTGCCACAATTCGAAATGCGCCCTCTAGCGCCGGGCCTTCGAGCGATTCACGAACCACGGAATCAATCCTCGCCAGTGGCGGTTTTTCCGCGGTCAATTGCTGCAGAAAATGTTCGCGCTCTTCCAATGTTCCCCAGAGGTCGATCAGTACGCCAGCGCCGTCATTGCATACCCGCCCCGCCAATCCCAGTTTCCGGGCGAGGCGCCAAACCGTCGGACGAAAACCAACTCCTTGCACCACACCCCTTATCCGCAACCGCTCACCGTTCAACGATCAACACCTGTGGCTCAGCAAATTCGCGGCAGCTGTTCACCCACAAGCATATCGACCACCCTTAAACTGCCGAAGGTGGTTGACATCTGCACTTGTGGGCCAGATCGATTGACAACCTCGCCAATCACAACAGCGCCCTCACCACCGGGGGTGGCTCGTAACGCTTGTATTGCTGTTTCAGCGTAAGCCTGGGGAACAATGGCTACAAATTTTCCTTCATTGGCCAGATAGAGCGGATCGAGACCGAGTATCTCGCATACGCCCCGTACAGCCTCGCGCACCGGTAAAGCCGATTCCTGCAAGCGGATCGTCACGCCCGATTGCGCCGCAAATTCGTTGAGCACCGTTGCCACGCCACCGCGAGTGGCATCGCGAAGACAGTGAATCTCAGGGCAGGTCTCACAGAGAGCCTTCACCTGAGTGTAGAGCTCGCGGCAATCTGACGTTATTGGGGCGTCCAGGGCCAGGTC
This sequence comes from Cellvibrionaceae bacterium, assembly GCA_050290225.1. GTDB lineage: Bacteria > Pseudomonadota > Gammaproteobacteria > Pseudomonadales > Cellvibrionaceae > JBNKHG01. Next base: position 15,910 of record JBNKHG010000050.1, read on the forward strand.
GCCCCGGGCATTGAGTATGGCTGCACCGTGATCGCCCATAACACCATTCACAATCACCACATCTCCGGGCGTCGCGCGATCAGAGGCGATCGTCAATCCGGCGGGAATCACACCCACACCACTGGTATTGATAAACAGTTTGTCGGCCGCGCCCCTGTGAACCACTTTGGTGTCGCCGGAAACAATTTCCACGCCCGCGGCATCGGCGGCTTGGCGCATACTGTGAGCGATGTGCCTGAGGGTCTCTATGGGCAACCCTTCTTCAATAATAAATCCGCAGGTTAAAAAGCGAGGCCGTGCGCCACCCATAGCCAGGTCATTGACTGTACCGTTGACCGCCAGCGTACCGATATCGCCGCCGGGAAATTCGATTGGATCGACCACAAAGGAATCGGTGGTAAAAGCGAGCCTGTCACCTTCAGCACTCAACTCCGCCAACCCCAGGCGGGCCTGATCCTCAAGCGGCGACAGATAGGGGTTGGCAAAACAGCCTAACACCACATCTTCAATCAAATCCCGCATGGCCTTACCACCGCTCCCGTGCGCGAGGGTTATCGTTTCACCATGGCGCTTGCGGCCGGCGCGGGCCATGGTGGCATCGGTTTGTGATCTCATACGTTTTCTCTGACCCGGTTCACAGTGACAGGCGCGTGATTACCCGGTAGTGTTTTTCGCCGCCACGATTGAAATCCTGTCGTTATGCTGACCATCGTCATTCTCACGGTAGCCGTTGTTGAAATAGGCGGCACACGCCCCTTCCGATGACACCATCAACGCCCCCATGGGGGTCTGCGGCGTACAGGCCTTGCCGTAGGCGTTGCATTGGTAGGGTTTGATCACACCCTTTAAAACGTCGCCGCATTGACAGGACTTCGGGTCGGCAATATTGAGATTGGGCAGACCGAACTTGCGCTCAGCGTCAAATCCGGCGTAGTCGTCGCGGATGCGTACTCCCGATTGATCGATGGCCCCCAGACCGCGCCACTCGAACAGACGCCGCGATTCAAATACCTGGGCTATGGCTGCCAGGCCCTGGGGATTCCCCTTTTCAGACACTACGCGCCGGTACTGGTTTTCCACCTCGGCACGCCCCTCGGCAATTTGACGAACCACCCTATACAACGATTGCAAAACATCGAGCGGTTCAAACCCCGTAATCACAATAGGTTTATGATAAACATCCGCCACAAAATCGAAGGGATGGGTGCCCACCACCATACTGACATGTCCGGGAGCCAGAAAGGCATCGAGTTTCATGTCCGGAGATTCGAGAATAGCCTTGAGGGTCGGCACAGTCGTGATGTGATTGCAAAACAGCGAAAAATTCCCAATCTCTTCCTTGGCGGCCTGCAACACCGTAAGCGCCGTGCTGGGCATGGTTGTTTCAAAGCCGAGCGCAAAAAATACCACCTCCCGGTTGGGATTTTTGCGCGCCAATGTCAATGCGTCCATCGGCGAGTACACCATACGGACATCACATCCCTGCGCTTTGGCCTCCAGCAGACTGCACTTGGAACCTGGCACTCGCATGGCGTCTCCGAATGTGGTGAATATAACTCCGGGGCATTCCGCAATGGCAATACAGTCATCCACGCGCCCCATTGGCAGTACACACACCGGACAGCCGGGACCGTGAACCATTTCAATCTGTGGTGGCAACAGAGCGTCAATACCGTACTTAAAAAGGGTGTGCGTATGACCGCCACAAAATTCCATAATTTGTAGCGGCCGTTGTTGACAGGCATCGATGTTAGCGACAGTTTTCTCGATGGACCGAACCAACGCACTCGCCTTTTCCGGATTGCGAAATTCATCCACAAACTTCATGACCTAGGCCCTCTGCGGCTATACACATGCTCGAAACTGACATCTTCGCCCTCAATTCTCAGCAGAATTATATTGGCTCCCAACCTGACTGGCTCATAACCATCACCTATGTCTTTATTGCCGCCGAAGCCTCTTTATCGTTTTGAAACTCACCCAGCTCCTCCAACAATTGCAACGTTCTTTCAGCTTCCTTCGGGTCGATACGACTCATGGCAAAGCCCACGTGAACCAGCACCCAGTCACCGATGATGTCTGCCGGCGAATACCGGTCATTCACCACGCAGGCGATATTAATATCACGCCTGACGCCGGCCACATTCACCGTGGCAATGCAATTGGCTCCATCTTTAATAGCAACAATTTGTCCGGGTATGCCCAGGCACATGACACTTTCTCTCGCTTGAGTGCATCTATCGGTTTAAATGCCGACTGACCTGTTGGAGCCGTTTTTGAAATTCATTGGCAAGGCTCGCCAGCAATAATTGCCGACGCTGCTGCAACCAATCGATCCATGTCTCCAGCCCCTCGCCAGAACGCGCCGAAACCTGCAGCACCTCTATCTTCGGATTTACCTGGCGCGCGTAGGCAATACAACGATCCAGATCGAAGTCCACATAGGGCAGTAAATCCATCTTGTGAATCAGCATCAAGTCTGACGCGGCAAACATATCGGGGTATTTCAGCGGTTTATCCTCACCTTCAGGAACCGACAGGATCGCCACCTTGTGGGCTTCACCAAGGTCGAAAGCTGCCGGGCAGACCAGATTGCCGACATTCTCGATAAACAGTATGCCATGCTCGGCAAGTGATAACTTTTCCATCGCGTGCCCCACCATATGCGCATCCAGGTGGCACCCTTTGCCCGTATTAATCTGAATAGCGGGGACGCCGGTCTCACGGATACGCGCAGCGTCATTACTGGTCTGTTGATCGCCCTCGATCACCGCCAGCGGAAATTTTCCCGCGAGGCTTCGCAATGTTTCCGTTAGCAGGGTCGTTTTTCCGGCCCCGGGGCTCGACACAAGGTTGACACAGAGCTGCCCCGACCGGGCCAGTCGTTCGCGGTTGGCCTGCGCGTAACGATCATTTTTGCCAAGAATGTCCTGTTCAATTTGCACCATACGCTTTTGGCTAAGCCCTGGTGCATGGGCGTGCGCAGGTCCTCGACCGTAGTGCAGCAAATCACCCGAAGACGGGATTTGGGCCGTATCACCCACAATATCGGACCGAGCATGCATAGGGTTGGCTTCATTCGAGATGTCGTCGCGTTTATGGTGGTGATGACCACCCTCAGAAGGCCTTTCGCTGTCACCACAACCGCATACTGTACACATCACTGGACCTCCACTTCTTTGATTCGCAGTTGATCACCGCCCGTGATTCGCAATTGATAACCATCACACTCCGGACAGCTATGAAAACGTTCACTGATGGGTACCGTTTTACCGCACACCAAACACCAGGCTTCCCCAGGCGTTTGAATAAGCTCCAATTGCGCGCCTTCGCCAAGTGTTCCCCGGGCTACCACTTCAAAGCTAAAGCGTAGCGCTTCCAGCTCTATCCCTGCCAGAGACCCTATCTCCAACCACACCGTCTTAACAAGACGATAGCCCTGTATGCTGGCCTGTTCCTCCAGCACCTGTAACACGCTTTCGCAAATCGCCATTTCATGCATGATCTGTACAACCGTCGCGACCAATCGGCGCAGCGATCGATACACGGCTATGAATACCGGGATCAGATACGGTTCGAGTGATACCGGGGGGATTTTTCAGCAGATCGACAATCGCCAGGGTAGACTGGCACGGAATCCCCAAAACCGGCCATCGGCCGGGCGAGTCCAGGCAGGAAAAGTGACGGCACCCCATAGGCGCGCGGATACAAACATTCACCTCTTCCAGCAGACCAGACAGCGGCTCAAGCGCCATGGATGGGCCATCAACAGCGAAACTCCTGGTTCTACTATTCCTGGTTCTACCACTAACTACTGATTGCCCCGGTCGTTTTCTCATCCCTCTCCACAGTTCACACCAGCCTATCTATTTCTGGTTAGTATAGTGGATAAAATTGAGAACTACGGTACACGGGACACCCCTGTCGGGTTCTGTTTTCTAACCCGAGCGGGTTCCTCCTTTTCTCTCAAGTTCATCCAATTGGACAGACGTTATTTAGTCGTACAATTGACCAAACCACACCCGCAGGGCATAACCTGTCAATACTTTAGTCATTCAACCAAACTAATATATTCGGGCGGAGAATGCGCACCGATAAATGGGTAAGGACCCATTGATCGGATTATTCTGGGAAATCCGCCCTATCGGGACTGGAATCATTCACCCTTGAACAACGCGATATTTGCTCAAACATGCCAATTGCTCAAACATGCCAATTGCTCAAAATAGTGACTCCCGTTATTCACTGATGCGCGATAAATTCAACCTGAGCAACCTGATCCACTTTTATTTGTCCCTCTCTCCAGTTGTAGCGCTGTAAGTATTGAGCGACAGCATCCGAACCCATATCTTCCGCATACGCCATCAGGTTGTCACCGTTACAGGAATAATCCTTGGCGGGCAGCATAAGTACGGCAATGGACTTATGTCGGCGAAGTGTTCGCTTCAGCATGCCGGGATTATCCTTGATGACCGCTTCACAGACCCCGACAGCGACCCGGTTCCCAGTTAAGTGATAGATTCCCTGCTTCGTTTCTACATAGCGTTCCGCTGAGATAGCTGAAACACTCCAGACTGTTGCAGCTATGGCCATGACCATTGAAGTTTTCATGAGTTACATACCCCTATACCTCAGTTAAAAAACCTGCTTATTCCAAGGTACCTTTAAAAAGCGGATGCCCGAACAGGCAGGTTCTGACACTCGACCTCCCGGATCGGCTCGCAGACCTCCGAGATGGATCGAACCATTTCCCGGCGATATCCGTCGTAGTCGTTGAAGGCATGATGCTGGCTACTCAGGTTATCCCAGATGACAAATGTGCCCTTCTCCCAACGCAAACGGCAGGTAAACAGGCATTGGGTGATATGGGCACACAGGAAGCTGATTAACGCTCCCGCTTCGGCATCGGTCATTCCGGCAATACCGACGCTGTAGGTTTCGTTTACATTCAGCGCGGGTGCCCCGGTCACAGGATGAAACATCACCAGAGGGTGTTCAGCCAACTCACTCATCTGCCGTTCCTGCAGACTGAGCGCGGTGGAACCCAATGCCAGGGAGCCCGACCTCGCAGCGTGCGCCTGGATGCTGTCATACACTTTGCGTGCCGACATCACGACCCGCAGGGGTCTCAGCATTTGTTTCATAACATCACTGAGAAAGTTGTAGGCAAGCTCAGTATTTGCCCACCAGGTATCCCCACCGTAGGGCGGGACATCAACGCCATACAGAAGACCAATAGCTGGCGGTTTTTCCAGGAATGGGGAATCCGTATGCCAGGATCCACCAAACACAAAGGGGGTCCTGCTGCCGGCCTCCTTGACCACTCGCTGCAGGTTGGGATGCCCTTCAACCCCGTTGGTGTAAGCGTCTATCGCATAGGGGCCAAATCGCTGGGTTATAGCCTCTTGATCCTCCAGGGTAAGTTTCTGATCGCGAAAATAGATCATCTTGTGATGATAGAGAGCATCTCTTATCTCCTCGAACTGATCATCATCAACTTCACTCAGATTCACACCGCGAATCTCCGCGCCCATTGCGCTGCAGAGTGGCAACGCGGTAATCCGCGCATAGGCCTTTGCATGGTTGTTGAATTCACCGGTGGGATGAGTTTCAAAGTGATACAGTGAAACGCTCATTTCAATACCTCCCTTGACCGCCATTGACTTGGATGACTTACCGGTTGTGTTGCCATAGGGAATCATCCTGTTTGCAGTCTCCAGTATGCGCCAAGCCGCTGAGTCCGGTAGTGTGTAACGGTTTGTAACCTTATAACGCGTTGAAAATTCTGGTTTTTTGGAGCACCGTGTTTACGCTGCAGTGCGAGATAGCGGATTTTCACTCCATCGTGCGCTGCGAGCTTATGCCATACTCAATAGCAAGGACCTTTCAAAAACGACTTTGGAAAACCCAATCGCAGGACCTGCCCGATGGCGGCTGAAACAACTAAATGGAATGGTGAGCAGCAATCGGCCATTTCCACTGCCCTGGCTCAAATCGCTGCCAGTACGCCCTTTGCAACCGCAGAGCGTCTGCAAAAACTGCTGGGTTACCTGGTGGAGGAAACACTGGCGGGCAGAGCCCATAGAATCAGTCAATTCTCTATCGCCATGGATGTCCTGGGGCGAGATCAACATTTTGACCCGACCACTGACTCCGTTGTCCGAGTGGAAGCCGGACGGCTGCGTACAAAACTGCAGGAATATTACTCGTCAGCAGGGACTGATGATCAGGTACGAATAACCCTGCCCCGGGGCAAATATATCCCCGAAATTTCATTCCCGGTATCGGCAACGGTCGAACCAACCCGGGAATTTTCGACAGACAACGGGACGGAGCGGGAAGTCAGCCAGTCGTCGGTGGCGGTCCTGCCCTTTATCAATATGAGCGGTGAACTCGAGCAGGAATATTTTAGCGACGGGATGTCCGAGGAAATTCTGAATGCGCTAAACGCTGTCGAAGACCTGCATGTGGCCGCGAGGACCTCGGCATTTTCCTTCAAGAACAAAAATGTGACTGTCAGGGAAATCGGTAACACGTTGAACGTCAACTATGTGATCGAGGGTAGCGTACGCCGAGCCGGCGACAGGCTGCGGATCAGTGCACAACTTATTGGCGTGGAGGATGGCTACAAAGTCTGGTCGGAAAGTTATGACCGGCGGTTGACCGATGTTTTTGCGGTTCAGGAGGATATTGCCGGGGCCGTGGCCAATGCGCTAGAGGTAAAATTGGGTGTAAAAGCGGAAACGGCTCCCCTGGTGCGTGCCAGGGCCAACATTGATGCTTATGATGCGTTTCTCAGAGGGCGCCACCTAATGCGCAGCTGGCACCTCGATTCCTTCGATGAGGCGGTGAAAGCGCTTGAAGAAGCTATCGACGCCGACCCCGACTACGGTGAAGCCTATGGCCACCTCGCCTACACTCTCGCCATGTCTTCGATCTATAGACGACATTACGACGTGGCACCGAAGTGTGAACAGTATATCAAGCGAGCGCTTGAGTTGAGCACGGACCAACCGGAAGCGCTGGCCGCTCAGGCCTATTTAACACGCCCCGACTGGCAGGAAAATTACCAGGTGTTTAAAAGAGCACTGCAAAAGGGCGCTAACGATGCCCTGTTGATCATGCACTATACGCGGGCATTTCTGGCAGTCATCTGCCAATTTCAGAAGGCAATCCAAATATTGGATGCGGCAAAGGCAAAAGACCCTATGTCATCAATGCTTGAACATGCCCGAGCCAGGGTGCTCTTTCACAGCGGGGATTTGCACGCTGCGGCCGAGGTCTGTGATCGACTGCTTGAACAACAGTCGGACGTCTATCCCGCCAACTATCTGGCAGCAGAAATTAACGCACGCCTGGGAAACATCGAAACCACCGAAAAATACATCTCCCAAATATTTGAAATCACCGGATCGAACGATCCGTTTGCACTCTATGTCAGGGGGCTACTTGAGATTGCCAGGAACCAGGAAACACTGGCACAAAAAACCTGTGATCTAATGATTCAAAACTGGGCCACCACTGAGGGTCCCTACACGCCACCTTACCTGATAGGACAACTGTTTATCGAGTTGAACGACATTGACACCGGCCTGCACTGGTTCCAGACAGCCTGGTATGAGAAGGACTTTTTCCTGGTGGATTTCAGGGCACATTATGTCAACAATCCCGCCGTTTGGAACCACCCGCTAGGTCAAAGGATCGCCAGGCTGATGAAGCTGGACGACGATTCGCTGGCGAAAATGTCGCTGCTGTAACTTATGTCCGTGTTACCGGCTGCGCCACAATCGGTGGCGCAGCCAACACTGACTGACCTTTTTTCCACTCAACACAGCAACGGCAGAAGCCCCGCCCGTTATCCCCCGAAAAACACCCGCGAGACCACCAGGGTGCAACCGTAGCCAGCGCTGTACGCCAACAGCAGCATTGGGAAATAGCGCAGATAGGCGATAAAGGTAAGGCCCTTTACCTTACTCATGGCGATAATTCCCGCCGCCGAACCAATCGCCAGTAAAGATCCGCCCACGCCCACGGCATAGGTCAAACCCAACCATTGATCGGTCGTCAACGCCGGAGACGCCTTCAATAAAGCCGCGGTGAGCGGTACATTGTCCAACAGCGACGATGCCGCACCGGCAATGTAGTTCGATAACGCCGGGTCCACTTGCGCATAAAACCGGGTGATCAATTCCAGTGTGCCGATCTCCTTGAGCATGCCCACCAACAATAAAATGCCCAGGAAAAACAGAAGGGTGTCGAACTCGATCTGGCGCACATACTCCAAAATGCGCATTTCCTCCTGGTCTGTACGCATGGTGCGTCCGACCAGAAACATGATCGACAAACCCAGTACAAACGTCAGCACCGGAGGAATGGCGAAGAAGAAATTAAAGGCCATAGTCGCGATTATCGTGCTGAAAAAAATTCCCGCGATCACAATGTCCATCGGCTGAATGCGGCGCTCTATTTTATTCGAACTCAGCTTGCCCTCCATTCCCCAGGAAAACAGTGCGGTCAGCAACAGCACGCTGATCACCGAAGGCAGCAGCAATGATAACAACTGCGCCATGGACACATGACCACCCAGGAAGATCATCAGGGTGGTTACATCACCCGTAATCAGGGCAACGCCACCGGAGTTCACCGCAAACACCACCAACGTCGCCAGCTTGATGCGGGTGCGGTTATCGAGATTAAACGCGTGCAGGACGCCCAAACTGACCAGGGTCGCAGTCACATTGTCACAAATCGCCGAAAGCAACAGGGCAAACAGCGCGACCGCCACCAGAAGAAACCGTTTCGAGAGAGTCGCCGGCAACATCCGTTGCACCAGGATCTGAATCAACCCCTTGGCATTCAAATAGGCGACAAAGGTCATGGTTGCCGTCAGAAACAACCACAGCGTGGCGATTTCCAGCAGGTTTTCATCCAGCTTGTGGTGTATCGACTCGAGCTGTTCGTGCGAGTCGGCAAACATGAACATAATCACCCAAGACAGGCAACCCAAAAACAGAGTGCTTTTTGCCTTGTTAAGGTGGATCGCCTCTTCGAATACGATACAAAGCAGGGCCAGCGCCGCCACCCCAATTAACACGATATCCAACATCCAATTGCTTCCCCAAGTGACCCTCACAATAACACTGCCCCACTGTAGGTCCCGGGCTTCCTTGCAGGGTATCGTTGACTGTACCGGACCTCAGCCGCTCCGATGGGCGACTACAGTCAACTGCTTGTTCCGAACACAAAAAAGGCCCCACTGCAAACGCAGCCGGGCCTCTTTTATCGCTATTATTTGGGGCGCAAACGGCGGGCGAATAAGACCATATATTCACCAAAATGACAAGAAGCAATTGGGTACTCATATCCATGAGTGCCCCGACACCCTTCGGTTTGATATTTGTTTAAATGGTCGTACCACAACCCCCAATGACAGGCTCGCTCAGTAGGGCACTGTACGGCGTCCAGTGTTAATTGATCATTTTATGAAACAATTGTCGACAGTCGTGTCATACCATCTCATGGCTTTGTAACACGATCATTCTGCGCAACTTTTCCCGTGAAAAATTAAACACTGTTCGTCAATACAACTTTTCGGCTGAAAAACTCCTACTTACGCAGGAAGAGATTTATCTGTAACAAGTTAAAGCCAAGCGCAAGTTTCCTTTCACCAGCCATTACAGATTGGAGAATCAATGTGTTGATTGTCATCGGGCCAACACCTCCAGGCACTGGAGTCAACGCAGACAACCGCTCCTTTAAAGGCTCCAGCACGACATCACCAACACCGCCAGGATGGTAGCCAGCATTCAGCGGCTTGTACCGATGAGCAGGGCCCTGGTAAAAATGACAGAAGTCGTATCAGGTGAATATAAATACCTGCTTTACCGGCAACAGGTTTCTCGATAGTTCTTGCGCTTTTGTATTATTCGTGGCTCAAGGCAATGTAAGCTGGCCGGAACTCCTCTCAGCGGGAAACTGATTTCAGCTTTTCATATCGTTCTTTCTGAGCCAACTCCCTCTTCAGGGCGTTTCGCTGATGAGTCCTGGAAAAGAGACTATGTTTTTGTGCATTGCCATGCTCACGAAAGATAGCCTCTGCCCTGCCCGCGTCTCGATCCCTGATGGCCTCAGTCAGATCATGATGCTGTCCGTGGGCGCGAAACAGCATTTCAAAAGCCTGATCCAATCCAACATGATCAAAAACCAGCACCGAGGGGTTGATAAAGGGCATGGCGTTCAATTTTTCTATAAACGCTATCAAAGGTGACGAGCCACAGTTTTGGACGACGATGTCGTGAAAGCGAGCATTCATCTCGCCGTATCGGTCTTCATCTTCATGGGTCAGGTAGCGCTTGCGAAATAGCTCATCACCCAGTTCAAGACAAAGCTCCAGCTCTGCCAGTATCTCGGCGCTTGCGCCACTCTGGGCCAAATATTTCGCCGCCAGGCCTTCAAGCATCGAGCGCAGCTCCAATGCTTTTAAAGCCTCGTCCATATCAAATTTCTTGACAGCGTAACCCCGCTTTCCCACTGGCTCGATAAAACCGCTGGCTTCCAGTACGGGCAACGCGCTCCGTATGGGTGTGCGCGAAACCCCCAATCGCTCAGCCAGGTCGACTTCGGTTATGCGCTCTCCTGGCTGGAGCTCTCCAGACAAAATCATTTCACGCAAGTGGGTTAATGGGGACGTGCTCATTTTAATCTCTGTACTCAGTAAAACGCTTAACTATCCAATTGATGACTGAATTCTAATATATTGAACATATTAGGTCTCAAATATATCAGCGCCCATGCGAGGGCCGAACGGGCAGCACCATACATCCCGGTCCCCATTACCGTCGAAGTGAGCAACTGTATTTGTTGGGAATCATCTGAATATTCCGCTCAAAGCACACCCGTTGAACGTTTAATCCCTGAGAAATCGGAGCCACCTTCCAGGTGATAACCTGCGACCGCTACAACGGCCAATTTTCGTTAATGTATGAGCCAATGCCCTGCCAGTTTTGGATACATTTTGACAATAAGATCTATTTAAGTCAACGCCACCGTCCCTCCTCAACCTTAGGGCTGCCCTATTGGCCAAACTTATTTTATGTATACATTTATTAGGATTAAAGCCAGAAAATACCCGTTATTCCAAATATATTTAACCAACTACATTATTATTGTGTACATTTGATTCCCAAGAAACTATAGTATATCCAAACAACGCCAGTACATCTCATTAGATTTATTGTACACATTTAGAGATTAACCACCCAAGGGCAGCACAAAATAATTAGCTTACTTTGATTTCCCGCAATTAACGCCAAAACCGGCATGTGGCGCGTTTCGACATTCAATTGGATAAATAGAAGACGACTATTAAGGATTTCGATGTGAATAAAGTTAACGAACTATTCGAACAGAAACCCTATTCGGATCTGGCGACGCGCTTTCTGGCCAAAAAGCCCCAAATATTCATTAACAATGAATGGGTGGATCCAGCGAGTGATCAAACAATTCCCGTCGAGGACCCCTCCACCAGTCTTGAAATCGCCCGGATCGTCGAATCCAACCACGACGATGTAAATCGTGCGGTGGCAGCCGCACGCCAGGCCTTTGACGATGGCCGCTGGTCCGGACTCCCCCCCATCCAGAGGGAGCAAACAATTCGTAAACTGGCGGATCTGCTCGAAACCCATACAGATGAGCTGGCGGAATTGGAAGCCATAGACAACGGTAAGCCTGTGGGCATGGCCAGGGGCGTCGACCTGCCGGCCACCATTAATATGTTCCGCTACACCGCCGGTTGGGCGACCAAATTACTCGGTGAACATGTTGACCCCATGGGGCTCCCCAGCGGCACGTTCCACGCTTACACCAGACGTGAACCCGTTGGGGTCGCGGCGTTGATTACGCCCTGGAACTTTCCGTTAACCATGATCGCCAATAAAGCGGCACCAGCGCTTGCTGCCGGTTGCACCATTGTTCTTAAACCTGCCGAGCAGACCTCAATGACCGCTCTGCGCTTCGCAGAACTCTGTGCCGAGGCTGGTTTTCCACCCGGCGTGGTCAATGTCATAACCGGCAATGGTCATGTCGCCGGTGATATGCTGGTCAAACACCCGGATGTGGATAAAATCGGCTTCACCGGTTCAACAGAAATTGGCAAGCTGATCAACCGCAATGCCACCGACAGGCTAAAACACGTCACCCTGGAGCTGGGCGGCAAATCCCCCGTTATCATCCTCCCCGACGTCGATGTGGCAGAAGTTTCACCAGCCGCCGCTCAGGCCATCTTTTTTAACTCCGGGCAAGTCTGTGTCGCCGGTTCCCGTATTTATGCTCATAAATCCATTTTTGAGGCGGTTATAGAAGGCATTGCCGAAACCCGTGATTTCTGGGCACCGCGCCCCTCTCTGGACCCGGAAGGACACACAGGGGCACTGGTTTCCAAAGAACAGCATAACCGGGTCATGGGATACATTGAGGCCGGTAAAAAGGCGGGAGCATCAATCGCCATCGGCGGAGACGCACCTGGCGCGAAAGGCTATTTTGTCAATCCCACCGTCATGGTTGATGTCAAGCCCAACATGAGCGTTGTTCAGGAAGAAATATTTGGTCCAGTGGTGGTGGCCCAGCGTTTTGATGACCTCGAAGAGGTGGCGAAACAGGCCAACGACTCCCGTTATGGGCTTGCGGCAGGCATTTGGACCAGGGACCTTTCCACCATGCACACACTGGCGGCCAAATTAAGGGCCGGCACAATCTGGGGTAATTGCCACACCATTATCGATCCCGCTCTGGCCTTCGGTGGGTACAAGGAGTCCGGCCTGGGCCGCGAGCAAGGCCGCTATGGTGTGGAATCATTTACTGAAATGAAATCTGTGATTATCAAGTTATAAGTCTTCGACGAAGGCGTGTAATCGAATAAATCAGTAACTCCGAAACAGCATTGAATTTCAAGCAATCAAACATGACAGGGTAAATAGATGACTTACAAAAACCTCGAAGAAAAACTCAAAGCGGCCGGCAACACGGTGGAGATGTTGCGCAATGCACAGGTCGGCCCCAATGTATATCCGGGCGTGCCTGCAGAGTTCACCAACTGGCGCGAGGAACAGGAAGCCTGGCAGAATGCCTGCGTGCTGTTTGACCAATCCTACCACATGGCGGACCTGCTGGTGGAAGGGCCCGACGCCTTCGACTTACTGAAGAAGCTCGCGATCAACAGCTTTGAAAATTACAAGCCAGGCAAAGCAAAGCAGTTTGTACCCTGTACGCCCGACGGCTATGTCATTGGCGACGTAATCCTGTTCTACCTGACAGAAAACAAATTCAATCTGGTTGGTCGCGCGCCGACCCTGAACTGGGTCATGTACAACGCCGAAACCGGTGACTGGAACGTCAAGTGTACTCTGGATCAACGTACCGCAGCCCGCCCGGATAAAGAAAACCGCGTCAGCTATCGTTATCAGATACAAGGCCCGGATGCGATGAAAACCATGGAAAAGGCCCTGGAAGAAAAGCCGCCGGAACTCAAGTTCTTTGACATGACTGAAGTGACCATCGCCGGAAAAAATGTAGGCGCCCTGCGTCACGGCATGGCAGGTCAACCCGGATTTGAACTCTACGGCCCCTGGGAAGATGGTCCTGCCGTTAAGGCTGCACTGGTTGAGGCCGGGGAAGAATTCGGCTTGAAGCAAGTAGGTGGCCGTACTTACGCTTCCAACACTATTGAATCCGGCTGGATACCCTCACCATTGCCCGCCATCTACACCGGCGACAGTTTAAGGGCTTACCGGGAGTGGCTGCCAGCCGATGGCTACGAAGGCTCTTGCTCTATCGGTGGCAGCTTTGTATCCGACAATATTGAAGACTACTATCTGACCCCCTGGGATCTCGGTTACGGCGGCTTTGTTAAATTCGATCACGATTTTATCGGTCGGGAAGCACTCGAGAAAATGGCCGCGAACCCTCAGCGCAAGAAAGTCACCCTGGCACTTTACCCCGAAGATGTTACCAAGGTAGTCATGTCCCAATACGGTAAGGAAAATGAGCGCGGCAAGTTTATCGACTTCCCTTCCGCCGTATACAGCATGCACCCTTTCGACAAGGTTACGGTCGACAGTAAAGTTGTCGGACTTTCAACCTGGATTGGCTACAGCGCCAATGAACGAACCATGCTCACTTTAGCGATGCTGGATCCGGAGTACGCAGAAGCCGGTACAGAGGTCGTCTTTGTATGGGGAGAGGAAAATGGCGGCACCAATAAGCCAACCGTTGAGAAGCATGTCCAAATGGAAATTCGTGCCACTGTCAGTCCCGTACCCTATGTTGAAGTAGCACGTAAACAGTATGCAGGTGTCAAAGGCTGGCGCGAACAGCAATAAACCCCTTATAACACCTGGAACCGACACCCTCTGCCCCTTTCTTTCACAAATGGGACAGAGGGCATGGGTCAAAGAAAGGTTAATCACATGGCGACTGAAAAGCCCTACTCCGACATACCCGGTACAACAGTCTTTGACGGTGATCAACTGCGCAAGGGCTACCACCTGAATCACTTCTGCATGTCGCTCATGAAGGAGGAGAATCGAAAGGCGTTCAAAGCTGACGAGCGTGCCTATCTTGACCGATGGCCGATCACCGCCGAACAGAAGCAAGCCGTACTGGATCGCAATTTGGGCCGCCTTATTACTCTGGGTGGCAATATCTATTACCTCGCCAAAATTGCCGCCACCGACGGTATCAGCGTCGCCGCAGCCGTCTCCACCATGACTGAATATACACCCGAAGAGTACATGGCAATGATGAAGAGAGGCGGCCGCTCTCCAGACGGTAATCGCTATATGGGAGAAACCGAATAATGGCCAAGATTCATGCAGGACTGGCAACTTCTCACGTCCCCTTGCTTGGACGCATAATGGATACCGGTCAGACTGAAACCGAGGAATGGGAACCGGTATTCAGCGGCTACGATTTTACCCGGGAATGGATAACAGCAGAAAATCCCGACGTGATTATTCTTATCTACAACGACCACGCCAATGCCTTCGATCTCAAGATTCTTCCCACCTTTGCCATTGGCTGCGCCGAAGAATTTCAGCCTGCCGATGAAGGTTTTGGACCACGCCCGGTTCCAACGGTTAAAGGCGATCCCGAGTTGGCATGGCATATTGCCGAATCGGTAATCCTTCAGGGATTCGATCTGACCATCATTAATGAAATGGACGTGGATCACGGGCTCACGGTTCCACTGTCATTAGCGTTCGGTAACACTGATGCATGGCCCTGTAAGGTTATACCGATTTCTGTTAACACCGTTGTCTACCCTGCGCCCACCGGCGAGCGCTGTCTCGCCCTGGGCAAAGCTATCAAAAAGGCGGTGGAATCCTTCGACAGGGATCTCAATGTGCAGGTCTGGGGCACCGGCGGTATGAGTCACCAGTTGCTCGGAGCAAGAGCGGGACTTATCAATAGAGAATGGGATACGGCCTTTATGGATAGACTCAAGGATGATTATGAGGAACTCTCTAAAATCCCTCAAACCGAGTACATTCGTGAGACCGGTACGGAGGGCTCGGAAACCGTGATGTGGCTGATCATGCGCGGCGCGCTGGATGAGAATATCGAAGAACTTCACCGCCACTACTACGTGCCGGTATCGAATACGGCACTGGGGCACCTTGTTTACAGTAACAAGGGCTAAGTGAAAGCCAACGCTATGAGTACAGCACATCATGAAAGCAACCTGGTACTGCCAACCGGCAGGGCATTCCAAGGTGGGAGCGTCGCGCTGGAGGTGGTCGGACATATGCTCACCGTAAAGGCGCCGGAGGAAATTGCACAGGTGTTGCAGCCGTGGCCGGTCAACAAAAAAGTAGCGATCTCCTCAGGATGCACAATAATTTCTAACTGTTCACCAGGAGCTTAAATTTCATGAGCTACGCAGAAATCCACCCCAATTGGGAGCGCGAACCCGCCTATATCACTGAGGGTTTCTCTGTCGAAATTACCGCTAAAGATATTGAGAGTTTGCGGGAAGCCGCTCCACTGCTACCCCCCGAGACACCTGTGGCGGTCACTTTCCTGCCTGGCGAATCTCTCGAAGCCAGGCTGGCGGCGGCCCGGGAAGTTAGAGCGCTGGGTTTTGAACCCATGCCACATTTTTCCGCCCGCCGGATCAAAAGCGAGGCCGAATTCAAGACCATGATTGAGTCCATGGTCAAGGAAGCCGGCGTCAAACGGTGCTTCGCCATAGCGGGAGACCCCTCAGAGGCGGAAGGCCCCTATGCGGATACAACCTCTCTGATAGAAACAGGCTTTTTTGAAGCCAACGGCATCAAAGCCATCGGCATCGGTGGCCACCCGGAAGGTCACCCCAATATGACAGAAGAGGAGTGTTTTTCCGTATTGAAGCGAAAATGCGAGATTATCCATGAGAGGGGCATGAAGCCACTTATCGTCACGCAGTTTGGCTTTGATCCCGATGTGTTTATGGCGTGGTTGAAAGCCGTCAGAGCGTATGGAATAGACGCGCCGGTACGTCTTGGCGTACCGGGACCTACCAACATTAAAACCCTGTTACGATTCGCGGCCCGTTGTGGTGTGTCGGCATCGGCATCGGTGATGAGCAAATACGGCATCTCTCTCACCAAACTGATTGGCACCGCAGGCCCTGACAAGATGGTAGATAAATTTGCAAAAGGGTTTGGTACTGATCACGGACGCGTACGCTTGCATTTCTATTGTTTTGGCGGACTGAACAAAACCGTCGAATGGATTAACAATTACACCAGGAAGCTTTGACAATTGGCATAGAGAAATCACTTATTTCATTCGATATTGGACTATAAAGTACGTTCATGAATTTATGGTCCCAAACACAGTTGCCAACCTGTAAAGAGGAATCTCCCTTGGAGCGTCAGCAAAAAGCCATCATCCAGGTTGAATGTCAACAGCTCCTGAACAGAGTCACCTCGCTGATGGACGCCGGGCACTGGGAGCAGTTGGCACTCTGTTATACCGAGGATGGGGTTCTCTTCCGTCCCAGTGATCCGGAAAACGGTATCGAAGGTCGTGCAGCTATTCTCGAGTCCTTTATAACCAGACCTCCGAGAACCACTTGCCATATGCTTGCCAATACCTATTGCGAGGTCATCAGTTTTGACAAAGTAATCGCCACCAGCAGGGTCTGGTTGGTGGCGGGCGAAACAGAAGGCAAGCGACCACTCAAAGCAGACAGTAACCTGATGATAGGCAGCTTTGTCGATACATTGGTTCGGATCAACGACCAATGGCTGATCCAGTGTCGAAAGGGCGGGATCGAACTAAAATATACTTACGAATAGCGTCTGATATAAACGGCGCCCACCCATGTTAGGGTAGAAATTTTATTGCCGCCCAATAAATTTCCCAGAAGGGTCTAAGGTTTTTTTCTTTAATTCATCGAAAGCTGCTTGAAAATCAAGAAAGCTCCAGTTTGAACACTGGCTGAAGGCAATGACGTCATAGCGGGTATATTTCGAGCCTATTCAAACAGTACCTCACAGACGTTGGGTAGCCGCATTTTGGCCTGGCGTCATGCCATAGGTTTTTTTGAACAACCGGTTTAGATGGCTTTGATCATAGAACCCGCTGGTCGAAGCGGCATCGGCCGGGGTGGCGCCTGAGGCCAGCAGCTGCCTGGCTTCAATCAGTCGAAGTTGATTGGCATAGGCATGCGGGGGAAGCCCATATTCAGCCCTGAAAGCGCGAATTAAGTAGTAACGACTCAATCCAGTCAATTTGGCGAGTGCATCGACGGAAATATTTTCCTGATAGTGGGCGGCGATGTAGTCGCAGACCAATTGCATCTTGCCTTTTCCCAGCCCCGCCGATTTGTTCCAGGTCTTGTTACTGCCGTAACGGCCAAACAGTAATCCAAACGCCGACCACCAAAGGGACTGACGCTCCATCAACGGTGTATCGTTTTCAGCCTTTTTGTGTACATTAATCAACAGGCGGACTACCTGTGGATCAAAGTAGACGCCATGAGAAATGGGAAAGGTCTGCGACTCCCCTTCCTGGAAAACGTTTGTCAGTGACAACAAGGCTTTCTCATCGAAATAGAAGGCCCGGTAGCCCCATTGTCCGCCCTCCTCCACCTTGCCACTGTGGTACTCACCCGCGCCTGATACCCAGATAGCGCCGGGCCGGCGCTTAAAAAGGGTTCACAAATCGCGTCGATACAGGAGGTATCCGACAAGTCCGCGATAATAGGGGTACACCCCAGCTCTTGTACAGCCTTGCGGACTGCTTCCGCATTGCGTCCTACGATAAAAACATCACAGTCATTACGGGCCAGCAATCCTGCGGTGGCGAAGCCGATACCTGAGTTGCCACCGGTTACCAGAGCGATTTTGCCTGTGGACTCATGTTGTTGATGTCTGCATCTTGCCCGTTGTTTTTCCGCCCCGTTGCCAGCGACGCGGTGCATGCTCCGGGCAATGAATGCGGCTGCAACGTATAGGGAAAAAAGTGCCTTCCTTGTGGTTGGTCGCATCCTGCGCACAGATAATAATGCCCGCGCCATGCTGCAGGACAGATAGGTGATACTGCTCCTCCAGAGTAAGCCCCAGGTCGCAGAAAAGCGCGGCAATCAGACCACCCGCGTTGAGATACATGTTCGGAAGGCCCATCTTCAGGAGACAGGCTTCTATATCGAATGCGAAGGTGACCATGGGCCCGTTTTTTAAATCCAGTTCATCCATGGCTTTCAGCAGCGGGATGAGTCGCTCTTCACGCCTTGAGATCGGCCGGCCAAACCCGCAGAGCACCGATACTTTACGATTTTTTCCATTGCCAGGGCGCGTATCCGTAGGGCGCGTCGATATTTTATCTTTGATTATCTGCGCCAGGCTCTCCCCGTTATCGTAGCGTTGCCTGACTTCGTAGAGTAATGATGACGCGGCAAGAATAGGGGCGTGCCCAAAGATAGTGGCTTCCGAAAGAGCCAGGCCGGCACTGACGCCGAGGGCTACCGTGCTGCGAGCGGTGCCTGCAAGGCTGCCCACCCGCATGTTCCACAGACGAGGATCGGGATAACTGGCACAGTAAGTCCAGATGGCACTTAAAAGCCGGGGCAATCTTTTATCAGGTATTCGACCGCAAACGCCAAAGACCAGAAACTCCATCCATTCCAGATCGCCCAATTCCGAAAATAGATCTTTTCCGTGCACGACAGCCCTTTCTCCGGGAAAATAAGCACCGGCTCCCGTTGTCCATTGATATTCGCTTAAATCCGCTGTTGATGATTCCATATTTGCGATGCCTTTATTTGCGGCTATTCATAGTATTTACAACCATTCACAGGTTTAAAGTCGTCATCGACGTTGATTATCTGGCCATTTGTTTCACCCCTTTCAATAAGGCTTTTAATGACAGTAGCGATATTTTCAGTGTCTCCGTGGACGTCGGTTCCCATGAAGTGACGCAGTTGTTCCTGTTGTTTGCGGGTAAGATCGTTGAACATGCCGGTCTCATAGACACCGAGAAGCAGCACGTTGGATGTTATATTAAACCGGCGGTATTCGTTGGCCAGGACGGCTGACATGCCGGCCAGTCCCGCTTTGCTGGCGGAATAGGCGACTGTGCCCGGTATACCGTTTTTAGAGGCATGTGATGAAATATGAATAATCCTGCCCCAGTTATCCCTGATCATCAGCGGCAATAAGGCTTTGTTCAGAATAAAATTGCTTCTTAAGTTGATATTCAGAATATAATCCCAGTCAGCAGCATCGAGATTGACGGCGAGGCTGGAATCATAAGCACCGGCGCAATGAACCAGCGTGATGTTTGAAATTTCTTTAAAGTTTTCCGCAAAGCGGTCAATGGCTTCCGCGTCTTCAAGATTCAGCTTGGTGTAATAGACACGGTCGCTTTGCCAAAGATGGGTGCTGGTGGAATGATAAATACCCAGGATCTCATCCGTTCCGCTCAGGTGCCGTACCAGTTGCTGTCCGATACCTCCCGACGCCCCCGTCAGCACAATCACCGGCATTCCTCCCATTGCACAATGCAGGCGCCCCAAGAGTATCCGACACCAAACCCTATCAGCATAACCTGATCGCCACTCTTCAGGCGTCCTTGATCCTGGGCATCTTTGAGTGCGATCGGGATGGTGGGGGATACGGTGTTGCCTATGTCTTCATAATTGGTGAAAACCTTGTGCCTTGGCAGGTCGAGGTGCCGGACAATATTGTCGATCACCAGCTTGCTGGCCTGGTGAAAAATAAATAAATCGATATCGTCGGTACGTTTCCCGGATTTTTCCAACAAAGCCCGTACACAGCTCGGTACCTTGTCCATGGTAAACATAAACACGTCGGCACCCTTCATGTGCAATGTTTTTTGCCCGTTCGGATTGCGCGCCCCACCGCCTGCGACGATCAGGTTGTTAACGCCCGCGCCATCCGCACCCAATTCAAACGGACCAACAAGATCCCGTTCCGTTTGGCTCAGCAGGGTTGCCGCCGCACCATCACTGAATAACGGGCGGCAACTGCGGTCGTGCCTATCGACATATTTGCTGTATGTTTCACTGCAGATCAAGAGTCCCTGTTTCGCCAAACCTGTGCTTATCAGGCCGCCGGCGATGGCGAGTCCGTAGATATAGCCCGAGCAGCCGAGATTGACATCAAACGACATGCAGCGCGTATCCAAATTAAGGCGATTATGCAAAATGCCGGCGGATCCCGGCAGTGGGTAATCCGGCGATTGCGTGACCAGTATCAGGAAGTCGATATCCGCGGTTTGCACGGTTGTTTCCAGTAGGCGCCCTGCCGCTATTTCTGCCATATCTGTCGCGGTCTGCCCAGGGCCAGCAAGGTACCGGTTTTTTATGCCCGTTTTTTCTTCAATCTCGCTCATGGTCCAGTCCGGATTGTCTTCCAGTAAAGACGCGCCGGTTTCCCTGCTCGGCGGCAGATAGTACTCGATAGCACGGATTGACATTTTCATGCTTGATCGCTCTATGCCTCTACACCTATCAGGGCATGTTCCTTGAGAAGCGACAGGATCATACTGACGGAGTTGGCGCTGGCCATTTGATTGATCGCGGCAACTTTGCCATCAAAGGTTTTGTCCAGCTCGATCAATATACTCATATGGCCAAGGGAATCCCACTCTGCTGTATTTTCGCTGGAGCTGTTTATGTCGATAGTGCCTGGTTCGACATTCAGACTATGTGCAATGATGCCGATAATGTCCGTGTCATTCATTTGGCGTCTCCTTGTTGCTGATTAACGCATAATCGCGATGGTTTATTGATTGAATGCGACATAGATGTCAGTAAAACAGATCACCATACCGAACTTCTTATCAAGCAGGATGTTCCCCTCTTCTTTTAGTCTGTCCAGGGCTTCCATGTGGTCATACATGCTGGTTGGCAGGGGCCACTCTTCACGTGCCAGAAATTCAACGTGACGGAAATTCTCCCGAGCGACCGCGAGTGCTTTATCGACATTGGAAAGGGAAATAACCGGGAAAAACAACTGGCCGCCTTCGTTCAGATAGTCGGGTGCCTGCCGTAAGATTTCGGTAGTTAATTTTATGCCGCCTTCGCCGGCATCACAGGAAACGCCGGAATACCAGGGAGACAAACGGGCAGCCTCCTGGGCGATTCCCGAAACCGTGTCGGCGATGCAATCGAATTTCTCGCCTTGCCATGGCGCCAGCAGTGAACCGACCCTGGCCTCGACAGAGATGTCATATCGGCTACAGTTCTTTCGCGAACAGGACACCGACTTTTCACTGATATCGGAGGCAAACAAGGGAGGCTTCACCAGGCCTTTCAAGGCGAGACCGATACCTACGCTACCGCTTCCGGAACCCAGATCGAGCAATTTGCAGGGATGTGTAAGGTGGTTGGATACGGCTTTAACGAAAATGGATGTTGTAGTATTGGGAGTAAAGACACCCGGCAGCGTATCAAGCAGCAGATCAGCGCCGTCGTCGAGTCCAAATTTATCTTGTTTCAAATGCTCCATGGTAAGTCCTCAACCCAGGCAGGCTAATGTTTTCGGCGACATTGTTACGAAGGGTTTTTTGTGGTGTCGGATAGCGGTGCTGACGCGTCCGTGTTTGGTACCGGACCGGGATCGTTGATCAGGTTGATACCGTTGCGATAAAACGGAAAATTTCGGTTGCCCTCCCAGTGTTGTTCCAGCGCATGAGCCGCAGCGCCGGGCAAACGCAGCAGCAGGTACAACATTTCACCCTGTTGCGGTTCAAAATCGAGATCCGTCAGCGCCGCGGAGGCAACACCGCTCATTGCCAGAGGCAAACCGGTAACCGCTTCCAATTGCAGGCGGTTTGTTTGTAGCCAAGCCAGATTGCTCCGGGATTTTATTTTCGCGCCCCACCCTGACAGGTTGGCGAGTGTTTGCCGCACCGGCGAGGGACAGCTTTTGCCATGGGGGACAAAACCCGGGGGATGCTCCATGGAAGGCCAGACGCCTTCCCTGGCGGGCGGTTTTTCCACCGGCCACTGTTCCAGATACGTGCGCCATTGCATGAAATCCTGTCGGCATTTTTGCCACGCCAGCATGGCTTCGTATACTTCCCTGGCACCGCCATATCCACCGGCGCCCACCGCAAGCGCCGCCATCAGGCAGGAAGCCAGTGTCGATCCCCCCGCGCCCCCGGTCATTGCGGCCTGCACACTGCAATCACGGGGGCCCGGGTTGGCGATGGCCAGTGCCAGGCTATCCAGCAATTGAGCCTGTTCCCGGGTGGGCTGCTCGCCATGAAATAATAAATAGAGGTATTCAATCCAGCTCGCGTTCGGTAACAAGTCGCCATAGACGTCGTAACCGGCACAACGGCACTGGGCGGCCGCAAATGGGTCGTCGTCTTCGGCGATTTCCTGCCAAAAGCGTGTGTGGACGGGCTCCAGCGATTGAGAACTGTTCATGACTTAGTGGCCTTCAGCGTATTGATCCTGTGGGCAAAGGGGGGCACAGCTTCCGGGTCGATACAGATATCCAGCAGAGTCGGTCCACTATCAGCGAAAAAGCGCTTGCTGTTCAAAGTCACCAGGTCTTCGGGTGTCTCGATACGGTAACCCCTCGCCCCTAGAGTCTCGGCAAAGTGGGCATAATTGACTGTTGGCATGGCGTAGCCCACAGGCTCGGCGCCGATCATGCGCAGGCCGTGTTTTACCAGGCCCATGGCTGCGTCATTGAGCACAATAAAAACGATCGGTAGCTGTTCCTGCACGGCCAGGGTAATTTCCTGGCCACTCATTAACAGGCTGCCATCCCCCGTGATACAGACCACAGGGCCTTTACCGCCCAAGGCGGTACCGATAGCAGCGCCGATAGCCCATCCCATGGAGGTAAATTCAACGGAGGCGCGAAACCAGTTATTACCGATCCCCGCATTGCCGGACAAAGGATTGGTGTGCAGCCCGGGATTCAGGTAGTGCAACGCCCAGGCTAGGCCTGCGCCCGAATCCACCACATAGCAGGTGTCGGCAGGAAACAGCCGGGGTAATTCGCACATTAGGCGTTGGGGTTTTATCGGACACTCATTATTGTGATTGTCATAATTGTCTTCGTCGTTGACCCTAAGAGCTGGCTCGCTGCTTTCCTGGATGCTCTTCTGTGGCGTTAGAGCGGAAGTATTCAGTCGGTCGGACACCTGCTCAAAAATACTGCCTATGCAGCCGCGGATCTGAAGATTGCTCATGGGTGTATGGGCAAGGTAATCTTCATGGCTATCGACATGGATCAGTTGCTGTTCGGCGGATATTCGCTCGAGCCAGTTTCTACCCGCACGTTCACTTACCAGCGTGCCCACGCAGAGGATGGTGCTGTAGCGGGAAGATTCCAGTGCCGCCTCGGCACTGCCGTGCCCGCCGTACCCCAGCAGGCCATAAAATGCGGGATGCGCGGGTGGTATCAGCCCCTTGCCATGAGGCGTGGCCACGATACCGGCGCCAATCCGCTCGGCAACGCCAAGGATTCTCTCGGCAGCATCGGCAGCGCCCCCCCCAATGACGAATAGCGTGTGGGAGCTCGCTGCCAGCATGTCCACAAGTTTGTCGACATCTTTTGGGTTGTAAGGTTTTGAATGATTCGATAACAAAAACTGAAGATCGAAGTTGGCGAGGGTTGACGCCGGCCGGCCCAGTACATCCAGGGGGATACTCAGGTGTACGGGGCCGGGTTTTGAACCCATCGCCGTCATAATGGCTGCTATGAGCTTTTGCTCGAGCTGGTCGATATGGGATACCAGTGTGCTGTACCGGGTGCAGCACTTGAACAAGGCAACCGTGTCGATACCCGAGCAGGAAGAATCCTGAAATGCACCACGACCAAAGCTGGGCAGGGCGGTTTGTCCGGTAATCACCAGCATCGGAATGGCATTGGCGTAGGCGGAGGCCACGCCGGTAACCAAGTTGGTTGCACCCGGACCGGTGGTCGAGCAACAGACACCAAGCCGGCCGGTCTCCCGGGTGTAGCCGTCGGCCATAAAGGCGGCGCCAGTTTCGTGCCGGGATACGATGGCGCGCGGTCCACCCCGCCTTTCGCTACGGGCCAGCGCATCGAAGAGGGGCACTATAGCGCCGCCCGGTATGCCGAACACGTAATCGGTGTGCAATTGTTCGAGATAATTGACTAGCAGATCACCAAACTCAACAGTTTGGTCTTGCCCCCGGGTCGGGTAAACTCGCTCGCTGACTAAACTCATTCCTTGTCACTCTTTTTTATTTAGTACCATGCGTTCGCTATACCGAACTGCTTGGCAGAGAAACTCCTTCTCACAGAGGGCGAACAGGTTACCACGACGTCTTATGTTGTCAAGTCACAGCGAAACGAGGAGATTGGCTTGTGGTGAATATTTTTTATCTGGCGAAAAATAATGATTCTTTGAACAACATCGAACGACAATTTAGGGATTTAATATCATGAATTTGTTTTTAATGAAGATTGCTCGCCTAAAACATTTCTCCATTTTAATTAATCACTTAAAGGCGTAGATCGACACTTCCAAGTGTCTGTCAATTTGACAAAAATTCGCATCAAAAAAATTTAAAACCTTGTCACTTATCTGGCGTTTCAAAGCGGCAGACTTTAACGAGTTTGTTCAACCAGCATGCAAAAATTGAATGGCGACAACAGGAAAAAACTCCAAAAAAAGAGAAGATAACAGATATATTTCTGCGAAATATAACAAAAACATAAAATATGCATGTCTTTTATGTGTCGAATATCCAGATTTTACCTAAGAAATTTTGTTAAGGGAGTCTATGGATTGCAGTTGATGTTATCGACGGAACGAATAATGGCCGAATATGCCAAATAGCATGGCATGTTATGCTAATTACAAAGAAAATTTTGTGCGGACTTCCTTATTAAACATTCATCGATTGGGGTCCACTTCTCACTGCTGGGCCAAGTTTCCGTAACCCCCACTCTTTAGTCAGGGGTCGACTAAATTTTTTTAGACGATAATACGAGGAAAGCGCTTGGCACAATTGAAATTAATAACTGTTATGGCATCATTAATCGTACAAATAGAGATGGCAGTTGAAGCGCGCATCCATACCCTCACTAAAACTCTGGGCTACTAAGACACAAATGAAAAATTTCTGAGTGGCTAGCCAAGCGACTGAGCAATATCGATCCAGTGTATTATACCTGTTGCCTGGATTCGATCCACTGAACAACAGCGCTTTCATGCCACCCCACGGATCGAGCTCCCGTCAGCTTGATCTGCCTCGGAAATTTCCCCTTGGCGATTTCCGCATAAATGGTCGAGCGAGCCAAACCCGTCATGGCATCACCTCCCGAAGCCTTAATATCTTTTCGCCCACAAGAATCTCCTTAGCGCCAATCTGGAACATGCAGCCTAGTCAATGGGTGTATCGGCGCCAGCAAAAAAGTCTTCCGCCAACCGAGAACGTTTTGGACGGTATCGGCAACTACCACAGGCCACCGATAACATACGGGTGTAGATGTCGTTTTGATTGGCTGTCTGGCGTTTCATGGCAAGTCTCCTTTTGGTTTGCGCGAGAGTGCAAAGCGGGGAAGACCTGCCGGGGGGAACCTGAGAGGACTGGTCAACGGAAGATGGTGCGGCCCGCAGCGCAGCGAGGACACGGCCCCTTGACCGGGCCTCACCTCCGGCCAAAATGCCCCGCAGCTCTCGCACTCACTGACCAAAAGAGATCGAGACGGGAAGAACGCCGAATCAGACAGCCACGATCAAAAGGACAGAGTTCTATACCGGCACCGGATCAAGACCGGGCGGGGTGAGTGGATTGCTGGACGCTTGATGGAGCGCGGCCCCGAAGGCCCGTCCCTCCTCTCCTGCTATAACGGGCCTGTCAGCCAATAGCCAGAGATACCGATCAGCGCGCCGGGGTGCATCCGGTCGCTGCCCTTCAGATTGGCCATGGTGGCCATGACAATCGGGAGATCACACCTGGTCAGTTTTTAGCCAGTGCAGCGCACCAGTGCGGGCGGGGGGAGCGTTTCAACCGGCCCGCATGAAACACCGTCAGCCTTATGAGCAGATCATCCCGCACACGCATTTAAGCCGGGCACCAGTCCGGCAGCGGGTCAGTGCCACTTGGCACCAACATCCGCTGGTCGATGGATTTTGTCTCGGATCAATAGAGTAACAGCCGGCGCTTTCGCGTACTGAATGTCAAAGACGACTATTCCAGGGAACTGGTAGGGCAACTGGTGGCTTATTCCATTGGCGTGCATCAGGTGGCCCGTTTTCTCAACCAGCTAATCGAGACGCGCTCGGCCCCGGACCAAATCACCTGTGACAATGGCACCGAGTTTACGAGCAAAGCCATGTTTTTCTGGCAGAAGGAATCCGGGGTCAAACTGGCCTTCATCCAGCCAGGGAAGCCCATACAGAACTCATTCGTTGAAAGCCTGAATGGTCGGTTCCGGCAGGAGTGCTTGAATCAACACTGGTTTCGCGATCTTGAGGAAGCCCGGGAGATTATCGATGCCTGGCCTGACCACTATAACCACGTGCGACCGCACAGCACGCTCAACTACATGACACCTGCCGCTTTCGCCAAAAGAGCGGCATAATATGAAAATCTCATCGAGGGGATGGTGCTAATTTGGGGGTAAGGTCAATCTGTTGTCCTTGAGGTTAATTATCTTTCGCAACATCGACCATCACTCTCGCGATTTTAAATCGTGCTACCGATTCGGTCTTGGCTTTCTCCGGATCAAAAAGTGCTAAATTTACTCCATCACTTACCGAACTTCGATACTGCACTCCGTGATAACCAAAATTTTTTATAAATTCGCATAGATACTGACTCGGAATGTAATCAATCGCAGCGGAATGGGGGAGAACTGGCCGCGTTAGTTCATTCCCCAAATTAATAAGAAATTCTAAATCCGCTCGCAAAAGTGCTATCTCGCTTTCATCGCTGAGCAAAAATGGCGAAATCGAATATTTAGGATTCCTTAAATCAACTATTTTAAGGTGGTCAGTAATACTGAATTTAGCAACGCTGGCAAATTCTCCTGTATGAGGCCGAATTTCAGAAACTGCTGTTTCTGGTGTTGATGCCAAATATAAATATGGAATTCCTGCTGGATTTGCTCGTCCTTGAGTTGCAAATCGTTTGGGGGGAGCACCCATTTGTTCTAATGGATACATTTTTTCTGTTCTTTGAATTCTAGATCGATACCACGTAGTTAGAATTTCTTCATTGTCTAGTAATAGATAAGGAAGTAACTCTTCAATCCGGTCAGAATCCATCTTCGATCTTGGAAAAAATCTGTTTTTATACATCAACTCTTCTTTGAGCTTGGCCCAAGCATCAAGCCGATCAGAGATGCAGAGATCGGAGGGACAAAACCTTTCTCTAACTATTTGCCCATCATCCAGTATGTCCGCAAGAAGCTCTTTTGCATGAGCCAAATCCATTGAAGGGTGAGAAAAGATACCCCAATCCTCTTTAAGCCATTCGACTAAAGTTTTTCCGCTCTCATCATCGGGACGATAAATATTGATCAATAGTTCAAAGTAATTCTTGAGCTTATCCGGTGATACTAGATTTTCGTTTGCGCTTTGACAGTAAGAACATGAACCAACTTTGTCTGAATGGATTGGGATAATCTCTCTCTTGAGGCCTCTGTCTCCGAAGCAGGTAGCGCAACAAAACATTTAGGCCTCACTTTTCTGACTGAAATAATCGGCCAAGGTCTCCAAGTGATGCTTCATTGATAGCTTCTTAATATAACCAAGTCCAGGGAAGTGCCCACGCTTATGTAAGTCTAGAAATTCTTCGATCGCTGATGTTCTTAAAATTTTGGTATTGGGCGAACGAACTTCTTCTATAAGTTTTTCTAAAGCCTCAGCAAATTTACCTGCCGGGTCTTTCGGATCATCTTGTCGTACCGATTTGAAATGGTGAATATGCATTTCATCATCTTTATCAGGATCGATAAACGTCAAGTGAATAGCAATAGCATAAGCTGGCCCTCCAGATTCGGAGTAATCATCTCCTACAATTAGGAAATCTCCGAATCCGTTCATCCCCTCGTCCATATAAGTTGCATGCAAATCTGAAAAGAACTCGACTTCTGGATGCTCCCGATTAGTCCGTTTTTGAAATCCGTCTCTCAGCAAAATACGCTGAAAATCTTTGAAATGTCTTTGGTAGAGCTTTCCACATGAATCTTCACTGAAAATATGACGATAAGTTCCACCGCCCGGCAGGCTTTCTGCGAGGCTTTTAGCTTCAGCAAATCCTGAGTGAACAAATGTAAGTAACCTACCACCAAATTCGGAGCTTAATCTCAACGCTTCATCAAGCGTAGTTCCCTCACTTAATAAGATGCCTGGTGATATATCCAAATAATCCGAGAGTTCGCTATTAAAAAAATCAACTAAGTTTTGACCATTACCTGAATGATCTCCGTGAAAAGGATTGACTATTAATACCGCCTCTCCTTTTGCATCTACAATCGCATCCAAGGATTTCTGCAATCCTCCCAAGGCCTGTTTGACAGGCTCTATGACTGGAAGAAAGCCGGCTGAACTAAGCAATTCAGCACTTTCCCTGATCGTAATCAGTTCATATTGTTTTCCACGAAAATACGGATAGTACATATCTTACTCACTTCCATTTGAGGGCCTTTTTGAGCGGCGTATTTACTGCTTCAATTAGTCGGCCTTGATCTTGTTTTCTAATGCGTGTGGTCAACGCAGAAACCTGAATTGACTCTGGTAGCTTGGAAAGAAATTCTTCTAAGGGCATATGGCTTCGACTATTCCGAAGAATTTGCACCATCCCGTCATGAGCCTTATCAGGGGAAAGAGTGCAAAACAAATCCCTTAATGCCCCATACATCATAGTGTTCGGCAAATCAGGTATGTTTATTCCGTATAGTCTCAATATTCTTTTTGCCTCTTCAATCTGGATGGCTTCAAAAATTGATTTAGATTCAGTGCGGCCTGGGACATCGATTGCTTCTCGAATTTGTGAAATTTGAAATCGATCCGTTAACAAAAGGACCCCTACATCTTCAGGGACCAAATTTAGAACTTCTTCGTAATGATTTTCCCCTGTAATGACATTGACGGATGCAAACACCTTTCTATAGTCCGAAATTTGCTGGGCTAATCTTGCAAGAGAGTCCCTTTCTGATTTGATCTCATAAACAGTCGAGGTCCCATTGAGTATTACGACATCTGCCTTGCTATTGCATGCCCGAAATTCGGTTAACATCGCGGCTGTCTGCAAGGAATGCTTGCCCATCAAAATTTTCTTAGCTATAGCAGCCTTATAGATGTATTCGTGCCGATAGTTTTTTTTCTTGAGGAGGGCATAAGCAGCATCAAATATACCTTTAACCAAATCATCATCACCGACTTCATTAAGCAGCGAAGACTCTTTGACAAGGCGAACAAACATTGGGGAGCGCCCCTTTCTTGCCAGCTCACGAAGAAGCGACGCAGAGAAGAGTCGAGATATCGCCGAAAGTTGCTGATTTTCAATAGCTTTAGCAGCTAACAATATGATTCTCCTTCTTTTGTTGCTCTCATTGTATGTTATTGTATGGCACACGCAAAGCTTTCATTCAAAGTCTATTTTTCTAGTTCCAAACACCCTTTAAGCTTCACAATAAGCTCGGCGTGTTTCTCGGGGTTTCTGTCTTTAAGACTCCGAATATTCTGAAGTTTCCACTGCACCGCAGACATATCCTGAATCCCTTTCAGGGGATAGAGTTTCCAGTCTGGAGCCCCTGATTTAAACGAGATCAGGAAGGCGCGGTCTTCATCGGTTAGCTGCCGAGAAAGCTCCTCAAGCAATGCCAACCTCGTCGCCTCATAATCCTCGTAAGTAAAAGACTCCCTAGTCATACCTTCAAACTGGCTACCAAAGGCTTCACGCTGGTCCTGGAAATTCGGATTGAGAAGCTCATGGATTGGCCTGCTATGGCCGACAAGGGCTGCAATGAACCCCTGCTTTATTTCCTCGGTGATACCCTCAGCATCAAGAAGCTGCCTAATGTCGAACAGGTCGCGCGGGTGCTGCCTGTCAAGAGCCGCACAAATCTTGCCGCCGTACAGTTCGCCTTTAGCCACCACATTGATTGCCGCAAATAGCCCAAGCTCCTCTACCACGGCATCAGAGGCCGGCATGAACACAGGCTCCTGCAAACAGCCACGAATAGTGGTATTAACCTCGATTTTAACTTCGGTCAGGCCAAGCCGGCAGGACAGCTTTGCTTCCTGACCATCACTTTGGGGTAACTTGGTAATCTTGATCCCGACTATATGTTCTTCCAGTGCCGTCTTGATCCGGTCCAGCCCGTCAGCGATCCCCAGCAAGGCAGTCTTTCGGTCTTCCACCGGCAGATATGTCAGGTCAATATCGACTGATAGCCTCGGCATGTCCCGATGAAACAAGTTAATGGCCGTGCCGCCTTTGAGCGCAAACACCTCTTGGTCTGACACATAAGGCAGCACTTTCAGTAGGAGTTCGACCTGGGATCGGTAACTATTTGAAATCATTTCAAAACCAGCTCCCTTGGTATACTGATCCTATATTCTGCGACATAGGCACCGCCCTGGGTGATACTGCGGTCACCCTCGCCAAGGTTGATGCTGCCCGTATCGACAAACTGCAACCATTTGTGCCTGGCTTTATCCGCCATATACAGGAAAAGCCGCTTCACCTTGACGGAGCTGCAATTCTCCAGAAGCTTTTGGACCAGTTTCGGACGTAAATTCACAAGACCTTCCATGATTTCATAAGCCTCGACGAGCCCCTGCTCCTTGGGAGCCAGATAGAGGCACTCCATTATTGCGCGCTCAGGATCGGATATTTTGAGGTTGAACGGCGAGGCCGGGGACGAAAAACTCATCCTTATGACCTCTCCGAGCCCTAAGTTTAACGGCAAAAAACCGGTGTTGACCTGGCGTATTTTGGCACTCCAGTCGTGGTTTTGGAACCATTTCGGGAGCCGCACGCCCAGCGGCGAATAAAGGTAAACCGTCTCCCGGCCGAGCCTGAGATACTGGTTGGAGCCCTGCTTGGTCAATGCGGTCAGGCCGCCGACATGAACCGGGAGCCCTGCTTGGCTTTGCAAGGCATAAAGTGCCCCTTCCCACTCGACCTTATCGTGCGGTCGCTTATAGGCTCCCCGGCCCATCGATTCCAGCCAGCCGCTTTTCCGGTAATACTTCTGCAAATCATGGGATATGCCCTGCGCCTCCAGCCAAGAAGCAAGGCATACCGTGCCAGGCTGATGTATAGCCAGCAGAATCTTTAATTTATTTCCGCTATCGGTAGCCATGTTACCGATATTAGATTATTTTTAATGTTTTGGGAAGGCGGTATTTTGAGGTTTTCATTAAATATTTGTCGTTAAGGGCAGCATAATTTCCTTTATATGTATATTTCTAATGATCGTTCTCTATGCCTCCCTGCAACTTCTTTGCCAACCTAACACTCAGAACAGGTGATAAACCTCAAAATATCATAGTGTTGGACGAAGCCAGAAGACCATCGAGGCCTATTCCCGCGCCGTGCGGCGCATTACTGAGCACTTCGACCACTGCTCCAATCGCCTCACCCATTACCAGCGCCGGGCGCTGGATGCCACGCGAGAGCGCTGCCTTTGTCTTAAAAAGCTGCGCCAAATAAACGCACTTCCAGACCGCTGTTTACACCTGAAGGGATCATGAAAAACCCCCTCCCCCCTTGAAGGGTTTTTTGCGGCGATCACGACCCTTTATATGCTCCAGTGTCCGCACTGATCTGTGGCAGCTACAGCCTTAGCTGCAACCAAGTCCTTCATGGGCAGTTTGCATGAAGGCCGGGTGTTTACAGTGTAAACAGGCGACACACCTGTCGTCCTGTGAGGGGGAGGGAGTAGCCGCAAGGCAGCTCTCCTTCCCTGCACCTGACACCCGAGCCCCGGGAGCGACCTGGTCACATTCCAGGACGCTTCCACCACTTTAACCCCCAATCCAAACCAGGAGGTGATGCCTTTTCATGAAAACCCGGCGATGGTGGATTGACCCGTCTCTGTGGCGCTTCTACACAGAGACGGGTCTGCAGGACCCGAAAAAAACATCGCCAAAACAACGTATTGGCAGCTTTTGGGCCGATACAATTGCCACCCCAACCGGCTATGCGGCCCGCCATCCCGCCAGCCATGCTGGCGCGATGCAACGGCACAGCACGCAACCCGCAAACCACCATGGTTTGTCCAGGCGTGCCGGACATAAGCCGGTTGTCATTGTCCCCGCTGTCTTCCATAGACAGCCGCGGGCTGAGCGGATCAGCCAAGCGCGACCGGCGCACAATCCGGTTTAACACTCACCAGATTCAGGGTTATACGATGGGCAATGTGGGCGGCAATCGAAACTATGGCTACGGCAAGCAACTGGCCTGGGCCGGCAAGAATGCCCTGCTGGACCGCTACGGCCAGGGGCATTTCAGTACCCGGGCGAGTCACGAGGCGCGCTGGTGCCAGTTTGCCAAATTTATCAAGGCAAAAGGTTTCAATGACGTGAGAAAGATTACCCAGACGGTTCTTAATCAATACGCCGAGCACCTGAGAACGCTGGTGAACAGTGGCGAGATCAAGGTGGCCTACGCCCAGAACCTGCTATCGACGGTCAATGTCGTCTTGCAGACCATGCGCAAGGACAGCGTCCTCAAAATCCATCCCGCAGACTGTGTGGGCCACCGAAAAACGGTGCGCACCACCGTTCCACACAGCCTGGAACGGTCAGTCCTGTTCGCTCCCATCGACAAGTTACAGAAGAACGGTGATCAGAACGTTGCCCTAACCGTACAACTGACCCGGGCCTTCGGTCTGCGCTTTCGTGAGGCCTCCTGCCTGAATGTTCGCCAAGCGCTGAAACAGTCAGAACGGACCGGCAGGATCAATATCACTCAGGGGACCAAAGGCGGTCGGGGCAAGGGCGCGGACCGATGGGTCCCAGTGCCGGAACGAAGTCTCTCCCTCTTAAAGGCGGCGGCCCAACACCAGGGAACACACAACAACCTGATACCACCCGACCTCACCTATGCGCAATGGCGGGACCATGCCTATGCCCAGTGGCACCAGGCCACCCGCGGCACAGCCATCAACGGCTTTCATGATATGCGGGCGGCCTACGCCTGCGAGCGCTATCACCAGCTCACCGGCCACCCGGCACCGGCAGTGGCCGGCGAAAGACTTCCAGACAAAGAACGCGATACCCGGGCAAGGCAGATCCTCTCCGCCGAACTCGGCCATGGAAGAATCGATGTGCTGGCCAGTTACGTCGGCAGCGCCAAATAAACCATCGACCCAGCAAAACCGCCCGTCATGCGACCCGCCAACATTCACCAGGCCAAAGCCCAAATGACACATCTGCTCGGCCGCAAGCTAACCGGCAACCGAAAAACCCGAGTCCGGGAACATACCAGGCGAGGACAACAAATCTCAGACGCCATCTGGCGGCGATTCCAGGTGGGGCCTTACCAGTACCGGCTCAAGCACTTGCGCTGGTATCTGGACATCCAAACAAAAGAGCTCAAACCAGCGACCCGATACCGTCATTGGTTGACTGTCCAAAACATTGTCCAGACACTGAATAAAGACGCCGACTGGTTTAACTCTCTGAAAGGTCCGTGGATGGAGTGGCGTTGACGCTATCAAGCGTCCATCACTGTCGAGCCCATAAGCCTCTGCGTATTCCTTAAGGTATCTCCAAGTTCGTTGGCTCGCCGCAAGTGCTCCAGGCACTCTTGCTCTTTGTCGGTAAGGGGCTTTCCAGTCACTGTCGTTCTCCTTGGTCTGTAATATGTGACCAAGGGTGAACGGATCTTTTGCCCAGGCAAGGTGTGGTTTATAGAGCGTTTACATGCGAAGAGGTGTTTCCGCCGGTCATCCTCTATTTTCTGAAGGCGCGGCTGAAACCCTGAACGATACTGCCAAGCTGCTGTTCAAGCCGGTTATCCCCTCTGTCGTACCAGCGCTTTTTAAAACCGGAGGAGTACACACTGGTGATAGTGAATTCCACGTTTGGGGTTAGGATCGGGGGTCAGTTTCCTATGAGCTAATGCGAGAGATCAAGCGGACTTGTTCTGAGGCAACACTGGCGACGTCCCCCATAGTAATTGCGCCCTACGCCGGATAAAGGTAACCGCCCGGTGAACCCGCTTCCCATCACACCACACTTTTTGACCCCATTTTTCTGAAACTCAAACAACCATCGCCAACCGCGTCCCCTGATCAATCGCCCGCTTGGCATCCAGCTCCGTCGCCACATCGGCCCCACCAATCAGGTGGTAGGGTTTGGCCAGTCCGCCTGTCAATTCCCGGCGGGGTTCCTGGCCGGCGCAGATAATAACGTTATCCACCGCCAGGGTGAGAGGTTGGCCGTGGGACAGCAGATGCAGGCCGTCGTCATCGATGCGAAGGTATTCACAGGCATTGAGCATATGAACGCCGTGCTTTTTCAAACCGGTGCGATGAATCCAGCCGGTGGTTTTACCCAGGGTCTCCCCCACTTTGCCGTGTTTGCGTTGCAGCAGGTAAATCTCCCTAGAGGATTGGGGCAGAGAGGATTGGGGCAGAGAGGATTGGGGTAGAGAGGATTCGCTCACTGGGCGCGCTGCCTGCTTGAGGCCGCCCGGGGCCTGGAGGGTCATGTCCACGCCCCAGGCCTCCATAAACGACGGGATATCCTGCTCAGTGGCGTTGTGTTCATGAATCAGGTATTCCGCTACGTCGAAGCCGATGCCGCCGGCGCCGATGATGGCAACCTTGCGGCCCACCGGGGCTTTGCCTTTGAGCACATCGAGGTAACCCAGCACTTTGGGATGTTCGACGCCTTCGATGGCTGGCTGACGGGGCACAATACCGGTGGCCAGGGTGACTTCGTCAAAATCACTGTCGTTTAACATCGCCGGTGTCACTGGGGTATCCAGGCGTAGCTGGACACCGGTCAGTTCCAATCGCCGTTTGAAGTAACGCAGGGTTTCATGGAATTCACTTTTGCCGGGAATCCGTTTGGCGATATTGAACTGTCCGCCGATCTCGGCATCCCGGTCGAACAGCGTCACATCATGGCCCCGCTCCGCCGCCGTCACCGCGAATGCCAACCCCGCCGGCCCGGCGCCCACCACGGCAAGCTTCTTGGGTGTGGTCGTCGGCACCGGATTCAGTTCGGTCTCGTGGCAGGCACGGGGGTTCACCAGACAACTGGTCAGACCACCGACAAAAATATGATCCAGGCAGGCCTGGTTACAACCAATACAGGTATTAATCTCGTCCGTGCGCCCGCTTGCGGCCTTGTTGACGAACTCCGGGTCCGCCAGAAACGGCCGCGCCATGGACACCATATCCGCATCACCCCGGGCCAGCACGGCTTCCGCCACCTCGGGCATATTGATGCGGTTGGAGGTAATTACCGGGATCGACAATGCCTGTTTGACCTTGGCCGTCACCCAGGTAAACGCCGCCCGGGGCACTTTGGTAGCAATGGTGGGTACCCGCGCCTCATGCCAGCCGATACCGGTGTTGATCAGAGTCGCCCCGGCTTTCTCGATGGCCTGGCCAAGCTGCACCACTTCGTCATAGGTACTGCCCTCTTCCACCAGGTCCAGCATGGACAGGCGATAGATCAGGATAAAGTTGGCGCCAACCCGCTCCCGGGTGCGGCGCACCACCTCGATGGCCACCCGCATGCGGTTCTCGTAGCTGCCACCCCATTCATCGGTACGCTGGTTGGTGCGCTTCACCAAAAACTGATTGATGAAATAGCCCTCCGAACCCATAATCTCGACACCGTCGTAACCCGCCTTTTGCGCCATTTCGGCGGCAAAGACGATGTCTTCGATATGCCGGTCGATCTCCCCCGGCGTCAGCTCATGGGGCACAAAGGACGAGATCGGCGCCTGAATGGCCGAGGGCGCCACGCACCGCTCTGTGTGGGCGTAGCGGCCCGTGTGCAGAATCTGCATGCAGATCTTGCCATCCGCCTCGTGAACGGCTGACGTGACCTTGCGATGATCCGCCACATCCGCCTCGGTGCGCAGGTATTTCACATCAACCGCGCTTTCCTCGTTGGGGAAAATACCGCCGGTGACGATCAGGCCCACACCACCCCGGGCACGCTCCGCATAAAACGCCGCCATCCGCTCGAAGCCGTTGGGCATCTCCTCCAGGCCCGTGTGCATGGAGCCCATCAGTATGCGGTTTTTCAGTTGGGTAAAGCCCAGGTCCAGCGGGGCTAATAGATGGGGGTACAAATCAGGCATCTGGTCAACACTCCTATAACAACTAATATTCCACCATTTACGATGTAAATAAACTGTGGGTTAAAACGCAAAGCGCCCTTCACCCAGCGCCATCAAATTACCCGCTCCGGACGTTATTGTCTGCACGATGGATGCTGTACGCGGTAAAATCCGCTCAAAATAAAATCTCGCCGTATGAAGTTTGGCCTCATAAAAATCTGCATCATCAATTCCTTGAGCGAGCTTTGCCTGCGACGCCGCGGCGGCCAGAGCCCAAAAATACCCCAAGGTTACATAACCGGAATACATCAGATAATCGACGGAAGCGGCGCCAATTTCGTCCGGGTTATGCTCTGCAGCGGCGCCGATGTACGCGGTCAATTCGTGCCACTTCCGAATATGTTCCGCCAGTGGCCCAATGAATTGCACCATCGTCTCATGTCCCGCTTGAGACCGACAGAATTCCTCAACAATATCCGTAAATCGATGTAGTTGATCGCCTTTTGTCTTCAAAACCTTTCTTGCCAGCAGGTCCAGCCCCTGTATCCCGGTAGTGCCCTCGTACAGCATGGAAATGCGGCAGTCGCGCACGTTCTGTTCCATGCCCCATTCCTGAATAAAGCCGTGGCCGCCAAAACACTGTAAACCCAGATTAGCGGATTCGAATCCCACTTCCGTAAGGAATCCCTTGGCAATGGGTGTCAGTAGGCTGAGTAATTCATCAGCAGCTGCGGCATCTTGTTCGTTGCCGTTGGCAAAGGTATCCACCAGTTTGGCGGCGTAGTAAATCAACAGACGCCCGCCTTCGGCAAAGGCCTTTTGTGTGAGTAGCATGCGACGCACGTCGGGATGAACGATAATCGGATCGGCCGCGCCTTGGGGGTTTTGGGGGCCTGAGAGTGCGCGCATCTGAAGGCGCTCGCGAGCGTAGTCAAGGGACTTCTGAAATCCAACTTCGGCGTGTACGACGCCCTGCGTCGCCGCACCAAGACGGGCGCCATTCATAAAGGTGAACATGCAGTTCAGGCCACGATTGGGCGGACCGATCAAAAAGCCCTTGGCCTGATCAAAATTCAGCACACAAGTGGCGTTGCCGTGGATACCCATTTTGTGCTCAATAGATCCGCAATTGACACCGTTGCGTTCGCCAACGCCGCCATCCTCACCTGGGAGAAATTTGGGAACAATAAACAGGGAGATGCCTTTGGTACCAGCCGGTGCATCGGGCAGGCGCGCCAAAACGATATGCACGATATTTTCGGCCATATCGTGATTGCCGGCGGAGATAAAGATCTTGGTCCCGGAAATACGGTACGAACCGTCATCGTTCGGCTCGGCCCTGGTGCGCAAAATCCCCAGGTCACTGCCGCAGTGAGGTTCAGTAAGGCACATGGTGCCGGTCCACTCGCCTTTAATCAGTTTGCTCAAAAAGGTCTGTTTTTGCTCTTGGCTGCCGTGTGCGGTGATCGTCTCCACTGCGCCATTCGAAAGGCCTGGATACATGCTCCAGGCCCAGTTGGCGGAACCCACGGCCTCCGACAGCACGATACCCAATGAGGCAGGCAGTCCCTGGCCACCGTATTCGCCGCTGTGCGTCATAGAGGGCCAGCCGGCCTCAACATACTGCTGGTAGGCCTCTTTGAATCCCGTTGGGGTTGTGACTTCTCCGTCGTTCCACCGGCAACCCTCCCGATCGCCCACCCGGTTCAGCGGCGCCAGCACACCCTCGCAAAACCTGGCGTTTTCTTCGAGGATGGCTTGAACGACATCCGGTGTGGCATCGCTGCAATTTGGGGTATTTCGGTAGTGTTTCTCATAATCCAAAACATCGTAAAGCGCGAAATGCATATCGCGCAGAGGTACTTTGTATTCGTTCATCCGACTGGATCCTTAGACTTGGCAGTTAAACGGATGAAGGTTCCATGATTCCGGTTTTGGCCACAATAGCCAAACCGATCAAGTTAAGTGGCAAAATGGGGCTTTGAGAAAGGGGTTACAAACCCAGGGTTTTCCGGTACTCACCCGGGGTGATGCCGGTCCACTTTTTAAAGGCGCGGAAAAAAGTGCTGCTCTCATCGAACCCAAGGCGTTCGGCAATCAGGCTGTTGGTAAAATCCGGACAACTTAAGTATTGAAAGGCCGCCTCCATGCGACATTCGTCTTTTATTTTTTGAAAGGAGGTATCCTCGTATTGAAGTTTGCGGCGCAATGTTGTTACCGACAGGTTTAAACGGGACGCCACCTCCCCGGCGCCCGGCATGCTGCCGCTGACGTCTCTGGCCAGTATCGCCCGCACTTTTGTTTTTACCAAGTGCTTTTCGTTGTCGTTGATAACCAGGTGATAGGGTGCGGTACGAAGAAAGTCCATCAGGGTTTCCTGGTTTTGTACCACGGGATAGTCGAGGTATTTTGATGGAAACTCGATACCATTGATATTTTGATTGAACAGCAAATTTGTGGAAAACGGTTCCGCCAGCGACTGAAATCTTTGCGGGCGATCAAAGGTGAATTTCATGGTGTCGAGTGGGATTTTATGCGAGATCAACCAGCCGTTCATGCGATGCCAAACAGCGAGTGATGTGCGAATCTTATGTGGGCTAGTCATTGACTGTAAGGCGGAAAATTCATCTTGCGGCAAGTTTTTTATCGGCGCCATAAACATCCGGGCGGTTGCACCGTCCACCTCCAGCCGGGACCGAACCAGCGTGCCACGGCATATTTCGGAGAATTCACCCGAACGAACAATCGCCTGCCGTAAATCGGCGCAGTGCAACAACGTTAAACACAAGATACGAAACGAACCAGGGCGCACCTTGCCGCCACTGAACATTCCAAGACTTTCGTCCTGTAAAACCTGCATCAGCCGCTGATACAGCTTGGCATATTTGACGGCGGAAAAATGCGAGCTGCTCTCAATTTCCGAACGCTCAATACCTAACTCCTGAAACGATGGTTCCAGAAACAGCGGCTCAACATCGCACCCCTGTTGCTCCGCTGTCTGCAATAACAGTTTTGCGTAAGAGGTCGGGATATTGTTGGGAATGATTTTGTCTGTTGTCATGGATCGTTTTGAAATCGCATCAAAGTTCTCTGACCACTTTACTGATGACTTTTTGAAAAAAACTTAGCGTAATACCGAACTTTTTGTAGAAGCCTTGCAATGCCACGCCACAGGCCCGGGCACCGACAAACTCCGCCTCGAACTGCTCGCGGGAGACCGTAAAAGTATCGGTCAGGTCAGCAGGCAACCTGGTGACGCTGGTCGCAATCCGTGAAGTCATAGGCTACGGCCTGATATCAGTATACGTTCCGTTGAGTAACGGTTTGATTGTGCGCCGGAAGCCTAGACTACGCCATAGCATTTTCAGCCTCAACAACCAGCATCACAAGCCAGAATATTCACTGTTTCGACAGTGACTCAAGCAACCTCATGGTAACGCGGTGTTTTTCTCAACATTTTATCTGCGTTTCTACACCTCTGAGCGCAATAACCTGTTAAGCCTCGGCGAGTATCATTTCCAGAACGTCTATAATTTTCGCCCATAGATATTCACCCAGTGATTTGGCCTGCCCGTCGGTACGGATGGAAGCGGCGATGCCCTCACCCAGCACGTCATGCACAAAGAAGTTCAGCGCTTTGATATTAGATTATGCCGTCGCGCACCACAATGCTGGTCGGCCCCTGGAGCGGTCCGCCGACGCCAGCGACGCGTCGCTGAGTAATTCCCAACGCGCCCGCCTGTGGTGCTATAACCACAATCTGATTGATTCCACTCTCTGCGCCGTAGATATAACCATCCGAATCGATGTCGATTCCGTCGAAATAGGAATGACCCAGTGAGTGTTCTACTGCTTTGCCTGCAGTCCCATCTTGTTTGATCGCCTCGGTGCGCAGGTATTTCACATCAACCGCACTTTCCTCGTTGGGGAAAATACCGCCGGTGACGATCAAGCCCACACCGCCTCGGGCACGCTCCGCATAAAACGCCGCCATTCGCTCGAAGCCGTTGGGCATCTCCTCCAGGCCCGTGTGCATCGAGCCCATGAGTACGCGGTTTTTCAGTTGGGTAAAGCCCAGGTCCAGCGGGGCTAATAGATGAGGGTAACAATCAGCCATATCAAAACCACTCCGCTTTCATGTCGTAACAGGTGCTATCCAAATCGGTCAGCAGCTTTGCCCAATGGTAGATTTCAGGCAGTTCGAAGCGGTAGAAATAACGCAGCGCCTGGAGTTTGCCGCGATAGAACGCCTCGTCATCGGCATGGGGCTGATCGGCCAGCGCCCGGGCGGCGACAATGCCCTGTCTCAGCCAGATCCAGGCGATGACAATATTGCCGAACAGCTCCAGGTATTTGACGGAGTTGGACAACACCATGTCGATATTGTCGGTGCCCATAGCCGCCAGCAGCCGCTCGGTGGTTTTTTCCAGCACAGCAACGGCTTCCGCCAGCTCGCCGGCAAAACCAGCGAGGCTGTCTATGCCGCTCGCCTGCTCGATGGTGCTGCTGAATTCTTCCAATATCGCGCGGTAAGACGCCATATCGTTGATGCGCACCTTGCGGGCCAGCAGGTCCAGGGACTGGATGCCGTAGGTGCCCTCGTGGATGGGGTTCAAGCGGTTGTCCCGGTAAAACATTTCCACCGGGTGCTCGTTGATATAGCCGTGGCCGCCCATTACCTGGATGGCCAGGCTGTTGGCCCGCGGACCGTATTCCGACGGCCAGGATTTGATCACCGGGGTGAGGATATCCAGCAGGATGGCCGCCCGCTCCCGCTCTGCCTCGGTCGGCGCGGTGCGGCTGTCGTCATCCAGTTGCGAGCCATAGAGACAGAGGGCGTAACCGCCCTCGGCATAGGCTTTCTGCACCAGCAGCATGCGGCGGATGTCCGCGTGCTCGATAATATTCACCGGCGGGGAAAGAGGGTCTTTATTAGAAGGTAAACGGCCTTGTGGCCGCTCTTTGGCGTAGTCCAGGGAATACTGGTAGCCGGTCAGCGCCAGCACAGAGGCACCTGTACCCACCATGATGCGCGCCTCGTTCATCATATGGAACATATAGCGCAGGCCCTGGTTCTCCTCCCCCACCAGGTAGCCGATGGCGCCGTCTTTCTCGCCAAAATTGAGCGCGGTGGAGGTGTGACCGCGGCCGCCCATTTTATGGAACAGGCCCGCCAGCACCACGTCGTTGCGCTCGCCGATGGAGCCGTCGTCATTAATCAGGAACTTGGGCACGATAAACAGGGAAATGCCTTTAACACCTTTCGGCGCGCCCTTGACCCGGGCCAGCACCAGGTGAACGATGTTTTCGTTCATCTCGTGGTCGCCGCCGGAGATAAAGATCTTGTTACCGGTAATGCGGTAGTTGCCGTCGTCATCTTTGACGGCGGTGGTGGTCAAATCCGCCAGGCCGGATCCGGCGCCCGGTTCGGTCATGGCCATGGTGCCGGCAAAGCGGCCGGCGCGCATGGGTTCAACCCACTTCCGGATCTGTTCTTCCGTGCCATAGGCGTCGATCAGGTTGGCGTTGGCGGAGGTCAGCCCCACATAACCGGTGGTATTACTGCCCGCGGCACACAAATAGGCGCTCACCACATTGGCCACCAGGCCGGGCAGTTGCATGCCGCCCAATTCAAAGTCCGCCGTGGCAGAGGCCAGCCCGGATTCAATAATCGCCTCGTTGGCCGCCTGGATTTCCGGAATCATCCACACTTTCTCGCCGTCGAACGTGGGCTGGTTCATATCCACTTTTTGGCGATAGGGCACCAGGAACTTCTCTGCTACGGCCTTGGCGGTATCGATGGCCGCGTTGTAGGTTTCGCGGCCATGGTCCGCGTAGCGGGGGCGCCCTGCCAGGGCCTCCGCATCAAACAACTCGTAAAGATAAAACGCCATGTCGCGGTCACTCAACAACGGGGCGGGCATAGGGCCTCCTTCTATTCGTTACTTCCGGTTTCATTCAGGCGACTATTTTGTGTAAAACCGGCAGCCCGGGCCATGGCAGATAAGGCGGAAAACCTTAGCAATTCCCGCCACTGCGAAACATAATTGTCGGAATTAAAAATAGCGAACTGGTCAATTACTCGAATATCGCAACGGAATGCGGCGTGCCGGGGACAGCACAATCTCGCCCCGATCCGCACCCGTGCGTTCTAACCTGCTACAACAATCTCCGGCAGTTGTTCCCGCAGTTTGTTCTTGGCAATTTTCTCCAAGGTCGAACGCGGCAATGCGTCGACGACATGAACATCCCGCACGACCTTGAAATCCGCCAGTCGGTTTCGGCAAACGTCGATAATCTTTTGTTTGAGTGCTTCA
>JBNKHG010000051.1:0-104712 GCA_050290225.1 Cellvibrionaceae bacterium
AACAAGATTCGTGTACTGC
Source organism: Cellvibrionaceae bacterium (assembly GCA_050290225.1). Lineage (GTDB taxonomy): Bacteria > Pseudomonadota > Gammaproteobacteria > Pseudomonadales > Cellvibrionaceae > JBNKHG01. The sequence continues at coordinate 20 of JBNKHG010000051.1, forward strand.
AACGCCGCGCCTATGGTTACCGTGATGAGGAGTATTTAAAACTCAAAATCATCGCCTCTTTCCTCCCGCCTCTACCCAAAAGGATGCTTTATGACCCACACTAATCCGCGTAGACCCAAAAAACGGATAAAAAGAGGAACCGGGTATGAATCTTCCGATATTGATGGGACAAATCCTGAGCCTGTGCGGTATCGCCCTGGGCGGTTTGGTCGTTCATCGTGTAACGCGGCTGGATGTGACCCTGTCGAGCCTGTTAAGCGGGTTGGTTGCCGGCGTACTGATTCCGTTGCTTGAGGTGGATATCGGTCTGCGCGCCCACCACGTCAAGGACCTGGTGTTCTATATTTTTTTGCCACTACTGGTGTTTGAAGCCGCCTGGCATATCAAGCCGGCACTGTTGCGGCGCTGGCTGATTCCGACACTGCTGCTGGCCACCCTCGGCGTGTTGATCTCTGCGGCGCTCACCGGTGTTGGTGTTTACTATGGTATCGGACACGCCGAGGGCTTTCCCTGGATTGCGGCATTGTTAACCGGCGCGATTTTGGCGGCCACGGATCCGGTGACTGTGGTGGCCAGACTGCGAAGCCTGAACGCGCCGGAAGAACTTACCACTGTGTTTGAGGGGGAGAGCCTGTTTAATGATGCCACGGTTGTGGTGTTATTCAGCCTCGTTTTGCTGTTGGCGCAGCAGCAGACTGCCCCCGGTTCAGTGTTGGCCTATTTCGCGGCTGTATTTTTTGGCGGTATTGCGGTGGGTGCGGTCCTGGGGGTGTTGGTAGCCTTTGGGGTCTTGTTTATCGGTCAGGCCCCCGCCTCGGTATTGATTCTGGTGTTCAGTGCCTTCGGCAGTTTTTACCTGGCTGAATACACTTTTCATGTATCCGGCATCATGGCGGTGATGACGCTGGCGATTCTTGCACGGGTATGCCTGCGTGAGCACGAGAATACATTTCTGGCAGGAGTCGGTCCCACCTGGGAATGGTTAGGGCTATTGCTCAACACATTGATTTTCGCGCTGATGGGTTTGGTGATGACTTTCGACATGTTTCGAGAGCGGTGGCTGGCGATGTTGATCGCCATTGTCGCAGCCTTGGCCGCGCGATTTGCCGCTGTATACGCCTGTGCCGGATTGACGCATATGACCCGGCACCCGTTACCCCTGAGCTGGTCGTTAATACTCAGCTGGGGGGGATTGAGAGGCGCCATTGCGATTGCGTTAGTGCTGGCCCTGCCCGTGGAACTTCCCTATTGGTGGACGGTGCAGTCCATGGTGTTTGGGGTGGTGTTGTTTACGCTGCTGGCGCAGGGGCCTATCAGCGCTTATTTCATCAAGAGACTTTAAACCGGTTACATCAAAAAGCGGTTACATCAACTTGAGCGACACAGCTCAATAATCATCCCCCGCAACCACTTGTGCCCGGGGTCGCCGTGCAGGCTGGAGTGCCACATCAGGTAAACCGGCGCGGCCCAATCTTCCACCGGTGCCGGGAAAAGGTTCAGATCGAATTTGTTGGCGAAATTTCGGGCGACGCGTTCAGGCAGCGCGCAGATCATATCCGTCTGTTCAACAATGTAGGGCATATTAAAAAAACTGGGCACCTTCATACTGTGCTTTCGACGCAGACCGCTGGCCATCAGGTGCTGGTCCAGCAACGAAATACGGTTGGTCTTGGGGTAGAGCACAATATGTTCTGCAGACAGAAACTGTTCCAGAGAGGGGGCTTCGTGTATGTCGGGGTGATCCTTGCGAACCAGGCAATAGGCGGCTTCCTGGCACAGGGTCTCAATATGAAAATCCTTGTCCAGAATCGGAATATTGTCGATGGCGAAATCCACGGCGCCAAAGTGCATAAGATCCTTCAGCTCTTCATCGTATTGGGGCCAGATATTGACGCGGATACTGGACTGCTGGGCCTGTAGTTTTTTTAGCAAGTCGGGCACCAGGGTAATGGAGGCGTAGTCGAGAGAGGCGAGGGTAAAGACGCGATCGCTTTTGTGGTGGTCAAAGGTGAGGGTCTGGGAAATGGTATCGCTGATTTTATTCAGCACTTCGCGAACGGGGCGCTCCAGCTCCAGGGCCCGGGGCGTGGGTTTGATGCCACTGCCGGTGCGGATAAACAGCTCATCCTTGAGGGTGATGCGCAAGCGGGACACGGCCGCGCTCATGGCCGGTTGGCTCATGCCGATTTTTTCCGCGGCTGCCGACATTTTTCGCTCCGCCATGATGGCATCGAAAATGGTCAATAAGTTGAGGTCGACACTGCGTAAGTTCATGGGGTGTCCTGTTAACCGGTTATGCTGTTAACCAGAGGGCTGGTTGTCCGCAATGGTATTTTTCTAGGGTTTCCCGGCAACGGCCAGGGCAATGGCCTGCTCGGTAATCAGCGACTTTAACGCCCGCCAGTCCACTTCTTCGCTGTGGGTGGTGACCATCAAACCCTCCAGTAGCGCCGTAATCACATCTGTGCGCTGGCGAATCTCGGTTTCGCTCAAGGCGGGATTAACGCTCGAAATCAATTCAGCAATCTGTCGTTTCTGCGGTTTGTAAAAGGTTTCCAGCAGCTCGCCCGAATAGTTGTCGGCGACACCCAACAGCGGCCAGAACTGGATAAAAAAGTGGCGAGTAGCGGCGGTGCTGACATCATTCAGGTTAAAATCCACGGCGGCTTTTAAACGGGCCAGCGGCGAATCGCCGGCCGCGGCCATAATCCGAGCGTAGTTGTCATCGTAGCGTCTGCCCACGTATTCCATCAACGCCCGAATCAAATTTTCTTTTTTGGGGAAGTAGTATTGCAAATTGGCGAGACGTATACCGGCCCGGTCGGCGACGTTGCGCAGCGACCACTCGGCAGCGCCACCGGTTAGCAGCAATTGGTAAGCTGCCTCGACGATTTTATCGGCGGTGGCCTTGCCGTCACTGCGTTTGGCCGTACCCCTGCGCACAGTTGGATTCCGCGGTTTGTCGTTGGTGCCCATAACTCTTCCGGTGCAGATGGTTTCGGGGCATTATAGCGGAATCCGGTGATAGTTTGGTATATCTGACCTAAGTGGTGTTGCGGAGAATTCAGGGCGGATCGAAGCCTACTGATCTTACACTTATAGACAGGCGTCAATATCACCCTGAAGGCGTACTAGGTCTGCGCAAAAAAAGCGCTAAATGGCGGGAGGACAACAAAGTTGTCTTTGACTTCCAGTTTGTCCATGCCATGTCCATTTAGCGCCATTGCGCCGGGGGGAAGTTCGAAATTCACATCGGCGTCGTTTAGGTTAAAGCATGCCAGCAGGGTCTGTTCGGGGTGGCGTCGGAAAAAGGCGAGCAGGTTGTCAGGCCCATCGATAAACTCAATATCCCCCCAACGCAGGGCTGGCTGCTGTTTGCGCCAGCGGAAAAAATTGCGGTAGTGGTTGAGGACCGAGTCGGGTTTAATATCCTGCCGGTCGACAGCTTTTTCCAGATGTGCCCCGGGCAGGGGGAGCCAGGCGCTTCCCTCACTGAATCCACCCCGGGCGTCGTTTTCACGCCAGGGCATCGGGGTGCGACAACCGTCGCGGCCTTTGAAGTTCGGCCAGAAAGCTTTGCCGTAAGGATCCTGTAGTTGTTCGTAACCGATTTCGGCTTCCGTCAATCCCAGCTCCTCTCCCTGGTAACTGCACAGGCATCCGCGCAGGGAACCGAGGAGGGCATTGATCATTTTGGCCAGTTGGTCACTCGTATGGACGCCGCCCCAGCGACTCAGCACGCGGGTGACATCGTGATTTCCCACGGCCCAGCAGGGCCAGCCGTTGTGCAGGTGCTGCTCCAGTGTGCTCACCGTGGCGCGGATATAGTCCGCCGAGAAGTCATCGACCAGGAGCTCGAAACTGTACGCCGTATGCAGATGCTCATCGCCAGCGGTGTATTCCGCCATGGTGGCAAGCGAGTCTTCCGACGAAATCTCACCCAGTGCAACCGTACCGGGATAGCGATCGAGCAGCGCCCGCAACGCCTTCAGGAAGCTGAGGTTTTCCGGCTGGGTGTTGTTGTAGAGGTGGTATTGAAAAGCGTAGGGATTGTCCTTTGCAAAACCACGGCCCTGTCTCTTGTGCGCCGGTTTCGGCGGGTTATCCCGGAGTTGGCTGTCGTGAAAACAAAAATTGATGGCATCGAGACGCAGCCCGTCAACGCCGCGTTTTAGCCAGAATTCCACCTCTTCCAGCATTTGCGCCCGCACCTCGGGATTGTGGTAGTTCAGGTCTGGCTGGCTATCCAGGAAATTGTGCAGGTAGTACTGTCCGCGACGCGGTTCCCATTGCCAGGCGCCACCGCCGAATATGGACAGCCAGTTGTTGGGTGGACCACCGTCCTCACAGGCGTCAGCCCACACGTACCAGTCAGACTTGGGATTGTCGCGACTCTCGCGGCTCTCCTGAAACCAGGCATGCTGGTCGGATGTGTGGCTCAGCACCTGGTCGATAATCACCTTGAGGCCGGCCCGGTGGGCGGTTTCGATAAGCCTGTCAAAATCGTCCATTGCGCCGAAAATGGGATCGATCTTTCGGTAATCACTTATATCGTAGCCGAAATCCTTCATCGGTGACTGGAAAAACGGAGAGACCCAAATGGCGTCGACGCCCAGACTGGCGATGTAATCGATTTTCTCAATGATTCCGGCGATATCACCGATTCCATCGTTGTTGGTATCCCTAAGGCTGCGCGGGTAAATCTGGTAGATAACGGCACCTTGCCACCATGGTATGTCAGACATCTGGGTATTGCTCCGGTTTGGGTGGATCCCGGCCTGTTGTTCAGGCGCTTGCAGTTGGCAGGAAACTAAAATAAGAGATAGCACCGGTTTGTCTCAAGGGTGTGCATACGTATTCATCCCGGGTTTATCACCCATACCCACCATAGGCCATGGTCGTTAGTTCTAACCACTTGATATATCTGGGTTTTTATTTTTCCTGCGATCTGGCGCGCGGCTGGAAAAGCGTGTGCTATGAATACGTATGCAGTCTATTGCAGGGATTTTTTTGAAGAGAGTATGATCAATCGGGTCGATATCGAGTGCATGGCAACGCCAAACAACAGACACCAATAACTACAGCGTCAGGTAAAGGCAAATGAAAGAGAGTCCGTTATCTTCTCGAAATAAACTGGCTACGGCTATATCGGCCGTAATGGGTATGGCGGCTGTGTGCGCGCCTGTGGCACAGGTATCGGCTGGTGTAGCCGAGATTGAAGAAATAATTGTTACGGTTGAAAGGCGCGAGCAATCCATGCAGGATGTCGCTGCCACGGTACAATCCTTCAGTGCCGACGAACTGGATTCGTTTGGCATCAACAACGATTTTCGCAATTTGCAGAACGCGGTTACCGGTCTGCACATTTCCAATCAGGAGGGAAAGCTGGAAGTGTACCTGCGCGGGGTGGGAAACTCCGATAGCGACTTCGCTTCTGATCCTTCCGTCGCCACACACTATAACGGTGTGTACCTTCCACGTCCGCGATCCATTGGCCCGATGTTTTTCGATGTAGAGCGGGTTGAAGTCAACAAGGGCCCGCAGGGGACTTTGCGCGGGCGCAACGCCACCGGTGGTACCATCAACATCCTGTCAAAACGGCCTGAATTCAATGAGGCCTACGGTTCAGTAAAAGTGGGTATTGGCCGTTACGAGCAGCGGCAATTGGAAGCCATCGCCAACCTGCCCGTCAGCGAGACGCTGGCCGTTCGCGCGGCTGTGTACACGGAGGAGCGCGATCCCTATATGAAAAACGCCTTCACCGGTTCAACCGATGCCCTGGCAAGCCTGAGTGGCAGTGCCAGCCGCATTGAGGAGGCCTTTGCCGGCGGCATTGATGCACCCGGCGCGATGGATGATCAGGCTATTCGAATCTCCGCACAGTGGAATCCCACCGAAAACTTTTCGGCTTTTTTCCTGGCAGATAAAGTTGAGCAACAAGGCTCGGGAACACCGGGCGCTTTTACCGGCCGGGCGTTGTCCTCCGGGTATGATATCGACGACCTGAGCGATCCCTACAATCAGTTCTTCCTCAATGAAGGCGCATTGAATAACGACATTGAGGGCTTTAGCACGAAGTTGACCTATGAGTTCAGTGGTTTTGCCCTGGAATATAACGGTTCCTGGCGGGAGTATGATTTTCAAAACCGCAATGCCGCGCGCGAGTGGCAGATAGGCATGGATTACCCGGGAGCGCGGGAAGAAGCAGATGCCGTGGTGCTCGGCAATGAGCAAACCGCCATGGGCAACTTCAGCCAGAATGAAATTTCCGAAACCAAGGTGCATGAAATCCGTGCCTACTCCACTGGCGATGGGCCTCTGCAATGGACCACCGGTGTGTTTATGATGGAGGAGGATTTCAGTTATTCTTCCCAGGATTTCTCTCACGGCTGGTGGGGGGACTGCGATTGGTTCCAGGCCGGCACCAATTGCGGTTGGCTGAATGGACTGTCCGGCGAAAACCGTGGTGATGGTTCAACCATCGATTCGACAGCGGTATTTTTCGACGGCACCTATGCCTTGACGGAGAAGCTGCGGGTTAAAGGCGGCGTGCGCTGGACAGAAGATGAAAAAGTGGCCAGGGACTCCAATATCAACTACCAGTTGGTGGTGAGCGATGCCGCCCTGGAAGCACTGGGGTTGTCCGGACCTGAGGATATCGTTATGGGAACCAACGGCCTGGAGCTGACCAAAGCCGGGGATCGTCCCGTGGATGTCGTCCCGATTGGCAACAACGCGCAAACCCGACAATTCTTCCTCGATGGCATCTCTTCCTGGGGCGGGAGCGACAACCTGGATGATATTATCGCTTGGGACCCGAGCCAGTTTCAGGTGGTGACATCATCGGATTTTGACGATGGCACGGGTACCGGAAATATCACCAAACTCTACAAGGAGAGTTATACCGATTGGCGTTTGGGCTTCGAGTACGACCTGAGCGATTCTCAACTGCTGTATGGTACCGTCTCCACAGGTACGCGATCAGGTGGGGTTAACCGCGCTCTACCCGGTGCGCTTGGCGCAACTGTCGAATGGTCGCCGGAGGAGTTGACGGTGTGGGAATTGGGCTCGAAGAATGAGTTCGAGTGGGGTGATATGCCTGTGCGCTTGAACGCCGCGCTATTCTATTACGATTACCAGGACAAAGTGGTGCAGGGACTGGTTACCATTACCACGCCCTGTAGCTCCAGCGCCACCGGTTTCTGTTCCGATAACTATGTACAGAACCAGAACGCGGCCAAGGCAGAGCTGATTGGCCTGGAGGTCGATGGTGACATACTGCTGCCCATGGATTTCCGCTTCCGTTGGAACTTCGCTTACCTGGACAGCGAGTTCAAGGACAGCGACATAGTCGATTACCGCCAGGGCAGTGCCGTGGTGAACATCGACGGCAACCAGTTGCCCAATACCTCAAAATACAATCTGACACTCACCCTGCAGCAGTCTTCCGACGTGAATTGGGGGCTGATCAATGCTGTGGACTGGTCCGTCAGCATGACCTACCGCAGCAAGTACTACCTGTCGCCCTTCAATGACCAGGGCTTCGATGCCAGCGGCAACGAAATTCCCCTGTCCGATATGGTCGTGAACAATCACTGGCTGATAACGGGGGCCGGGTTTGATGGCGCCAATGGTAACTTTATGTCTGACAGTGTTCCCGCCACTGTGATCTGGAACGCCAATGTGGGCATGAACTTCGGTGACGAAGGACAGTACCGGGTGGAAGCCTGGGGCAGCAACCTGACGGACGAGACCTATTCGGGCAAGGCCTTTATCAACGACTCGGTCAATATCCGTTTCCTCAATCCGCCGCGCATGGCAGGCCTGCGCTTTATCGCCAACTTCTGACCCCTGTAAACTCTGTGACAGGATTGGGCCACTCAATGACGGGTGGCCCTTTTTTTCTCCCGGTCTTGTCACCCGACAGTGTCAGGTCGTAGCATGATTAACGACAATAAAAATTCACATTCAGAGGTTGGAAAGCGTCCTATGCAGAGTCAGAGACCCCAATTGCGCTTTTGGCAGATCTGGAATATGTGTTTTGGTTTTCTGGGTATCCAGTTCGGGTTTGCGCTACAGAATGCGAATGTGAGCCGGATTTTTCAAACCCTGGGCGCCGCCATCGATGATATCCCCATTCTATGGATCGCGGCACCGGTGACGGGGTTGCTGGTACAACCCGTTGTCGGTTATATCAGTGATCGTACCTGGAACCGACTGGGTCGTCGTCGTCCCTATTTTCTCTACGGTGCCCTGTTATCCTCAGCGGCGCTGCTGTTCATGCCGCATTCCCCGAGCCTCTGGGTTGCCGCCGGTACCCTGTGGATTATGGACGCCTCCATCAATGTCTCCATGGAGCCTTTTCGTGCCTTTGTGGGCGATATGCTGCCGGAGCAGCAGCGCAGCAGCGGTTTCGCCATGCAGAGTTTTTTTATCGGTGTCGGATCGGTGGTCGCTTCGGCATTGCCCTGGATTATGGCCAATGGTTGGGATGTGAGTAACGTCGCCCGGGAGGGCGGACTGCCGGATACAGTGACCTACGCTTTTTACGCCGGCGGGGTGGTATTGTTGCTGGCGGTTCTCTGGACCGTACTGACCACACGGGAATACTCTCCCGAACAGTTGCAAGCCTTCTCACAACAGGAGCAGGGTGAAACCGATGAGCAGCCTGCAAGTGCAGGCGGAACCCGCGCGGAGGGGCAGTACCTCCGGGGTTGTTGGGGCTGGCTGTTGGCAGGTGCACTGGGGGTGGGATTGGTATCTGTCCTGGGTTTGGAAAAAGAACTCTATATCGTTGGCTTTGGGCTTCTGTTATTCGGACTGCTGCAGATGCTGGTGGCTTTTTACAAGCGCAGGGACAGGGACGATAACGGTTTGTGCCAGATTATGGATGACCTCTTCGCCATGCCCGATACCATGAAGCAACTGGCCTGGGTGCAGTTTTTTTCCTGGTTTGCCCTGTTTGCCATGTGGATTTATACCACCTCGGCGGTCACCGCTTTTCATTACGGTGCCACTGATCCCCACACCGAACTTTACAACGACGGCGCGAACTGGGTTGGCGTGCTGTTTGCCGCCTACAATGGATTTGCGGCACTGGCCGCGTTTTTTATTGCCTGGTGCGCTAACCGCTTTGGCCAGAAACTTGCCCACCTGCTTAATCTCTGGTTGGGGGGGCTGGGTCTCATCTCTTTTGTCTGGATTCGTGATCCCGCCTGGCTGATGTTATCCATGGTCGGGGTGGGTATTGCCTGGGCCTCCATCCTGTCGCTTCCCTATGCCATTTTGTCCTGTGCGTTGCCCACACAAAAAATGGGTGTCTATATGGGGATATTCAATTTCTTCATTGTGATTCCGCAAATACTGGCGGCCAGCATTCTCGGTTTTCTGGTCAACCACTGGTTTTCAGGACAGGCGATTTACGCATTGGTACTGGGCGGTGGCAGTTGGATACTGGCTGGTGGACTGGTATTGAGAGTGAAAGCGCCACGGGGGCTGACAGCCCGCGCAGAACGTTGTATGGCTCACTAAGTCAAGGGGCTTTTGTTGATGAAAAAATCGATTTCACCTGTGTTTTACCTACTGCTTATCACCAGCCTGTGGCGCACATCTGTAGCCAGTTCGGCACCCGAGGAGATTGTGGGTACTGATGAGCCGTTCGCCTCTCAAGCGGTGTATTTTGTGATTACCGACCGTTTCGTGGACGGGGACCCGGCCAATAATTTCCCTGAACAGGGAGGCGCTCTGTCCACCTTTAACCGCCCATTGATATCCCCTGACGGTCGTCGTGCCAATATCGGTTACAGGGGCGGCGATTTTCGTGGTTTGTTGGATAATGCGGACTACATTCGCGATATGGGATTTACCTCAGTGTGGATTTCCCCCATTGTCGACAATCCGGACCAGGCGTTCAGTGGCGGTCATCCGGTGGAGTTTGGCGGCTGGGGGGACGGCGGGAAAACCGGGTTTCACGGATACTGGGGCATTAATTTCTATCGCGTTGACGAGCACTGGGAATCCAAAGACTTGACGTTTCAACAGCTGACCCGCCAATTGCGGGAAAAAGGGCTGGATACCGTGTTGGACGTGGTGGCCAATCATGGCTCTCCCTCTTTTGAAATGCCTCAGGACCAGCCCGGTTATGGCGAAATATACAATGCTGACGGGCAATTGCTGGCCGACCACCAGAACCTTCCGCCCGAACAGCTCTCGCCTGACAGCGAGCCTATGCATCGTTTTTTTCACCCGATCAAGGATCCCGATACCGCTCAATTGTCGAACTTTAACGAGCAGAACCCGGCGGTACAGGATTACCTGATCAATGCTTACCTGCACTGGATCGACCAGGGTGTGGCGGCCTTTCGTATCGATACGGTCAGACATATGCCCCACAGTTTCTGGAAACTGTTCAGCGACCGGATTCGGGCCCGTCATCCGGGGTTCTTCATGTTTGGCGAGAGTTTCAACTGGGAGGCGGAAAAGGTGGCCGAGCACACCTGGCCACGCAATGGTGGTATGAGTGTGTTGGACTTTGCCGGTTGCCGAAGCATAGTACAGGTCTTTGAAAATTCCGACAGTGATTTTTCCCAGCTGCTGGATTATTTGCACCTGGACGACGGCCTCTACGCCAACCCCTACGAACTGATGACCTTTTACGATAATCACGATATGCGCCGCATGAACGCCAGCGCATCGGGCTTTATCGATGCCAACAATTGGCTGTTTACTTCGCGAGGCATTCCCGTTGTCTACTATGGTTCGGAAATGGCCTTTATGGCGGGGACCAAGGAGCATGAGGGCAATCGCAACTATTTCGGTACCGATAACATCGAGCAAGCTCGGCATCACCCGATTCATGCGGCCTTAACCCGGGTTGCCAGGTTAAGGCGCGAGAATGTTTCACTGCAGCGGGGGGTACAGGTCAACCTGGCATTTGAGGGCCACAAAGCCAGCTTTTTGCGGGTGTATGAAAAAGACGGTGTTCACCAGACCGCCCTTGTGCTTTTGAATAAGGGCGAGGCACCTGCTGACTTTGATCTCCGGGAGATGCTGCCTTCGGGGGACTGGGAGGATGGATTCAATGGCCAGGTGACCAGGGTGGTCGACGGGCAGCTGCACGCTTCCGTGCCGGGCCACGGTATACGGGTGTTGTTTTTTAATCGGCCCGTCAACAACCCGCAATTACTGAGGAAGCTGACTCACTGATTGTCGACTGAACCGGCGCCGCACGACTGCATGGATGCAGGAGGTAGAGCAACGCAGGAGCAGTTGCCGAGTAGAAAGCTGGTGAGAAATGCGGGCTGGAGGGTCAAACCTCCCGTTTCACACTTCAGCAAGTCAATCCCGCCGGCATTCGAAACGGCGGCCGCCAGTTCCGGTGTCGACACGCCCACCAAGGGTGCCTGGATGATCGGGGTGGCAGGTGAAAGCGCCCGAAGGACATGGTGAGGTTGTCCAGGATGTATCTCCCGTGTCCAATAGCGGCAGCCATGCGTAACTCTGTTCGCGACCGGTGTGAAGAACGCTTAATCATCAGGTGGTGAATTGTGGCAACCGACAGCGTTGCCCAGGATTATCCGATGGGCTCTCAATGCAATCGGATGCGGCATTGGAGGTACTGCCGGATTTTGGCTAGCGGAGTACGGCTTCCGGCTTCCAAATCCATAGATGGAAAATGGCTAAAAATGCTAATTAAACAGGCGTGTTTTGCTATTCGATTATTGGGCCTAAAATGCGCTAATCGGCTCATACGGAAAAACCTGCTCTAAAGCCCACCTGTCATCAAGTGGCTCGTGATCGCAAGGACAGGGGAGGGAAAAATACACCAAAATAGGGGAAAGTCGTCGCGTGCCACCGTAGGAAATTGCTACGCGCAATCTGCGCCCAAGCGGCAACAGGTTTAACCGCAACGGCAAGGGTAAAGCCCCGCCAAGGAGCCGCCCGAACGTGAGCACGGCGGCAAGGACCACCAGGCCACAGCCCCGCTCAACGCCCTCGGGTTACAGCACTCAGCCCGGAAACGCTTCATCGCCCTGTTGCTTTCACAACACTCGCTATCGAAGACGTCGCCCAGGAAGCCTTTCCATATCTCTTACCCCGTATGGCCGTGGTCGAACTGTTTGCGGAAACATGATTTGCAATTGCGCGTATAAAAACGTGCAACCCACTCATTGTGTCGGTGTCATGGCACTGTGGCGGACATAGACAAATCCAACAATTCCGATAGGCAGGCTTGACACACATAGCCAGCAGGGTTAGGTTAACGATTCTAGTCAGCAGGGATGTAGACAGGGAACAACCGGGACGACTTCCACCTGCCTTATTTTCCCGCTTTCAATTATCGTATACCGTTTTCTATTTATGCCTTGGATGGGCAATTTGTTGTGAATAAATATTCTCCACAACGGTGGCGTGTCTGGCCACCATGCGTCAAAAAGTCGACGTTCAATCATTAAACTCGTTACCTCGAACACATCCTATTGGGGTATATGGGTATGGATTTCGGTAATTTTTATAACAGCATGGCCAGACTGTGGTCTGTAGCAGCTTGGTCGTCAACTGTTTCTAACGGTGGAAGCGATGGGGATTCCAGTTAAGCAGTTTGATATCTCAAATCTAAAGAGCATTTGTCGAAAAGCCAGCCTTTTTCTGGAAACAGGAATTGGTAATGCACTGCTGGGCGCGATTTTAGTGGCCTCGGTTATTGTGTGCTTGAAGAGTTTCCATATGTTGGATCGGATTAAGGTGGCAACCTTGAGCAGCATCACTGCCGTTCGCGCATTGAGCGATGCCGAAGCCGTGCCGAGCAAAATCGAAAAAGACTTAACGAAGATAATCATCAACCAGGCATTGTACGAAGATGTGTTTAATCAGTCTTCCCCCCTGGATCGAAAAGAACTGACCGCTCTGTTCAAGAAATTGGCGGAGTTCAAACCGGCGGTTGTGGCGGTTGATTTGGATCTTTCTCCGAACCCGACGGAACAAGATAATGACCTATTCGAACAGATTATAAATATGGCCACGACTTGTTGCCCGCCGATTAAGGTGGTGTTGATTGTACCGGAGCCCGTGCGCCCGTCCCTTTTGGATAGAAAATGTCGGGCAGATCAGGACGGCGAACTTGCGGGGAATTTTAACGAAAAACAGAGTGCATTATGTACCAAATATAACTGGATGCAGGAATTGCTGAATAACGGTGTGAATTTCGGCATGAGTTCCATCTACACCCTGGATGGTATGGCGCTAAAATATTTTAATGCGCCGTTTTCATTGGCGGGTATGGCCTGTAAAGCGAAATACCCGCAAGAAATGTGTAAGCCGGGGCATGAGCCACACGGGCAACCTGAAAAAGCATATATCGACCTGTTAACCCAGGTAGATCTTAACAAGAACAGACAGGCCACGAAGTTATTGTTGAATCGTACCTGGCGTAACCACCTGGATGAAAGTTTTATCCTGGAGAACTATCTGACACCGTTTAATTTGGAATTTCTGGATCATCACCAATCCAATACTATCTATCCAATAAAAGATGAAAATACCGGCTCGTTAACTATTCCTGAGGAGTATAGAGACCAAATTGAAGGCAAAATTGTGTTTGTCGGCGGAGACTACGGCATAACCGACTATTATAAAACCGCCGTCGGCAGCATGCCGGGAATCGATCTGCACTTTGGGGCTTTGTATTCGATGCTTTTTCCGGTTGAGGGTGATGAATATTGGTGGCCCTATTTATTGGAGATATTTTTTGGTTTTTGGATAGGTTTGGCGGTGCATTGGCTGTTGCATTTTCACCAGAAACATCCACACATTGTGTTAAGGTTTATCATTCTATCGGCCGTTTTGTTGATTTTGTTGTTATTGGCGCTTCTTTCCTATCTTTTACTGAAACATTTCAACTTCTGGATCAATCCCGCGCCCCTGTTTATCGGTATTCTGATCCATAACCTGGTGGCTTTTCTGATGGGAGAAAAGAAATCCGAACATGGCATTGTTGCCCACACCGATAATCTTCAGGCGTCGACAGGCCTGCCGCCTGATACAAACCCGGAACGGGAGCACGGCAAAGCCAGTTTATATCAGCGCAGTGATAAACCGCTTTCATACCTGATGTACCTACTGATAGTAGGCTATGCGCTAAATTATCTATCATCACATGCCCCGTTTTGGGTTTTATAAATGGAAAAATAAAACCATGGTCAAAAAATCGATTATCGCATTATTCGCTCTGTTTATTGCAAATGCCCACGCGGAGGGATTTGGCATTGTCGTCGTCGAGGGGCATGTGACTCTTAACCTTTTAGTCGGGAACAACGAAACGTCCATCAGTGAGTTTTCGATGGGTGAATTCTTTACTTTGCCGAAAAATGGGAGCATTCAGGCCCGTGGCGGCGAGGCGGATTGTTGTGTTACCGATTCCTCGAAAAAACAAGTCTGCATTACATTAGAGAAAGATAAAATAGATACTGATTTCGTCAGAGAGAAACTCTCCACTTCCACAAGAGAATCTCTTGTTCTAGCCCTGGAAAAATTCTTTACCTATGAAGCTGAATCATTCCAGGGTGGGAAAAGATTGGATGATAAGGAAAGCCTGACCGGCTTTCCCACCGGCAGCGTGCTAAAACCGGAATCCGCGCTGTTCATCACCCTGCAGGAGAAGAATAAAAACACCTACTCAGACTTTTCCCTTTATAACTTGAAAAGCCAAACACCTTCCTTCCATACGGCAAAGATTTCAAAGGTGATTAAAATTCCCTCCGCGTATCTCCAATACGGCGGGGAATATCGCTGGCAAATCAAGCAAAATGGAAAAGTGTTTAAGGGTGAATTTGTGGTTGCCTATGAGGACGATCAGCAAGCCTTTGAACAGGAGCTGCAATCCACTCCCGATTACAACACGCTATCGGCTGGAACGAAATTATTGCTGAGGGCCATCAAGGCAAAGGAATGGCAGTATTCCTATGACATGGATGCCGCCGCAAAACAATTGATTGCAACCGCGGAGATAGGGAAATGAGAGGCATTAAAGTCTTTGGGACACTGCTATTTGTGTTTGTGATGGTTACGCCCACATTGACGCTGGCGGAAGGTTGGAACCCATTGGAAAAAATTAGTGAGTCGCTGAATAAGGTCGGCCAATCGTTAAAGGGAGCCGATCAGAATGAAAAGAGCGAACCAGCTCAGCCGGCAGAGGCTCAGCAAACCCAGCAACCGGTCGCCAGGGCCGACGACAGGCAGCATCAAGCGCAAGATATTGATCAAAAGGAATTGATCCGGCAGATTCAAACGCTACTGGCGTCCCGGGGTTTTGATCCCGGTGGAGTGGATGGCGTCTCCGGTAAAAAAACTCGCGATGCGATTTGTCACTATCAGTCCAATCGTGGGCTGAAGGTAAATCCGCTCCCCAGTGTCGAACTTCTTCGGCAGTTACGACAACCGCGTCAGCCAAGTATGAACACTGAGTACACCGGCATCTCGCAGCATCAGTGTGATATTGCTCACCTGAATAATTTAAATAATATCCAGGCGGTAGAGGCACATGGCTATGAAGGCTCCCTCACGCCGGACGACCGCATGTGCACACAGGTTGTGGTGCCTTTCAATCTGGAAACCAATATGAAGCATATTATCTCCGGCTTTACCAGTAACCTTATAAACTTGGTCAAGAGAAAGGATCAAGAGCTACAGTTAGAGGAGTTAAAGCTAAAAGCGAAGAAAGCTAACTGGATGCCGTTGGATGCGGAGCTTTACTACGGTAAATCCATACATGAACAACGCATGGAGAAAACCCGCAAGGTTTTAAATCGAGACAGCAAGCGGCGTTACGTGCGGGAATTGTATGAGCGAGGTGATGCCTCTCTGGAGCGGGTTCTGGCAACGCTGGGAGAGGAACATCCCTACCAATTCAGATTGTTTCTGGTGGATGACCGATCTGTAAACGCGGAAGCCATCCCTGGAGGTTACCTCTATGTCAATTCCGGTGTTTTCAAGACAGATTACGCGGATTTGGTGATTGCCCATGAAATCGCTCATGTTTTACGGCGCCATACGACAAAAGAGTTGCAGGCCAGATTGGTGGACTCGGTTGAAACGGTAGAGGACCTGAAGAAACTGGCATCCAGCGATTCAAAAGATATGGAAATGTTTTTGGAAAAGTTACTGTTACTGCAAGGCGCCATTGTCCAGTATTCCAAACAACAAGAGCTACAATCCGATGCCTGCGCCGTACGGATTGCCCTGCGCGCGGAAAATCCCGATCTGCCTAAACAGATTGCAAGCTATATTGCGGATATAGAGGAGGATCATGTGGAAATCAGTAAAAAAGCCTCCAGCCATCCGGCCTATCCTGAGCGGAAAGAGCGTATGATAAGCGTTTATGCGGAAGTCAAGGAAGGATAGGCCCCGCATATCTACCGATCACCACTCCGCCATTGGGCGGGAAGATGCCGATGACCTCTATCGCCTCAGAGATCACCTGCCCGATGACCAGGGTGGTCGACGGGCAGCTGCACGCTTCCGTGCCGGGCCACGGTATACGGGTGTTGTTTTTTAATCAGCCCGTCAACAACCCGCAGTTACTGCGGAAGCTGACTCACTGATTGTCAACTGAACCGGCGCCGCAGGACTGGCGCACCACCAGGCGCGGTTCCAGCAGTTCGGTGCACGGTGCTTCGCCCCTGATCTGCGCCAACAGGTTTTCCACCAACAGCTCGCCGGCAATACTGGTGTCCTGCAAGACCGTGGTCAGTGCCGGATTCACATAGGCGCTGGCGGGGATATCGTCAAAGCCCACCACGGCAACCTGCTGTGGCACCTTCAGGTCATTGTCCTTCAGGGCCTGGATGGCGCCGATGGCGATCAGGTCACTGGCGGCCAGCAGGGCGTCGAAGGGTTGACCGGCGCGCAGCAGTCGTTGGCAGGCCTGATAACCGGATTCTTCCAGATTGTCCGCATCCTCCTGTAAATGGGGATTGAAGTGCAGCCCTTTACTTGCCAGTGCATCCGCGAATCCCAGATAGCGGTCGCGAAACTCGGGACAACGGCGGGAGGCGTCACCGAGAAAGGCGATCTGCCTGCGCCCGGACGCCAACAGGTGCTGTGCGGCCAGATAGCCACCCTTGTGGTTGTCGCAGCCCACGGAATGGCCGGGCAGATCCTTCAACTCGGGGCCCCACAGGGTAAAGTGAGCACCGGCCTGTTTCAGGTGTTCGAGTTTCGGCCTGGCCTCCCTGTAGTCGCCGTAACCCAGCAGCATAATACCGTCCGCCCGGTGAGCGTCTTCGTACTGGGCGTGCCAGTCTGTGCTCTGCTGCTGGAAAGATACCAGCAGATCGTAACCCTGGCGGCCAGTGGCGCGGGTGATGCTGCCCAGCATGGAGAGGAAAAAGGGGTTGATCAGACTGTCGTCAGTGGTGGGATCCTCACACAGCAACAGGGCGATGGTGTGAGTGGCCTGGCTGCGCAGGTTGCTGGCCATCTTATCCACCTGGTAATTCATTTCCCGGGCGATGGCCTGAATGCGTTCGCGGGTTTCCGGATTTACCAGGGGGCTGTTGCGCAGCGCCCTTGATACGGTGGATTGGGAGACCCCGGCTCGGTAGGCGATATCAATGGAGGTGGTTTTATCCTGCTTCATAGTATTCTTTCAATCTGATAATAACGCCTTCACTCTGCGAATCGACTGCGATGTTAGGTCTGAGTAGCAGGGGGTGTTTTCGGAAACCGTGCGCGACAAGGACGTCGCGCCCGAGCCCCGGGCCGGCCCCGCGAGTGCAACGAGTGCTTTGGGTCCATGGACGGGTTTACGGCGTGTTTCTGAAAATACCCCCTGCTACTCAGGCCGGATCGAAGCCCACTTGTATACAGGCGTCAATATCACTTTGAAGGAGTAATAGTGGGTCTACATGGGTTTGCGGTCATCGGGATCACTATATTACCCCATTTCCGCCTTGATAAGCATAGCATCGAATTCTGCCCGGTCGCTGCTGCCCCGTGCCGACCTGTCCGTTACGGAAAACAACCAGATGGCTGCAAACGCAGACGGCATGGTAAAGAGCGCCGGGTAATCGTAGGGGAAGAGCGCCTGCTCAAACCCGAGTACAGCGGTCCAGACTTTGGGCCCAACCACAATCAGGACAATCGATGAAACAAAACCCACCAGCGCACCCGCCGTGGCGCCGCGGGTGGTCATCCCCTGCCAATAGATGGACAGGATCAAAACCGGAAAGTTGACGCTGGCGGCGACAACCATGGGCAGGGTGGCAATGATGGCGATATTCTGGTCCTGGAACACAATGCCAAGCCCCACCGCCAGCAGCCCCAGCACCAGGGTGACAATACGGGTGAGCTTGATTTCCCTCTCCGGGTCCGGTCGTCCGTCGCAAATCACTTCGGCGTAGAGGTCATGAGCGATGGCGGCGGCGCCCGCCACGGTCAATCCGGCCACCACCGCCAGAATGGTGGCAAAGGCCACCGCCGACATAAAGCCCATCAGCATACTGCCGCCCAGGGCTTCCGCGAGGTGAATGGCTGCCATATTGCCGCCGCCGATAAGGCCACCCTCGGGTGACAGATACTCGGGATTATTCAGCACATAAACCACGGTACCAAAGCCGACGATCACCAGCAGAATATAGAAATAACCGATAAAGACCGTGGCGTAAAAAGCGGATTTGCGGGATTCCTGCACGTTGGGCACGGTAAACAACCGCATCAGGATGTGGGGCAGGCCCAGGGTGCCGAACATCATGGACACCAAAATGGTGGCAACCTGAACGGGGTCGCTGAAGAGACCCCCCGGGGCCAGGATGGTTTCGCCTTTGGGATGTCTGGCGGTCGCCAGATCCAGCAGCGTGTTGAGGTTAAAGTCGACGCGATTGAGCACCAGCAACGCCATGACGGTAATGCCGGAGAGCAGTAGTACGGCCTTGACAATCTGCACCCAGGTGGTGGCGAGCATTCCGCCAAACGCCACATAGGAGATTACCAGCACGCTGACAATGACGACCGCGACTTCGTAGGGCAGACCGAATAGCAGTTCGATCAACTTGCCCGCGCCCACCATCTGCGCGATCAGGTAGAGCACCACCACGGTGACCGAGCCGCAAACGGCGATAATGCGGGTGCGGGTTTTCTCCAGGCGGGTGGCCACCACGTCGGTAAAGGTAAACTTGCCCAGATTACGCACCCGTTCAGACAACAGGAAAAGCAGAATCGGCCAGCCGGCAAAGGCCCCAAGGCCAAATACCAAACCGTCGAAACCCGCCATATAGATCAGCCCGGAGACACCCAGGAAAGAGGCTGCGGACATAAAGTCTCCTGCAATAGCGGCGCCGTTTTGCAATCCCGTGATGTTGCCGCCAGCGGTATAGAATTCGCTGCTGTTGGTGGTGTGCTTGGAAGCCCAGTAGCTGATCCCCAGGGTGGCCATCACAAAGGCCACAAACAGGGTGATTGCGCTGATATTCAGGGGCTGGCGTTCTATCTCGCCTTCGAGAGCCCCGGTCGCGAGCGCAGTAGCACTGAAGGCCAGGCAAAGCGCCGCAGTCAGGGCCGAGCGCTGAAAAATCTTAAGAATCTGCATGGTGAAGGTTCCCCGGTTTTTTATCGGTGCTTTTTCTGTTTCGGGTTATGTGTCGGGCAGGTTTTAGTGATCCTTTTGTGTCATTGGCCTTTGCCACCAATTTCAGGTAGACAAATTCCAGGGAGATAAACAGGATCACCAGGGAAAAAAAGTAAGCCAACCCAAATGAGAGGCCGGAGTCGCCGAACACGCTTTGCTGAAACAGGCTTTTAAGAAAACCGTAACCGCCGGCAAAGCCTGCATACAAAGCAAATACGAGGATGGAAAACGTAAAGCGGATTTTGACGCGTCGTTGAATCCGGGTGCGCCACTCAGATCCAAACGGTTCAGCTGAAGCGGGGTTAGTCATCGTTATTGACCCTCAACACACTTTCGGGAAAGTAAAAAAAGGGAGTGCCGGGGCGGCACTCCCGCAAAGGGTGTCAATACCCTGGAGGTTAATAGTCCCTTGTCAGCGGTGTTAGTAACTGTAAGTCACAGTCAGGCCCGAGGTCTTGGGTGCCCCGAAGGTGGCAAAGGCGATGCTGCCTCCACGCTGGGAGTAGATATGGGTGCGGTACTCCTCATCGGTGAAGTTTTTCACCCAGCCCGCCACTTCCCAGTGACCGTCACCGGAGGCCCAGGCAAGGCGCGCATCCCAGATGCGGTAGCGTGGAATCACAGTGATGTCATTGTTGTCCGGATCGTAGAAGCTGTGGTCCTGGAAGCGGTAGTTGAGCTTGGCGGAGAGTTCGCCCAGGTTTTCACCCAGTTGCCAGGTGTATTTGCTGAACAGGCTTGCGGTTTTGCGCGGTGCCTGTCGCAACTTGTTGCCGCTGTAGTCGGGTATACAGCCCAGTTCTCCCCCCGGTCCGATGTTGCCGGCAGAACGGCTGTCCACAGGGCAGGGCCCGGCGCCATCCCCGGGTGCCAGGTCGGCCACTTCCGGCGTGAAGTCGTCAAACTCGGTGTCCAGGTACGCGAAGTTACCGCCGATTTCCAGGTTTTCGGTCGGCACATAGAGGAGTTCCACTTCCACACCCTGGATGGTGGCTTCTGCCGCGTTCTCGGTAATAAATTCACCGAAGACGTTGGCGGGGTTGTCCACGGGGCGATAGAAGCGGGTCACCTGCAGGTCTTCGTAGTCGGTGAAGAAGGCGGCGACGTTCACTTGTACCCGATTGTCCCACCATTGGGACTTCATGCCCAGTTCGTAGTTGATGGCTTTCTCTTCGTCGAAGGAGTCATCGGCGCGTTCCGGGGTCGAGGCGGAACCGATAAAACCACCACTCTTGAAACCGGTGGAAACACTGGCATAGAGCAGTACGTCTTCGCTGACGGTCCAATCCAGGGCCAGGCGGCCGGACACGTTGCTCCAGTCGTCGGTGGCTTTAACCGGGTCATAGGGCTGTACGAAAACAGCGACCGGGACAAGACCTTCGTCGACGCGGGCACCGATCTCAACGTCCTTTTCCTCGTAGGAATAACGCAGGCCCGCGGTCAGGGATAGCGAATCTGTCAGGTCGAAGCCGGCCTGACCGTAGAGTGCCCAACTGGTGCTTTCATTCTTCTGGTCCGAGGAATTGAGGATCAAACCGTTGGGCAACGGTGTGTTGGTGCCGGGATTGATGACATTGCCGTTACAGTTGGGGATACAGAAGGTCTCGGTGCGCTTGATATCCTCCAGGCTGTAGAACATGCCGACCACCCAGTCCATGCTGCTTTCACCGGCGGAGGTCAGACGGAACTCCTGGGTCAGTTGCTCGGTATCTTCCACGGCGCTGTCGGTCACGTCAAAGCGGAAGCCCACCAGGGGATCGGCGATGGGGTCTCCACCGGGACCGCCGGGCAGGCCTTCGGAATCCTCGGCCCAATCGAACTCCGACTCGCGGTAGGATGTGATCGAGGTGAAGGTCATGTTTTCCAGGTCCCAATTGACCTTGACGCTGTACCCCTGCACTTCGCGGTCGGTAAAGCCCTCTTCATCGTTGGCGGCATTGTGGGGATCACCGGCACCGCCGTAGGCTTTGTTAACCGCGATGGGGTCGTAGTTATCGCCATTGCCGGACACACCGGTGCCGCCCACGGGTTCGCGGTTGGTGTCCTTGTTGTCGTCATCGGCGGTATCGGCGGTAAAGGTCACTTCCAGGGCATCGGAGGCCATCCATCGCAATTGACCACGTACGGCCAGGGTATCGGTTTCTCCGCGATGTTCGCCGTTCAATACATTGCTGAAATAGCCGTCGTTTTCGCGGCTGCTAAAAGCGATTTTACCGAACAGGTTGTTGCTCAGACCGCCGCTGATCATGGCGCCCAGATCGCGGCGACCGTAGTTGCCGGTGGTGGCACGCACGCGTATTTCAGTTTCTTCGGTGGGCTTGCTGGTGACAAAATTGATGGAACCGCCGATGGAGTTTTTGCCATAAAGGGTACCCTGCGGGCCACGCAGAACTTCCACCCGCTCCAGGTCGAAAATATCGAACACCTGGGCGGTACGTGCAGCGATATAAACGTCATCGATTGAAACCACCGTGGAATCACTGGCTGCGGCGCCGTCTTCCTTGGTGCCGATACCGCGAATCGCAATTTCCGGCTGGCCGGAACTGAAGGCGGCGAATACCATGCCGGGAGTGCGGCTGCCGATATCTTCCATACTGGCGATACCGTCCTCGCGAATCTGGTCGCCGCTAAAGGCACTAACCGCCAGGGGAATGTCCTGCAGGCTTTCGGCACGTTTCTGGGCCGTTACCACAACCTCTTCGATACCGACATTGTCGGCAGCAAGGGTGCCACCGGCGGCTGTAATGGCCGCCGCCAGGGTCAGTAATTGATAATTTCTGGTTTTATTGTGTTTCATCATCGCTCTCCATTGTCAACTCGATGGCTACTGGCAATTGCGCACAATTGCCACGTCGAAAGCAGCTACCGCTTTGTGGGTAGTAAGGGTTTAACACCGAAGAGCGATACCCCCTCCAAAAAAATTCTTTTTTTTGTTTTATATCAATTCATTTTTCGGAAGCAGGCCAAAGGGTTGAAGGCTTAGGTCGAAAAAGAAATAAGCTGGTTTCTTTGATATTGCCAAGAGGAATTACGAGTATTGTTGTGCTTAACGGATAGCGTTATATCAGAGAAAGTTCCACGCTATGGAGGCGCCGTAGGTGCGCGGCGTACCAAACAGCGCATAGTCGTTGCCGCCGAGCACATACAGGTGGGCGATATACTCCCTGTTGCTGAGATTCTTGCCCCACAGGGACAGTTCCCAGCGATGATCACCGGCCACATAGGTGAGGCTGGCGTCGAACAGGCTGTAACCCGGTTGCCGGGTGCCGAGGTTGTCGGGCTCGCGAAAACTTTCCGATTGATAGCGGTAGTCACCTCGCCAGCGCAGGTTGCCATCCCACCAGGGATGTTCGTAGTGCAACACCAGATTGGCGGAGTGCTCCGGCGCCTGACGCAGGCTGTTGCCGGTAAAGTCGCGACCCTCCGGGTCATTGTAGCTGTCGTAGGTGGCTTGCAGGTAGGCGTAGGAGGCCGACAGGGTCAAGCCTTCCAGGGGCGAGGCAATCACCTCTGTTTCGATACCGTGCAGGCTGGCCGAGGCGGCATTGTCGGTTTCAAAAACGCCAAAATTATCGATGGTGCGAAACTGCACCACCTGCAGGTCGCGGTAATCGGTGTAGAAGGCGGCGATATTCAGGCGCAACCGGTCCTGCAGCCACTGGGATTTGAACCCCAACTCATAGTCCCAGGCTTCTTCAGGGTCGATGGTACGCATCGCGGTTTCAAGGGTGCCGGGTGCGCCCTGGAAACCACCACTCTTCATGCCTTTGGCGATACTGCCGTAAACCAAAAAGTCGTCGTTGGGGGAGTGGGCGAAGGATAGGAAGGGCGAAAAATCCTCCCAGCTGTCGCGGTTGGTCAGCTGGAAATCTTCCAGAATCACCGCGGGTGCCCCGTCGTTGACGGCGATCTGGTGCAGGCGCTTGCGGTCATAGGTGTAGCGGGCCCCGAATCCCAAATGGGTTTTGGCATTGAGCCGGTAAGTCAAATGGCCAAACGCGGCGATACTGTGGGTGGTGTTTTCCTGGTCGGCCAGCGGGCGGGCCTTGCGAAACGGAAAAAACTCCTTTCGGTCAGTATTTTCCGACAGGTAATAGAGGCCGAGGATATAAGCCAGGGGTTGGTCGCTGGGGGAGGACCAGCGGAGTTCCTGGGAAAACTGGCGGTGGGTTTCAAGCACATCGCTGCCCACGGTCTGGTCGGTGGAAAACAGGGGCAGGCCGGTGGAGTCTTCCAGCCAGTCGAAGCGGCTTTTGCGCACCGCGGTAATGGCGGCGAGGGTGTTGTTGCCCAGGCTCAGGTCGACCCTTTGGGTCAGACCCCAGATATCGCGGTCGGTAT
Organism: Cellvibrionaceae bacterium; assembly: GCA_050290225.1. GTDB lineage: Bacteria > Pseudomonadota > Gammaproteobacteria > Pseudomonadales > Cellvibrionaceae > JBNKHG01. The sequence continues at coordinate 23,982 of JBNKHG010000051.1, forward strand.
GTCCGGCCACCTGATTGGTGGCGTGGCGGGCATCGCCGCCCAGGTCGCGGAAAATGTCGGTGGGCAACCGGGTAACAAACAGTGACTGCCCCTGGTCATCCAGCAGGGGCTGTCCGTCAATGTCGAGTTGTGGAATCGGATTGCCGTCGGCATCCAGAATGCGAATGGGGACCCGTGCCGCCACGGGAATGCGTCCGGTGGAGTTGAAGTTTTCCTGGCTGGCATCGAACAGCCAATGCAATTCCAGGTGATCGCTGGGGCGGTGCAGGAGTTTGGCCTTAAAGGCCCACTGGTTGTTATCGTGCTGGGAATCGCCGGTAATCAAGTTGTCCTGCCATCCGTCGCGGCGCTGGGCATTGAAGGCGAGGCGACCGAGCCAGGCCTCATTCCCCAGGGGACCGTTTACCATGGCCTGTAGCGCCTGGTGACTGAAGTTGCCGGACGAGGCCTGCAGGCGGGCATTGAAATGATCGGTGGGTAACTTGCTCACCAGCTTGATCGCGCCACCAATGGCGTTTTTGCCGTAGAGGCTGCCCTGGGGGCCGCGCAGCACTTCAACCCGGGCCATGTCCAGCATATTCATGTCAATGTGGGTGATGCGCCCGACGTAGACGTCGTCGAGAAAAACCACCACTGAATTGTCCATGGCCGCGCCGTCGTCGTTAGAGCCAATGCCACGCATATGGATGGTGGGTTGGCCCAGACTGTAGGAGGACACGGTCAGCCCCGGCACCCGGGTACCCACTTCAGTGAGGTCGTTGATCTGGGCGTCGGTCAACTCGAACTGGTTCAGCACCGTCACGGCCACCGGGACCTTCTGCAAGTTTTGTCTTGAGCGTTGGGCAGTAACGGTGACCTCCTCTATGGTGCTCAAGCGACTGCCGGTTACAGGCATGGTAGCGGCCTCAGTCGGTGCTTTGGCGACGTAAAACGCTTTGGAAATGGATACGGTATCGGGGTCTATAAACTTGTAGCCGAGCCCGGTGTCAGCCAACAGCTTGTTCAGTGCCTGGGGCAGAGTCATGACGGCTTTCAACGGAGCGGTTTCAAAATCGGCCACCGCATTTTTAGAAACCAGCAGGGACACTTCGGCCTGTTCGGCAAATTGAATCAGGATCTCGGACAGGGGGCCGGCGGGCAGGTCGAAAGGCACGAGAAATCTCGCAGCCTGAACGTGGCTGTAACCGAAAAGTGATAGCGCTAGGAAAACTGCGTAGCGCAGCTCCTTTTTTACCACAGAGTTCTCGCTCTTCGTTTATTTATTGCCTTTTTTTCTTATTATTCGTCGCCGGGTAGTGGCGACTTAACAATGGAAGATGCTAACACTATTTGACAGGGCAGGCTATTTCGCCTTCGCGGTGGTGGCGTCTTGCGGTTGCTCGTCGGTCGGCTGCGGCATCAACAGCGTCACCTCATCGGATTGCTGGATGGCAACCAGGTTAAAGGTGCTCTCCAGGGCGGCAATTGCGCTGGCCTTATCCCGCAAGTCCAACACCGCCACCACTTGAATGTCTTCCAGAACCGGATCACCCAGTTTCACTTTGCCGGTGAAGTAGCGGTTGAGGTCCCGAACCACATCCGCAAAGGGCACGCTGTCGTAAATTTGTTTGCCCTGACGCCAGGTGGTGGCGACGGTGGCGTCCACCAGAACCGGTGCCTCATCCACACCATCTCCATTGAGGGTAACCTGCTGGTTGGCGGTCAGGGTGGTGCGGGGCCGATAGTCGCGGGCGGCCACCTGTTCCAGCGCGGCCGTCTCGGCCACACCCACCTTGCCTTCCACAACGGTGACGGTGGTTTCGAACGCATCGACATAGACATTAAACCGGGTACCCAGTACCCGCACCAAGCCTGAAGGGGTTTCCACCACGAAAGGACGATCTGGGTCGTGACTGACCTGGAAAAAGGCTTCGCCTTGGGGCAGTTTCAGCAGGCGGCGGTTTTTTTGCAGGTCTACCTGCAGCGTGGAATTTGTATTCAAGTCGATATTGGAGCCATCGGCCAGAACCACATGGCTCTGCTCGCCAATGGCGGTTTGATACTGATTGCCTTCCAAACCAGGCCACAACTGAATGGCCACCAACATCGCCAGGCCGATAAAGGAGGCGGCAATTGTCTGGGGGCGCCTGTACCAGGGGCGTGCTACCGGTGTTATACGGGCAGTGGCACTTTCTGCGGCCAACTGCTCCACCGGCGCCAGATGCTCCCACAGGGCTTCCGCTTCGATATAGGCCCGCTGGTGTTCCGGCTTTTGGTCGAGCCAGGTGAAGAAGTCCTGCTTCTGGGCTTCTGTCAGTTGCGGGGACTGCAACTTCACCAGCCACTCGGTGGCGGTTTTTACGGCAGTCTCGTGGGCAGTTGGATGGCTCATGGGATTACAGTACGTTTTTCAATTTTCCATTCGGGGTGATTTTAAACACCTGTTTTGGCTATTAACACCGCTGACGTCGATTCCCTCCAAAGATTGGAAGGATTTTTAATGTTTTTTTGAATTCGGTAATTTTGTTCCCGGTCTCGTTGACGTTCCCGCGGGTGTGGCAGGTGTCAGTTGGGCGCGCAGGTGATGCAGGGCCCGGATCAGGTACTTTTCCACGGTGCTGACCGAAACGCCCAGCGCCTCGCTGATTTCGTTGTAACTCTTGTGTTCGGAACGGCTCATCAGGAAAGCGGTGCGGCATTTGTCCGGCAATTCGTCAACCGCGGCGACGATTCGCTGTAGTTCGATCTGCGCACCGACGGCCTGTTCCGGAGAGGTTGTGGTCAGGCCGCTGTCATTGTCCGCTTCCGCCATCACGGTTTGTGTATAACGCTGTTGCCGTCGCTGCTTGCGCATCCGGTTGAGGGCCAGGTTGGCGGCAGTTTGAAAAAGATAGGCGCGGGCGTTTTCCAGCACTTCCGGGGAATTCATCCGCAGCAGGTTGTGGTAGGCGTCCTGGGCGATGTCCTCGGCTTCATGGGGGTCGGACAATTTGCTGGCAAGAAAGCGCAACAGGCTGCCGTGGTGCTCCCGAAACATGGATTGTAAAAATCGAATGCGCTTGGCTTTCATGCCGCCCCTGATTGACTGACTTGCCGGTCGCCGGCTGATCCCGGTTTTTCAAGGCCCCGGTCCTTTAAGGGGCCCGGTTGTTTAAGGGTTTAAGGGGTATAACCCCCGCAGGGAGCAAACCCCTCCAAAATTTTTTTGGAGGGGCGCCACACTCAGTACTTGGCTTTCATCAAATCGATACCGTACTGCAGGGTTTGTTTCCAGGCCGATTCCACCACAGGCTCGTACTGGTCGTCGTACGCCTTCACGGTCTCCAGCAGGCACTTGAGCCAGAGATCGTAGAGTTCGGGCTTGACCCCGTAGCCCTGACGGCTGTGGGTCTTGGCGATATGGTCGATATGGGCGCTGGCCTTATGCACACCGCTGGGGGCGGCCATCATCATATAGAGCGAGGTTTCCAGCATCTTCCTCTGCGCCTTCATATCGGTATTCCGGAACAGGTGCCTGGCCTCTTCACTGCTGCCGATAAAACGCTGGTAGAAGCTGTCGATAAAATCGCCCTTGGCCAGGCAACGCTCGAAGCTTTTGTCGAACACGGGTGTCAGGCGATTGTCCACCACCCGTTTGGCCTTGCCTTCGGAGCGGGGCATGGACTCCGGCGGCATCACCTTGATCCTGGTAGACACGCCCACCATGGTTTTAATCTTGTGCTGCAGCTCCTTGGCTACAGCGTCGATTTCGCGCTGGTTAAGCGTTTTGTGGGATTCCACATCCACTTGCATTTTGTCGAGGTTGCCGTCGCGGCTGACCTCGATCTGGTAGTGGGGCGAAAGGGCGTCGATAGTGAGTATCTGTTCCTCGATCTGGGTGGGGAACACATTGACACCGCGAATAATCAACATGTCGTCGCTGCGTCCGGTAATCTTGTCCATACGGCGCATGGAGCGCGCTGTGTCCGGCAGCAGGCGGGTCAGGTCGCGGGTGCGGTAGCGGATTATGGGCAGCGCCTCCTTGGTAAGGCTGGTGAACACCAGTTCGCCTTCCTCGCCGTCGGGCAGCACTTCGCCGGTTTCCGGATCGATAATTTCCGGGTAAAAGTGGTCCTCCCAGATGGTGGGGCCGTCTTTGCTTTCCAGGCACTCCATGGCAACGCCGGGGCCCATCACTTCCGAAAGACCGTAAATGTCGATGGCGTCGATGCCCAATCGCTCCTCCAGCTCTCTGCGCATGGAACCGGTCCAGGGTTCGGCCCCGAAGATGCCGCAACGCAATTTCAGTTGGTGGGGGTCTATACTCTGGCGCTCCATCTCATCGGCGATATTCAGCATATAGGAGGGGGTGACCATAATGATATCGGGATTGAAATCCTTGATCAGCTGCACCTGCTTCTCGGCCTGGCCGCCGGACATGGGGATCACTGTACACCCCAGGCGCTCGGCCCCGTAATGGGCGCCGAGACCACCGGTAAACAGGCCGTAGCCGTAGGCGACGTGCACCATGTCTTTGCTGCTTCCGCCTGCGGCGCGGATGGAGCGGGCCACCACATCGGCCCAGATGTCAATGTCATTCTGTGTGTAGCCCACAACCGTAGGCTTGCCGGTGGTGCCGCTGGAGGCGTGAATACGCACAATCTGTTCCATGGGCGTGGCAAACATGCCAAAGGGGTAGTTGTCGCGCAGGTCCTTCTTGGTGGTAAAGGGGAACTTGGCCAGATCACTCAAGTCCTCCAGGTCTGCGGGATGGACGCCGGCCTCATCAAATCTGGCTTTGTAGAAAGGGGAGTTGTTGTAAGCGTGATCCAGGGATTTGCGCATCCGCTCCAGTTGCAGGGCGCGCAGTTCATCGATACTGGCTTTTTCGATGGGCTCCAGTTGATTGTAATCCCTGGGGTTGTGACTCTTGGCTGGCTGGTCGCTCATACAGATCTCTCTCTATCGGTAGCTGTTCGCCGGAACGCGGCGGTTGCCGGCTCCGCGACTTCTTTTGGTAAACGTCCCGGTTTCGGTAAACATCCCGGTAATGCATCGCCTGGCCGCGTTATCGCTGAGCGCGGGGACTTGTGCCGGGTGTGGTCCGCGAAAAGTCAAACAAGCGCCTGATATTTATAGAATAGTTGATATAGGTCATCGCACCGGGTACCGACCTTGGGTCAAGCGAACCTCAATATAACACAAAAAATATCTTTCAAGTAACTATTTTGTATCATATACTCCTACTCCATTAGCCGAAATGGACACGAGAACGAGGTTATTCCCGAATGAAATTGCAGAGTTACGTTGCTGGCCAGTGGGTAGAGGGTCAGGGTGCGGGCGTTGAAGTTTTTAATGCCGTCAATGGTGAATCCGTGGGTGAGGTGACCAGTACAGGCATCGATTTCAAGGCTGCCGTGGAATACGGTCGCGGGAAGGGCGGCAAGGCCCTGCGGGCCATGACCTTCCACCAGCGCGCCAATATGCTCAAGGCCATGGCCAAGCATTTGATGGAGAAAAAGGAGGATTTTTACCGCGTTTCCGCGTGGACCGGTGCCACCCGCGCAGACAGCTGGGTGGATATCGAAGGCGGTATCGGCACCGTATTCAGTTTCGCCAGCCTAGCGAGACGGGAGTTTGCCAATGAGACCTTTCTGGTGGAAGGCCCGGCCGAGGGGCTGTCCCGCAACGGCACTTTTATCGGCCGCCATATACTGGTGCCGAAAGAGGGCGTGTCCGTTCATATCAATGCATTCAACTTTCCCTGTTGGGGTATGCTGGAGAAAATCGCGCCCAGTTTGATTGCCGGTGTGCCGGTGATCGTCAAACCCGCCACCGCTTCCTGCTACCTGACCGAAGTGATGGTGAAAGAGATTGTCGCCTCGGGAATTCTGCCCGAAGGGGCGATCCAGTTGATTTGTGGCAGCACCGGCGATCTGTTGGACCACCTTAATGAACAGGATGCGGTCACCTTCACCGGCTCCGCGTCCACGGGCCAAATGCTGAAGACACACCCCAATGTCATCGCCAACTCCATTCCCTTTACCATGGAGGCGGACTCACTCAACTGCAGTATCCTCGGCGCCGGTGTGGAGCCGGATTCGCTGGAATTCGATCTGTTTATCAAGGGTGTGGCCACCGAAATGACCGTCAAGGCCGGTCAGAAGTGCACCGCCATTCGCCGTGCCATTGTGCCGCAAAACCGTGTGCAAGCGGTTGCCGATGCGCTCAAGGCTCGTCTAGGCAAGGCCACCCTTGGGGATCCCTCGGTGGAAGGTGTGCGGATGGGACCCTTGGTGGGCCGTTCGCAGATGGAGGATGTGTGGGAGAAGCTGGAGGCATTAACCCAGTCTTCCGAATTGATCTACGGCGGCACCCAGGACTTTGACGTAGTGGGCGGCGACCGCGACAAAGGTGCCTTCTTTCCGGCCAGTCTGTTGTACTGCGACAAACCTCTCACCACCACAGCCCCTCACGCAGTGGAAGCTTTCGGCCCGGTATCCACCCTGATGCCCTACGGGGATATCGACGAGGCCATTGAAATTGCGAAGCTCGGCCGGGGCAGCCTGGCCGGTTCACTGGTGACGGCCGACAACGCCGAAGCTGCCAAGGTGGTTTTGGGCACCGCTGCCTACCACGGACGTATCCTGGTGCTGAACCAGACATGTGCCAAGGAGTCCACCGGTCACGGCTCGCCCCTGGCGCAGCTGGTGCACGGTGGCCCCGGTCGCGCCGGTGGTGGCGAGGAGCTGGGGGGCGCGCGCGCGGTCAAGCACTATATGCAGCGCACCGCTATCCAGGGCAGCCCTACAACCCTGACGGCGATCACCAAAGAGTTCAATCCGGGCTCCGAACAGATCAAGACCGATGTGCATCCATTCCGCCGCTATTTTGAAGACCTGCAAATCGGCGAGACGTTGATTACCCATCGCCGCACCATTACCGAGGCGGATATTGTCAACTTCGGTTGTGTGTCCGGCGACCACTTCTACGCCCATTTTGACGAGGTGGCGGCCAAGGATTCCTTCTTTGGCAAGCGTGTCGCCCACGGTTATCTGGTGATTTCCGCCGCCGCCGGCATGTTTGTGGATCCGGCACCCGGGCCGGTGATTGCCAACTACGGTCTCGAGAATCTGCGTTTTATCGAGCCGGTCGGCATTGGCGACACAATTCAGACACGCCTGACTTGCAAGCAGAAAATCAAGAAGGACAAGCGTCCGGATGAAGACAAGGCTACCGGTGTGGTCGAGTGGGATGTAGAGGTGAGAAACCAGCATGACGAACCGGTGGCTGTCTACAGTATTTTGACACTGGTGGAGCGTCGCGAAGACTGAGTGACGCCTGTCAAATTAGCACTCCTGTAATCCGCATGGATTTGCCGCGAGCATGCTCGCGGCTTTTTTTTTTACGCAACGGGTTTTGAACCACTGAATGATTAATTGGAGACGGCACCATGTTTTGTATGACGGTCAGCTACCCCAGGTCCGATAAGGCAACATTCGATATGGACTATTACCTCAACTCCCACCTGCCGTTGGTGAAGGAGAGGTTTGGCCCCCTGGGGCTGGTGCAAATTGTGCTGCGTACAGATGTTGCCAGAAAGCCCGGTGGCGAAAGCCAGTATTTCGCTTCAGTCGATCTGGTGTTCGACAGCATTGAGAGTTTCAAAAAGGCCACCGCCACCCACGGTGCCGAGATCAATGCTGATATCCCCAACTACACCGATGCCGGGGCGGAGTTCGGATTTTCGGCGTTCGATTCGACAGTGCTTTAAGGGGCAGTGCTTTAAGGGCAGTGCTTTGATGGGCAGAGCTTTCACGAAAAGAGCATTAACGAAAAGCGCTTGAGTGGGGCGCACTTTAACGTTCCGGCCCCGGCTGCCGGAGCGGGGCAAACTCGCGCATAATCAGCTCTGCAATCAGCTGACCTGCCTTGCCCAGTGGACGGTCCGACGGGTAAACCAATTGCGGAGTCACGGCGTGGCTGGAGCCGCCCTGGTAATCAAGTTCCACCAGCTCGCCACTGTTGAGTTCCCGCTCGATCAAAAAGTCCGGCATCCAGCCAAAGCCCAACCCCATCAACAGGGCTTCTTTTTTGCTCCTGAAATCGCTGAGGAAGTACACCCGTTCACCGCCAAACTGCAAAGAGTCGAGCTGCTTTTTATCCGGATCGCTGGAGTCATGAATGGTCAGCTCGATAAAGTCATAAAGCTGGCTCAACTCCAATTCGGTCTGGCCCGCCAGGGGGTGATGGCCGGCGGCCACCAGTACCATGCGCGTGGCGGGAAGGGCGATGGTTTTGAGCAGGGGGCTGGGCTGGTACTCGATCGCCAGCATCATATCCGCCTGCTCCTGGTCGAAGCGCATCGGCACGCCACCGAGGAACTCTGTCTTTACCTGGATCAGGGTGGGAATCTTGCGGTCCGCAATCACCTTTAATGCCGTCATGATCGGGGCCAGGGGCAGGGCGCCGTCAATAACCAGGTCCAGCCTCGGTTCCCACCCCTCTCCGTAGCGTTCAGCCAGGGTCTCGATGCGACTGGCCAGTTGCAACATTCGCCGGCCCTCGCTCCACAGGGCCCTGCCCGCCGGCGTCAACGCCGCGCGGTACTGGCTGCGATCAAAAATCACCATCCCCAGATTGTCTTCCAGCTTTTTGATCTGGTAGCTGATTGCCGATTGCGCCTTGTGCAGTTTGGCGGCGGCCTTGGCAAAGCTGCCCTCCTGCACAACCACATTGAGAACGCGCAGGGCCTCGATATCCAGTCGCATGATGGGGCCTCAAGATAACTATATCTAAAAATTAGATTGAAATGGTCTAAATATTATTCTTTTTTTAGTTGGTCGATGCAACTACATTGCTACCTGTTTGAAGGCCCAAGGCGTTGCATCGGGCTCCAAAAGACAGGATCCACAGAGTACAGGCACTACCTGAATCATTGACTGGAGAAAAATCGAGATGACCAAACAGGAAAATCCGTTGAAGTTGCGCGGCATTGAATTTACCGAATTCGCTACACCGGACAGCGACTACGTGCACAAGATCTTCACCGAGTTCGGGTTCTCGATGTTAAAGACCTTCAAAGGCAAGGATATTGTCTACTATAACCAGAACGATATTCACTTCCTGCTGAATCGGGAAAAGGCCGGTTTCTCCGCCGCCTTTGCCAAGCGCCACGGACCGGCTATCTGTTCCATGGGTTGGCGCGTCGACGATGCCGACTATGCTTTTGCCGAGGCGATCAAGCGCGGCGCCAAACCCGCCGACGAGTCCGCCAAGGACCTTCCCTATCCCGCTATTTACGGTATCGGTGACAGCCTGATCTATTTTATCGACCGTTTTGGCGCCAAGGGCAGCATATACACAGAAGATTTCGAACCGTTAGCGGCCCCCACCCTGGTGGAGGACAAGGGCTTCCTGGCGGTGGATCATCTCACTAACAACGTCTACAAGGGCACCATGGAAACCTGGGCCAATTTTTACAAAGAGGTGTTTGGATTTACCGAGGTGCGCTACTTCGATATCAAGGGCGAGAAAACCGCCTTGTTATCCTATGCCCTTAAGTCCCCGGACGGCAGCTTCTGTATCCCCATCAACGAAGGCAAGGATGACAATAACAACCAGATCGACGAATACCTGCACGAGTACAACGGCCCCGGTGTTCAGCATCTGGCGTTCCTGTCCCGGGATCTGCTGGACTCACTGGACAAATTGGACAAGCACAATATTGAAACCCTGGATATCAGGCCTGAGTACTACGATAGCGTATACAGCCGCATTCCCATCGAGGTGGAAGAGGACAAAGCGCGCATCCGCAAGCACCAGGTGCTGGTGGACGGCGACGAAAGTGGTTACCTGCTGCAGATTTTCACCAAAAACCTGTTTGGACCCATTTTTATCGAACTCATCCAGCGCAAGTCGCATCTCGGTTTTGGTGAAGGTAATTTCCAGGCCCTGTTCGATTCCATCGAACGCGATCAGCAACGGCGCGGCGTGATTTAAGCGCTAGCCATGTCGGATTGGCTGGCGCGGGAGCTGGACTCCCGCGCCCGTTTTTCATTTCACCCACGCCTGCTTCGGGCTGGTTTTTTGGTTGAGTTATCAATAAATATGTACGCAGATGTCGGTACGCACGCTATCCAGACCCGTTTTTTTGCCGCCTGCCAACCGGCGGTGGAAGATCCCATTTTCAAATTGTTGCAACAGTTCAGGCTGGATCAACGACCCGATAAACTGGACCTGGGTATCGGGGTCTATCGCAACGAATACGGCGGCAGCCCCATATTTTCCAGCGTCAAATTGGCAGAGCGCATGCGCCTGGACGTGGAAGCGGAGAAGGCCTATATCGGCCCCGCCGGTGATCGCGAATATTGTGATTATATTGAAGCGTTGGCGTTGGGGGAGAATTACCCGGAAGCTCACCGCGACCGCCTGACCACTGTGCAGACGCCTGGGGGGGTAGGCGCCCTGCGAATGGCCTTTGAATTGATTGCCAAGGTTAATCCGAAGGCGACCGTGTGGCTCAGTGATCCCACCTGGCAGGTGCATGACCCGATTATTGCCGCCACCGGTTTAAACACCGCCCGGTATCCCTACTACGATAGGCAGACCCACTCGGTGGCTTTCGAGGCGATGCTGTCCTCCCTGGCGGAAGCCCGGCCGGGGGATGTGCTATTGCTGCAAGGGTGTTGTCACAATCCCACAGGCTGTGATCTCGACCTGGCACAATGGTCGGAAATCGCCGCCTTGTGTCACAGCAAAGGATTGCTGCCGCTGGTGGATCAGGCCTATCACGGTTTGGGTTCCAGCCTGGAGGAGGATCGGGCGGGTCTTGTGTTGTTGGCGGAACGTCTTCCTGAATTGATGGTGACCTATACCTGTTCGAAGAACTTCGGTCTTTACCGCGATCGGGTGGGGGCGTTGATGGTCGTCAGTGCCAACAGCCGCGAGTCAGCCATTGTTGAAAAAATGTTGATGGCCACCGCCACCGAGCTCTACTTTACGCCACCCGCCCACGGTGGCGCCGTGGTCAAGAAAATACTGCGCAGTCCGCAGCTGCGGGAACTGTGGCAGCAGGAACTGTCGGAAATCCGTTCCCGCTTGAAGGATGTGCGTTGCGAACTGTTCCGGCGGTTTGAGCACCAGGGCGTGGATTTTGACGTGAGTTATCTGGTGCAGCAGAAAGGTATGTTTTCCCTGTTACAACTGACTCCGCAGGCATTGAATGCGCTGCGCGAGGATCATGGCATTTATATCGTGGACTCGAGGCGCATCAATATCGCCGGGTTGAACCCACAGAACATGGAGCATTTTGCCAGGGCTGTGACAGCGGTTGGCGGGTAGCGCTAATGCCTTAATCATTAATTGTAAAAAGATTGGATTTGATCCAGATGTTCTCGATATCAGGGCTCTATTTGATCTTATAGTTGCCACTGAAAAAAAGTCTGTGGCCCTTTGCTGACAGATGTATGGCAAGAGTGTATGGGTTTTCTATTCTCGGTTTGGTGGTTGCGACTAGACCGCCAAACCGATCAAAAGAAAATGGTCCCTTCTAGTACATCTTTGTGGTCTGGCAGCTTAAACCAATCCCAAACTACCGATAAAAATCGTCCACAGCACTCAGTAAACAGTTAGATTTAATCAAGCAAATTGGATAGTAATTGTAAGGTCGCAGTAAGTTACGATACATTAATCCCGTAAACATTCCTCCGTCAGAGTAAATGACTCAAGAGTAAGAAAATTCCCATACCCGCAACCAGCGTGTAGACATGGTTGCGGGTAAAATAGGCCACGGCAGAGCCCGATATCAATCCCGCTATCTCCGGAATACCAACAGCCAGTGCGCCCTGTTTGTCGATTAACACCGTAACGATTAATGCGGACAGGGTGGCGGGAGCGACATACTGTAGCGTGCTCTGCACAAAGCCTGGAATTTTACGATTGGCAAACGCCAGAATAAAAACCGCCCGGCAGGCGTAAGTGCCCAGGCCAACCAGAAAAATAGCGAGCAGGGTACTCATCGTTTCAACCTCTCTGTCATGGCGCCGGCAACGATTCCCGCCATCGCCCCGACCAGCAGGCCGGAACGGTTTGGCAAACCGGTGCAGGCAAGCGTCACCCCGGCGCCAACCAGGGCGGCCACCAGTTTCGGAAACCGGTCAATACCTATCACCACCATGCCCAAAAACAGGATGGGCACGGCGAAATGCAAGTGCCAGGAGGCGGGCACAACGGGGCCAATCAATAAACCCAGTGCGGTCATCACCTGCCACATCATCCAGAAGGTGATGCCGGCTGACAGGTAGTAGGTTCTAAAGGCATCCGGGTGATCATTCCCCCGCAGTGTCGCCAGCGCGAAGACCTGATCGATCAACAGGTAGGGACCAAAAACCTGCATCCATCGTGGTTGGTTCTGGAAGTGGGGCGCCATGGCGCCGGAGTACATCAGGTGCCTGGCATTCACCACCAGGGCGGCGCTGATGGCGGCGATCGCCGCGGCTCCCGAGCCGAGCAGTGATATCAGTGTCAATTGCGCAGCCCCGCCAAAAATAATCCAGGAGCTGGACCAGCCAATCACGGGATTGACGCCGGCATCGACAATTGCAAGCCCGATTACGAAAGCAAAGGGAACGGCGGGTAGACAGAGCGGCAAGGCATCAATAAATGCCCGGCGTATGATAGTTAGATGAGTTGACATAAATGATCTACAAGTTTTCTGTGGCCGGCTTTTGAGTTGCTGTTTTTTCAGTGACCGGCTTTACGTCCCGGGCAATAAAGAGAGCGACCGTGGTATTTGGGTTCCCGTCTTCGCGGGGATGGCCGCTCATGGTTTGGGGTCGTTGCTCAGGCGCAGGTAGCCGACATGCGGGCAATTTGGACGGAGCAGATTGAATCGATACAATTTTTAAAAACAGATGACAATAAAAATTGTTGATTTATGGTAATCGGTAAAATTTTTTCGTCAATTGTATTTTTGTCATCATGACAATTGTAAAGGTAATGGTGATTGGTGAATTGTTTCACGAGCATGCGCGCCTATTCCGATATCCGGAAAGTGCCAGGGCGCGGTAGGGCGGATTATCGTCTAACGCCAATCCATGCTGCCAGGGTAATGTTTACGGGTCTTGGTAAAGGGAGGCTGCTTCATCCGTCGACGTTGCGGTAGCCCCGATCCCTTTTCGGCACGGGCAATATGGGCAATGGTATCGGTAATGCTGTCCGGGTTGAGGGAGATCGAATCGATGCCCTGTCGCACCAGGAATTCGGCAAACTCCGAATGGTCCGAAGGCGCTTGCCCGCAGATGCCCACCTTGCAGCCATACCTGTGAGCCACCTCGATCACCTGGGTGATCATCCGTTTGACCGCTTCATTGCGGGCATCGGAGAGGTAGGCAAGTTCAGCGGAATCGCGATCGACACCGAGGACCAACTGGGTTAAATCGTTAGTGCCGATGGAGAAACCGTCGAATCGACGGGCGAATTGATCGGCCAACACCACGTTGGACGGTATCTCGCACATCACATACACCTGCAATCCCTGTTCGCCGCGCACCAGACCGTTGTCCGCCATGATCGCCAATACCCGATCCGCCTCGTCGGGGGTGCGACAGAAGGGAATCATCACGATCACATTGTCAAAGCCCATCTGTTCGCGAACTTTCTTCACCGCCTGGCATTCCAGGGCAAAGGCTTCGCGGTAGCGCTTGCTGTAGTAGCGGGCCGCGCCCCGCAGACCGAGCATGGGGTTGGCCTCTACCGGTTCAAATTCGGTACCGCCGATCAAATGGTGGTACTCGTTGGATTTGAAATCCGAAAAGCGCACGATCGCCGGGTGCGGGTACTGGGAAGCGGCGATGGTGGCGATACCCCGGGCCAGGGTGTCGACAAAAAACGCGCTCGGCGACTTGACGTTTTTTGTCAACGCCGCGATGGTCTGGCGTGCCTGGGGATCGGTGAGCTGATCCGGTTTCAGCAGCACCAGGGGATGGGCGCGGATCAGCCCTGAAATAATATATTCGACGCGGGCCAGCCCAATGCCCTGGATGGGCAACTGCCACCACTGCTGGGCACCACCGGGCATGGCCATGTTGATCATCAACGGCGTCTCGATTGGGGGCAGGGCGCCGAGATCCACCGCTTTTTCGGTGAAGGGCAAAACACCGTTGTAGACATGCCCCTCGTCGGCATTGGCACAGGAGAGCGTGAGCGCCTGGCCGGACGTCAGCACCTGCGTGGCATTGCCGGTGCCGACAATGGCGGGAATCTTTAACTCGCGGCAGACAATGGCGGCGTGGCTGGTGGGGCCGCCGCTGTCGGTAATCACACCGGCCGCTCGGCGCATAATGGGCAACCAGTCGGGGTCGGTGCGCTCGGCCACCAGGATGGCGCCTTCGGGAAACGCCTGTGCGACCAGCGGTAGTTCTTCCCCGTCACAGAAAAGTACCCGGGCATCGCCTGTGGTGATCGCGTGGCCGATACTGGTTCCGCGCAGCAGGATGTCACTTTCCCGCTCAAGCTTGTAAGTGGTCAGCAGTTGACGCGGTTTTTGCGAAACGCTGGTCTCCGGCCGCGCCTGCAGGATGAACAGTTCGCCGCTGACGCCGTCCTTGGCCCATTCGATATCCATGGGACAACCGTAGTGCGCCTCGATCAGGCTGGCCCAGCGCGCCAGTTGCAGGATCTCGGCGTCGTTTAACACCAGGCAGTTGCGTTCTTCATCGCGGGTGGCCTGCCATTCGGTACCGCCCTGGTCACTGTAAACCAGTTTTTCCAGTTTGCTACCCAGGGATTTTTCGTAAATGGGAGAGAGCCCCGGTTTTTCCAGCAGGGGTTTGTAAACCTGGTACTTATCGGGCACCACGCGACCCTGGACCACCGCTTCACCCAGCCCCCAGGCGGCGGTAATCACCGCGGCGTGGGGAAAGCCGGTTTGCGGATCGAGACTGAACATCACGCCGGCGGCTCCGGTATCGGCGTGAACCATGGCCTGTACGCCGACGGAAATGGCGACCTCGAGATGGTCAAATCCCTGGGCCTCGCGGTAGCTGATGGCACGGTCGGTAAACAGTGAGGCGTAACATCGCTTATAGGCGTCGAGCAGTTCGGTTTCGCCGCGCACATTCAGATAGCTGGCCTGCTGGCCGGCAAAACTGGCTTCGGGTAAATCCTCTGCGGTGGCAGAACTGCGAACGGCAACCGCCTGGCTGCTTGTCAGGCGTGTGAGTTTTCGGTAGGACTTTACAATGGCGGCCCGCAGTGTTTTGGGAATCGTACCTGCAAGTATCAATTCGCGAATTTTCTCTCCGGTGTGCTCCAGAGAGGTCTCCCCCCTGTTGAGTTTATCCAGTGCTGCCTGGATGGGTGCCGACAACCGGTTTTCCCGCAGGTAGTAAAGGTAGGCCTGGGCGCTGATGGCAAAACCATTGGGAACGCGGATCCCCTGTTGTCGCAGCCGGTTGAACATTTCGCCGAGCGATGCGTTCTTGCCGCCGGCAATGGGGATATCGTCGAGACCGAGTTGTTCAAACCAGAGGGTGTAGGCGTAGTGGGTTTTGAGGGGGGTGTCCATAATTTCCTTCCATAGCTAGTGTTGGGCCTTAGCTTGTATTGGGCAATAGCTTGTATTGGGCAATAGCAGGTATTGGGCCACAGCCTGTATTGGCGTTGGTTATTGTCTGCCAGTTAGAAGTCCGGTAACCATTGGCCATTTTTTTAGTTTAGTCGCAATTTCCCTCCTCTCTCTGCCAGTTTGATTGGTGAGTTTTATCGATGGTCTTTTTTTTATGATTTGTATCTATATCAGCCCCTCGTCACAAAACTGCTTTAAAGCGAGGGCATTGTTGTAGGTCAGTTCTTTGGAACTGAATAGAAAGGTGACCCGGCTTTGCTCTGACAGGTGACTTTTGAGTTCCTGTTTTAAGCTGTCGTCCAAGGCGCGGATCTCTTCAAGGTAGCGCTCTTTAAAGGCCGGCCAGCGCGCCTGTTCGTGGTTGTACCATTTGCGCAACTCGTTGGAGGGTGACAACTGTTTCAGCCATTGATCGATCCCGGCCTTTTCCCTGGAGATGCCTCGCGGCCAAAGTCGATCCACCAGAATGCGATAGCCGTCGTTCGGGTCGATGGGCTCGTAGACCCGTTTCACCTGGATATGGCTCATGGATGTTACCTCTTGTCTTAAAAACCTTTCCTTTAATTATAAATCGGATCTCTTGGTTAGTTTCTTCCACTCTCTTTTGGGTACCAATGCGGAGTGAAACCTCAAGACTGTCGAGGGATTGATCAAAATTGCTGCCCTAGTTATACGTCTTGGCTTCAGCAACAGAGCCCAAAAGCCATGACACCAAATTATTCACAAGAGCAATTAAACGAGCTCTGCTCTTATCGCAATCGCTACGGCATGAGGCAACGACGTTGCGCCTAGCGCTTCTTTAGCGGTAGCGATATGATGATTCACTGTATTAATACTAAGACCAAGCTCTGCCGCAACGGCGTATACCGTCGGGCACCCATTCGCCAGTGCCTTAATAACTTCCAGCGGTCGCCTGTTGATCGAAATAGAAGCTGGTTCTGGCTCTTCTAGACGGAAGATACTGGAAAATTTTTGCTGGCACACGTGACGAATAACTTTACCCAATGCGATTAACTCTTTTCTACACATCTCTACCCTGCTTTGTATTTGCTCCGGCGTTTCATATCGGACACTGACCGTAAACGTAGAGCCATCATCTTTATCAATGGGAATCAAATAGCATTCTAGAAAGCCAAAATTTCGCCAAACCGAGTTCAACTCTTGATTTCTCTCAAACAGTTTGGTTTTAACCGGCGAGCTTTGGATATATTTTTCAATGGTTGTTCGGTAGGCCGGTCTGCTATTTGCAGATAAATAGCCAACTACTTGGTCGTCAGAGAAAAAATCCTCAATTTTATATAAATCAATAAACTCAGGGGGCATCGTTGTTAGAGGCTTGTCAAACCATCTTTCCGATCCGATCGCCCCGAAACTGTAATCTGAAAACCCAAGGCGGCAAAGTTCATTTAAAATATTACGATGTAACTGCGCTAGATCTTTTGCCAAGGCTAGCGCTGCGTGTCTCTTATATAAAAAGATGGGGACATTAACATCCATAGGGTGCGAACCTCACATACAGCTGACCAAAATGTTGGATACGATCTAACCCTTACCCTTCCAAATAAATCAACTATCGTATGGAAGTCATAGCTAGTACTTTAGAAGTATATAGCTGCTATAGGATTAGCCAATCGGGGAATCACACGTAGCGGCGTTTCATAAAGAACTAGCTATCGTGCGATTACACGTAGTAGAGGAAAGAAAAGGCGGTATTACAGGAGTTCAACCGGTAGTTTAGCCAGACCACGGATCATGTAGGAGTCAGTCCACTCTAACTCATCAAAAGAAGGGCAGCGAATGTCTGTGAAATGTGCCACAAGCATTTCTAGGGCGATTTTGACTTCCAAGCGCGCCAGAGCCATGCCCACACAAACATGGGGTCCATAGCCGAATGACAGGTGTTCTTTGTTATTTGGCCGGTAGATATCAAATTGATCAGCATTGGCAAATATCGCTGAATCTCGGTTAGCAGCACCCAATATAATCAGAGCCAAATCAGTTTTCGGTATTGTGATATCGTGCAGTGTGACATCCTTAACCGCGCTCCGCACTGTACACAAAATGGGAGACTGCCAGCGCAAAACTTCTTCGATAAATAGAGGGATCAACTCTGGAGACTCTCGTAATACCACCATAGGCCGTGCAGGAAAACCAGGCAACTCCATTTGGCCTAATAATGCAACACAGCTACTCAATAAATAAATTGTTGTCATATACCCCGCGCGGATTAACATGTCGAGGGCGTTATTGAGCAAGTCATCAGTTAGCCGTTCCCCGTCAATTTCCGCATTAATGAGTTCTGTCACAAGATCAGATCGCGGATTTGCTCGCCGGTTCTTGATAACTGTCTGAAAGTAATTGATTTGCCGTCGCATCGCCGTTTGCAGATCATCGATGTAATCGGCGGCGCTCGGTCGTGTCGGCATCAACCCTTCGGTCAACTGTATCCATCGTCTAACGTCTGCAATGTCGAGGCCATTGCCCACACCCGTAATATGGCCAATGATTTTGCCGATATAGGGATAACTAAACGCTTCGACAAAATCGACCGGTTTTTTCCAATCCACTTCATCAAAAAGTTGTTGAGCAGTGTTTTTCATCAATGGGATCAACGCTTGAATCACACGCTGTACAAACGCCTTATTGACAAGACTTCGATGCTTGGCGTGCTCTTTCCCATCCTCAGTAACAATAAATAAATCATGCTTGCAATCGTCGGCAAGCCAGTCCGGTGTGATAAAGGATTTGATGCCTGCGGATGAAAAGAGATCAGAGCGCTGCAATGCAAATTGGACGTCTGTATAGCGGGTTAACGCCCACACACGTCCTGGATTAACTCGACAAATCGGACTGTCACGCAATGTTTGGTAAACGATAAACGGATTTCGTTTATTTACCGAAGGAGAGTCTAGGCTGATCATCTAAATCTTCCCCTTTGGGTTGACATCCTGTGTCCATATCTATGGAAACTCTGAATAATTTGTAAATTCGGCGATAATCGTCCCAAGTTAATGGAGCTACAAGATTAATTCCGATGAAACAGCAGACCCTGACAGAAGGCCTCGAAGCTCATCGCAAGAAAACCTGAAATGAGCGTTTTCTGGATGACATGGAAGAGATAATTCCCTAGCCGGGGCTTGTGAGTGCTATCGAGCCTCTCTATTCCAAGCCAAATGGAGCTGGACGACGTCCCATCGGTATCGAGCGTATGCTGAGAATCTATTTTGTTCAACACTGGTTCAATCCCCTCAAGATTGTAGAAATTGCGGCATGTTTTACAAGTGTTCAGATCCACGTGTTTTAATAAAATTTGCGACCATTGCCGATTAATTAAACGTATAGGTCGCGCTAATACCTGCCGTTCGTGGCGTACCGAAAGCCTGAGTGGAAGAACCACTCGTTAAAGAAAAAGAGGTCACGACATATTCCTCATCGGTAACATTCTTTACCCATGCACTCACTTTTAAAACACCATTGTGCGAACCGAGCTTTATTTCACTCAAATCGACTTGACCATTCACTAACATGTAACTGTCGCGGACATCGCCAGCGGGCGAAGTATAAGCATAGTCCTCTGTCGACGTGACATTCAGATGCAGCGCTAATGTCCCAAAACGTAAAGGCGAGAATAAGTAGTCCAACGTTAACGCGCCGCTGTGCTTAGGCGACTGTGTCACATCAAATCTTTCAAGATTGCATTCCGGCATTGTAGCGGTATCACACGGATTAAGCGGATTAGGTTGCAATGGCATACGTGCGTCGAGGTAAACATAGCTGAGCCCAACCCGCAATTGTGGCGACAGCGCAAGCGTCAACTCTAGTTCTGCCCCATCCACTTCGACATCATTGGCGTTGATACTTTCGGTAATCGCGACGTTGGCGGGGTCGATAAAATCAAGGACTTTGCCGTCATAGTCTGCGCCAAATAGCGCCGCGTTTAGTCGGAGGTGCCGATCAAACCATTCCGATTTAATACCCAGCTCGACACTTTCCACTTCTTCGCGATCATAGTCGCTAAAACTTGCGGAAAAAATATTGACGCCCCCTGCTTGGTAACCAGAGCTGTATTTTAGATATGTTAATAATTGATCGGACCAGTGGTAACTCAGTGCAACAGTCGAGTCCACGCCATCGGTATCATTCCCGTCGTCGGTGTCGAAGGTTTGCAGTGCTGTACCCTGCACACGAGACCCAGATTTGGTGTCATCGTTATAACGCAGCCCTAACGTCAATTCTAATTTGTCATTTAGTGCGGGAGGCTTCCAGGTTGCCTGTCCATAGATCGCTCGAGATTTGCTTTCTGACTTGATATGTCTCGGTGGTATACCGAACGTTGTCAGCGGAATTGGTGTGTTTGGTGTTCCCGTTATAAGGCCGAAACTATCGAGAGAAAAGTAGAGTTGATCGGAACTTTTGATCTGTTCGTCCAAATAAAAGAAGCCAGCCACCCACTCGACACGGCGATGAGTGCCGATCAATTGAATTTCTTGTGTTAATAATTCGCTATCAATATCGGCGCTGTTGATAAAACCGTTGCTGTATAGAGCGCCACCGAAGTTAAAATTGGTTTTTTCGTTAAGTTCGCGATAACTCGTTAACGACTTAAGGGTAATGCGGTCGGACAGCTCCCAATTAAGCGTCAAGCCATGTCCCGCTTGTTCAACGACCGTTGGGTCCAAGGGGTTGATCGGAAAGCGTGTCCGAGTTTGCCGACCCGATTCCAAAGGCAATAGCCCTATATTGTCTTTGGCTAGCTGAAAATAGAGCTGACTGGCCTCATCTTTGGATTGGTCATACAGATAGTCTACGGAAACTGTCTCGCTGGCTAACCAGTTCAGCGTAAATTGCCCCGCATCCTGATCATAGGCGTTGTAATCCGCCTGACCAGGCGCTAAATTCCTCACCCACCCGTCTCGTTCCTTGTGGATGTAATCAAACTTCGCATTAACTCCTGACACGCTGGGGAAATTCACTCGGGTAACACTGGTCAGTTCATCATAGCGCCCCGCACCCAGGGTTTGTTGGATGCCCCACTCCCCTGTGGGTTTTTTCCCTACGATGTTTACCGCACCACCTGTCGCGTTGCGCCCAAATAGGGTGCCCTGTGGGCCGCGTAAAATTTCAATTCGCTCCAAATCGACCAGCTCTGCCGCCAACCCCTGAGCCCGGCTGCGGTAGAACCCGTTAACATACACGGCGACGCCTCCTTCGCGCGTCACCTGTCCGGCGTCGGTCGGTCCATTACCCCGTATCGCAATAACCAGGCTACTCGGCGTCAACGGGTACTGCTGGACTCTCAGCATAGGTACGGTGCCCTCCGTCAAGTCATCGAGACCACTAATACCTTGTGCCTGTAATTGAGTTTCATCGAGTATCGCAACCGCGAGAGGAATCTTTTGAAGCGACTGCTCTCGCTTCTGCGCCGTGACGGTTACGTTTTCCAAAAAGCGTTCATCAACGTTTGAACCATTATTAGCACTGACGCAGGGAGTGAAAAGCAAGGGCATGCACAACAGCATCAAACTGCGCAATTGGTGATTTCGGATCATTAACACCATAATGGTTAACTCCTTTACATGTGACCTATTTCATCAAAGACTATTCACAGCGGATAAGACCCAACGCAGTTGCTTTGGCGGCAGCAACGTGTAAATTTCTAACGCCTAAATCCAACTTTGCGCGCTTTAAATGATCTTGGACTGTTCGTACAGACAATCCGAATTTTTCCGCAACCTGCTCCTGGTTTAAATCCTCCTTGATCATCATTTCCAACACCTCGCGCCACCTCAGATAATTTATTTTATCGCCACATGCAGGTCCAAAAAATTGGGGATATTTAAGAGAGCCAAGCGTACTAATTACATCTGCGAGTAGATGTATAAACCGCTCCTTACCACTAACTAGCCTCTTAATATCAGCCGATGCCGCTCCTCTAGCAAATAGAGATAGTGTTGTTGCATTACCCTTGCCAAAACTTGAAGGTACCGACACATTATAAGACTCATAAACGCCATGACTTTGACTGAGTTGCTTTACTTCAATGGTCCGTGAGAAATTAGTGATGTCAGAAAACGTATGAAAATGATATTCCAAGTCAGACTGATAGAATGGTAAAAGAGTCCTTTGCGCATAACGAAGAAAAATGTCTTCTTCATATAACGCCTCACTCTTATAGGTGTTCATAAACTCGAGGGGCAAAGTCGTGATCATCCCTGCCAATTCATCTTCAGATACTAACGATTCGAGCCGAGCAAAATGGTAGCCGGGAAACCCTAGACGCTTAATAATAGTATCCACACGTTGTTTAAATTCATCAACTGTGCGGGCACTAGCCATAAAACCAACAAGAGGTTGACTACCACTAATGTTTAGCTGATTATTGGCACTCGATAATGTTTGATAATGAGCGTCATCTAATACCGATAAGTCCACACTCGGTTCCATTATCTATCCTTGTTATCCCGGCAATCATTGGTTTAATTTCTGCGGCGTATTGATTTTTCGATGTTCAAAATACTTTGCTACACCCCGCTGCTTTCTTTGTAACATTTTCATTTGTCCCCTGATTTCATCTTTATAATGCTTTTTGGTCCTGGCCGGTTTTCCTGCTGTGTACACACGCCTTTAAATCACATTTCGAATATTGATCGGGGTTCAGTTCAGGCGTGTAAGAAGGAAGATAAGACACTTCCATTTGGTCACCATGAGCAACCAACCAAGTTATAGAGTTCTTGGAAAGCTCCGCCATCCTTGGCCTCTCAGAGCCGAAGGGCGTAGTTCTTTCGGATTGATTTGTAGACATCTATGGTAAAGTCCCTTTTCGTGATTGTTCGGTGAATTTAGGGCTGTGAGTTTACTCCGTTCACCTGATGGCCCACATTGTCACCGCAGTCCTCAATAGAGGATTTTATGGGGCATCGTTGGACTTTAAATTCAATCGACTTCTTACATGGCGTTAGCGTTGTCATATATCCCCTCAAAGATTAGGCAAGTGGGGGGGGGCGATTGTGTCGCATTTTGCGATTAACCCTAGATGATCACGCAGCGCCGCTATGACCCTGGTGGCGAATAGGAGAGTGTCTGCGGTAGCGCTTTGAATGAGGTGGTTTGCTGGCGTTTCCATACACGATACCTTGTCAGAGTGAAGTCCTTTTACCTATTACGCAGCAATTCTTAGATCCCTCAGTCTGAATGGGTAAAAATTTATCGGGAAACTATTTTCTGGGGAGATACTCCCCATAGGAGGGCCCTATGTGCGGACGTTATAACCTGATTCATAACGATGAGTCTGGACGACAGAAACGCATTACAGAAATCTCGTAAAATCAAAGGGTTAGAAGCCGAAGTGTGTATGTTTTTCTCCTGTGTTGTTGAATATCCCCTACCCTATAGGGAGACGAAAATGAGCCAATATGCAGCGTTTTTCTAGAGGACTGAGCCAATTCAAAGCTTTTCTCGTAGAGCTTTGTTGTTGAACCCTTCAACAACGCGAGCGGATATTTGGCTTTTGGCCTTGAACCAGTTCAATATCACCCGTGCTGGCGAACATCTATCTTCACTATGTTCTGGATCTATGGTTTGATAAACGCGTCAAGTCCAGGCTTGATCGCACGGTTGATTGGTGATTCGTGCCAATAAATGCCCCATTTGTGGTACAGATGAAAAACTTCAGGGGGATTCGCCGTAAAGATGGCAATCCTTCACCCCGGGATATTGGCTAGCATATTCACGGTATTCATCTTCACGCCTACCCTGAATTAAGAGTTTAGTCATGTCGGTATTTTCACACCCGGAATTTGATCAGCACGAACATGTGGCCTTCTATCACGACAAAAAAAGTGGTCTTAAAGCCATTATCGCCATTCACAATACCCACCTGGGGCCCGCCCTCGGCGGTTGTCGCATGTGGCCCTACGGCAGCGATGAAGAGGCGTTGAACGATGTGCTGCGCCTGTCAAAGGGCATGACTTACAAGTCGGCCATCTCCAACCTCAAACTGGGTGGTGGCAAGTCGGTGATTATCGGTGATCCCCGCACTGACAAATCCGATGAGCTGTTACTGGCCATGGGTGACTTTATCGAAAGCCTGGGTGGGCGTTATATCACCGCCGAGGATTCGGGTACCAAGGTGGCGGACATCGCCAGGATTGGTGAACGCACTGCTCATATCAGTGGCGTGTCGGATGACTCTGAACATGGTGGCGACCCTTCGCCGACCACCGCCTACGGGGTTTTTGTGGGACTGAAGTCGGCGGTGAAGTGCCGACTCGGACGCGATGATCTGCAGGGGATCAAGGTTGCGATTCAGGGGGTGGGTAATGTTGGCTACCGCCTGGCGACACACTTGAAGGAGGTGGGCGCCGAACTCTATATCAGCGATATTTATGACGCCAATGTGGCGCGCGCGGTTGACGAACTGGGGGCGAGCGCCGTGACGGGTGATGAGATTTTCAACCTCGACGTGGATGTGTTTGCCCCCTGTGCCATGGGCGCTGTGATTAACGACAGCAGCATTGAGCAGCTGAAGGCCAGCGTGATTGCCGGTGCCGCCAATAACCAGTTGGCCCAGCCCCATCACGCCGAAATTCTGCGTCAGCGGGAAATTCTCTATGCACCGGATTATGTGATCAATGCGGGTGGAATTATCGATGCTTACTATCAGCTGACCGGCGATTGCCGTCTGGCGTTGCAAACCCATGTGGAGTCTATTGGTGACACCCTGGCCGAGATCTTCGACCGGTCTGCGAAAGAGGCGCGTTCCACCGCTGATGTGGCGGACCTGATTGCCGAGGAGAGATTCGAGGGGTAGTGAGTAAAATAAAAAGGGGAGGCTCCATGAGCCTCCCCCCGGTGATTACCGCCAGGTCAGATTAGCGGATTTTGGTGTTGCCCAGATCGTACACCCTCATGGTGTTGTCCTGATCCAGGTACTGGTCGACATCGGCAGTGATAGGACCGTTGCCGCCTTTGATGGCCTGGTTGTTGATCACTTCTCCGGCGTTTGCCTGAGCGAAGCTGAAGTCGAACGTCTGGCTGATGTCAGCTACTTTGTTGTCCAGTCGGGTGGAGAAGTCCAGGTCAAACATGGGGCTACGCATCTTGCGCCCACCACCAATCACGGTGCTCAAGGACTTGGCATCGAGTTCTTTGCTTACGGAAAGGTCTTTGATTTTCAACATGGTGATTACCTCAACAGATTTTTGGTCAGGGTTTAAAGTATTGAGCGTTTTGCTCGCTTACACCCTGGATATTGCAGAGGCCGTGCCAGAAAATTTGAAATTAGGGAAAAAATTTTTAACTGATTGAATTTAAAGGGAATTGGTATTTGAAACGGTTTTCGGGTTGAGTTTGCCGGAAGATTTGGTCGGGGATTGAGTTGAGTGGGGACCAACTGTTGATTCGGCTCATGTGGGGTATAAAGCAACAGTCGTAAATTCCTGGCGCCCTTGGCTCAGAACGTCGACATTTACAGTGTCGGCTCTGCTCATCCGCGTGAAACCATTCCATAATAACGGCTTCGAATACGATGGTTGGTGAGTGCCGGAAAGCACAGTCCATATATCGCGGGGTCAAGCGATTTAAACGATATTGCATTTCAATCAAATGCAAAAAAGCTATACAACTTGCAGCTTGCAGCTTACAGCTTACAGCTTACAGCTTACAGCTTACAGCTTACAGCTTACAGCTTACAGTCAACCTACCGATAAACAGGCATTTGCTGTTAGCTGTCAACCAAACCCCGGTTGCCGGATCCCCATTAACCCGTTTTTTTCCCCGAGGCGGGCGCCAGGTGATCCAGAGGCAGCGAGGTTTTGTAAAGCACCTGCTTTAACGAAAAGCTGCTGCGAATACTGTCGATGCCTTCCATCGGCGTCAGGCACTTGTCCAGAAAACGCTGGTAGGCATTGAGATCTGGTACGGCGACTCGGATCAAATAATCGAAGTCGCCGGTCATCAGGTAACACTCCATCACTTCCGGCCACTGCATGACTTTTTCTTCAAAGGCTTCCAGGTCGCGTTTTACCTGGTGATTCAAGGTCACCTGAATAAACACGCTCACCGGCAGTCCCACCTGTTCGGGATCCAGCAGGGTGACCTGTCCCCGGAAAAAGCCTTTCTCTTCAAGTATTTTTACCCGCCGCGAACAGGGCGAGGGGGACAGGCACACTTTTTCGGCCAGCTCCAGGTTGGTGAGGCTGGCATCCGCCTGCAGGGCTTCAAGAATCTTGCGGTCGATTTTATCCAGGTCGGGCATAGGGGGCTCGGGTCCTTGTGTCAGGTAACGGCGGGTCAGGCGAGAGGCCTATCTTACGTGGAATTTTTGCGTATTCCACAGATGACTTTGATCTTGGTTATAAATATCAATAATTATTAGATTATTGGTGGATGTTGCCAAGTATGCAAGGCGTAGACGCTTTCTTTGGTATGACCCCCTAGCACACCCCATGGTAATTTTTCCTCTATTTTCAGCACTAAAGAGAGGGGAGCCTGAAGGTGATTTTTGACAAGGACTACCAACTGACTGACCGCTACAAACTGACTGAGGGCCGCGCTTTTATGACGGGTATTCAGGCGCTGGTGCGCCTGCCGCTGATGCAGCGCCAGTTGGATCTGCGCAATGGCCTGGACACTGCCGGTTTTATCTCCGGCTATCGCGGTTCTCCCCTGGGGGCCTATGATCTGGAGCTGTGGCGCAGTAAACAGTTTCTTGCCGATCACGATGTACATTTCGAACCGGGCATTAATGAAGACCTGGGAGCCACTGCCGTCTGGGGAACGCAGCTGACCGATTATTACCGCGACCAGGTCGACCGGGATGGCGTGTTTGCCATCTGGTACGGCAAGGGACATGGCGTAGACCGTTCCGCCGATGTTTTCCGCCAGGCCAATGTCCAGGGTACCGCCAGGCACGGCGGGGTCCTGGCTCTGGCCGGCGATGACCATACGGCGGAGTCTTCCATGTTCCCTCACCAGACAGACCAGGTGTTCGAGGCGGCAATTATGCCCATCCTGTTCCCCTCATCGGTGGAAGAATACCTGACCATGGGCTTGGCGGGCATCGCCCTGTCGCGCTACTCGGGTCTGTGGGTGGCGTTGAAAACCATCACCGAAACCGTGGAGAGCGGTGCCTCCATTCAGATTCCGGCGTTACCGAATTTCGTTATGCCGGAGGATTTTCAAATGCCGCCGCACGGTTTGAACTGCGATGTGAACCTGAAGTGGCCGGCCGAGCGGATGGAGTACGAGCGCCGTATGATCGAAGAGCGGGCCCCCGCCGCCCACGCCTTCGTTTACGCCAACAAGCTCGACAAGGTCGTCCTTAAAGCCGAACGGCGCCGCTTCGGTATTGTCACGGTGGGCAAGGCCCACGGCGATCTGCTGGCGGCGTTTCGCATACTGGGTATTTCAGAGCGGGATTTGCAGCAGGCGGGAATCAGCCTGTACAAAGTGGGGATGAGTTGGCCCCTGGAACCCCGTGGTATCCGCGAGTTTGCCGAGGGTATGGAATCGCTGCTGGTGGTGGAGGAAAAACGTCCCCAGCTGGAAAAACAGATAAAGGAACAACTCTATAACTGGCCCGCCGCCAAACGGCCCCGGATCTTCGGCAAGCGCGATGCCCGGGGCGAGGTGCTGTTGCCGGAAGTCTGGTCCCTGACCCCGGAAATTGTCTCCGCCGCGATATCGCGTTGGTTACAGGGCACGGAGATCGGCAACCCTATCAGCAAGAAAGTTGACGACTTTATCACCCCTTGCCGGGCACAGAGCAAAAACCTGCTGACCCGCGAGCCCTATTTCTGTTCCGGCTGTCCCCACAATACCTCCACCAGGATTCCCGACGGCAGCACTGGCGGTGCGGGCATTGGCTGCCATATCATGACGCTCAACATGGACCGCAATACCAGGACATTTACCCAGATGGGCGGGGAGGGGGTCCACTGGGTGGGATTGCACCGTTTCTCAAACCAGAAGCATATGTTCCAGAACCTGGGCGACGGTACCTACCAGCACTCCGGATTGATGGCTATTCGCCAGGCCGTCGCCAGTCACGTCAATATCACCTACAAGATACTCTACAACGATGCTGTGGCCATGACCGGGGGCCAACCCGCCGAGGGCGAGCCTTCTCCCGGCAGTATCGCCCGGCAGTTGCTGGCCGAGGGTGTGAGGCGCGTTGCCCTGGTCAGTGACGATATCGGCAAGTTTTCCCGTGACGGTTCCATTCCGGCAACGGTCAGCCGTCACTCCCGTGATGAACTGGATGGGGTGCAGCGGGAATTGCGCGAGATCGAAGGGGTGACCGCGATTATCTACGAGCAGACCTGTGCGGCTGAAAAGCGCCGTCGCCGGAAAAAAGGGTTGCTGGAGGACCCAAACCGCAGGTTGTTCATCAATGATCGTGTGTGCGAAGGCTGTGGCGATTGCTCGGTGCAATCCAACTGTATTTCCATCGAACCCAAGGAAACCGCATTTGGCCGCAAGCGCCAGATCAACCAGTCCGCCTGTAACAAGGACTACAGCTGCGTGAAGGGCTTTTGTCCCAGCTTTGTGTCAGTGCTGGGTGGTGAAATCCGCAAACCCGACCAGGCACAGGTCAAAGCGTTGGAGGCGCGTGTCCTGGCGCAATTGCCTGAACCCACACCGCCCCGGTTAAAGGATAACTATGCGATCCTGGTTTCGGGTATTGGTGGTACGGGTGTGTTGACCATCGGCGCGCTCCTGTCCATGGCCGCGCACCTGGAAGGCAAGGGCGTTACCACCCTCGACTTTACCGGTCTTTCGCAAAAGAATGGTGCGGTTGTTGCCCATATCAAGCTGGCGCCCTCGCCGGCGGATATTCATGTGGCCCGGATTCCGGACGGTGGCGCCAATCTGTTGTTGGGTTGCGATATGGTGGCGGCAACGGCTTCCATTCCCAAGTTGCGCAAAGGCTTGAGTCGCACGATCATCAATACTGCCGAAGTACCTGTGGCCGCCTTCACCCGCGACAATGATCTTTTCTTTCCCGCCCAGGAAACCAAAGATGAGTTTATGTTGGCCATCGGCCAGGAGAGTGTGAGCTATATCGACGCCACGGCCATCGCCGAATCCCTGTTCGGTGACGCCATCGCCACCAACCTGTTTATGGTGGGTTACGCCTGGCAGAAGGGACTTGTTCCGTTGAGCCGTGAGGCCATTGAGCGGGCCATTGAACTCAACGGCGTGGCAGTGGAGTTTAACCTGCGTGCCTTCCGTTGGGGGCGATTCAGTGCGGAAGAACCCGCGCGCGTGGAACAGCTGATCGCTGAACGCCGAGGCGAAAACACAGTCGTTTGCCTGGAAACCCTGGAGCAAAAAGTGTCGGGGTTTTACCACGAGCTGGTGGCGTATCAAAACGCGGCCTATGCCGAACGTTATAAGGCCATGATCCAGTGGGTGAGGGAGCAGGAAAAAACGCGCCTGGGCGCAGAAGGGAAGTTGAGTACCCTGGCTGCGAAGTATCTGTATAAGCTGATGGCATACAAGGATGAATACGAGGTGGCGCGTCTCTACAGCAGTCCCGAGTTTGCGCAAAAACTGCAAGCGCAGTTTGAAGGGGACTATAAATTACAATTCCACATGGCGCCGCCGCTGTTAACTCGAAAGGATAAAGTCACCGGTATTCCCCGAAAAATCACTTTGGGTGGCTGGATGATGCCGCTGTTTAAAGGGATGGCAAAAGCCAGGGTTCTGCGAGGTACCGCCCTGGATGTTTTTGGGTACACAGCCGAGCGAAAATCAGAGCGCCAACTGATCGAGGATTACGAAGCGCTGTTGCGTGAAGTGATGGGGCAAGTGAGTGACACTAACCATGCAGAAGCCGCGAAGCTGCTGTCGTTACCCGAGAGGATACGCGGTTATGGGCCCATCAAGGAGGCCAACCTGGATGCTGTACGAAAAGATTGGCAGCAGGGATTGGTGGCTTTCAGGTCAGTGGAAGAGTGCGTAAAGGTGGCCTAGTTTATTGATCGAAGACAATCTCACAGCGATCCGACGTTGGCCACCCTACTGCGGTATACAAAAAAAGCCGATTAATCGGGGGGATTAATCGGCCAATGTGAGTTACAGGGGAGATTTAGAAGTTAAATTTGAAGCGCACGCCGTAGTTGGCTGGCATTGAGCGGGGGCCGCGCACAAAGCCATCGCTACCACTGGTCCAGTAGGGAAAGGATAGGCGCGTCGACTATCTCGAAATGCTCGGCCCGGGGAATGTCAGATGGCCTCGATTTCAGTCTGACCTGGCGATTTGCAAGTTGGAGCACTTCGGGTTCCGCTTGTGCACTCTAAAGTGATATTTCGGTTGTCCGGCGCCGTAGGCGTGAAGCTGATTGATTTGTTGAACGAAGCCGCTCTGCGGCAAAACTAAACCCGCTGAAATAAAAATAATTCCCCTACGTGCTCAACCCCGAGCACGAACCCACGTCCTAAGGACGTGGTCATGAGTGGCTGGCTCGGCCTGTCACGAATGGAGAGACTCATGTTATATCCAGGTTTGAGTTGTCCCCACAACCAAACCTATGAACAGGCTTTTCCCCAGGCATTGGCTTCATAGCTCGACCATTTATATTCCGCCGGGTGACTCACCATACCGGCTCGGACCGGGTTGAGTTCGATATAACGGTAGCAAACCAATAAATACTTTTCGCTTTGCACCAAGCTCGAACGATGACGGCCTTCCCATAGGGTACCCGTTCTACCGTATTGCAAATTTACGTATTGTGCATAGCGACTGCCGACCACTTTTAATGTATTCGATAAACTATGCTGCTGTTCTGGCGTCGCTAGAAAGTGGATATGTGGTTGGTCATCAGGCAGTATGCATGGACTTTCACGCCATAGCGCCGGGAAATGTCTTCCCATAGCTGCAAATAAAACTGATAGTTTTCCGGTTCGATAAAACACGGTTCGCGATTATTCCCCCGCTGGATGCGTATACCGTTGAAGTCTGCCACCCAAACCGCGGCAAAGCTGCCACCTATCGGAGCGTAGCGACGCGGGGTTTGCATTGTTACTCGGGTTGGGTGGTGGTCGTCAACTTTGAGTGTAGTTTTCGCGTAAGCGGTCATTTTAGGCCGTAGCTGCAGCCGATTTGATGATTATTTAGGCGGAGCCAGGGATCTGAAGATACGGAGTATCTCCCTCAGATCTTCATCTGCAATTTGTTCGTAATCATCAAAGCTGTTTAGCGTATAACGCGCGAGCACGGCGTTCATTTTTCCAAAGCCCGACAGGATTCCTGACTTGCCACACAACCACCGACACCAATAATCAAATCGGGTTTGGCGTCTTTTAAGGGTTTCCATCGCCCGAGTTGGTGAAAGAGCCTTTCCTGAGCCTTTTCCCGTATGGAGCAGGTGTTTACAAGAAGAACGTCGGCTTCATTTGAATCATCCGTTGGCACCATTTGGTGTGACTCCCCCAGCAGGTCGCGCATGCGGGCGGAGTCGTACTCGTTCATCTGGCAGCCGTGGGTCTGAATAAACAGCTTTTTGACGGCCTTTTCTCCCATGGGAAAGTCCTGTGTAAAATCCGATCTGTATAAAATCTAAGCGATGTAAGCGGGCGGAGCATTATATTGATAGTCGGCGCCCAACACTAACATTATTCAGTGCTTACCGGCGAGAATAGGATATATTTATGGGCTGCATTTAAAATTAACCGGGCACTTTATTATTGTAATCGGAATGCCTATACTTCTTCGTTGCAGTCACAAAAAGGGATAAAAAGCGGAAAGGGCAAAACAATGACCGCAAACAGAGTACTGTCTCGCCTGCATCAGCAGCGGAATCAATTGATCGAATCTATTTATCAATCAGCAGTGCAGCCGAAACACTGGCATCACTTTATGGGCTCGCTCATCAACACATTAGACGGCCGTTCAGCGCGTTTATTATTTATGAACCCGGTGGCCGATCAGGTGCGTGCCAGCTTCAAGGTGAATATCGATGATGGCTTTCATCAGCAATACATAGATTATTATGTCAATGCCTGTCCCTGGCGGCCAGAGTTGGCCGGCAAGCCCAAAGGGCGGATGTATTCCACTTTTCTCGATTTCAGTTGTTCCCAAAAACAATTCCACGGCACCGAGTTTTACCACGACTGGGCGCGTCTGCAGGGCATAGAACACGGCATCTGCGGTACTGTCACCCAGGATCGGCAGACAACGGTGCAGTTTTTGGTACAACGCACCGCTGAAGCGGGTTATTTCACTCATGAGGAAACCGATTTCGTCAACCGGCAACTGTTGCCCCATATGCGAGCCGCCCTCACGCTGGCGGAGCAACTGGAAGTCAATCAGCAGCGCACCGAGGCGATTGTACAGGCTAGCAATTTCTCGCCCATGCCCTTTGCACTGCTGGACCGGCAATTGAAAATCAGCTATTTATCGGCAACGGCACAAGAAATATTACGCAGGCATGACTTGAAGATACAATCGGACCAACTCGTGTGCCGCCAGCCCCACGAACATGAGCAATTGCGGCAGCTGTTGAGAAAGACCTTGAACGGAATGCGCAATCAGTGGCGTGAAGTCGGAGGTCAAATGGCAGTGAGCAGTGGTCAGGGTATACTGGAACTGATGTGTTTTCCTCTTCACCCGATACTTGAAGATCACAACTTCTGGAAGCAGGGTTTTGTGGTTTTGTTTCTGAATGAACAGCGGCGCAGATTATCGCTGAACAAACTCTGGGTACAGGAAAAGTTCAAAATTACTCATGCTGAAATCAGCCTGGTGGAAGCCCTTATCAATGGTCTCAGTCTGCAGGAATTCGCCGACAGCAAGAGCACCAGTATTCACACCGTGCGCAGCCAGTGTAAAAGCGT
Organism: Cellvibrionaceae bacterium; assembly: GCA_050290225.1. Classification (GTDB taxonomy): domain Bacteria; phylum Pseudomonadota; class Gammaproteobacteria; order Pseudomonadales; family Cellvibrionaceae; genus JBNKHG01. The sequence goes on from JBNKHG010000051.1 coordinate 56,407, forward strand.
GTTGAGGAAGACAGACTGCCCCCGGCAGGCTGCATTGATTCGGGTGATGTTGCCCTACCTGGCGATGTAGACATGAAATCCCTTTCAGGTTTTTTCAGTGGCTTAGCTCTGACTTTCAGACAAAGCCCGCTGTAATATTCGGTTGAACATTTCCGGGTTTTCCAACTGCAAAAAATGCCCGGCTTCAGCCATTGCAAAGCTGCGTATCTTCTCCCGATAGCGTTCGAGAGCCACCTTATTGATCAGGCTGCCGTGGATATCAAATATCGGTATACCAACTTGATTCAAACTGGGCATCGCATCCCAACGCAACAGGGATTCGAATAATGGCAGGGCAACTTCCGGCCGGGCTGAATACATTTGTTGCTTGATCCAATTCTCCAGTCCCGCCGGCCTTTGTTCAGGCAGAGTGCTGTCTACCAGGTTGTCTATAAACCCTGGCAGATCGGCACCCATGGGAGTAAGAAATTCGTCGATCTGTTTTTCATTCAGGTGCCCGTAATCAAATACATGGGTATCTGCCATTACCACGGCTTTGACCTTGTCAGAACAGTATTTTACCGCTTCCAACACCACTGCGCCGGCCATGGAATGACCAATCAAGACGCAATGCGGCCTTGCCTCCGCTTCCACCAGGGCTGCCAAGTCCCGCGCAAAATGTTCAATATCCCATGCCTCCCGGTTGTGGTCAGACTCGCCATGACCCGGTAGGTCGGGTGCCAGCACATGATAATTGCCCGCAAAATGCGTTATCTGCGGCTTGAAAAACTGCCGATTACACGACCAGCCGTGCACAAACGCCAGGGTGACATCACTTTGCCCGCTTTCGCAATAGGCGATACGGACACCGTCAGCGCAGGTGAATTGTTTGATTTCATTCATTGGTGACACTCCCAAGGTCAAAAATTAAAGGCTAACCCATTTAACCCAATGGTAGAAGGGCATACCCCATTTGGGGGATGCGGGAAACTTTCAAGTCATAACACAATTGCCGCGGGTCGTGTTTGTAAAAAAATTATCGGAGTGAATCGATGAAACAACTGAAAAAAACTGGATTGGTGTTTGCTTTTTCCACCGCAACGGCATTGCTTGGTTGCGGCAGCGGCAGTGATAACAACGATGATTCCGTCTCGGGCGGCGGTGGCGATAATGGTGCCGTCAGCGGCGCTGTAAACGCGCCTGCCGGAGCGGTGGCAATGTTTGAACAGAAAGACGCCTTCCGGATTGCCATGGAGTTTTTTATCACGCCGGTAGCGGCGGCCATTACCGGCCTGGAACCTGTTACCGGGGCCGACGTCGAATTGATCAGAATTGATGACGACGGCCAGCAGCTGGGGGATGTACTGGCGACCGCCCGTACTTCCAGCACTGGTGAATATACACTTACGCTGCCGGCAGGTGTCGATCTCTCCGGCAATCTGATCGTGCGCATCAGCGGCACGGGCGCCGCGGAAATGCGCGCTCAGGTGGTGGAGCGGGAAGTGGACATCAACCCGGTATCGGAATTTGTATTGCAGAGTTTTATTGACAGCGGCGCCGATCTGGACACTTTGACCACGGCATCAGTGATCAAGCTCACAGGACAGGTGGAGGAGTTTGATTTGGCCGCGGGCGCAGACCTATCCGAGATGTTGGCACAGCTGGAAGAGGAAACCGGCTCCTTTGTCGATGCCCGGATCGACGTTATTACCACCGCATCGGGCGATGCCGCGACAGTGGCCGGAGAGTATCGCAATACCGCTATTCAGTTTGGCCTGCATGACGATGACGGTCAATACGGTGTGGGCGCCTTTAGCATGAATCTCTGGAATATCGACAGTATTTCTCTGGCCGACGGGGGGGCTGGCACCATTGGTATCACCATCGGCGGCGAAGAAAATGCCTGGTCCAATCTCGCCCGTTTCGATACCGGCTACACACTGACATACTTCAGCGAAATCGACGGCGAGGGTGATACTGGCAGCGCCCTGCTTGGAGACGATGGCGTCCTCAGTGTGGAGAGTGAATTCGAGGAAGAGATCGACGGCGATTTCGCCTGGCGTTATCCACCCGGTATCAAGCGGTTTCAGAAAGCAAAGAACAGTTATTTTTTTATCGGTCTGGGAGAGGAAGCCGGTGTTCGTTACAAAACTGTCGATACCGATGACGATGGAGTGAAGGATGCGCTCGATCCCGCGCAAAGGGAGGGGGATGAAGTCTATCGCGGTCTCGAAATAGTGGTAAAAAAACCTGCTAATGCCGGTGTAACTGATTTGACCGGTGATTTTGGCCGTATCTATCTTGGCGTTATGCAGAACAACAGCGGTCAGATTGAAGTCGAAACCGAGCGCAATCAATTGAGCTTCAGCGGCACCGGCACGATCGACGCCACCGCCGCTACCTACCGGCGCCTGGAAAGCACTAATGCCGGCACATCGAGTTACAGTACGGATACCACGCAAGCGGAGAGTGGTATCAGTTTCACCCTGAGCGCCAACGGCGATATTCCCACCGTTGGTGGGGAAAGCGCTGATGGACTTATTAATGAAGGCTTTGATTTTCTTGTTTTCAATAAGCCAAGAGCTACAGACGATGCCAACCCCGAAGACGACCAGTATCAGGAGGTTCTCTACGGTACGACGCTGGCGGTCAAGCTGCCCGATCAACTGTTAGACATCACCAACAAAACCTATCGGGTGTTATTTTTAGGGGTTGAGTTTGATGGTTCGAACATTGCCATGACCAACACGCGATTCGATACTCAGTTGGAGATTACCGGTGTCACAGCCGGGGTGTTGAATGGCGAGACGTCAACAGTCTCCAAGGCCGGCAGAGCGGCGGAGGTGGTAGGCAGCTCCGAGACGGAAACTGACCTGCCGGTAACCGTCAGCCTGGCCAGTAATGGGGAGATGAGTCTGACATTCGCGGACGATGCCGGCACTTCACAAATGGACGGCTTCCTGAACCAGGACGGTAGCCTGGGTGTTTTCGAGGCCACCTACACGCCCAATGGCGGAACAACCACGGAACTGGGGGTGATGATTTTGATGGAAATCTGAGCCGGCAAGGATCGGGTCGATTAGCTCGATTTTCTTAAGTAAGTGCCGTTCACTACATTATTAATTTGATGTATGAATGGCGCTTAACCAATTAGTCACCGACAGCGATACCCAGTTTCTGTCCCATCCTCGTGGGCGATCCGGCCCTAATACCGTCATCCCACTCAGCCTGGTTGGGGCCAAACAAAACAATCGCTGTGGAGCCCAGCTTAAAGCGGCCCATTTCATTTTATAGTGGATAGACCTAAGCAATGGCCTGTTTAATAAATAATCGATTATGGCAAGCAAGGAGCCCAAAACACGCGTTCAGCGCACAAACCCTTTCCCTCTCAGTCCATTTCCGTTTTCCCTCTCGGACCAGAAATTTGACCCCATCTTTGATTTACTACCCCTGTCCAAAGCCATAGCGCTTTGGCGCCCCTATGTCGCATCCGGGGCCTAGAACAATAACGAACCCGTACCGACGTAACTTTTGCCCTTGGAGCCCAGTGCTTTAAGTGGAAATTTGGAGAGGAAGTCATGTCTACCGTTAAAAATGTGCGAACTAACAGATTTTTAATTAATTCGGCTGGGTTATTAGCAGCCGCCGTTAGCGTGTCCAGTACCGCAGCGATACTGGAAGAAATTGTGGTGACGGCCCAGAAGCGCGAACAGAGCCTGCAGGAAGTGGGTATTTCCGTCTCCGCCTTTAGCGGCGACCAGCTCAAAGACCTGGGGGTGACCAATAGCACCGAAATTACCCAGCAGATTCCGGGCATGCAACTGCAGACCTTTACTCCCGCCTTTACCATTATCAATTTGCGGGGGATCTCCCAGAATAATTTCCAGGACAACCTGGAGGCCCCGGTTGCCGTCTATGTTGACGGCGCCTATGTACCCAGTATGAACGCCATTAACGGCCAGCTGTTCGATGTGGAGCGGGTGGAAGTCCTGCGCGGCCCCCAGGGTACCCTGTTTGGCCGCAACACCACCGGTGGCCTGGTGCACTACGTGACCCGCGGTGCCGATGATGCGGAACTGAACGGTTACCTGGAGGTGACCGCCGGTGAATTCAGTATGAAAGCCGTGGAAGGGGCTGTCGGTGGCGCAATCAGCGACAGTGTGCGCGGTCGTCTGGCCGGCCGCTGGTTGGAAAACGACGGTTATGTGGAATCCCAGACCCCGGGGATTCGCGATGCGCACGGTGCCGATGGTTATACCCTGCGCGGTTCCCTGCAGCTGGACCTGGCCGAAAACCTGACGGCGGATATCCGCGTGGCTGCGGCAGAGGACGATGACGTCCCCTCCGGTACCTACTCCATCAACTTCGCCGACGCTGACCCCAATACCGGCCTGGGTGTACAGGCACCGGGTCGTCTGACCGATGGTCTCGAACACGCCTCCAGCCTTGAAGGTAACTTCAACCGCGATTCCACCAACACCACAGTGACCCTGACCTGGGACGTCAACGACAACATGGAACTGGTGTCCATCACCAATTACATGGACCTGGATAAAGATTATCTTGAGGATGCCGGTGGTGGCCTCTTTTTCTTCCCCTACGAAGTCAACACCGACTTTGAAACCTTCTCACAGGAAATTCGCCTGTCGGGCGAGGGCAGCGGGGTGCGCTGGCAGACCGGTGCCTATTACCTGGATATGAACACCGATACCCTCCAGCGGGTTTCGGGCGCGGCAATCCTGGCAGACTCGATGGGGGCGACCACGGATACCGCCCTGCAGGACACCGTCTCCAGTCTGGATTCAAAAAACTGGTCCGTCTTTGGTCAGGTGGAGTTTGACTTGTCCGAGCAGTTGACCCTGATTGCCGGGTTGCGCTGGTCCGAGGATGACAAGGACCTGGAGTTTGGCCAGTTCTATGAAGAATCAGGAGCGGGCATCGCGCGTTCTGAAGTGTTTAATATCGCCAATGTCGCCATCAAAGAGATCGACAGTGTCGAGTATGAGGATTACGCCGCGCGCCTGCAGCTGAACTTCACCACTGCGGACGGCACCCTGATTTACGGTTCTATCAATCGCGGCATCAAAGGCGGCAACTGGTCGATCGATCCCCTGGGGGGGGTGGCGGCCGGCAGCCCCGCCAACCTCAAACATGATGAAGAGGTGCTGTATTCCTACGAGTTGGGTTTGAAAACCGAACTGGCTGAGTGGGCGCGCTTGAATACCTCCATCTACTACTACGATTACGACGACTACCAAGCCTTCTCCCTGCTGGGTTTGACGCCGCAGGTGACCAACTCCGACGCCGATTCCCGCGGCGGTGAAATCGAACTGACCCTGACGCCTACCGAGAACCTCGACGTCATGCTGGGCCTGGCCTATATCGACTCTGAAGTGGATGCGGTACCCGATGTGTTTGGCGGTACAGTAAAAGCCGAATTTCCCAACGCGCCGGAGTTGAGTGTCAACCTGCTGGCCCGTTACCAGTGGGCGGCGCTGAACGGCAATATGGCTTTCCAGGTGGACGGTGTCTGGAATGATGACCAGTTCATCGAAGCCACCAACTCCCAGATTTCCGCTGAGGATGCCTACCTGGTGTGGAACGCGCGCCTTTCCTACACCTCTGCGGAAGAAACCTGGAAGGTGGCGGCCTGGGTCAAAAACGGCGGTGATGAGGAGTACCGCCTTTACAACCTGGATCTGGGATTGCTGGGTATCAGTGAAGAGGTCTACGCACCGCCACGCTGGGCCGGTATTACCGCTTCCTACAATTTTTAGGGGCGGCGGTTTTAACCGGGTAATCCTCTGTACCGGTGCAAGTGCAGCCCGATTGATCGGGCTGCCTTTTTCTTGCCCTGGAACCCTTAATTCACCTCGGGCTGCCCTGCAGTGACGGCAGCCAGTTTTGGAGAACAACCATGAGCGATTTCGGATTGATTATTAATGGCGGGCGTGTGGTTACCAGCGAAAGCTTCGATGTGATCAACCCTGCGACCGAAGAGTTGGTGGCCAAGTGCCCCAAGGCCGACGCGACCCATGTGGACCAGGCGGTGGCGGCGGCGCGCGCCGCCTTCGAGACGTGGAGTCAGGTCAGCGATGCCGAGCGCAAGGCAGCCATCCACAAAATCGGCGATTTGCTCGAATCGCACAGCTCCGAACTCGCGGGTATTGTTACCGAAGAGCAGGGTAAACCCCTGCAGGGCTTTGGCGGTATGGGCTCCGGGTTTGAACTGGGTGGCGCCGTCGCCTGGTGCCGTTTTACGGCGGAGCTTGAGTTGCCGGTGAAGGTGATTCAGGACGACGACACCATGCGCGTGGAGCTGCACCGCAAGCCCCTGGGGGTGGTGGGATCTATCACGCCCTGGAACTGGCCGCTCATGATCGCGATCTGGCATGTGATTCCCGCCATTCGCTGCGGCAATACAGTGGTCGTCAAACCCTCGCCCTATACCCCCCTGTCGACCCTGCGGTTTGTCGAGTTGGCCAACCAGGTGTTGCCGGCCGGTGTGTTGAACATTGTCACCGGTACCGATGAGTTGGGTCCGGTGATGACGGCGCACCCGGGTATCGACAAGATCGTCTTTACCGGTTCAACCGCCACCGGCAGGAAAATCATGCAGAGTGCCGCCGGCAACCTTAAGCGCCTCACCCTGGAGCTGGGTGGCAACGATGCCGGAATCGTGTTGCCGGATGCGGATGTACAGGCGGTGGCACCGGGTATCTTTGGTTCCGCCTTTATCAATGCCGGCCAGACCTGTGCCGCTCTCAAGCGCCTCTATGTGCACGAATCCCAGTACGAGGAGATGTGCCAAGCCCTCAAGGGAATTGCCGAGAGCGTGACGGTGGGTAACGGCTTGGATGAGGGCATGGACTTCGGTCCGGTACAAAACCGATCCCAGCTTAACAAGGTGCTGGAACTGGCGGAGGATGCCAGGGCCAGCGGTGCACGCTTTATTACCGGAGGCAAGCAGCCTCAAGGCGCCGGTTATTTTTACCCGGTCACGCTGGTGGCGGATGTGACCGACGGTTGCCGGCTGGTGGATGAAGAGCCCTTTGGTCCCATCTTGCCGATTATCAAATACACCGACCTCGACGAAGTGATCCGCCGTGCCAACCACAGCGACAACGGCCTCGGTGGTTCCCTCTGGTCCAGCGATGTGGAAAAGGCCGCACAGTTGGCCAATCGCCTGGAGTGTGGCAGCGTCTGGATCAACAATCACGGTGCCATCCAGCCCAATGTGCCCTTTGGCGGTGTCAAGCAGTCCGGGATCGGGGTGGAATTCTCCACTGAAGGGCTGGAGGAATACACCTCTATACAATCGGTGTTCATCCCGAAGAAGTAGAAGTGCTAAGCTTTTAAAACCAGCGCTGATAACAAGTTGTACTAATAGGGCTTCCGGTAATGCTCATGGGTAAGATTCCGGAAGGCCAAGGATGAGAAATAACAATGCGTTCAATGCCATGTCTCCGCCGAGCCTCCCTTGTGACCGCGTTACTTTTCCTCGGTGGCCTGCTGCCGTGCCTGGGAGGGCAGGCACTTGCCGCCACAGGGGAAAAATCGCCCCAGCCACCGCCCCTGCCGATTGAAGAGATCGGTCGTGTGAAAACACTGCCCGCCAGTTACCCGGAAGATTGGGTGATGATCGATGAGGCCGCTTTTTTCTATATGCATAACGGTAAGGTGATTATTCTCGATATTGCCGAGAAGGATCACGCCAAGCGTATCAAAGGCATGATGGCCAAGAGCCTGCTCGGCAATTTCACCCAGTCACCCAAGCGCGGCGAGTTCTACATTATCGAAACCTTTCACGAGCGGGGTTCCCGGGGCCGGAAGTTCGATGTGCTGGTCATCTATGACAAGCAGACCCTGAAGATCAAAAAGGAGATCGATTGGCCTACGGACAGATTGCAGTCGTTGCCGGAGAAATACTCCATGGCGGTGTCTGCCGACGAGCGCCTGCTCTATGTGGCCAACTTTAACCCGGCCGCTTCCTTCACCGTGGTCGACCTCGAGACCCTGGAAATCGTCGAGACCATCGGCACTCCCGGTTGCGTACTGACTTACCCCACCGGCAAACGCAGCGTGACCTCCATCTGCAGTAACGGCGGTCTCCTGACGACGGTGCTGGACCGCAGCGGGCACCTGAAGTCACGTCAGCGCATGGCGCCGTTTTTCGATACCGACAAGACCCCGATCTTCGAACGCCCGGTGTTTGTCGGCGGCAAGGCGTATTTCCCCAGCTTTACCGGCGAGATGCACGTGATCGATATGAGCGGCGAAGTGGCCCGTTACCAGGAGAAGTGGAGCCTGGTGAGCGATGAGGAACGGGCGGCTCATTGGCGACCCGGTGGCCTGGGACTGGCGGACAGGGACGACCGGGGACGCTACTACGTGATCATGCACCCGGACGGTCACGAGGGCTCCCAGACTCACGGCGGTAATCAGGTGTGGGTGTTCGACCTTAAACAGAAAAAGCGTTTACAGGTGATTGAAACGCCGAACTGGGCGGTATCCCTGGGTGTAACCCGTGGCAAGACTCCGAAGCTGGTGGTCACCAATGGCGAAATGAACCTGGATATCTTCGACACCCGCAACGGCAGCCATATCCAGACCGTTAGCGACTTCGGCAATGTTACGCCGCTGATAATTCACAAAGCGTATTGAGGCGGTTATGGACCTGATTTGGGTATTGAGCAACGCCACTGCGCTGTTTTTGTCGTGGTTGCTGTTGACGGCGGGTTCACACAAGTTGCAGCCGTCCAATAGCGAATATTATGAAATCGTGTTCACGGATTATGGTGTTCGCTTGCCGGTGCTGACACAACAATTACCGAAGCTGGCGGGATTGGTGGAAGTGGTGTTGGGGATGGCGTTATTGATTCCCGGTTTGCGTCTCTGGAGTGTCCCGGGCGCGGTGTTGCTGCTGGGTGGCTATCTCCTGCTGCTGTGTTGGCAGGTGGCGCAGGGCAAGACCGGTATGGATTGCGGTTGTGCCGGCCGCGACGGGGATATCAAGGTGGGCCCCCGGCTGCTGCTCCGCAATCTGGCGTTGTGGCTGTTGGCGTTGTGGCTCTGGTGGTCGGTGGGCAACTTGTCGTCGATCCGGTTGATGGCGCAGGACTGGAGTCCGGTCTTCTGGGGTATGTCACTGTTGGCGGCGATGGTGGGGGTGTTGGTATACCTTAGCGCCGAACAGTTGATGGCCACCGGGCAACGAATTCAACAACTGAAACATTAGTCGACCGGAGAGGGTTGGGTTTTGGAAATACTGATTATTTCGAACATTGTACTGTGGATTCTGGTCGTGGTGATGGCGGTGGTTATCTTTGCACTCACGCGGCAGATCGGCGTTCTCTTCGAGCGGGTGGCGCCTGCCGGGGCCCTGGCGGTGAACCAGAATTTGAAGGTGGGGCAGGAGGCACCAGCGTTGTCCCTGCAGACCCTGGATTCGAAGCTGCTGACTGTCGGTGGTGTCGCCGCGGATGGAAAGTCCCAGTTGTTGTTCTGGGTGTCACCGGACTGTCCCGTTTGCAAGACGTTGATCCCGGCACTGAAATCCGCCGCCAGGGCTGAGGCCGACTGGATCAATCTGGTGCTCGCCAGTGACGGTATGGAATTGGATCACCAGGGCTACGTTGCTCAGTACGGTCTTCAGGATCATCCTTACGTGGTGTCTGAACTGTTGGGCAAGACCTACGGTGTTGCCAAGCTGCCCTACGCCGTGGTGATCGACGAGCAGGGCAAGGTTGCCTCTATGGGTATTGTCAATTCCCGTGAACACCTGGAGAGCCTGTTTGAAGCCAAGGAGCACAAGGTAGCCTCGATCCAGGATTATATGCAAAAACGTGCCGGGCACTCAGAGTAATCAGAGGGGATAACAACAATGAAATTTCTGGACAGATTCTTCGAGCGTTCCGCCCGCACTGTGGCCCAGCGTTCCTCCCGTCGAGGCCTGTTAAGAGGGTTGGGTGCGGCTCTGGTGGGCGGTGCCAGCGTGCCCTTGTTACCGGTGGCTCGTGCCGCCGAACCAAACCCTCAGCCGCCGGTGGAGGAGGGTGACCCTTCCAGCTGCGAGTACTGGCGTTATTGTGCCGTGGACGGTTTTCTGTGTCAGTGCTGTGGCGGGACATACAACACTTGTCCGCCGGGAACGGAGATGTCATCCATTACCTGGATTGGCACCTGTCGCAATCCCGTTGACGGGCGCAACTATGTGATCTCCTACAACGATTGTTGTGGTGTCGCGCAGTGCGGCACTTGCCTGTGCCAGCGCGATGAACGCGACCGGCCCCTGTACCGCTCTGACAAGTCCAACGATATCAACTGGTGCCTGGGCTCGAGCAGTTCCGTCTATCATTGCTCCACGGCCATTGTGGTCGGCGTGGCGTTTGAACAATGAGGCGTTTGATTTCAGGTCTCGGTTTTTTTGCGCTGGCGGTATCGCTGCAAGCGGCACCCGTTGAAAACGAGCACCGGGCAAAGTTCAACTACCAGATGTTCTGCCAGGGGTGCCACACGCCCGATGGGGTCGGTCGCCGTTCGGTGCCTAAAATCAAGGGGTTTATCGGCCATTTCCCCAAGTTGCAGAAGGGGCGGGAATACCTGGTGAGAGTGCCCGGTTCGGCGAATTCCGTGCTGGATGACGCGCAGTTGGCGGAAGTGTTGAACTGGATGATTCTGACCTTTGGCGAGGACAGTGTGGCCGCGAACTGGAAGCCCTACCAGGCGGGCGAAGTGGGGGAGTACCGCAAGGACCCACTGATGGAAGTGGTCGACTATCGCAAACAGTTGGTGAGTGAACTCAAGGCCAGGGATCTGCTCTAGGTGTCGAACACCCGGGCGAAATGCGAAAGCGCCTTGCGACACGAACACAAAAGCGCGTAGAAAACACAGTCAACGAATAGAAAACACAAAAAGCGAATAGTAAGAGACAACAGCGAGCGTATTGAACTTATGAAAAGCCTGACTCTGGCGAAAGCCGTCAAAGGGATCGCGATCAAAAGCCTGGCAACGGTGATACTCGCGACCAGTGCCAGCCTGGTGTGTGCGGACGCGGTTGAAAGTCTGGCCAAGACCTGTGCCGCCTGCCACGGTGTCAAAGGTGTATCCAATAATCCCCTGTGGCCCAACCTCGCCGGCCAACACCGGGGTTACCTGGCCACCCAGATCCGCGCCTTTCGCGATGGTGATCGCCAGAATCCGCTTATGTATCCCATGGTCAAGGGCTTGTCCGACCAACAGATAGAGGATCTGGCGAGCTACTTTTCCCAACTGCCCGCCGCCGGGGGCAAAAAGGGTAAACCCAACCAGGCCGGTCGCCATGTGAGCGCGCGGTGTATTTCCTGCCACGGTATGGAGGGGAGACCGGTCAATACCGAGTGGCCCGTTATCCGTGGCCAGCAAAAGGCCTATCTGCAGAAACAACTGACCGATATTCGCGACGGCGCTCGCCACAGTGAGATCATGAAGGTGATTGTCAAAGATTTTACCGACCAGCAGATAGCCGATGTGGCGGAATACTACAGCCAGTTGCCCCCCTGATTTCCGGTGTCAAAGAACACCCGTGGCACCTTCGTACACGAGTTTGAGTCCCGCCGCGCCCAGCAGGCTGTAACAGAGCCAGTAAAACCAACGCTCCGATACCCGGTGGTGGAGGTAGACCCCGAGCTTTACGCCGATGGGTGCCAGTGGCAGGAGGTAGAGCGACGTCAACAAGTTGTCGGTGTTGAGCTGCCCCAGCCAGGCATAGGGAATCAGCTTGACCAGGTTGACCGTGGTAAAGAAGAACACCGAGGTACCCACCAGGACAGACTTTTCCAATTTTAACGGCAACAGGTAGATGGACAGCGGAGGCCCGCCGGCGTGGGCGACAAAGCTGGTAAATCCCCCGAGGCAGCCCCAAAGGCGTCCTTTCCAGGTAGAGGGAATTGGCCGGGAATCGGATTGCCGACTTTTGCGCCAAAGCCCGTAAAGGTAATGACCCACAAAATAGATGGCCAACAGCCCCACCATCAGTCGAATCAGATCGGCGCTGAACAGGCGAAAACTGAAGGTGCCGATAACAATCCCCAGGATTGCCGCCGGCACCAGGATCTTCAGGATCTGTTTGTCGTAGTGGCGGCGGTGGGCGGCGACGCTGAAAAAATCCATACAGATCAGTATCGGCAGCATAATCGCAGCGGCCGTGCGCGGGTCGATGACCAGGGTCAGCAGGGGCACGGCGAGGGTGCCCAGACCGCCTGCGAAGCCGCCCTTGGATATGCCGGTCAGCAGCACCACACTGGCGGCCAGGGCGTAAAACGAGAGTGTCAGTTCCATGACTTAAAGCCTGTTATCAGGGAAACAAGTTGGAAAAGGGCGGCATTGTACAAAGAAAAAGCCGCAAAAAACGAGCAGGCGCTGACCGTAGATGGCGGCGTTCGAGTGCGAACGGAAGGTTCAGAGAAAGTTGCCGCACCGGCGCGAGCCTGGAATTTTGTCGGACTCAGGGCTGTACTACTGCGCCGCTCTCACACCTCGATCGCGACGAACGCCCAAGTCCGGCAGAATCCTAGAGCGTTGAATCAGGCTGGTTCTCCGGCCTGGCTTTGTCAAAGGCCGCCAGGGCATTACAGGCATCGCAAACGGCATTGATTTTGGGGAAGGCTGTCATATCGATGTTAAAACGCAGGGCGTTATAGACCTGGGGTACCAGGTAGACATCCGCCAGGGTTACCCGCTCGCCGAAGCAGTAGGGCGCGGCGCTGATCTGGCTTTCAAGGGCGGTAAAACCTTCGTGGATCCAGTGCGCGATCCAGGCCAGTTTGGCTTTGTCGTCAACGCCCAGTTTATGCACGAGATATTTCAGTACCCGCAGATTGTTGAGCGGGTGGATGTCACAGGCGATCAGGTTGACCCAGCCGCGCACCACGGCAGCCTCATAAGCGTCTTCCGGCAATAGGGGGGGCTGCGGAAACCGCGCCTCCAGGTACTCCATTATGGCGGTCGACTGATTGATCACCCGGCCGTCGTCCAGCTTCAGTGCCGGCACCAGGCCCTGGGGTTGCAGGGTTTTGTAGCCGTCGCTCTTGTGTTCACCTTTGAGCAGGTTCACCGGTGCCAGGGTGTGCTCGATGCCCTTCAAATTCAGGGCGATACGCGCCCGGTAGGCGGCCGAAGAGCGAAAGTAGGAATAGAGTTCCATTATTGAGTCCTTTGTCGAGTCCTTAGGGTTTAGCCGGCAAAATTGTACTCACCACCTCACCAAACCCGATCCGCGCCGCACCCGCTTTTTCACAGTAGCCGCGCATCACAATGGCGTCGCCGTCTTCCAGAAAAGTGCGGGTTTCGCCGTTGGGCAGGCTGACAGGCTCCTTGCCGCCGCGGGTCAGTTCCAGGATCGAGCCGGCCTCTTCGTGTTCGGGGCCGGACTGGGTGCCGGAGCCCAACAGGTCGCCGGGATTCAGGGCGCAGCCGTTGACGGTATGATGGGTCACCATCTGCGCGACTGTCCAGTAGGAGTGCCTGAAACTGGAATCGGAGAGCTTCGCGGGTTCCCGGCCGGCTCTGCGCATCTGTTCGGTCTGAATCAGGCACTCCAGGGAGATGTCGAAACCGCCGTGCCGGGTATTAAACTCAGAACTCAAATAGGGCAGTGGCTGGGGGTCGCCTTCCGGGTGAGCGAATTCCACACGGTAGGGGGCCAGGGCTTCCAGAGTGACAATCCAGGGGGAAATGGTGGAGGCGAAATTCTTGGCCAGGAAGGGCCCCAGGGGCTGGTATTCCCAGGCCTGGATATCACGTGCCGACCAGTCGTTGAACAGGCACATGCCAAAAACATGGTCTTCCGCTTGGGCAATATCGATGCGGTCGCCCAGTGGATTGCCCTGGCCGATAAAAATGCCCATTTCCAACTCGTAGTCGAGGCGCTTGCAGGGGCCGAAACCGGGCTCAGAAGCGTCTGGCGCCTTGGTCTGGCCGACGGGGCGCGGGAACTGCTGCCCGGAAATACCGATAGTGGAAGCGCGGCCATGGTAACCGATGGGCACCCATTTGTAGTTGGGCAGCAGGGGGTTGTCCGGACGGAACAATGAGCCAACCGCCGTAGCGTGGTAGACGGAGGTGTAGAAATCCGTGTAGTCGCCAATCTGGCAGGGCATGGCGAACTCTACGTCCGCCTGGGCCACCAGGCAGCCTTGCAGCTTACCCTGGGCGTCGGAACCTGTGCGCAGGGCTCGGGACAGGGCCAGGCGCAGGGCCGAGTTGGCGGTCTTGCCCATACCCATCAAGGTATTCAGCGTGCTCTGGGCGGCGGCTTCGGCGGCAGCCTGGGCCTGGCCCTCAAAAACACCGGCGTCGGCTGCGGCGGCCATATCCAGCACCTGGTTACCAATGGCTACGCCACCGCGAAAGTTTTCGTTACTGCCGGCGCGACGGAAAACCGCAAAGGGCAGGTTCTGGATGGGAAAGTCGCTGCCATCGTTGGCTGACTCGACCCAACTGGTCAGTTGAATATCATGGGTTTCATTTAACAGTGTCATCGTTTGCTGCCTGTCTGTTTGCTTGTGTTCATTGTGTTGACGGGAAAGTTACTGCCTAAAGGGTAGTTACTTTTCGCCATTAAAGTATTTTTTCAGTGAACCCCAGCAGTTCAGGTAATTTTTCTGCCGCGCGTCGGTTTCCAGGGCAAACTGGGTTGGCGCTATCACATAGCGCGACTCAAACATAAAGGCCATGGTGTCCCTGTAGCGTTCGGGGGCGAGTTCCGCATTGCTGGCTTTTTCGAACACATCCGCCTCGGGGCCGTGAGGTGTCATGCAATTGTGCAGGCTCATGCCGCCGGGTTCGAAACCGGACGCCTTGGCGTCGTAGGTGCCTTCGATCAGCCCCATAAACTCGCTCATGATATTGCGGTGATAGTAGGGCGGGCGGAAGGTGCCCTCGGCCACCATCCAACGGGGCGGAAAGATAACGAAGTCCACATTGGCCACCCCGGGGGTGTCGGTCTGGGCCGTGAGTACGGTAAAGATCGAAGGGTCCGGGTGGTCATAGCTGACGGTGTTCATCACATTAAACCGCGACAGGTCATACTTGTAGGGAGCGGTAGTACCCACCCAGGCAACCACATCCAGTGGCGAGTGATCCAGCTCTGCTTCGAAGAGACCGCCACAGAACTTGGCCACCACCCTGTATTCGCCTTCCACGTCCTCGAACCAGGCTTCCGGGTACTGGAAGTCACGCTCGTTGGCGTAACCGTTGGCGCCCACGGGACCGCGTTCCGGCAGATGCAGGCTGCCGCCATAGTTTTCACAGATGTAACCGCGCACAGGGCCGGCTGGCAGTTCGATTTTGAATTTGATGCCCCGCGGGATCACCATAATCTCGCCCGGTTTGACGTGCAGGATGCCCAATTCGGTATAGGCCAGCAGCTCGCCCTGTTGCGGGACAAAGAGTAGCTCGCCATCGGCACAGTAAAAGAAACGGTTACCCATGCCGGTGTTGGCGGTGTACACATGGATGCCAATGCCACTCTGGGCCCGGGCGTCGCCGTTGGCGGCCACAGTGGTCAGTCCCTGGACAAAGTCCGTGGGTTCGGAGGGTATGGGCAGGGCGTCCCAGCGCATCACATTGGGCGGGCATTCCACCTCGGTAATGGGGCCGGTACGCACCTGTCCTTTATCGATGGGACGAAAATCCCCCATCGCGATCGAGGGGCGGATCCGGTAAGTCCAGGTGCGGCGATTATGGTCGCGTGGTGCGGTGAAAGCGGTGCTGTTGAACTGCTCGGCGTAGAGCTTGTAGGCACATTGTTGCGGGCTGAACTGGCCCACGGGCAGGGCGCCGGGCAGGGCTTCGGTTTCGTGTTCATTGCCGAAACCATTCAAATAGCGCAGTTCGCTCGGGTCGATCATTATCGCATCCTTTATGGTTTTATATGAGAGTAGATTTAAGGTCAAAAGGCAATTGATCTAAATCAAAAGTTACATATGAAACAAATATACCCCTAAAGAGGCAACAACTCAAGGGCTCGAGGGGGAAGATATAGGCCAATAGTTTTGAAATATCCCCCCTCCGCATTGGATCGGAAGGGGAATAATGGTTTTGTATGCAACTAACTAAGGTTTGGGTCGACGATGTCCCGGGCGATGGCAAGGGCTTCGCGCAGGGGAGCGTCCTCGCCGATATGGTTGGCCAGCAGCAGGACCAGGCGGGCATTGACCCGTTCGCTGTCATCCCGGGAAAGATCGCGGTGAATGTCCGTCAGGGCGGCATAGAAACCGTCCGGGTCGGTAAAGTTGGGTTCAGTGTTCAGGTGTTGGGTACTCATGCGGCGTTCTCCAATTCAAAGCCCAGCGCTTTTTGTTTGGCCTGTTTTACGGCGGTGGCAGACAGTTGTTGCCAGCGGGCGGTAATTATCTGGTCCGGCCTGAACAGGTAGGTATTGCCCGCCTGCAAGTCATAGCGATCGGCAATCAGGCCTTTGCTGTCGATGACGGCGGTACCCAGGTCGGCGAGTTTTGCGGGTACCTGCGATTGGCTGACCAGCAACAAGTCGAGATCGGTTTCGGCACTCAGGGCTTTCAACGCTGGCAACAGTGAATCGCCGGTATCCACATTTACCATGGCTACAAAACGGTTGCCGAGTTGATTCAGCAGCCAGTCATTTTTCCCGTTCAGGGATAGAGGGGCGTCCTTGGGTGGCGAACCGGCCGTTAGCGGGCTGCTGAATTCACCCACCTCCGGCGTGTTGAGCGGAGACTCCGGATAGGAACAGGGCAGGGACAGTCGGCCACTGTTGACCAGCATACGGGCAAACTTGTGATTTTCCGCCAGGCGCAGGGTTTCGTCGCGGAAGACCCGGCTGATATGGTTTTTGGGGGTGATGAAGTCCGTGGCCCGGGTGGAGTTGAGAATATTCTCCGCCGCGCCATGCTGGCGTTCGCTATTGTAGGTGTCCAGCAGTGATGGGGGGGCTTCGCCGCGTACAATGCGCGCCAGCTTCCAGGCCAGGTTCTCCACTGACTGGATGCCGCCGTTGGCCCCGCGGGCGCCAAAAGGGGAGACCTGGTGAGCGGCATCGCCCATAAAGATCACCCGGTCCTTGATAAAGTTGTCCATCTTGCGGCACTGGAAGGTATAGACGCTGGCCCATTCCAGGTCGAATTCCACGTCCTTGCCCAGCATGGCTTCCAGCCGGGGACGGATATTTTCCTCCTTCTTTTCCTCTTCCGGGTCCGCGTCCCAGCCCAGTTGCAGGTCGATGCGCCAGACATCGTCCGCCTGGCGGTGCAGCAGTGCGGACTGATTGCGGTGGAAGGGCGGATCGAACCAGAACCAGCGTTCGGTGGGAAAGTCTGCTTTCATGACCACATCGGCGATCAGGAAGCGGTCCTGGAACACCTGCCCCTTGCTCTCGAGGCCCAGCATGGCGCGGATTTTACTGTTGGCGCCGTCGGCCGCCAGCAGGTAATCACAGCTCAGGGTGTAGCCGCCGTCCGGGGTTTCGACGGTGATTCGAGTGCCCTGGGCATCGGTAGTCACGCTTGTCACTTTGTTTTTCCAGCGCAGATCAATGTTGTCGAACTGGGCCACCCTGTCCACCAGGTATTCTTCGAAATAGTACTGCTGCAAATTAATAAAGGCCGGCAGCTTGTGGTCGGTTTCCGGCAGCAAGTTGAATTCGTAGACCAGGTCGTCCTGGAAGAATACCTTGCCCAGCTGCCAGGTAATGCCCTTGTCCACCATACGGTCGGCGCAGCCGTAGCGGTCCATGATTTCCAGGGTACGCTTGGCGAAACAGATGGCCCGGGAGCCGACGCTAACGGTGTTGTTGTCATCGAGGATCACCGTGGGAATGCCCTGCAGGGCGAAGTCCAGTCCCGCCGCCAGACCGCAAGGTCCGGCGCCGACGATAATGACCGGGTGGTGAACGGGGGTTTCCGCGTCCTGATCGGTGCTGTGACGGTAGTCGTAGACCGGGTTGGTATAGGTTTTTTGCATAGTGTCTGCGTCCGAAGAGTTGGCGGGTGTAACGCATTTGGGCCGGGGATCAGCCTGCGGTTCGGTTGGCGCAACGGCCATCGCCAAGCTTATTGATCTAAATCAATAGTTTTATATGAGATAAATTTAACCCTTAATTTTGCTTTTTTCAAGGCGTAATCCGCCATTATCTGGTTACTAATTACCCATTATTGGTAGGTTGATGTAAATTTATGGTTTTTAATGCAACTATTTTGTGGTAGATTTAAAGCCTGGCTGACGAGGGCTTGAGGGATCGGGCTGCAAATGCCCCTGAAAAGTCCCAAAAGAAGTCCCTAAAACAAACGCTGATGGCCGGCGCAGACAAATCGCCGGACGCCACGATGTTCCGAGATTTCGGTAACGACAGATAACCACAGGTATCAGACAATTATGGCTAAGAAACCCTTTGCGTCCTCTGCGGACCTTGGCGAGAAGAAAGAGACTCTGGAAGTGCTGGGCGAAGGTGTTTACGCCCTGACGGCAGAAGGTGATCCCAATGTGGGCGCTATAGAAGCCGAGGACTTTATTATTGCTTTTGAAGCGCGTGCCACCCCGAAAGCTGCCGGCGACTGGCTGGAGATGCTGCGCAAGCACACCGACAAGCCGGTGAAGTACCTGGTATTGTCCCACTACCATGCGGTGCGCGTGCTGGGCGCTTCGGCTTTTAATGCCGAGTCCATTATCACTCACGAAAAGACCAAGTTCCTGATCGAGGAGCGGGGCATGCAAGACTGGGCCAGTGAATTTGGCCGTATGCCGCGCCTGTTCCGCGAGCCCGACGGCATTCCCGGCCTGACCCATCCGGATATTGTCTTCAATGATCGTTTGGAAATTCCCTTGGGTGGTGATCGTGGCAACCTGGTGCTGGAATACTGTGGTCGCGGCCACACCGCCGGCGACATTATCGCCTGGGTGCCCAAGCAGAAAGTCCTGTTTGCCGGTGACCTGGTGGAAGCTGCCGCCGCTCTCTACACGGGTGACGCCTTCCATTTCGACTGGTCCAGCGAAACCCTGGACAAGGTGAAATCCTACGGTGCTGAAATCCTGGTGGGCGGTCGCGGTGCCGTGGCCCGCGGTCAGGATGAGGTGAACGCGGCAATCGAACAGACCCGCGGTTTTCTCAAGGGTATGATCGACAAGGTGGGTGAAGTGCACAAGCGTGGCGGCACCCTGAAGGAGGCTTTCGAAGCCACCCGCGAACACCTGGCGCCCAAATTCGGCATGTGGCCTATCTTCGAACACTGCCTGCCATTCGATGTGCAGCGCCTGTGGGACGAGTTCGATGGTGTCGATTGGCCCCGTATCTGGACCGATGAGCGCGACCAGGAAGTGTGGGACCAATTGCAGGATTGATCCTGACCACGCCCCCTGACAAAAAACAAAAAAACCGATGATCGAAGGATCATCGGTTTTTTTGTAGAGCGTGAATCAGTCAAAAGCGCTTAAGGTGCTCACGACTTCATTTTTCCACCAGTTCCCATTGATGCGACAAACTCGCGAGCGGTGCAGTTCTACGCGCCTTGCGACTGCACCGTTTTTTCCACCAGATAAGCACACCGCTATAACAGAGAAAGCACAGGAATATGCCGAGCAGGGCGATAATTATTCGGTAGCCCAATCCGAACACCGTGCCCATATGCAGGGCATAAATCCAGCGGGTTATCGTGTTGCCCGCATATTGCCCGCTGGGGAGGTTAACAGCCACCAGAGCGCCGGTATCGCCGTCAAAGATGATCTCGGTGCGGGCCAGGCGATCGCTGATGTCCCGATTGCTGTGAATCCGGTAGCGGTAGAGTCCATAAATGGGGGCGTATCGCAGAGATTCTTCCCAGCCGAGGTCAAGTGCATATCTTTCCGCGACCGTGTGACTTAGGTTCTTTGCCCGTTGCAATGCTGCCGGATAATCGAGCTGCGGTCGTGTATTTGTCAATGGTCGATCGCGCAGTTTATTGAAGTCAGGGTTGAATTCGAGTACTGACGACATTACCGGTTTGAATACCTGAGGCAAGTTAAAGCCGACCCCGGACCAGGCAAACACCAGTAACAGCGACCATAACCAGAGCCCCCCCGCGCGGTGCAATTGAAAGGTAAACCCACCACCGCGCCAAGGCAGGCGAAAGGCCTTGCGCCATCGCAGCCAAAAGCCTTTTGCCTTGTTCCTGCGGGAGCTCCTTGGCAGAGTGATGCACAGAGCCACAAAGTGATCCACCGTCCACAGCAGGGCGATAATGCCCATAACCAGAACGCCAAGCCTGCCAGGCAGCGCCAGGCTGTAGTGCAGGCGATAGATAAACCCCATTATGTTGCCCGGGTTTTGGGCGATGTCTCCCCAGCGGCGGTGACCCAGAATGTCGCCGTTATAGGGATTTAAAAAAAGCTGATCATATGCGGGAATTCCGCTGACCCGAAACATAACGCCGTGATTGGCCTGCCTTGTTAAGGGGATTGTGCTGATACTGCCGCCGTGGGGTTCGACATATTGCCTGGCTATGCTGAACAACTCGGTGCTCGGTAGGAAATTGTCCCGGGCCTCGGATGTAGTGTTGAAAAAATGCGGGTTTAAAACTTCGTCCAGCTCGTGATAGAAAGCGAGCAGGCTACCGGTCAGGCCCGCGAGCATAAGAAAGCCGGCCATAAGCAGGCCTGTCCAGCGGTGGATTTTAACCAGGTATTGATAGGTGGCGTTGTTGAGCATGGATTAACAGACGTGTGCAAGCGACCGGGCTCGTATGGCACGGTCGCGTTATGGCTAGAAACGGTAGGTCACCCCAATAGTGGCGGTGCGGCCCAGGCCCTTGGTGTAGTAACTGGCCAGGACAATCGATTGCGCGCGGGCCGGGAAATAGTCTTCATTTAACAGGTTTTCGACACTGGCATAAATATCCCAGTTGCGCAGTGTATAGGAACCGCGTGCATTAAGCAGTTGGTAGCTTTTGACAGGTCCTTCGTTGATGGCGTAGGTGCCGTCGACGGGTTCGAATTTATCGCGCTCGCCAATGTGCTGGTAACTCAAAGCCAGTCGAGTGGCGGTCGTGGGTTGCCAGTCGAGGTAGGCGCTCAACATGGCGGGTGAGATATAGCGCCCCGTCAGGGGTTTGTCGGTATCGACGTTCTCGCCTTCGACGTAGGTGTAACTGCCACCGAGACTCAATGTTTCGTTGATAAGATAGTGAACCGCCAGTTCGTAACCGTGAATCCGCTGTGGTTCCCTTATCGGCAGGAAGATGCCGGTCTGCGGATCGAGCTGCGTCCCGGTGCCGAGTTCAGACTCGCTCTGGTAGGCGGCAAATTCGATTTTCAGTTGATCCAGTTCGCTGCTGAAGCCGACTTCGTAATGTTCGACAATGGAGGCCTCGGTGTGAATCTGTGCGATATCGGTCACTTGGGCGGTGCGCAGCAAGCGCCCCAAATCCGAGATGTCAAAACCTTCGGAGTAGGCGATAAAGGGGTTAAAGAGGTCATTGCCGGTGTAGCGCAGCCCGATATTGTAGGTGGTGGATTGGTAATCCAGCTCACCGCCGGCAACTTCGACCGACACCGAGCACTGGGTCGCCGACCGGCACAGTCTCAGGGTGCTGTAATCTTCGACGGCGATATCAGTATGCTCATTTCGCACACCTGCCTTCAGCACCCAGCGGTTATCCCAAACCCACTTGCCCTGCAAATAGAGGGCGCGGTTGTCCATATCCATTTCCGGCACCCAGAGGCGACCGTCGGTCAGGGGTTGTGAGCTAATGTCGTTGAGTATATCGACACCGTACAACAGGCTGGTATCCAGCGCATTCCAACTGAAGCTGGATTTGAAATTGATCCGCACACCCTGTTTTTCAGATTTGATCAGCGACTGTCCGCCATCATAGCCTGCGTCCGGGTTGGCAAGATTGGTGGAGAAGAAGAACACATTTTCGATGGATTGCCTGTAGGCATCCAGGGTTAACCGGGTGTGGTTGAAAATTGCATCGTCTACATAGTTCAGTATCAGGTTGCTATTGTCCTTGGGGCCTTGAGGGGCGCCTGGACGCGACGTGCCCTCGGTGTTCTCCACCGCTTGGGTTTTGACCCCCGTCGCGGGATCGCCGGTCAGGTCCACAAGGTCGGTGGACTGGCGGGAATCGTAAAAATTGTGGGTCAGCTGCAGGCGCTTTTCCTCGTCGAACTCATAGGCCAGTTTGGTGAACAGGTTTTTGGTGTCCAGGTCGGAGAGACCGTAGATCAGTCCCAGGGTGTCTCCGTCGGCATCCTTTTGCTGGCCGCGAGAGTCGTAGACGCCGTTGATGGCGTAACTGAAGTTACCGAAAGTGCCGCTCAGGCTGCCGTCAAAACGCTTGCTGAAACTGTTATCGGCGTCGACCAGGGAAAAGCGACTGCTGACTCCGAAATCACCGCTGATGGTGGTATCCGCAGCCGGGGATTTGGTGATGTAGTTGATAATACCGCCAGACGCGCCGTTACCGTACATGGAAGTGGCCCCCTTGATCACTTCTATCCGCTCGAGGGCACTGCTATCGACACTGCGCACACCCAGGCTGCCGTTGCGCAGGGGAGTGGACTGGGGCACGCCGTCGATCATCACCAGGGCGCCGCGACCGCGCAGCGTCAAGCCTGCGTTGCTGGTGGATCCGGTGGCGGCGCCAAAACCGGGCACGTGAATGGCCAGGATATTTTGTAGCTCGGGGCTGGTCTTTAGTTCCTCCCGCAGAGTATCGCTATTGACGACAGATACCGACGCCGGTACCTCATCGATACGCTCCAGTGTGCGGCTGCCGGTAACGATCATTTCTTCCATCAATACGTCAGGGGTGCTACTGATTCCGCTGACCAGGGCGAACAAGGCGATGTTTGGGCTCATAGGGCTCTCAAAAAGTTAAGTTGCAAATAGTAATGATAATGATTATCAATAATATTTTATGGCTGAGAGATTTGCAACCGGTCATTGAGAATCAGACTGATGGCAGTTGAAACCCGTTGTCTGGCGGGGGAAGCGGGACGTGTTTTCCGCGTGCTGTGTGAGGGAAATAAAAAACCGGTAGCCTGGCGACTACCGGTTTATTCGGTAACGGCTTGTATTCCCGGGCTTAATCGTTGGGAATCACCGCCGTGGTTTCAATCTCCACCTTGGCGCGGTCTTCCATGAGCGCCACCACCTGGACCATGGCCATCACCGGGAAGTTGCGACCGATAACATCGCGATAAGCCTGGCCCACTTCTTTCAAGCGACTCAGGTACTCCTGCTTGTCGGTGATGTACCAGGTCATGCGGGTGATATGCTCGGGCCGGGCGCCGGCGGTCTCCAGAATGGCGACGGTGTTTTCCAGGGTCTGGCGTACCTGGTCGACAAAGTCGTCGCTCTCGAACGCCTCTTGGGCATTCCAGCCTATTTGGCCGCCGATATAGAGGGTCTTGCCTTCGGCGAGTATGCCATTGGCGTAGCCTTTGGGTTTCGCCCAGCCTTTGGGTTGAATGATGTGCATAGTGTTTACCTTGTTTGAATGGGGGAGAAAGCCGCTAACCCCTGAGCGATCGTAAATCCGGTGGGCAGCGACCATCGTTTGGCAACTACTTACCGATAACTTGTCGCGCGATAATCAGCTTCTGCACTTCCGAGGCCCCCTCGTAAATCCGCAGGGCGCGAATCTCCCGGTAAAGTTCCTCCACTTTAATGCCGCGGGTCACACCCAGGCCGCCGAATAGCTGCACCGCTTTGTCGATGGTTTCCTGGGCGGAGTCGGTGGCGTGCATTTTGGCCATGGCCGCTTCCCGGGTGACACGCTCGGCCACGCAGTCCTTGGTCCAGGCGGCGCGGTAAATCAATAGCGCGCTGGTGTCGATATTGAGTGCCATCTCCGCCAGTTGCGTCTGCACGCCGGGAATGTCGTTCATGGCGGCGCCGAACAGTTCGCGGGTGTTGGTGCGGCTGAGTGCTTCGTGCAGGGCGCGCCGGGCAAAACCGAGAGCGGCTGCGCCCACAGTAGAGCGGCACACGTCCAGGGTTGCCATGGAGACTTTAAAGCCCTTGCCTTCCTCGCCCAGCATCTGGCTGGCCGACACCCGGCAGTTGTTGAATCGCAGCCGGGCCAGGGGGTGGGGGGCAATCACGTCGATACGTTCGGCAATCTCCAGTCCCGGTGTGTCGGCGTCTACGATGAACGCGGTAATACCCTTGGCACCAGCGCCGCCGGTGCGCGCAAAGAGGGTATAGAAACCGGCGATGCCACCGTTGGAAATAAAGGTTTTTTCGCCGTTGATAATATAGTCGTCGCCATCGCGTTCGGCGCTGGTGCTTATCGAGGCCACGTCAGAGCCGGCCTCCGGTTCCGTCAGGGCAAAAGCGGCCAGTTTTTCCCCGGCGCTGACGGCGGGCAGATAGGCCTGTTGTTGTTCGTCAGTGCCAAACAAACTGATGGCGACACTGCCCAAACACTGCATGGCAAAGGCGAAATCCGCCAGGCCGGAGTAGCGGGCCAGGGTTTCGCGCATCAGGCACATGCTGCGGACATCCAGCTTTTCGCCGGCGGCGCGCAGGGCGGTGCAGTGGTTGAGGAACCCGGCCTCGCCCAAACGGCGTACCAGCTCGATGCATTCGGCATCGACGTCAATGTCGCCGTGGGGGGCGGGGTCGACATGCTGTTGGGCCCAGGCGTCAATGGCCTCTGCCAGTTCCCGGTGACTGGTCTCCAAAAACGGCCAGTTGAGGTAGCTTTTATCCACGTTGTCGATGGCATGGCCCATGGTTGATTCCTCTCCAGTCTTTTTCCTATTCTCAGTTGCCTTCGAACTTGGGTGTCTGCTTGGCGATAAAGGCCTCGTAGGCGCGGGTGAAGTCGGCGGTCTGCATACAGATGGCCTGGGCCTGGGCTTCGGCCTCTATGGCCTGGTCGATACTCATATTCCACTCCTGGTGGAGCATGGTCTTGGTAATGCCGTGGGCGAAGGTGGGGCCCTCCAGCAGTTGGTGGGCCATGGCCTGGGTTTCTTCCAGTACGGATTCCGCGCTGCAGAGGCGATTGAAAAAGCCCCAACGCTCGCCTTCATCCGCTTTCATGATACGTCCGCTGTAGAGCAGATCAGCGGCTCGGCCCTGGCCGATAATGCGGGGCAGCAGGGCGCAGGCGCCCATGTCGCAACCGGCGAGGCCGACCCGGGTAAAGAGGAATCCCACTTTGGCGTTATCGGTGCCGTAACGCAGGTCGCTGGCCATGGCGATAATGGCGCCGGCGCCGACACAGATGCCGTCCACGGCCGAGAGGATCGGTTGCGGGCAATTGCGCATCGCCTTGACCAGGTCGCCGGTCATGCGGGTGAAATCCAGTAGCCCCCGCATATCCATTCGGGTCAGAGGGCCGATAATGTCGTGCACGTCGCCGCCGGAGCAGAAATTGCCACCCTTGCCGGTGATCACCACGGCCTTGACGTCGTCCACGTAACAGAGGTCGCGAAAAGTGTCGCGCAGCTCAGCGTAGGACTCGAAGGTCAGCGGGTTTTTGCGCTCGGGAATATTGAGGGTAATGGTGGCGACACCGCGGTCGAAGCGCCAGAGAAAATGTTCCGGGGTAAACGCATCCGGCTCGAATCGATTCTTGGGTCTCATGCGGGGTGGCTCCTCTCGGCTAAGCTGAAGGGGTATTGTTTGGCATTGTGCTTTTCAGGAAACGCATTGAACTCATTGTAGTGGCTAAATTCATTACTGGCAAATATATTACATGTAATGTAAAATCCGTTGTTAATGACTACGGGAATTCCATCACTGGACTGGCAGACTGGGGTAATTAGATGATGACCATGACTCTCAAGGGCAAGCACGCCATAGTGACCGGGGCTGGCAAGGGAATAGGGGCGGCCATAGTCGATGTGCTGGCGGCACAGGGGGCCAGGCTGACCCTGATGGGGCGCAACCTGGAACCTCTTCTGGCCAAGGCCGAGAGTTTGCCCCAGGCGCAGGCCATTTCAGTGGATGTGACCGACAGCGGACAGCTCTCGACGGCCTTTCAGGCTGCCCGTGAAGCCTTTGGGCCCGTTGATATTCTGGTGAACAACGCCGGGCAGGCCCACACCTCACCGGGTCACAGGATGGACGATGATAACTGGCACCGAATGATCGCCGTCAATCTCGACAGTGTTTTCTACGGTTGTCGCGAGGCGCTGTTGGATATGCGCAAGCAGGGCAGTGGTCGAATCGTCAATATTGCCAGTACTGCGGCCCTGAAGGGCTATGGGTATGTGTCCGCCTACTGTGCGGCGAAGCACGGCACCCTCGGGCTTACCCGTTCCCTGGCGCTGGAGAATGCCGCCTCCGGTATCACTGTCAATGCGGTTTGTCCCGGTTATACCGACACCGAGCTGATTCAGAACTCCATCAAAACCATTATGGAAAAGACCGGTCGTAGCGAGGCGGAGGCGCGTTCCGAGTTGACCCGGAGCAATCCTCAGGGACGCCTGGTACGGCCAGATGAGGTTGCCAATACGGTGCTCTGGCTATGCTCCCCGGGGGCTGAGTCGATTACCGGACAGGCGATCGCCGTTGCCGGCGGAGAGGTGATGTAGCCCATGAATGCCAAGGTCTTTGCCACTTCTGTCCAAATCCGCTTTGCCCACTGCGACCCGGCCGGTATTGTTTTCTACCCCCGCTACTTTGAGATGATCAACAACGTGGTGGAAGACTGGATGTCATCCATGGATTGGGCCTTTTCGTACTTTATTACCGAGCGCAATGAAGGCTTTCCCACGGTCAGTGTCCAGTGCCAGTTTATGTCACCGTGCAAAATTGGAGATCAACTGGACTTTGAGTTGCGCCTGCTGAAACTGGGACGAAGCTCCTGCACTGTTTCGGTGACGGCGCTCAATGCCGGTGTGCCGGTATTGAAAACGGAAAACGCGCTGGTTTATACCTCTCGCGCGGTGGAAGAGGGCAGTATCGAGATTCCACCGCTATTGCGGGAGCGCATGTCAGCCTATTTACCCCAGGCGCCGGTCGAACACCCCGCCAGCCTGGAAAACTAACCCGAGATTGATAGAGAGGGTCTGAATGTGATATCCGCATTGGTATTGATGAATGTAAAGCGGGGACAGGCCGCAAAGGTCGGACAGAGTCTGGCGAAAATGGCAGGTATTACTGAAGTCTTCTCCGTGGCCGGCCGTTACGACCTGGTGGCCCTGATTCGCGCCAACAACAGCGAGCGCCTGGCCGAGTTGGTGTCGTCTGAAATCGCCGGGATCGAGGCCATTACCCACACCGAGACACTGATTTCATTTAAGGTCTTTTCCAGGCACGATCTGGAGTCGATGTTTTCCATCGGTATGCCTTAAGGCGGGTCCTTTGGCACAATTGTGCGGGTTTTAGGGTGCCTGGGCCGTTGTCCCGGGCGCGAAACAGTTCTCAACCGACGCATCTGGCCAATAATCAAACCTATTCGGCTGCAGGTGGTGAGACAGGGCCACTCTATCGTTTTGACATTTACGGTGTTCGAATAATGCCCCTGTCCCGCTAGCGCTTCAGGCTGTTTACACTTTTGCAGTGAAACGCCCAGGGGTACCGGGCAATCAGTGCCCCTGGACGGTGTTTGAGGCGGGCGTTGAAACCCTTTAAGGGGTTAACAATTCCTTCGGTGCAACACCCTCGTCCGCCAGGCGTACCGGGTTCACCGGAATGCCCTCGGCAATCAAGCGCTTGCTGATCATAAATTCCTGGGGGCGATTAACGCAGTCGGCAGAAATCAGCTTGCCTTCCTTGAGGTAGAAGGCGGTAAAGCTGCGGCCGGTATTGCGGTCGCCACGAATCACCACTTGGTCGTAGCCCTGACTGAGACCGGCGATCTGCAATTTCAGGTCATACTGATCGGACCAGAACCAGGGCAGGGCATCATAGGCCTTCTCCTTCCCGCAAATGCTGGCGGCGGCAGTCTTGGCCTGTTCGGAGGCATTGGGAACCGACTCCAGGCGCAGGCGCCTGTCGTATAAACGGTTGGGGTGGTTGGTGACATCACCGGCGGCAACGATATCCGGGTCCGCGGTGCGGGCGAACCCGTCGACCACAATACCGTTTTCCACTTCCAGGCCGGCCGCTTCCGCCAATTCCACATTGGGTACGATCCCGACACCAATCACCACCAGGTCGGCGTCAAATCCGGTGCCGTCGGCACAGGCGACACGCGTTACATGGCCATCGCCCTCAAAGCCGGAGACAGCGATACCGGTTTTGATGTCCACCCCTTCATCGGTGTGGACGCGGGTGTAGAACTCCGACAGTTCCGGCGCGGTGACGCGGGCCAGGACCCGTGGGGCCATTTCCAGCACGGTGACGTTCATGCCCAGCTTTTTCAGTACCGAGGCAGTTTCCAGTCCGATATAACCGCCGCCCACAATCACGGCGTTCTTGCCTGCGGACACATCGCCTTTGATCTTTTCCACGTCGGCGATATCGCGCAGATAGTGAACGCCGGTCAGGTTGGTGCCTGGCAGGGACACCGTGCGCACGCGGGAGCCGGTGCACAGGGCCAGCTTGTCGTAGCTGAGTACCTCACCGTTGGTCAGGGTGACAGTTTTATGGGCGCGGTTGATCGCTTCCACCCGCACACCCAGTTTGAATTCAATATCATTCTTTTCGTAAATAGCCTGGGGGCGAATCAGAATGCCGTCGACGTCTTTCTCGCCTGAGAGGTAAGCTTTCGAGAGCGGAGGACGGTGGTAGGGTACATAGGGCTCATCGCCGATCACCAGAATGCGTCCCTCCCATCCTTCCTGGCGGAGGCTGGGTGCGAGCTGGGCAGCGGCATGGCTGGCGCCGATGATAATACAAGTCTTGGACATGGGCGGACCTCTAAAAAGTGGGTGATCGAATGGCCGGGGCCATTCGCGGGAATTCAGAGGGTAATAGCTTATTATCCCCAGCTTTTTTATTGGATAGCATTTTCGTCCAGAAAATTATCATTTTCGTCCAATAATGGGTATCATTACCGGCCACAGTAGTTTAGTATTTTCGTCCATTAAGTTAATCATTTGTGGCCAGCAGTAACTATCATTATCGGCCACCTGCGATTAGACTGACCTGATGGCCCGCGAAAAACCCGGTTCTCGTAAATATGCCGAAAGTTTTGCCTATTGATGAACATAATCTGACAGCCCACCAGCTGCGCCTGTTGGATCAGGTGCTGCAGGAAGAGTGTAGCTATGTAGATCGCGAAGCCCTGGGGAGC
The DNA here is from genome assembly GCA_050290225.1 of Cellvibrionaceae bacterium. Lineage (GTDB taxonomy): Bacteria > Pseudomonadota > Gammaproteobacteria > Pseudomonadales > Cellvibrionaceae > JBNKHG01. The sequence goes on from JBNKHG010000051.1 coordinate 85,575, forward strand.
TGGTGTGGCTTTAGCGAACCCTGGTGGGAACCGGATACCCAGCTTGGTCTCGACGCTTATTTGCGCCTGTTGGGTCAGTTGCATGGCAACGAAGTGCCCAATATCGCTCTGCGGGTGGCCAATCGCACCCGTTTGGACAGTTTGGGGGTGATGGGGTATGCCCTGCTGGCCAGTCCGACCCTCGAGCAGAGCCTGCACCTGGCATGTCATCTGATGGAGCAGACCACCAACTATCTGCGTGTCTCCCTGTCTACCAGTGCCGAGCACGCGTTGATCAAGTGTGAGGTGCTGCCCACCGGCTCGGCCTATTTTCAATTGCTGCTGGAACAGTGGCTGATCAGTATGTGGCGATATATCCAGGTGTTGCTCCCGGAAGGGGTGGCCGCCTGCGCCAGCTTTGCCACCTTGAATTACGGGGCACCCACCTATCACTGGCAGTACCAGCAACTGCTTGGGTGCCAGGTGAGCTTCGACCAGCCAGGCGCCTGCCTGGCCATTCCCAAACAGTGGCTTTATATCGCCGTTCACTCGGGCAACGACCAGGCCCAATCCCTCTACGAGACGCAGGTGCGACGGATGTTGCGCGAGCGTGAACACAGCGGCGATATTATCAGTCGGGTAAAACGGCTGTTGGTGGAAAAACCCAACGACTGTCGTTTTCACCTGGAATTGACTGCCCCCTTGTTGTCGCTGTCGCCCCGCACGCTGCGCCGCTACCTGGCCGACGCCGGAACCAGCTTTCGGCGTTTGTGCCTGGAAGTGCGTATGGAGTTGGCCAAAGATTATATGGTCAATACCCAGCTAACGGCCCAGGAGATCGCATTTCAATTGGGTTATTCGCAGCCGAACAATTTTTACCGCGCGTTTAAGGATTTTTTTGGTGAGCCACCGGAGAAATTCAGGAGCAACTTGAAAGCATCTGCCGAGTGAGACAAGCGATTCAACACGGCCGATTTGGCGCTATGCCCGTTTCGTCGAGAAGTTGACAATATTCAGGCGCGCACATCGTTTCCATGTAGGCGTTACCTGTGCAAATTTGTTCTGTTTTTTTAGGCGGGAGGAAGCTCACCCAAGTGTGAGCTTCCTGTTTGTTTACTATGACACCGCACAAATACCCTTAAAAAGCTGGATTTATCCTGAATGTCTATGGGTAGATGCAGCTTTCTCGATATGTCGCTGGCAGAAAAGATTCCCCTGATCAGATTGTGATCCCTGTCTATAACGAGGCAGTGTTGCTGGCCGCTATCTTTCAGGGCATCGATAACATCACCAATGGAAGCCGTGGATAATTCCTTAATATCAAAGGCTTTTAGCTCCTTTCTCGGGGTCATAAACTGAGTGACAGAGAGTGTTTCCCTTTCATGCCCTTCGGATATTTTCTGAACCAGTCTTCTGTCTATCAGGTCATCGGCACTGACGACGCCGATAAATTTTTTATTTTCATCAACGACTAACTTCAGCCGGACATGGGTTTTTCTCATAAAGTTCTTTGCCTCGACCGCCGAAACGGAAGCTTCAATAATGAGTGGTTTGACCCTGGTGAAATCCGTTAGGAACAGTATGGCCGGCGTATCGAGTGAGAAATTCCGCTCCTCTTCCGGCCATGCCAGTTCGTGTATTTCTTCAGTGTGGTAAAAATTAAGTTTTTTCATTGCATGAATCTCTTGCGTCAATCCTGGCTTGATGTTGCGGCCACAGACTTAAGAAAGCGGGCAGGCTTTGGCCTGTTTTTTTTCGTCGCTTTTTTTGAGTAGTGAAACGCCTGCTATCGATAACCAGGTTTGTGAGTTATTAACGTATTGCCAGTATCTGACAATGACGGATGTCATAACGACAAGCGCACAGACAAGCTGGTGTTGTAAACATTCAACAGTGATTATTTTGCTGGGCGCAAGTTTTACACTGAATTAAAGGGAGGAGCCCTGATGGGGTTGGCGTAGGGAAGGTCTATTAAAGGGGTCTGGTAAGGCCTGTATGACAGTTTTAAAACGGTTGACGGGAGCGGTAGGGATTGACGCTTGTGACTGGCAACATCTAGATCATAAAGATCGAAATGCTTTTCACCATCATTTTGATCCGGGCAGATTAACTCGGGCTTCAAAAGGGTGTCGCCGGCTGGGGAAACTGTGTCTCCAAAGCCTGCGACGGAAGACAGGAGTAAACCTATATATAAAAATAGCCTAATCATTGAAACTGGGCTTCTACTTCAGTGATATAACCCCGGGGATGATCCTTGCTTTGAGCCTGTCATGTATTTAAAGTTCCTTGATCCTCGCAAACCACTTGGCTCTGATTATAAAGTACATCCTGTACCCGGTTAATCGCTACGGTTAGTCTTTTTACATCTATTTAACGTAGAGATAGTCATATCCCAGCCAAATAAACAGGCTACACAGCACCAGCGTGATCAACATTGCGGGCGTTCCCTTCCTAATCCAGAGTCCCGGGGTAATGGCGAGGCTGGGATTGCCTGTTTCGCGGGCGAGACGCTCTGAAATAGTAACGATGTAAACATTGGCCGTGGAGCCAATATGGGAGCCGTTCCCTCCCATGCCGACCCCCATCGCCAGGGCCCACCACATGACGCTGACATTAACGCCTTCATGCTGCAGGCCCGCCAATACGGGAATCATGGCCGCTGTAAAAGGAATATTGTCTATCAGTGCAGAGAGAACTGCCGCCACCCAGAGTAGCAACAATGCGGCCATTAGCGGATATTCGATGATGATCGGCTTAAAGGCTTCGCCAACCACTTCGAGCAAACCCGATCGCTCTACGCCGCCAATGACGATAAAAAGCGAAATAAAGAATATCAGCAGCGGTGCTTCAATTTGCGCGGTGACTTGCTCCATCTCAATATGGCGGCTTATAAATACCAGTAACGTTAAACAGGATGCCGCCACCAGCCAGGGTTCCCAGCCGATGTGATGGTGAATCACAAACAGTATCACCATCACACCCATGGCAAACAGTGACTTGTGCCAAAGTCGCTTGTTTTTATACTCGATAACCTTGTCAAAGGTGTGCTCAACCCTCGCACCCAGCTCCCTGCCAAAAAGAAATTTCATGCCCAGCAGAATTCCCAGCCAGGCCAGTAACACCGGAGGACCCATATGAATAAAAAAGGTGTTGAAATCTATGCCTGCGGCCGATCCAATCATTAAATTGGGTGGGTCGCCCACCAGCGTGGCAACGCCACCCGTATCGGACAACAGTGCTGCAGCCAGTAGATAGGGGATCGGGGAGACTCCCATCGCCTGGCAAATCATGATAATGAGCGGCCCGAAGATAATGACGGTGGTCACATTGTCCAGTAACAGAGAAATAACGGTTACCGCCGTGCCTAGCAGCACAAGAAGACGAAATTGTGATCCCCCACTTTGGTGGGCAAGGTATTGTGCCAGGTGTTCAAAGCCGCCGGTACTGATCATAATGGATACAATGACCATCATGATCGCCAGCAGAAAGACAACGTTCCAGTCAATGGCTTCCAGGGCGAGTTCCGGCGAGTAGAAGCCAAAATATTGTCCGGCCAATATAATTGCCCCGGCGCCCGCCATCGCGAACTTGGCCCTTTCTATACCGTGTAAATGTTCAGTAAAAATGCCGACAAATGTCAGGCATAAAATGAGGCCTGACGCCACCATTGCGTCCGTTATTTCGATCATTGTGTGTATACCTGTTAATTGCTATTGAAACAGTTTTATGTCGGCAGGGTTATGGTGTTGACGGCTTGCTCAAAATCAGCGACGCAGTTGCTTTCCCCCACCAGATCGAATACACCCAGTTGACGATACTCTCCACGGGTTTTACTGTATTCATCTATTAACTTGACGTCAGTGCCGGACGCTTTGGCGGCACTGATTAATTTTTCGATGGCGAGCGTTGTCGATACACCGATGATGGATGCCGAGGACAGGTCAACCAACAACACGCGAGGATGCTTCATGGCATTGAAGCGCTGCGTAAGGCCCCGGCTTACCGCATAGCTCAATGGGCCGGTAACTCTGAGCAGGACCACATCCCCACCAAATTTTTCCAGGGCCAGGCGCTCATCCTCGTCGAGTTTCGAATTCTCGGATGTGCCATCCTCGATGGTGACATTGCCCAGTTCCAGGTCGGACAGGCGATCGAGAAGCATCAGATTCTTGATAAACACCCCGACGAAGACTGCCGTAATCAAATCCACAAATACCGTCAGGCCCAGCACCAGTAGCATCAAGCCTACGGTGAAGCGCGGCAATTGCCGCAAGCGGGCGATGAACGGCCAGTCGATGATGTCGATCCCCACTTTGATCAGCACCGCAGACAGGGCGGCCAACGGAATATTTTCAAAAAGAAAACCCAGCCCGAAGACCGCTGACAGTAATACAGCCGCGTGAACCACGCCGGAAAGCGGGCCGTCGCCACCGGCGCGAATATTGACGACTGTTCTCATGGTGGCCCCGGCGCCAGGCAGGCCGCCAAGCAGGCCGGCAATGCTGTTCCCCAGCCCCTGACCGATCAGCTCTCGATCGGAATCGTGAATATCGCCATTCATATTGTCGGCGACCAGCGAGGTGAGAAGGGAGTCGATTGATCCCAGTACGGCAAGCATGACGGCGTTGACGAACATGTCCGGGAGGAGCTCCCATTTAAAGACAGGCCATTGAATGGAAGGTAATGAAGAAGGAATAGCACCGATGAGATCCAATGCGCCTGCGGGAAAAGTCAGTTGAGCGGCAATCGTGGTCACTACCAGAACCAGCAATGGCGCTGGCATGATTCGATTCGCGGTGCCGCGCCACAGGAATAGCAGCGCAATTCCGAGAAGTCCGATAACGAAAGAGGGGATCTGTGGGTGGCTCAGTTGCTCAGGGATAGCGGCCAGCGCGGAGAGAATATTGCCCTTGGCCTCAAACCCCAGAAATGGTCCGATTTGCAGGACGATGATGATGACGCCGATACCACTCATAAACCCGGAAATCACCGGATAGGGCACCATGATGATGTACTTGCCCAGCCGGAATAGCCCAGTCAGCGCCTGGATAATGCCACCCAGGAATACGGTGGTAAACGCAAGTGCCAGTCCCTGGTCGGGATACTGGGCGACCAGTTGTGCCGTCATCGCGGTCATGACCACGGTCATTGGTCCCGTGGGGCCGGAAACCTGGGGACGGGTCCCGCCAAAGACAGAGGCGAAGAAGCCCACGACAATTGCGCCATACAGGCCCGCTATGGGGCCAATGCCCGAGGAAATACCAAATGCCAGTGCGAGGGGCAGGGCAACAATGGCCGCTGTCACCCCGCCAAAAATATTGCCGCGAACGTTTCGGGTGAAATCGGTTACGGTGTAACGGCTTAATCGCATCTTCAATCCCCATGAGGCGTTTGCGGTTACTTACGGGGGACGCCCCAACCGGCATGCCGCCCGGGGAGGCAATGGTATTCTATTTTTATTATCATGTCATGATAATAAAATGATACTTAAAGGGGGATTTGGTGGGTGTGCTTTTACAATTGTTGTTTGGTCAACCAGGCGTGTGGATGGCGTGAGCTTCGCCAGAACTTTATGCGCGTGAACGCATTGCCAGCGGCTTCCTGAGTTTCTCTCTGCCGGATTCCGTGATAATTGGATGCTAATTGTATGTTACTCTGAAAGATTCGTTGGACTCAGGACATCTTCAGATGGAAAAACGCACGGCCCGATTGACGGTACTCGTCGACCCCAAGAAAAAAGCGTTGTTTGAAAAACTCTGCGAAGCGGAAGACGTGACTCCCTCGCAGAAAATTCGACAGTTTATGCGAGAGTATATTGAGGCGCAGGTGGGACCTGATTGGCGGGACCAGGTATTCAAAGACGATAGGGGAAACGCGAAATCATAGTCCTTGGACGTCCGCTGGCAGCCAGTATGAAAAGGGCGGGATGACCCGGGCATGTCTGTGGCGGGATAGTCCAAACCAATGGGAATACGCGAAATTCGCGGGTAGCCCCTGAATAGAGTCGCACAGGATTCGCGGCTCTATTCAGGGGGCTGTGAATTCAGGGGCTGGTTAGGTCAGGGGCCTGGGAGCTTAACCCGCTGCGACTTCCATGGCCTGGTCCAGTACCTCTTCGTCACCGATATGATTTGCCAGTATTAAAATCAGCTTGGCGTTCATCAGCTGCACATCGTCCTCCGATAAATCGCGCTGCATGTCGATCAACTTCTGGTAAAAATCATCCGGGTTTTTGATATTTGCGCTCAAGTTCAATTTCATGTTCGATTCTCCTTAGTGCTGACAGGTGGCGGTGGCGATGGCGGCTTTGATCTTGTCGGTATCAAAGGTGCGCCAGCGGGCGGCGACATGCTGGTCGGGGCGCAACAGGTAGACAGCGCCTTGCTTGCCGTCGAAGCGTTCTGTCAGTAATCCATCCTTGTCCTCGAAGTCTTTGCCCACGACGGTGATCTTGGCAGTGATTCCGCCCTGGCTGAGACTGTCGACAGCGGGCGCGTCACCAAACACCAGCACTTCAAACCGCTCACCGATCTGGTTCAGGAACCAGGCGTCCTGGCCGTTTTTGCGGATAGGCGCGTCGGCGCAGTTGGTGCCGGGCTTCATGGTACCGGCAAACTCGCTTTCATCGGCCGTGTTGAGCGAAGAGTGCAGATAAGGCGTGGGTGTAGACAGACGACCGCTGTTCACCAATGGGCGAGCGAATTCGTGATGTTCCGCCAGTTTCAGCACTGCGTCGCGGAAGAAGCGGCTGCTCTTGCTCTTGGGCGTGATAAAGTCCGTGGAGCGGGTGGAGTTTTTAAGGTTGTCATCGGCGGCGAAAACACGCTCTTCTGAATAGGTGTCGATCAATTCCATGGACGCCTGTCCGTCTATGAACAGCTTCAGTTTCCAGCCCAGATTGTCGATATCCTGCACCCCGGTGTTTGCACCCCGGGCGCCGAAGGGCGAGACCTGGTGGGCGGCGTCGCCGGCGAAGAGCACGCGACCGTAGCGGAACTTGTCCATGCGGCGGCAGGCAAACTGATATACCGATACCCACTCCAGTTCGAATTCGCAGTCTTCTCCCAGCATCTGTTTTAACAGTGGAATCACATTCTCTGGCTTCTTGGCCTCTTCCGGATCGGCGTCCCACCCCAGCTGAAAGTCGATACGCCAGACATCGTCAGACTGCTTGTGGAGCAGGGCCGACTGATTCTTGTGGAAGACGGGATCGAACCAGAACCAGCGCTCGGTGGGGAAGTCGTTTTTCATCACCACGTCGGCGATCAGGAATCGGTCCTGGAAAAACTGGCCGGAGAACTCGCCATTGACCATCTTGCGGGTGTCGCTGTTGGCGCCGTCACAGGCAATCACCCAGTCGGCCTCCATTTTGAAAATGCCGTCGGGAGTTTCCAACACCAGGGTGACATAGTCGTCGTGCTGGGTGATGCTCAGCAGCTTGTGCTTCCAACGCAGATCAACGGTTTCCAGCTCATTGCACTTGGTCACCATATACTCTTCGAGATAGTACTGCTGGAGGTTGATCATGGCCGGCATTTTGTGGCCCGCTTCCGGCAGCAGGTCAAACTCATAGGCCAATTCTTCCTGGAAGAACACTTTGCCGACTTTCCAGCCGATTCCTTTTTCCACCATCGGGGCTGCCACGCCAAGGCGGTCCCAGATTTCCAGCGGACGCTTGGCGTAACACACGGCACGGGAGCCGATACTGACCGTGTTGTTGTCGTCGATAACCACGGCAGAAATGCCCTGCCTGGCACAATCGAGGGCGGCCGTCAGGCCAATAGGGCCTGCGCCGATAACCACGACCGGGTGGCGTTTGGTGACGCCATCCTTTTGTTCCTGGGACTGGATATACTCGAATTCTGGGTAGGTGTAGGTATTTAGCATATTCTCTGGCTCCGCCATCAGTTGATAGCCGTAATGTTGTTATCGCCCTGTCTGTTCAGTTGCCGGATCTCTACAAAGGTTGCAACTGAAACCAATAATAGTTTCATGTGAGACTAAATGCAAGTATGAATTTTAATGAAAATCAGGCGCTAGGGATTTTTTGGGATGATGTCAGTCAGGTTTGGCTAGAGTTTGTCCTAAATAAGGTTAAATATTGGTCGTGAGTTTGGGTAAAAAGGTTGATCGCCCTGATAGTGGTTTCGAATGAGAATATTAGGCCGCGCTTTGGGTATTGAAGCGCTTACCACCGTAAGAAGGTGATCCGGTCTGGCTGCGCAATGCGTAGCTGGAGCCTGTCCAAAGATGGGGTTCTAAAGTGTGGAGCAAAGGGGAAAATAAAAGAGGGTCCCGGCCATAAGTCATGCAACAGTCGGGACCCAATTGGAGAGGATATAGGAGGCTGGTTCAGTGGTTGAATTCTTCGCTATGTAACCAGGCTGCCTGTTTCAGCGTTTTCTTGTTTTTGCTCCATTCTTCCAGCATTTCCTCGGCTACCGCATTGAGCTTCTCAATCTGCCCGGGTTTGTCGGTACGAACCGTCAGTTCCACCCGGTGGCCGTTGGGGTCGAAGAAGTAGATGGACTTGATAATTTCATGGTTGGTAACGCCCACCACATCCAGGCCTTTGGCTTCCAGTTCGTCCTTGGCCTGCAACAATTCCTCCTCGCTCTCCAGTTCGAAGGCAATATGCTGAACCCAGTCCGGTGTGTTGGGGTCGCGCCCCATGGGTGGAGAGTTGGGGATTTCAAAAAAGGCGAGAATATTGCCGTTGCCCGCATCCATAAACAGGTGCATATAGGGATCTGGCTCCTTGGTGGAGGGGACGCGATTCTCGGAGATGGCAAGGATAAAGTCCATATTCAGCATGTCGCGGTAAAAACTGGCAGTCTCTTTGGCATCGTTGCAGCGGTAGGCGACATGGTGAATCTGTTTGATCTTCATCAGCGTTGTTCCTCAATGATTAGATTTGTCGAAATCCAATTGGTTACATATGAAACTAATAATAGTTGCGAAAGTAACTAAATGCAAGCGAAAAAAGCGCCCGGTGTCCTGGGTGATCACCGAATCTTCTGTGAGAGCTCCTTTAATGGGAGCGTTAAGCCCAATAAATGCTTTATAAATCAACAGCTTTTAGAATTAATCTGATGTGATGGGGGAGGCTGTAGCTGGTGCAAGACCTTCTTATGTGAGACTATTGGTGCTTATCCGACCACCCTGGCATGGAATCGCAGGAGACATATTTGCCATGACAGAGCACAGCCCACGTACTGTGATGCTGAACCAGTTTATCCCGTATCGCATGGTTAACCTCGCCAAGCGGATCAGCGACTCCTGTTCCGATATTTATATGGATGACTTCGATGTCTCCGTGCCAGAGTGGCGTATATTGGCGCGGCTGGCGGAGCATGATCGGCAGAATGCCCGGGATATTGGTGAAGTCACCTTCATGGACAAGTCAAAGGTATCCCGTGCAGTCAAGCTGTTGGACAGCAAGGGGTACCTGAACAAGGCCAAGGACCCCAACGATAACCGCGTGACCTACCTCTCTCTCTCCGATACCGGACGTCAACTCTATAATGACATTGCACCGCGGGCGCTCGATTGGGAAAGCCGGCTGATCAGTGCGTTGGATATCAGTGAGTACCGGGATCTTATGCGGATTCTGGAAAAGCTGGACCGGCGCTTGGATACCATGAAATAGGCGCAATTTGGCAGCAGCGCCGAATGTAAATGCTTTATCGGTTTGAAGATCGCGGGCAGATTAACAGTGGCGTTGAGTGAGCGACTTATTCAACGCATATGGTGGGGCAGAATCAGAATGTTTTTGCTGCCCAGTGGTGGGTGCCGGCGAATGGCATTGCGAATTTCCCGCACGACTTCATCGTAGTACTGGCTACAAAAATGTTCTGCCTGGGTCACTTCGTTGGAGGAAAAGTCGAAGTGGTCTCGAATGGCTTCTATGGTGATCGTACCCACATAGGTGTGGCCATCGGCTTCCAGTTCAAATCTGACGCCGTCATTTTCCAGGTCGGGACTGAATGTCATAATTGCCTCCGAACAGAAAATCCTGCGGTTTGGCAGTCAAGGTGCGTGCCGCAGGTAACTGATTTCTTTGTCAGGCATTTCTATAACATATAGCACAGATTCCCGGGCCTTACGTGACTTTTCCAACCCGAAAATTGGTTGGGCTCACGCCGACTGCGGGGGTGTTTTACCGGGTGGTGGGAAAATGAGACTGAGGCATTCAGTCTCTTCTCTAATTATTGCAAGCGAAAATCGTATTCCTGGGCGGCACTGGCGCTATCGTAGGGCGGGGTGTAATCGATCGCGCGGCCTTGATCTTTGAGTGGAAATTGATTTGACCAACCAGTGGTGGCGTCGTGATAGGCCATGCCTTTCAGAAACCGAATTTTGGCTTTTTCTTCTTCAAACCAGTCGGCATTGAAGCAGGCTTCCACTTCGTTGAATTGCTGGTAGTAGGAGGGCTCGCGATTATCCTCGATTAAAAAAACGTGAAGTGGGCAACCGTCGACTTCAATTTCCAGGCCGCGTTGCTGCATGCCTTCAATCAGGTTCCGCAGTGCAGGGTCGCGGCGTTCCATTCCTGAGTTTATGACTGCGGAAGCCTGGTGGTTCATTACCCAGAGGGCGTCGCGAAGATTGCGTGTGCGAAACAGTAAATATTTTTGTTTGGTCATAGTGTGTTGTTAGTAAAACGTTCTACGAAAACATTGAACCTATACATTGTACTAATAGAAATACCCTCCCGTTCCTTGCCGAACGGTAAGGTCATGACGTTGGATAGGTGTGATTTATTACACGAATACTGCACCGCGTAGCTGCGGTCGTGGGCTATTTTACCGTTAGATGACAGCCACTCACAAGCGCCAACTAAAGCGGCGAGTTGATCGGGTAGTGCGTTTGGTTGCGCCTGGCGCTATTTCGCGGGACAGACCGGTCCGGAATATATGATTGAGATCAATCAAATCGGGTTCCTCCCTTGAGAGCCGGGTTTCCCTTCAGAATAATGGTCAAATTGTAATCTGAAGGAGTGCGGGTATTGAAACCGGATACCTCTTCTGCAATGCGCCGCCTGATTGATCAGGTGCGCACCGAGATTCCCTTTGATTTGCCCGAAGAGACAATCTGCTCGGGTGATTGTCGGGGGTGTGCAAAAAAACTGCTGGAATTCCTTGATGCCGAATTAAGTGATTGGGAGTGCCGCCTGGATGCCGGTGAGGTGCCGCTACTGGGGGAGGTTCAGCGGTTGGGGCGCTGTTGCCGGAAAGTTCATATCGCTCTGCGTGTCTCCCTGGCCCCTGTTGCGGTCATCTGAGCGAGTGCCGGCAGCCAGCTCGGTCCGAGGCACTGGCTTGGTTCAATGGTTAGGCGGCCGTTAATTTGATAACCTGCGTGGCCAGCCGATTGGCGAGCAATGCAGGTATCTCACATGTCTTTTTCATCACCCGTCAAACCCGGAAAATACCGCCATTACAAGGGCCGTGAATATCAGGTGTTTGAAACCGCGCGGCACAGTGAGACCGAGGAGCAACTGGTGGTTTATCGCTGTCTGTACGGTGATTTCAGCTGGTGGGTGCGCCCCTTGGCCATGTTTATGGATTCGCTGGAGGTCGACGGGAAAAGGCAGCCCCGGTTTGAATATATCGGACCCATGTCAAGCGACGATGCACGTGCCCATGGCAGCTGAAACCGTGGTGGCTGATACAGTGGTTGAACCGGGGGCTGGTATATGGGCCTGTCCGGTGTGTGGCTCCGCCCTTAAATCGGCGGATAAACAATGGTTTTGTACGAATAACCACCGTTTCGATATCGCCAGGGAAGGCTACACCAATTTACTGCTGGCCAATCAAAAGCGTTCAGGTAATCCTGGCGACACCAAGGCGATGATGGCCAGCCGGCGGGCGTTTTTATCTGCGGGATACTATCAGCGCCTGGCTGACGCCCTGGTTGAATTGCTGGAACAATACCTCCTGCCCTGTGCCCGAGTGTTGGATCTAGGGTGTGGTGAGGGCTACTACCTGCAGCAGCTTTACCGTGCCTGCGCAGATTTTTCCCCCCACGGTATCGATATTTCCCGCGATGCGGTTAAGCTTGCCAGTCGGCAACTGAGGGCGGGACAGTTTGCCGTTGCCAGCAGTTTTCAACTGCCGGTGTTATCGGCATCGGTGGATTTGGCGTTGCGGGTTTTCGCTCCGGGTGATGCCAATGAAATTGCCCGGGTGTTAAAGCCTGGCGGTGTGCTGGTGGTGGTTTCCCCGGGGCCGAAACATCTATTTGACCTCAAACAGCGAATATATCCGCAACCGAAGGAGCACCGGTCGCCGATCACGCCTGACCCGTTTCGATTGCGTGAGCAGCACCGGGTCAGTTATCAGCTGCTGGTGCAGGGTGGCGAAGGCGTGAGGCAATTGCTGTCGATGACACCCTTTTTCTGGAAGGGAGGGCGCCTGGCAAAACGGGAATTGATGGAGGCGGAATCATTTTCCACGGCAGTGGATTTTGATATTCGTGTGTACGAGATTGATCGGCCCGGTTCGGGCTGACGGAAATTGTGTGGCGATGAGCGAGACTGGGAAAACCGTAGCGAGCGAGCAGGACCAAGCATGGATGGCGAAGGCCATGGTGCTGGCTGCCAAGGCCGAGGCCCTGGGGGAGGTGCCCGTGGGAGCGCTGATCGTCAAGGATAACGCCGTGGTTGGAGAAGGGTGGAACCAACCCATCAGCAGCAGCGACCCCACGGCTCATGCGGAAATCATGGCGCTGCGGGATGCGGCGCTGCGTTTAAATAACTATCGTCTGCCGGGTTGTACGTTGTATGTCACCATTGAGCCTTGCACCATGTGTGCAGGGGCCATCATCCATTCGCGTATTGAGCGGTTGGTCTTTGGTGCGCTGGAGCCAAAAGCCGGGGCGGTGGTCAGCAATGGTCGGATGTTTGAGTCCGAGCACTTCAACCATCGTGTCAGTTACCAGGGGGAGGTCTGCGCCGAAGACTGCAGTGCACAAATCAGTGCGTTTTTTCAGAGTCGCCGGCGGCAGAAGAAGGCGTTCAAAAAAGCCCAAAAGCAACTGTCCGGGGATGAAGCTGGCGATTGCAGGGATTCTTCGCCCGAAGGTTAGCCGGGTGAAACCCGAATCGCGGATCGGCAGTGTTGCTGTTTACAACAGCGACTGTAATCGACCGGGCACGTGTTGATAATCGACCGCCTGGAAGCCAGTCATCTCTAAATGTGTGGATGGCTTGTTTTCTTCCAGGGCTGCCAGGCGGCGGTCCTTTAGCTGGTCGTGCCAGGCCAGAATATTGTAGAAGCTGCGTATGTTCTGCACATAGCTCACTGCCTCCCAGCCACGGGCATAGCCGCGTTTGGTTTGCCGGTAGTATTTGCGTTTGGCCAGTAATGGCAGGTGCTTGGCGACATCTGTCCACTTGTCCGGGTCGCCGCCTAGGCGTTCCGTCAGCACGCGTGCGTCCTCCATATGGCCGAAGCCGACATTGTAGGCGGCCAGGGCGAGCCAAGTGCGATCAGGGCCCTGGATATCCTTGGGGATGCGGTCGAAAATTTTCTTGAAATACCTGGCTCCACCGTCAATGCTCTGCTTGGGGTCCGTGCGGTTGGTTACGCCCATTTCCCTGGCGGTGGTCTGGGTCAGCATCATCAGTCCGCGTACTCCGGTGTAGGAGCGGGCGCGGGGGTTCCAGTGGGATTCCTGGTAGCTGATGGCGGCCAGCAGTGGCCACTCGATGTCGTATTTGTCGGCGGCGGCTTTCAGATCCGCTTCCCAGCGCGGCAGGCGGGACTCAATCCGGCGGGCGAATACCAGGGCGCCGCCATAATTCATCTCGTCCACATGACCGTAGTAGTGCTCCTTGATCTCTTCCAGGGTGCCGTCGTTCTTTATACGTTGGAAAAAGGCCTGTGAGGCTTTGTATAGGCTGTCATCGCCATTTTTGGGAAAGGCCCAGGCCAGTTGCTGGGGCGCGCCAATGTCAAAGGCGACCCTTGCACGGGGGTAAAGCCCGCGATTCAGTTCAAAGGCGTTGGAGTCGACTATGGCGTAATCAATGATGCCGTTGTGCACCATCTCCACCAGATCCACCATTTCGGCGTCGGGTAATTCTATCCAGCGCAGCTCGGGGTAGGTGGATTTCAGCTCCTTCAGGCGCTCCGCATGGGAGGAATCGGCAATCACCGCCAGTTCCTTGCCGATCATATCTTCGATGCCGTCCGGTTTTTCGCTGCCGTTGCGGTAGAGCAGTTGCTGGGTGACCTCCAGGTAAGGCTCGGAAAAACGCACCTTTTCGCTGCGCACGGGGGTAATGCTGAGTCCCGATGCGCCCAGGTGTCCGTAGGCCGTGCCGATTCTGTCGATCATCAGTCCGAGGTTTTCCTCTTCCTGAATGACGAGTTCGACACCGATTTCGTCGGCAAAGGCCTTGGCGAGGGTGAATTCGAAGCCGGTCAGGCCGTTGGTGCCCTCGTAATAGGTGGTGGGTCCGTTACGGGAGATGACTTGCAGGCGACCTTCGGCCTGAATGGTTTCGAGGGTGGTGGGTGCACGGCCGGCCGTGAGAACCGCAGCACAACAGAGTACCGCAGTGGTCCCCAGCAGCTGCTTCAAGCCCCGGTGCAGCTGCGCACCTATCGACTTTTTGTTTCTCATGTACGTGTCGCTCCGTCAACGAAGGCTGGCCCGGGTTAGGTGTTGACCTCAGGCTGCAGCGCCACTCAAATACCGAGTGTATGTGGATTTTGATGCCACCAGCACGAAAATTCGCGCAATTCTATACGCATCTAGTGTGATGCGCTAGCTTGTATTTGCATTCGAAATATAGTATGTGCTGGCGTCTGTTTGATCTAATTATAGACAGCCCTCCCAAGTTTTGCCGGAAAAAAGGTTAAATAGTCACCAACCGTTGTAGCCATAGGCCCGTTGACCTCCGCCTGGGCTGCTATCTAAGCGGGCCGGCCCTTAATACCTGCTGAATATTTTGATTGAGCTGTTTTTGATTGAACTAAAAGGGGCGTGAGAGGCTGCCTCGCGGTTCGTAATCAAGTACAATTGCCGCCTTTTTCGGGCCGCACCCACAGTCAATCGTGTCGATCGCCAGGATCGACTGCTAAACGGTGGGCCCCACACTTCAACCTAGAGGCGTTATCTGACTATGCTGACCCTGCGTGGTGCTCCGGCTCTTTCCGCTTTTCGTAACCAAAAACTGCTAAAAACCGTGCAACAGAGTGTGCCGGGCGTCACCGGTGTCTATGCCGAATTCGCCCATTTTGCCGATCTCTCCGCCGCGCTCAGTGAGCAGGAGCTGGAAGTGCTGGTTCAATTGCTGACCTACGGCCCCAAAATAGAAGCGCACGAGCCCCGCGGGACGTTGCTGTTGGCAGTGCCTCGCCCGGGCACTATTTCGCCCTGGTCATCGAAAGCGACGGATATTGCCCACAACAGCGGTTTGGACAAGGTCAGACGCCTGGAGCGCGGTGTTGCCTACTATTTGGAAGGGGAGTTGGATCAGGCCGATATAGAGGCGGTCTCAGCGCTTCTGCACGACCGAATGGTGGAGGTGATCTTTCCGACCCTGGAAGACGCGGCAGTGCTGTTTGCAAAGCAACAACCGGAGCCGATGACCCAGGTGGATATTCTCGGCGGCGGGCGCGCGGCGCTGGAGCAGGCCAATGTGGGGCTGGGTTTAGCCCTGGCGGAGGACGAGATAGATTATCTGGTGGAGAGCTTCCAGACGCTCGGTCGCAATCCCAATGATGTCGAATTGATGATGTTTGCCCAGGCGAACTCCGAACACTGCCGTCACAAGATCTTTAACGCCTCCTGGACGCTGGATGGCGAAGACCAGGACCTGTCCCTGTTCAAAATGATCAAGAATACCTATGAAAAGGGAGGGGAGAACGTGCTCTCCGCCTACGCCGACAATGCCTCGGTGGTGGCGGGCAGCAAGGCCGGACGCTTTTACCCGGACCCGGAAACCAAAGCCTACGGTTACAGCCAGGAGAATATCCACCTGTTGATGAAGGTGGAAACCCACAACCACCCGACTGCCATTGCGCCTTTTCCGGGGGCCGGCACAGGCTCAGGCGGTGAGATTCGCGACGAGGGAGCCGTGGGGCGAGGCTCCAAGCCCAAGGTCGGTCTGACCGGGTTTACCGTATCCAACCTCAATATTCCCGGTTATCAACAGCCCTGGGAGCAGCCCTACGGCAAACCCAACCGCATTGTCGATGCCCTGGATATCATGATCGAAGGCCCCATTGGCGGTGCCGCTTTCAATAACGAGTTCGGCCGTCCAAATATCTGCGGATACTTCCGAACTTTTGAAGATACCTTTGACGGAGAGCGCCGCGGTTACCACAAGCCTATCATGCTGGCCGGCGGTTACGGCAATATTCGCGAAGAGCATGTGGATCAGCACGAATTTGATCCCGGCGCCAAACTGGTGGTGCTTGGTGGTCCGGCGATGCTGATCGGTCTTGGCGGTGGTGCGGCGTCCTCCATGGCGTCCGGAACCTCCAGCGAGGACCTGGATTTTGCCTCAGTGCAGCGCCAGAACCCGGAAATCGAACGCCGTTGCCAGGAAGTGATCGATGGCTGCTGGCAGCTTGGGGACAAAAACCCGATTGCGTTTATCCACGACGTGGGCGCAGGCGGACTTTCCAACGCCTTTCCGGAACTGGTCAAGGACGGTGGTTGTGGCGGTCATTTCGAGCTGCGCAATGTGCCCAACGACGAGCCGGGTATGAGCCCGTTGGCGATCTGGTGCAATGAATCCCAGGAGCGCTATGTGCTGGCGATCATGCCGTCGGACCTGCCGCGTTTCGAGGCCATCTGTCAGCGCGAGCGCTGCCCCTACGCCGTGGTGGGCGAGGCAACCAGCGAGAAGCACCTGACCCTCAACGACAAGCACTTCGATGCCAAGCCTGTGGATCTGCCCATGTCGGTGCTGTTCGGCAAACCGCCGAAAATGCACCGTAGCGCGGAAAAGTACCAGGGCCATTCCGATCGCTTCTCCACTGAAGAGATCAATATCAATGAAGCGGCCGAGCGGGTACTCAAGCATCCCGCGGTAGCCAGCAAGAGTTTCCTGATTACCATCGGTGACCGCTCAGTGACCGGTCAGGTGGTGCGTGACCAGATGGTGGGGCCCTGGCAGGTGCCGGTGGCGGACTGTGCCGTTACCACCGTGGCCTACGACAGCTATGCCGGAGAATCCATGAGTATGGGCGAGCGCACCCCGGTGGCGCTGTTGGACGCGCCGGCCTCCGGTCGTCTGGCCATTGGCGAGGCCCTGACCAATATCGCGGCCTCTCGCATCGGCGATATCAAAGACGTGAAACTCTCCGCCAACTGGATGTGTGCGGCCGGCCACAGGGGCGAAGACGAAAAACTCTACCGCACCGTGCAGGCGGTGGGTATGGAACTGTGTCCGCAGTTGGGAATCACCATACCGGTCGGCAAGGACTCCATGTCCATGCGCACCGCCTGGAACGATGGCGGTGTCGACAAGGCGGTGACCTCGCCGCTGTCAGTGGTGATCAGTGCCTTTGCGCCGGTTGCCGATGTGCGCAAGACAGTGGATCCCCAGTTGCGCACTGACGCTTTATCCACCGGCGGGGGCGATACCGATTTGATTCTGGTGGATCTGGGGAATGGCAAAAACCGCCTCGGGGGCTCTATCCTGGCTCAGGTGTATAACCAGATGGGGGATACACCGGCGGACGTGGACAGTGCCGAGCAGTTAAAAGGTTTCTTCAATGCCATGCAGGCCAACCTGGAAGCGGAGCAGGTCCTGGCGTACCACGACCGCGGCGACGGCGGTCTGTTTACCACCCTGGCGGAAATGGCCTTTGCCGGCCATTGTGGCATCGATGTGAATCTGGATGCGTTCGTCGGTGAAGGCGATGTCCTGGCCGCGCTCTTCAGCGAAGAGTTGGGCGCTGTGTTACAGGTGCGCCGCGAACACACCGCGGCTGTCATTGCCCGCTTTGGCCATGCGGGCCTGGCGAATTGTGTGTACACCATCGGTACCCTGAACGATGAAGACTTGATCCGCATCGATCATCGCGGTGAGCGCATTTTCGATCAGGCCCGTTCGTTCCTGCAACTGCTCTGGAGTGAAACCAGCTTCAAAATACAGTCTCTGCGTGACAATGCCGACTGTGCCCAACAGGAGTTCGACCAGATCCTCAACCAGGATCCGGGTCTCAGCGTTTCGCTGAGTTACGACCAGAACGAGGATGTGGCCGCGCCCTTCATCAACACCGGCGTGCGTCCCAACGTGGCTGTATTGCGTGAGCAGGGGGTTAATGGTCACGTGGAAATGGCCGCCGCTTTTGATCGCGCCGGTTTTACCGCTATCGACGTGCATATGAGTGATATTCTCGCGGGGCGTGTGCAGCTGAAGGATTTTAAGGGGCTGGTGGCCTGTGGCGGTTTCTCCTACGGTGATGTGCTCGGTGCCGGTGAGGGTTGGGCCAAGACGGTGTTGTTCAATGCCCAGGCTCGCGATCAGTTCCAGGCGTTTTTCCACCGAGACGACAGTTTCTCACTGGGTGTGTGTAATGGCTGTCAGATGATGTCGAACCTCAAGCGTTTGATTCCCGGTGCCGAACACTGGCCGCACTTTGTACGCAACCCGTCGGAGCAATTCGAGGCGCGCTTTAGCCTGGTTCAGGTGCAGGAGTCTCCGTCGGTATTGTTTAGCGGCATGGCAGGCTCCCATATGCCGGTGGCTGTGGCGCATGGCGAAGGCCATGCGGAATTTGCCGACGCCGCGGCGGTGCAGGCCTTCGATGACAGTGGCCAGGTGGCACTGCGCTATGTGGATAACCAGCTGTTGCCCACTGAAACCTACCCGGCTAACCCTAACGGCTCTCCCGCAGGGATTACCAGTGTCACCAGCACCGACGGCCGCGCCACCATAATGATGCCGCATCCGGAGCGTGTGTTCCGGGCGGTGACCAACTCCTGGCATCCGGACGAGTGGGGCGAGGATGGCGCCTGGCTGCGCCTGTTCCGCAATGCGCGTGTGTTTGTCGGCTAGTGATCGGCCGCTTTTCCCTAAAAAAAAACACCGCCTTGGCGGTGTTTTTTTTGGGTTCTTCAGAAAAATTTGTGGGTTGTTATGATTCATGCTTTGGCAACGACGTTTCGTTCGTGCCGCAAGCGGACGAAC
>JBNKHG010000052.1:0-65052 GCA_050290225.1 Cellvibrionaceae bacterium
CGACGTCTCGTTCGTGCCGCAAGCGGACGAACCGACGTGCCACGAATACTTGTGGCTTGCCGCTTGAAGCCGCAAGCCGCAAGCCGCAAGAGTCCGCTTTTGGCACTTTGCTGACTATCACTTCGTGCCTAAACCTTCTAATAAATGATATCCGAATAATATTTACCGACCTACCACAAAAAGATCTTGAATTTCAACAGGTTAATAGACTCTCGAACCACATCATACCCACGGATTATTCAGAGGAACCTTTTTAGGTTTGTCACGAAAACAGGAAAAATTATAAAACCGACAAAGGTGAGCCAGTACCCGAGGGCGATTTCTGTTAACCAGTGCCTGTCTATAAACGTAAAACGCGCGGCATCGCCACCTGTTTGGCGGCTATTGTAATATTAGCTGGAAGTCCGCGGCGTTCCGTCAGCTGATGGCTTCACCGCTGGCCAGGTTGTTTTCCCCGGCCCTGTCCCTGAATTGCAGTTTGGCCAGTCGTGCGTACAGCGGTGACGATGCCAACAACGACTGATGTTTGCCGATGGCCACCACGCGCCCCTGATCCATCACGGCGATCTGGTCGGCGTGCAGAATCGTCGACAGACGATGGGCGATGATCAGGGTGGTACGCTGGCGCATCAACTCCGCCAGCGCCAGTTGCACCTGGTGTTCACTCTCGGCGTCCAGGGCGCTGGTGGCTTCATCCAGCAGGAGAATGCGCGGGTCCTTGAGAATGGCGCGGGCAATGGCCAGGCGCTGGCGCTGTCCACCGGAGAGTCGCACACCCTGTTCCCCCAGGTGGCTCTGGTAACCGTCCGGCAGCATCATGATAAAGTCGTGGGCATGGGCGGCCTTGGCCGCGGCGATCACTTGGGCGTCGGTGGCGTCGGGTTTGCCGTAGCGGATATTGTAGGCCACGTCAGCGGTAAAGAGCGCCGGCTGTTGCGGGACCAACGCCATTTGTCGGCGCAGTTCCCGTGGCGAGAGGTGGCGAATATCCTCTCCATTCAGGCTAATTTCACCCATCTGCGGGTCGTAAAAACGTTGCAGCAACTCAAACACTGTTGATTTTCCTGCCCCGGAGGGACCCACCAGCGCCAGGCTTTTACCGGGTTCAACGGCCAGGGACAATTCCCGTAGCGCCGGTGTATTGGGGCGCGAGGGATAGCTGAAACTCACGTGATCGAAACGCAGCTCCACGTCGCTTTGGTTTGAGGGTGCGGTGGGCAAGGGTGTGTCCGGCTCGGCAATCAGGCTTTTGACATTCAGCAGCTCGACCAGGCGTTCAGTGGCCCCGGCGGCGCGTTGCACATCGCCGAACACCTCCGAAAGGGTGGCCACAGAAGCAGCGACCAGAATAGCGTAAAACACAAAAGCACCCAGTTCGCCACCCGACAGTTTTCCGGACAGCACATCGTTGCCACCTACCCAGATCATACCGGCAACGGCGCCGAACACCATGGTAATGACCGCGGCAATCAACAGCGCGCGCTGGCGTACCCGCTGGCGGGCGACCTCGAAGGCGTTTTCCACTTCGATCTCAAAGGCGCTTTTTTCCTGCGATTCACGGGTGTAGCTTTGCACGGTTTTAATGTGCTGTATCACCTCGCCGGCGTAGCTGCCGACGTGGGCGATGGAGTCCTGGCTGCGGCGGGCGAGGTTGCGTACACGGCGGCCGTAGAGCAGTATCGGAATCAGCACCAGTGGCACGCACGCCAATACCATGGCGGTCAGTTTGAGATTGGTGATCAGCAGCATGACCAGGGCGCCGACAAACGTCAGGGCACTGCGCAGGGCCATGGACAGGGACGAGCCAATTATCGTTTGCAGCAGCGTGGTATCAGTGGTCAGGCGCGACATGATTTCGCCACTGCGGTTGGTTTCGAAAAAGCTGGGATGCAGTTCGATAATGTGATTGAACACTGCCTTGCGAATATCGGCGCTGACCCGTTCGCCCAACCAGGACACCAGGTAAAAGCGTACATAGGTGCCCAACGCCATCAACAGGGTCAGGCATACGATCAGGATTACAGCCTGGTTCAGTTTTTCACTGGATTGGGCCACGAAACCCTGGTCGATCAACAGGCGCACGCCCTGGCCGATAGCCAGTGTGATACCGGCGGTAAATACCAGCGCAATGCCTGCGGCGATGAGGGTTTTGCGGTAGGGGCGTAAAAATCGCACCAGTTCCAGCAGGATCGGCAGGTTTTGGGATCGACTCTCGGCCATGGTTCGGGTTAATCCATTTGTTCAAAGTTGAGGCAATTCGGTTAAAGTCGGCTGTGTGGTGGGTTATCATACGCCAATTGTTGCCGGTAAACTGAATGAGCGGGTAAAGCTACGTAAAGACAGTGGAATGACGTATTAACTGCGAATCCACTGCGATGTCAGGCCTGAGTGGCTAGGGTGTCTTCAGAAGCCGTGCGCGACAAGGACGTCGCGCCCGAGCCCCGGGCCGGCCCCGCGAGTGCAACGAGTGCTTTGGCTCCAGGGATGGGTATTCGGCGTGTTTCTGAGGACACCCTAGCCACTCAGGCCGGATCGAAGCCTAGGACTCATAGATACGTCAATATCACCTTGAAGGAGTACTAGGTGTTATCGACATAGATGTGATTGACATAGACGTAATTGATATAGACGTAATTGACATAGACGTAATTGACATAGACGTTAGCGAGGTAAGATTGTGAGCTCCCTGCAGGATCAACTGCTCAACGCCGGGTTGGTGGATACCAAACAGGCCAAGCAAGCCAAAAAAGACAAGCGCAAGGCACAAAAGCAACAGCATAAAAGCAAGTCAGCGGCGGTCGACGAAACCAAAGCCGCCGCCGCCCAGGCGCGGGCGGAAAAGGCCGAACGCGATCGCAAACTCAACCAGGAGCGCAAGCTGGAGGCGGAGCGCAAGGCCATTGCCGCGCAGATCAAACAGCTGATCGAGATGAATCGTCAACCGAGGAGTGCCCGGGGCGAAGAGGAAACCGCCTACAACTTTACCGACGGCAAGCAGATTAAAAAGATCCATGTCTCCGCAGCGATACAGGAGCAGTTGAGCAGGGGCCGTCTGGCTATCGTGAAATTGGGCGAAGGCTACGAACTGGTGCCGGCGGCGGTGGCGGACAAAATTCGCCAGCGGGATGAGGTGGCCGTGGTATCGCAGCAGGTGGTCGATCAGGCAAGCGACGAAGACGACCCCTATGCGGATTATGAGATTCCCGATGACCTGATGTGGTAAGCAGCAACGTCAGGGCCGCTCGTGCCGGCCCGACGTTGCAGTCTCCATGCTCTCCTCTTATATCCGTAAAACCCGTAAAACCTAGAAGTGCGCGCTGGCGCGGATATACCAGAAGGCACCGTTAAAGCCGAAGGGGGAGGTCAGAGATTTATCAGCTCCCCAGCCACGTAAAAATAGAGTTTGCTCATCATCGGGTTCGACATCAAAGACGTTTTCGCTGCCAAAGGAGACGGAATATTTATTTTGATAGTTTAAGGTTAGCTCCACATCAACCAGCACTTCCGAGTCATACGGTTGTACATCGGAAGCGTCGCCCGGGCTGAACAGGCCGCTAGTCGTTTTCCATTCGTCGTAATAATTTACCCTGACGTAGCCACTAAACCATTCGCCCGTATCGTAATTGACACTAAAGGTCGAACGGTTTTCCGGTACCTGATTTTCCAAATCGAATACGCGCGAGGCGTTTATGGTGCCGGGTGCTACATCTTCAACTTCCTGCTCGTTAAAATTGTGACGGAAATCCAGAGTCACTGAACCTGTGCGCAAATCAATGGCGTGTGTAATCGAAAGGTCAACACCCTTGACATTGGACTCGAACGCATTAACAAAAAAGTTGGCGTTACTACCTTCCAGCAGAGCGGCATTAGCTACGCCGGCATCGATCAATAAGGGAACATCTCCCGCTTCGATGGTATTGTTTTGCAAGGCTATTCGATCTTCGATTTTAATATCGTAATAATCGATGGTGATGTTGGTATTTTCCCATGCCGTAAAAACAACACCGAGCGTGAAACTGCTGGACTCCTCAGGATCCAGTGGTTGCGACCCCAGGACCACCGAAATAGGGTGTTCAACCGGGTATGTGCCATTTGGAATCAGGTTGCCAGTGGCATCTGCGGTGGTCGTAATGTTAAGCGTATTTGCCTGGCCGGGCGTTGGCGCGCGGAATCCGGTGTTCGCGGTCGCCCTAAGGGCCAGCCCATCAGCCACCTCCAGACGTGCAGACAATTTCCAGTCAATTGTTTCTCCAAACTCATCGTAGTCTTCATAGCGAAGTGCAAAGCCCGCGGAAAAAATATCGGTGATATCCGCCTCCAGATCGAGGTAACCCGCGAAGCTTTCACTTTCGAATTCGCCGGCGGATTCAACGGGAAATCCCTGGAAGCCGTCAGACCCTACACCGAAGTCGAGGACGGGGCCCAAATTCCTGGAAGCTGGATCGCCTTCCTCAATTTCATAGGTCTCCTCCCGGTATTCCAATCCAAAAGCAATGTTGAGAGGAGAGGATAATCCGTTCACGTCGACAGGCTTGACAAAATCGGCGTTGAGGCTGACCTCCTCCTGTGTCAGTGTGCCAGGTTTAAAACTGGTTGGAGACGTTTGGCCGAGGCTGCCGTTGATCGTCTCGGAAAGTGTATATTCCACTTCGTTTTCCGCGGTTCGCCCGCGAATATCCCAACTAAAGCCATCGTTTGTTTCACCTTTTGCGCCAATGACCACAGCATAGTCGGTTATATCTGCGCCAAAATCAGGGTTATACCCCCCGGGAAACATCGTGAAAATCGGGTTTCTTAAAACGAAGCCGCTTGGGCTGTCGGCATCCGCAACCAGGTAATCACTGGGGGTAAGCCCCGAAGCAAGGATATCGTCAACCAGTGATTGAGGGGCATCGTCCGGTATAAAATCGCCGTTGCCATCAACCTGCAGCGTGCCTTCAGCTTCTACCATCGCTGCTGCATCCAGTGCTGGTATTCGGTAGACGAAATCGGAGATGGTTTCGTTATCCATATAACTCCCGAAGGCATACAGCTCCGCATTGTTGTTGATCTCGATACCTGTATTAACAAAAAACTTGGTTGCCTCCACATCCGGGTCTCCCCAGCGTTGACCCAGTCCATCAAAGGGAACCAAACCGGGGCCGACAAATGCTTCCACTTCCATCGCATCGGGGCGCGCATTGCCACGGGATGTCGTATCGGATGTTGAATGTTCGATTGTGGCATTAAGGAATCCGTTATCGCCAAGAGGGAATCCTGCATTGGCACTGATGGTAAACCGTTCACCATCTCCTTCGTTATATTCTCCATACTGGGTGGAAAGTGATAAGCCTTCATTGGCATCTTTCAGAATGACATTGATTACCCCGGCAATGGCGTCAGAGCCATACTGGGCTGAAGCGCCATCACGGAGAACTTCTACACGTTTGATAGCCGCGGCAGGCAGCGTAGAGTAATCCACGGCTTGAGCTCCCTGGTTTACCGTCCCCAAAGGAGCCAGTTGCAAATTTACCAGTGCTGACCGGTGCCTGCGTGTACCGTTAACCAGAACCAGCGTCTGGTCTGGTGATAGATTGCGCAGCGTCACTGGTCGGATAAACGCGGTGCCGTCGGCAATGGGAAAACGCTGGGTATTGATCGAGGGCGCCACTTTGGAGAGGCCGTCGGTCATATCAAAGGCCGCCTGGTTGGCCAGATCGGCGCCGCCGAGTACATCAACGGGCGACAGGGTTTCGGTGGGCGAGAGGCCCTCCTTGCGCGTCCCCGTGACGACAACCTCTTCAATGGTTTCGGCGTCTTTTCCGCCGGCCTGCGCCAATGCCCCAGTGGCCAGGGTGGTTTGGATAATTGCAAGCGCGAGTGGATGGATAGCGCAGAATGACTTCGACATGATCGGCCCCTTTTGATATCTCCCAGAGACCTTAAGGCGGCGAATTAACCCTAAGGAATGTCATAAATCTGAAATGATTCGCCTATTTAAGGCTAGGTTTAGAGGGCGTTTATGTCATTCTTTGGGCTAGACTGAATCGTTATTTTCAGTCATCTGGTTATAAATTGAGCAGCTATGTTGTGTGATCACAGCTGCGGACAGAGCGCGTGGGGCAGTCGATAGTGGCGGGCAATGCCGCTCAAGGGACAGGAAAACTGCAGGGAGTAAGCGCACAATTGCAAGTCGACCGGGATTTCCCTATCGATGGCAGCACCGTACAGGCGGTCGCCGACCACGGGGAAACCGGCGCCTGCCAGGTGACGGCGAATCTGGTGTTTGCGCCCGGTGTCAATGACCACCTCCAGCAGCGACTGATCGGTATCGGGGTTGTAGCCGAGGAGGCGGGCATGACTGGTGGCCAGGCGTCCGTCGATGGGTTCCGACAGCGTTCGGGGTGAATCGCTCTCGGGACAGTGGCCGTGGACGACGACGCGATAGGTTTTGGTCAGTTGGCGGTTTTCAAACAACCGGCTCAGGGCCTTGGCGCTGCGTTTTTGGTGTGCCAGCAGCATTAAACCGGTGGCGGCCCGGTCCAGCCGGTGCACCACAAAAGCGGGACGCTCGGGTTTGAGGTGTTGTTCGGCCCAGCGGTCGATGGCACAGTGATCGCCCCATTTGGAACCCTGGGAGAAAAGCCCGTAGGGTTTGTACCAGAGGCTGTAGGCGCCTTCGTCCACCAGTAATTGCGCCGCAGGCGGCACCTGGTCAAGCACTTGTGGGTTGTAGTAAAGGTGTAATTGGTCGCCGGCGACGAGAATTTTGCTGGCGCGGCGCAGGCGCTGGGTATGCTGTTTACGTGTCAGCCATACCGCGCCTTTTTGCATCACCTGTTTGACTTGCTGTCTGGACAAACGGCTGGCCGCTGCCAGGGTTTCCACCGCTTTGCTGTTGGCTTCGGCAATATCCAGGTGTAACTCAATGCGGCCGCCCGAGTCTGGCGTGGTGGAGTTTTCAGGGCTGATCATGGTTACTGTTGGTGAGACGTTGGCGCAATGCATGGTCAACCGGGTGGTCCGGGTATCTTTGTCGGAAAGCCTCGAATTCGGCGCGCGCTTCCTCGGGTTTATCGCTGTCCAGCAGACGGGTGATCTCCTCGAGCCAGGCGCTGGCGGAAGAACTGATGACCACGTCCTCCAGTTGCCCGGTCAGGGAAGGCTGTCGGGTAGGTTGTTGTGGCGCAGCACTTTGTGCGGCGTCTGTGTCTATGATTTGAATCCGGTCGTTGACACTGAAGGCTGCCCCGGCGGCGTCACTGGTTTTGCCCTGCTCGAGTGATCGGGTTGCCGTTGGAGTTGAGATCTGGCGGGATTTGGCCTTTTTCGGCACGGTGCGCCCGGAAGAGAGCGGAGCCACATCGTTATCCGCTGTCGCGGGCGCCGGGGTTAACGCCGCTTCCTCAAGGGGTTGCGGAGCCGGCGATACCGCTTCCGCTGCGGGTCTGTTTGCCCTCTCATGCAACTGATCCGGGTCTCTCAAAAATTCGGGGGCACTTGCCGGTTCCAATTGAGATTCAGGTGTACGTAACACCACCAGCAGGCTTATGCAGAGGATACAGGCCGTGGCCACCATGCCCAGTCTGTATCCCGGCCAAACGCGTTGTTTCGGTACGGCCTCCTGCTCGGCCAGGGCCAGAATACGTTGATCCAGGGGCTCGGCTGATCGGCCGTCACTGTCGCGGCGCGCCTGACGATACAGCGCCGAGAGCTGTTTGTGGCTATAACTTTTGTCTTGAGATGGTCCGGCCTTGGGAGGACTCATAACAGACTCTCCTGGGGCGTTTGTTTGTTGCCTTTCCCTGCGTCGGAAGGTTGGCCCATGGCGTTCCTCAATCTGGCCCTGGCATAGCGTATTCGGCTCTTGACCGCTTCTGCATCGGCGTCGGTGATAGCGGCAATTTCCTGCAGGCTGAATCCTTCCTCTTTCAGTAAAAACGCTTCCCGTTGCACATCGGGCAGGCGTTGTATCTGTTGCAACAGGCGCTGTACCTCCAGTTGCCGCAGTGGCGGGTCGGCGACGTCGGGTTGATCGTTCACGTCACCACAATCGTCCAGGAGCCTGTTGGCCTGGCGACGCAGGTGATCGATCAGATTGTTGCGGGCGATGCGATAGAGGTAGGTCTTGAACTGGGCATCGGGACGGTAGCGGGACGCACTCTTAATCACCGCGGTCCAGGTTTCCTGGGCCAGATCCTCGGCGTGACTGCGGGATCCGCAGGCTCGCCGCAGGAAACCGAAGATGCCGTGCTTGTGGCGCTGGTACAACTCGGTAAAGGCAGACACATCGCCCCCTTGATAACACAGCATCAGCGATTCGTCGGTTCGAAAGCGGTGGAATATGCCCATTCCTTTGCGTCTGTCTGTGCCCTTTCTGTCAACGTTTTCGGGCCTATACGCCCGGTTACGCGGCTCTAGCCCGTTATCTGTAACCCGTCATCTGTCGCAGCTTTCCGTTGGTGGCCTGCGCCCGGTAAAACCCGGTGGTCCCGGGTTGGTGGCCGGGCTCCGGTTACTGGTTGGTTTGCTTCGTGTATATAGCCATGGGTGAAGCGATAGTTTCACTTAACTCTACCAGAGTCACCAGTTCGCCTCTATAGCCGTGAGGGTCCTGGCCTTTGGCGTTGCGGGCCAACTCCGCGGCATCCGCATAGTGCCAATGGCCCGTGTACTGACCGCCTCGCAGTAACTGGGCGTAGCCGGCCACGGCGGCGGCGAAGCGAAAATCATCCGATGCCTGGGCGAGGGAAGAGAGTCGTTGACTGCGGAGGATTGACCGGGAGATCTCTCGGCTTCGGTTTTCACCCTTTGTTGGACCGGTGGGGGACTTGTAGCGGAGCTTGATATGGGCCAGTTCATCCGAATGGCGCCCGTTGTCCTGTTTCTCGGCGTTGGCGGCGGGTTTGGCATAACGCAGGGCGGGTATGCGTTCGCCGCCGCTGCCCTTCAAGGCAATTTCGTAGAGGGCGGTGACACTGTGCCCGGCACCAATATCGCCGGCATCAATGTTGTCGTTGCGAAAATCCTCCCGCTTGAGCAGGCGGTTTTCATAGCCGATCAGGCGGTATTCGGCCACGGTTCCGGGATTAAATTCAATCTGGATTTTGACATCCCTGGCGATGGTTTGCAGGGTACTGTTGACCTCCTTGACCAATACCTTGTGGGCTTCCTTGAGGGAGTCGATATAGGCGGCACTGCCATTGCCCACGTCCGCCAGTTGCTCCATCAGTGCATAGTTGTAATTGCCGCTGCCAAAGCCCAGGGTTGTGAGCGCCACGCCCTGTTCCCGCTGGCGTTTCACCAGTCCTTTCAGCGCTTCCCTGTCGGTGATACCCACATTCATATCGCCATCGCTGGCGATCAGTACCCGATTGATACCCTCCGGAATAAAGTGTTGCCGGGCCACCTGATAGGCAAGCTGGATACCGGCGCCGCCATTGGTGGAGCCGCCGGCCTCCAGCGCGTCGATGGCGGCGAGAATACGCGCCTTGTCATTGCCTGTGGTGGACTCCAGCGCCAGGCCTGCGGCACCGGCGTAGACAACCAGGGCGATGCGGTCCTATGTCCGCATCTGCTTGACCAGCATGCGCAGGGATTGTTTGACCAGCTCTAGCTTGAAGGGTGAGCGCATACTGCCGGAAACGTCAATCAGAAACACCAGGTTGGAGGCCGGGCGCTGCTCGGCACTGACTTGATAACCCTGCAGGCCGATTTTGAGCAATTGAGTATTGGCATTCCAGGGTGTGGGGGCCAGTTCCGTGTGAATGGAAAAGGGGATGCCGCTGTCGTCGGGAACGGGATAGTTGTAACGGAAGTAATTGATAAACTCCTCGGCTTTAACCGCGGCAGCCGGAGGCAGGCGACCTTCGCGCGTCAACATGCGCCGCGCATTGCTGTAGGCGGCGGTATCCACATCAATGCTGAACGTGGATACCGGTTGCTCGTCCACCCGTTGAACGGGATTGGGTTTTTCGCTCACGTAGTTTTCGCGGTCCACGTGTTCGGTGGGATAGTAAATTGTGGCCACGCCTTCCTGCATCACCATGCCCGATACCTCAGACGCATCGGCAACCGCAGCGCGTTTTGCGGCGGGTGATGAGCTGATGGCCGGGGTCTTGGCGGCGTCGTACGCCCTCGGTTTGATGGTGCGATTCTGTTTATGGGTGGCCGGGCCTGAGTTATTCGTGGCTCGGTCGTGTGGCTTTGTGGTGCTTTCATTTGCGCTAACCACAACTTCTTCCAGATTATCCTGGGGTTGAACAATGGTTTCGGGTTTAGGCGGGGGTTGTTTGGTTTGTTGCGCAACCTTGTCGTTGCTGCAGCCGGTGATCAGGGTGACGAGCGCCAGCGTCAGCGCCAGTCGGTGTTGTGGTAAAGGTATCAGTGTGGAGGGCTGTATCATCGTAAAACCTCGTTTGCGTGTTTGCCGGGATCGAAAGTCTGTAGGGGTAAACGCTTGGGCTGACGAAACGGGGTTAACGCATGTGCAAAAAGTTTATTGAAAATAACTATCAGCCTAAAAGCCGCCAGCCTAAAAGCCGCATGGGTTTTGGGGTTTTTGGTTCCTCGGTGTTAACACAGATAATCCTATGAACAGGCGGCTATTTCTGTGAAAATAGCGTTGTTTTTAACGGGCCCCCGGCCGCTGAGATTGATCCGCTCCCCATCCCGCTTTTTTACCGCGACTACCCTATGACACAGACTGCTCCCAACCTCTTTTCCTATCCCAAATATTGGGCCGAATGCTATGGCGCCGCGCCTTACCTGCCCATGTCGCGGGCGGAAATGGACCAGTTGGGATGGGACAGCTGCGACATTATCATCGTTACCGGTGACGCCTATGTGGATCACCCCAGCTTTGGCATGTCGGTGATCGGGCGCTTTTTGGAATCCCAGGGATTCCGGGTGGGTATCATCGCCCAGCCGGACTGGCGCACTGTCGACGCTTTTACCGCCCTGGGCAAGCCCAACCTGTTCTTTGGCGTCACTGCCGGCAATATGGACTCCCTGATCAACCGTTATACCGCTGACCTGCGCCTGCGCAGTGACGATGCCTATACCCCCCACGGCGAGGGTGGCAAGCGCCCGGACCGCTCGGTCATCGTCTACAGCCAGCGCTGCAAGGAGGCCTATACGGATGTGCCGGTGGTGTTAGGCGGTATCGAAGCCAGTCTGCGCCGTATTGCGCAATACGATTACTGGAGTGACGAGGTGCGACGCTCGGTATTGGTGGACGCCACCGCCGATATCCTGCTTTACGGCAATGCTGAACGGGCGATGGCGGAAGTGGCACATCAGTTGTCCCAGGGCACGCCGATCGAGTCCCTCACCGGTATTCGCGGTACCGCGGTGATCCGTGCGGCCACTCCCGCTGGCTGGACCGAAATCGACTCTTCCCGCATCGACTGGCCCGGGCATATAGACCAATTGCAAAACCCCTACGACTATACGGGTAAAACCGACTGTGAGAGCGGGGCGGCTGAACCTGTCGAGGAGCAGCCGGTGCGCATTATTCCGCTGCCCCTGGCGCGCAAGACCCAGCGTAAGGATCAGGTCGATACCGAGAAAACGGTTATCCGCCTGCCGTCTTTCGAAAAGGTGCGCAACGACGCTGTGCTTTATGCCCACGCTTCACGGGTTTTGCACCAGGAGTCCAATCCCCACAATGCACGCGCGCTGGTGCAGCGCCACGGCAAGCGGGAGGTCTGGATCAATCCGCCGCCCATTCCCCTGGAAACCGGGGAGATGGATGCGATTTTTGATCTGCCGTTCCAGCGACGGCCACACCCCAGCTACGGCGAGGCTAAAATTCCCGCGTACGACATGATCAAGACTTCGGTCAATATTATGCGTGGTTGCTTTGGCGGTTGTACTTTCTGTTCCATTACCGAACACGAAGGGCGGATAATCCAGAGCCGCTCCAAAGCGTCGGTGTTGCGGGAAATCGAGGCCATTCGCGAACAGGTGCCGGGCTTTACCGGGGCCATATCCGACCTGGGCGGTCCCACCGCCAATATGTACCACCTCAACTGCAAGGATCCGGAGGCGCTGAGCAGTTGTCGACGCCTGTCCTGTGTCTTTCCCACCATCTGCAAGAACCTGAACACCGACCACTCGCAAACGACCCAGCTTTACCGGGAAGCGCGGGCGTTGCCGGGTATCAAGAAAATTTCTATCGCCTCGGGTCTGCGTTATGACCTGGCTGTGCGCGACCCCGAGTATGTGAAAGAGCTGGTGACCCACCATGTTGGCGGTTACCTGAAAATTGCCCCTGAACATACGGAGGAGGGCCCGCTCAACAAGATGATGAAACCGGGCATGGGCACTTATGACGCTTTTAAAAAGATGTTTGATAAATACTCGAAGGAAGCGGGTAAGAAACAGTACTTGATCCCTTACTTTATTGCCGCCCACCCCGGCAGCGAAGACAAGGATATGCTCAATCTGTCGCTGTGGTTGAAGCGCAACAAATTCCGGGTGGACCAGGTGCAGACCTTTTATCCGTCTCCCATGGCGCTGGCCACGGCCATGTACTACTCCGAGCGGGATCCGCTGAAGAAACTCAGTTACAAGGGCAAGAAACTTTATATCCCTAAAAAAATAGAGCAGCGCAAACTGCAAAAAGCCTTTTTGCGCTACCACGATCCCGATAACTGGGCCTATCTGCGAGAGTCGTTGATCAAAATGAAACGCGGGGATTTGATTGGTTCCGGGCCCGAATGCCTGGTGCCTGCGGAGGAGGCCCGCCGCGGCGGGCGCAGTGCACGGAATGGGCAACCGCCGATGGCTACCGCAAACCGGGGGCACCGGAGCAGGTCGAATCGCGGCGTCGGGGGGCGGGCGCGCCGCCGTTAGGGCCAAATTGGCGCCGCTGGTTCCAGGGCGCCGCTAGCTCCAAAGAGTAAACCCCACCCGCGTTATCAGCATTTCCAGAATATCGCTGCGGGTGACTATCCCTTTCAGCTTGTTATATTCATCAACAATGGGCATCGCCCCGATATGATGATCCTTGAAGACACTGGCGATCAAACGGATCTCCGTATCCGGGCGGCCCGCCAGCACTTGGGAGGACATCACCGTGTGCACGGGATCACCGAGGTGTGCTGGTTGTTTGTTGGGGACGATGGTCGAGGTACGCGAAAGAATGTCCCGTTCGGACACGATGCCCACCAGTCTGCCGTTGTTGAGCACCGGGATATGGCGAAAATCCCGGGCCTGGAATATCTGCCAGGCGGCATTGATGCTTGAATCCTTGTCCAGGGTGGTCACCCGGGTGGTCATGATATCCTGTGCGAGTTCCACAGCCGGGTGGGGAGTGGCGGGTTTGCCGATCTTTTCATAAACGGCGGTTTTATTGCGGTTGTCATGGCGTTGGGCTCCGTCGCGGTCGCTATCCGCCGGTCGCTCCTCGTGTGTTTCCACCCGCTGGGTGGCTTTAATTTGAGCCAGGCGCTCCACATCTTTCGGCGGAAAAATATCGTACCAGGGGGTGGAAGTGCGAAGACCCGTATCGAAAACAATCAGCGTCATAGCGGCGAGGTACCGGTTGTGAATAGGTTTGCCAGGGGGTTTCACGTACTATAGCGCTAAAAGGTGCATCCCCCGTGATTGATATAAGCATAGATCATAGGTCAGACTGGATGTGTCGACATAAATTCTTTCCTATCAATAAAGAAACGGATACCCCGACACCATGGCGTTAAAGCCCACCATCTTCAAAGCAGATGTGTCCCTGTCCGACATGGATCGCGACCACTACGACCAACTGGCGCTGACGCTCGCTCAACACCCCTCGGAAACACTGGAGCGGATGATGGTCCGGTTGTTGGTGTTTTGCCTCAACGCCAGCCCGGCGCTGAGTTTTACCCGGGGATTGTCCACTACCGAAGAGCCGGACCTGTGGCAGCGCGGCCTGGATGGCCAGATCCAACACTGGATTGAAGTGGGGCAGCCGGACCCCGAGCGAATCAAGAAAGCCACCAATCAGGCGCAGCGGGTGAGCGTCTATGCTTTTGGTAAAAGTGCCGATACCTGGTGGCAGCAAAATGCCGAAGCCATCTCTCGCCTGCCGCGTACACGGGTTTACCGGTTTGCCTGGGGTGATATCCAACAGTTGGCCGCGGGCGTTGCGCGTACCATGGCGTTATCGGTGAGCATTACGGAGCAGCAACTTTATATCGCCCAGGGGGATGTTACGCTGGAAATTCCACTGACTACTCTGATGATGGATAACGGATAAACCTGTTTCTATGCTGGTCATTACCCATACTGTCTCTGTTCCCGACACTGACATTGAATGGACGGCCATTCGCGCGCAGGGCGCCGGTGGGCAAAACGTCAACAAGGTGTCGTCCGCCGTGCACCTGCGGTTCGATATCCGCAACTCCGCGTTGCCGGAAGATTACAAGCAGCGATTGTTGGCGCTCAGGGATCAGCGTATTACCAAAGACGGCGTTATCGTGATCAAGGCACAACAGTTTCGAACCCGTGAGAAAAATCGCGCAGATGCGCTGGCCCGCCTGCAGGCGCTGCTGCGCTCCATGGCGACCACACCCAAGCACCGAAAACCCACCAAACCGTCCAGGTCCTCGCAGAAAAAAAGGGTGGATTCAAAAGTCAAACGGGGCCAGACCAAGGCCTTGAGGGGGAAAGTGATTTAGCCGGTATGTTCGACGGTCACCAAGACCCCCCCGTTTACACACATTCGAAAAATGTACAGTGAAAGCGGCAAACAACATCAAAGGAGATGAATTATGCGAATTTTTCACAGTATTATCGCCCTGACAGCAGGGTGGCTTATGGCGTTGTCCGCCGTAGCCCAGCAGGACTTTTCCAAGGTCGAGATACAGACTCAAAAAGTGGCCGAAGGCATCTATATGCTGCAGGGTGCCGGAGGCAATATCGGTGTGTCCGTGGGAAGCGACGGGGTGTTTGTGATCGACGATCAATATGCGCCCCTGGCAAAGAAAGTCCGCACAGCCATAGCCGCTCTCAGCGATAAGCCGGTGCGCTTCGTTATCAACACCCACTGGCATGGTGACCACACCGGGGGCAACGAGGCCTTGGGTAAGGGGGGTGCCATTATTGTGGCCCACGCCAATGTGCGCAAGCGCTTGCAGTCGACGCAGTTTATCAAGGCCTTTAATATGCAATCCCCGCCGGCGCCGGCAGCGGCATTACCGGTGGTGACCTTTGAAGAGGGCGTGACCTTTTATTGGAATGGCCAGACCCTGGAAGTAAAACACCCGGCTGCGGCCCACACCGATAGCGATGCCGTTATCCATTTTAAAGAGGCCAACGTGATCCACGCCGGCGATATCTACTTCAATGGCTTCTTCCCCTTTATCGATGCCTCCAGTGGCGGCTCTATCGAGGGAATGATCGCCGGCGCCGATGCACTTCTGGCCGCCAGCGATGAACAGACCAAAATTATTCCCGGCCATGGTCAGCTCAGTAATCGTGCCGAACTCCAGGCATACCGCAATATGCTGGCCACCGCCTACGCCCGGCTGAAGGCGCTGAAAGGCGAGGGCAAGAGTGCCGACGAAATAGTGGCGGCCAAACCCCTTGCCGACCTGGAGGCCGAGTGGGGCGACGGCTTTCTACCCACGGATAAATGGGTGCGAATCGTACTGGAAGCCATTTAAGCCTGATTTCACTATCAGGCTGGGTTCCGGGAAAGGAAAAAAGTATTGGACTGATCGTTCCAAAATAGGGTAGTGTTGGTGGAACGATCGGTCCAAAACTGGAGCCCGCCATGTCCCGTCCCCCACAATTTGATCGTCAGCAGGCATTGAATGCCGCCACCCGCTTATTTTGGCAGCAGGGTTACAGCACCACGTCAATGACCGATTTGCTAACGGCCATGGGGCTCAGCCGCAGTAGTTTCTATGGCACTTTTGGCGACAAGCGCCAGCTGTATACCGAGGTGCTGGATCATTTTACCGAGCGGGCTCTGCGCCTGTTTGATCCCATCAACGCACTCGATGAGCCCAAGGCTATCATCGAATGCTATCTTCACCTGTCCTTCAATCGTCCTGAACCCGAATTGCAGCGCGGCTGTATGCTGGCTAATACCGTGCTGGAACAGGCGGGACTGGATGACGAACTGGCGGCGCTGGCCGCTGCCAGAATCCGTTGCATGGAAGATTTGCTGGTCGCCGCTTTTGAGCGCGCCCGCGACGCAGGCCATCTGGCGAATCAACATTCTCCCTTGTCCCTGGCGCGGCTGCTGATAACCCTGAACCAGGGGCTACGAGTCTCGGCGCGGGTAATGGATAAAGCCTACCTGGATGATGTTATCCAGACCGCCATTGCCCAGATGGCGTCGTCACCCTCCAATAGCCTCTAACGCCAAACTTATTTCCTGGAACAACACCCTGTTAAGGAGCGATGCCGATGAAGATCTACGAAACCCGAACGGCCCCCAATGCTCGCCGCGTGCGTATGTTTCTGGCGGAAAAAGACATTGATATGGAGTACGTGCAGGTCGACATTGAAAAAGGGGAGAACCTGGGTGAAGACTACCGCCGTAAAAATCCGACGACCAAGGTTCCGGTGCTCGAGCTGGACGACGGCAGTTATATCGGTGAGTCTGCAGCGATTTGTCGCTACTTCGAAGCGTTGCACCCTGAGAATCCGTTGATGGGTTCAACGCCCAGGGAAAAGGCGGAAATCGAAATGTGGCACCGGCAAGTGGAGTTTTATTTTCTGCTGCCCGTGGCCATGTGCTTTCAGCATGTCACCGGTTATTTCAAGGATCGCATGACACCCGTGGCTGCTTATGGCGAAGAGTGCGGCAAACAGGCGGTGGCCTTTCTCGAGCGTTTGAACGAGAGATTGAGGGCGTCGACCTACCTTGCCGGAGAGGACTTCAGCATTGCCGATATCCTGGCGCTCTGCACCCTCGACTTTGCCCGGGTGGTGAAAATCAGGCCCGATGATTCCCACACACATATTGCGCGTTGGTATGAGCAGGTTAACAGCCGGCCCAGTGCCAGGGCGTAAACCGCTAACAACATGCCGAGGGCATTGCCAATGATTGATCTCTATACGTCTTCGACACCCAATGGCCACAAGGCCTCGGTGGCACTGGAAGAGATGGGGCTGGATTATCAGGTGTTCCCCATCAACCTGGTGGAGAAAGAGCAAAGGCGTCCGGAATTTCTGGTCATGAATCCCAATGGTCGCATCCCCGTGATTGTGGATCGCGACAACGACAATTTCACCGTCTTTGAATCGGGGGCAATTTTGATTTACCTGGCGGAGAAGTGTGGTCGCTTCCTGCCGACGGAGGAAAAAGCCCGTTCGCGGGTGATTCAGTGGCTGATGTTCCAAATGGGTGGAATAGGCCCGATGATGGGACAAGCCAATGTGTTCTACCGCTACTTCCCGGAAAAAATCCAGCCGGCGATCGATCGCTACCAGCACGAGGTGAAGCGATTGTTCACCGTATTGGACAAGCAGCTCGCGGATAACGAATACCTGGCGGGGGATTACAGTATTGCCGACATGGCTAACTGGTGCTGGGTTCGAACGCACAACTGGTCGGGTGTCGAAATCGACGACCTGCCCCATTTGCAACGTTGGCTGGATGCGATTTACGAGCGACCCGCCGCCCGGCGGGGCATCGAGATACCGCCGCGGCAGATGGAAAAGGAAGCGTTTGCCAAAAGTGCCAGTGCTATTGTGGTGACCTAGCTTCTCGGTGACGGTGCGTCGCAGATCGAAAGGCTCGTCGCTATTTGCGCTGATTACACATTTGTTCTAAGGTTCGCATCTGTTTAAAACAGCGCATGCCAGTGTAAATAGCGCGAACATGGCGCGCGAACAAGGCGAAAGTAGAGTAAAAGTCGGTTGAACGTCGCGTGAAAGTCGCGAGATTGCAGGAGTGGTATTGATGAGTGCACACATCGTCGAGGTCAATCACGAAAACGCCCAGCAGGTGCTGATCGAGGAATCTCGTCAGCGCCCGGTGCTGGTAGATTTTTGGGCCGATTGGTGTGAGCCCTGTAAAAACCTTGAGCCGGTGTTGGAGAAGCTCGCCAATGAGTACAACGGCCAGTTCCTGCTGGCCAAGATCAATGCCGATGAGCAGCAGGGCATCGCGGGCCAGTTGGGTGTGCGCAGCCTGCCGACGGTAATGTTGTTCAAGGATGGCCAGCCGGTGGACGGCTTTGCCGGCGCCCAGCCGGAAACCGCTGTACGCGAGCTGCTGGACAAATACCTGCCCAAACCTTGGGACCAGCAACTTATCCAGGCCCGGGAATTGATGTCCGCCGGCAACCATGCTGATGCGCTGGTATTGCTGCGTCCCGCCTACGAAGACTCCAACCAGCAGGCCAATATCGCCCTTGCACTGGCAGAAGCCTACCTGGAATTGAGTCGTTGCGACGAAGCTGAAGCGGTTTTGACGGCGGTAAAGTTTGTTGACCAGGATGCGACCTACGAGCAGCTGATGTCCCAGTTGACGCTGAAACGCGAAGCCGCCAAATCCCCGGAAGTCCAGGCGCTGGAAGATGAACTTAACCGCAACCCCAAGAACAGGGAGGCCGCCTACAAGCTGGCGATACAGTTCAGCCAGATCGGTCAGTACCGCGAGGCGTTGGAATTGTTACTGAACCTGTTGCGCGAAGACCTCAACTATGAAGAGGGCGCCGCCAAAAAGGCCTATCAGGACGTACTGGCGACCCTGGGCAAAGGCGATCCGCTGGCAGTGGAATACCAGCGCAAGTTGTATACGTTGTTGTATTGAGTTGTATTGAGTTGTATTGATTCCGTGGCTGGGCACACACCGGCAAGACAATACAATGGGCTATTGATACCCCGCCGCCTGTAGATTAAACAGATGGGCATAGCGCCCGTTTTGCGCCAGCAGTTGATCGTGGCTGCCGTGTTCGACGATCGCTCCGTTGTTCATCACCGCAATTTGATCCGCCATCCGCACAGTGGAGAAACGGTGCGAAATCAGGATCGCCATCTTGTTGTCGGTATGGGTGCGAAAGTGTTCGAATACCGTCGCTTCCGCTTCAGCATCCATGGCAGCGGTGGGTTCATCCAACACCAGGATATCGGCCTGCTCGCGCATAAAGGCCCGTGACAGGGCGATCTTTTGCCACTGGCCGCCGGAGAGTTCCTGACCGCCCTTGAACCAGCGTCCCAATTGAGTTTCATAGCCGTTGTTGAGGTGTTCGATAAAAGGCGCAGCCATACCCTTGTCGGCGGCTTCTTGCCAGCGTTCGTGGTCAGTAAAGTAGTCAACATCGCCAGCGCCGACATTTTCCCCCACCAGCATCTGGTAGCGGACGAAATCCTGGAATATCACGCCTACGCGCTTGCGCAACACCTCCGGGTGCCACTCGCGAATATCCAGCCCGTCCAGCAGGATACGGCCCTGGTCCGGATCGTAAAGGCGGGTCAGCAGTTTAATCAGGGTGGTTTTTCCGGAACCGTTTTCCCCCACCAGGGCCAGGCTGGTGCCCGGTTTCAGGTGCAGGTTGATATTTTTCAGCGCCGGTTGTGTCGACCCCGGGTAGGTAAAACTGACGCCCTCAAATCGAATGCCATCGCCGGGGCGGGGGCCGACGTTTGCCTCGCCCAATTGTGGCGGCGACGGCTGCTCCAGGTATTCGTAGGGATTGGACAGATAGAGGTTGTCTTCGTACATGCCACTGATGGCCGACAGGATATCGCTGACGGCTGACTGGCCCTGTTTAAACACCAGCAGGTACATGGTCATCTGCCCGAGGGTAATACGGCCCTCCACCGTAGACAGTACAATCCAGGCATAGGCGCCGTAGAAGGCGAGGGTGCCGATCAACCCCAGGGCGAAGCCCCAGCCGTCGCGGCGCAGGGTGAGGTCCCGATCAGCGCTGTAGAGTTTGTGAAAAATATCCCGGTAGCGTTGTAACAGCAGGGGGCCCAGCTGGAACAGCTTCACCTCCTTGGCGCTGTCTTCCCGGGCCAGCACGGTTTCCAGGTACATCTGCATCCGGGTTTCCGGCGAGCGCCAGCGAAACAGGCGAAAGGCATCGCCGGAAAACTTGGTTTCGGCGATAAATACCGGCAGTGCGCCCACCACCAGAATGACCAGTGCCCAGGGGGAAAACTGCACCAACAGTACCGCGAAGCTGACCAGGGAAATGGCGTTGCGGATCAGCTCGAAGGTGCGGCGCACGAGGCTCAAGGGCCTTGAGGAGGCTTCGCGGCGGGCGCGTGTCTGCTTGTCATAAAACTCGGAATCCTCGAACTGGCTTAGCGACAGTTGCAGGGCCTTCTCCAGAATCATCACATTGACCCGCTGGCCCAGCTGTGCGCGCAGCAGGGACTGCACCACCGATGTACCTCGTTGACAACCCGCCAACAGGGCGATAATCACACCTTCTATCAGCAGGAATTTCATCACTGGCCAGCTGTCGGCACTGCCCTGGGCCTGGTGCACGGCAATGGCCGCCACCACGCCGTCGACGATCAGTTGTCCCACATAAGCGGCGGCTGCCGGCAGTACCCCGGCCACCAGGGTAAGGGCGGCCAGGCATAACGTCAGCGGTCTCGAGGTGGACCAGACCAGCTCCACCGCGCGGCGACTATAGCGAAACACGCCCAAAAAGCGCTGCAGCTGGCCTTCATCACTGTTCCAGGGGCGACTGTGAACCAAGAAAACTCCTCAAGGGGCCGAAATAGGGGGCCGAGATGCGGCAATTATACACAGCCGTGCGCCAGCCGCATGTAACAGGCGGGAGGTATGACTATCGGGTATTGGTTTTGGCGCTATGTGGGTTTCCTATTGGGGTGGTTGGTTTCCTATGGGAAACTTTACGGGTGTGTGCTGGCGGCGGACACGTGTGTTTTGCGGGAAAGCTAGGTAATTCACGGGATTACTGGCATAATCTGCCGCCCTGAAAACACCCTCGCAGTAGGGGTGGCCGGGTTCGATGCCGCTGTCCGCTCTACTGCAGAATCGTGATAGAGGACGAGCATGCAACCACAGGTTAAGCCCAGCAACCCGAACTTTTCATCCGGCCCGTGCAGCAAGCGCCCCGGTTATGACGTCAACGCCCTGGATCTATCCACCCTGGGCCGCTCTCACCGCTCCTCTATAGGCAAGGCCGCCCTGCAGCGGGCCTGTTCCGACACAGCCGACATTCTCGGGCTGCCGGAAGGTTACCGTGTAGGTGTGGTGCCCGCCTCGGATACCGGCGCGGTGGAAATGGCGCTCTGGTCTTTGTTAGGCGAGCGTCCGGTGGATGTGCTGGCCTGGGAATCCTTTGGCAAGGGCTGGCTGACTGATATCACCAAGCAGTTAAAGCTGGATAACGTCACCACGCTGGAGGCGGATTACGGTCAGCTGCCGGATCTGTCCCGGGTTAACTGTGACCACGATGTGGTTTTCACCTGGAATGGCACCACTTCCGGCGTGATGGTACCCAACGGTGACTGGATTGCCGATGACCGCCAGGGCCTGACTATCTGTGACGCCACTTCCGCTGTATTTGCCATGGAGTTGCCCTGGGAAAAACTCGACGTGGTGACCTTCAGCTGGCAAAAGGTACTGGGCGGCGAAGGGGCTCACGGCATGCTGATACTCAGCCCGCGCGCGGTGGAGCGTTTGGAAAACCACACCCCGGCGTGGCCGCTGCCGAAGATCTTCCGCATGACCAAGGGTGGCAAACTGATTGAAGGTATCTTCAAGGGCGCTACTATCAATACCCCGTCTATGCTGGCTGTAGCTGATTACCTGGATGCGCTGGATTGGATAAAATCCATCGGCGGCCAACAGGCGGCAATTGCCAAGTCCCGGGAAAACCTGGCCGTACTGGAAAGCTTTGTCGCTGCTAACAACTGGATTCGGTTCCTGGCGGAGGCGCCCGCCACCCTGTCCAACACCAGTGTCTGCTTTACACTGGATGCCACCGAAGAGCAGGTCAAGGCCATGACCAAGCTGCTGGAAACCGAATCAGTGGCTTACGATATCGGTGCCTACCGCGATGCCCCTGCGGGGTTGCGTATCTGGTGTGGTGCGACCGTAGAGAAGGCGGACCTGGAAGCGCTGTTGCCCTGGTTGACATGGGCTTACGAGCAAGTGACCCGGTAAAAAGAATAATAACAAAATTCGAAACGAGAGACGGACTATGTTTAAGATCAAGACCTACAACGCCATTTCTGTAAAGGGACTGGACCGTTTTCCCCGCGATTGCTACGAGATCGCCAGCGAAATCGGCCACCCCGATGCCTATATATTGCGCAGCCACAAACTCCATGGCGAAGAGATCCCCGACACCTTGAAGGCAGTGGCCCGCGCCGGTGCCGGTTTCAACAATATCCCGGTGGATGATTACTCCAAAAAAGGCGTGGTGGTGTTCAATACCCCCGGTGCCAATGCCAATGCGGTCAAGGAGCTGGTACTGGCCGGTCTGTTATTGGGTTCCCGCGGTATTACCGAAGGCATGAATTATGTTCAGACCCTGACAGAAATGACCGATGCGGGAGAGATGTCGAAGCTGTTGGAAAAAGAGAAAAAGCGTTTCGCCGGTAACGAGCTTTACGGTCGTACGTTGGGCGTGGTTGGCCTGGGGGCGATCGGCTCCATGGTGGCGGAAATGGCGCTGGCGCTCGGTATGAAAGTCGTGGGGTACGACCCGGCGCTGTCGGTGGAAGCCGCCTGGCGGTTGCCAAGCCAGGTTCAGCGGATGGAGAACCTGCAGTCACTGCTGAGCAACGCCGATTACGTTACCCTGCACGTGCCGGCGCTTGAAGCGACACGGCATATGATCAACTGCGAAACCCTGCAGTCGGCGAAGAAGGGGTTGATCCTGTTGAACTTTGCGCGCGACGCTATTGTCGATGCCAAGGCGGTGGTGGACAGCCTTGATAATGGAAAACTGGCCCAGTATATCTGCGACTTCCCCGAGCCCTGCCTGTTGTCGCGCAAGGATGTGATTGCCATGCCCCATATCGGCGCGAGTACTTCGGAAGCGGAAGAGAACTGCGCGATTATGGCGGCGGATCAGCTGATGGAATACCTGGAGCACGGCAATATCAAGAATTCTGTCAATTTCCCCGCGGTAAATATGTCCCGCGCGGGTGGCGACAGTGCGCGCATCACTTTCAGTAACGATAATGTCTCTGGTGTATTGGGACATGTTTTGTCGGTGCTGGCGGATCATGAAGTTAACGTGATCGATATGGTGAACAAGAGTCGCGCTGACTTGGCGTACAACATTATTGATGTCGAGCATCAACCCAGTGAAGAGGTTATTTCCTCCATTGCCGCGGTTGAGCATGTGATCGGTGTTCGCGTAATCTAGGCATGTATAAGCTTGTCTTTCTGGTGCCGGAGCCTCATGTAGAGACGGTGAAAGATGCCGTGTTCGCGACGGGGGCCGGGCGCATTGGCAATTACGATTGCTGTTCCTGGCAAACCCGGGGGGAGGGGCAATTTCGCCCTTTGCCCGGCAGCCGGCCTTTTATCGGTACGCCAGGTGTCGTTGAGAGGGTGGCTGAGTATCGTGTTGAGTTGGTTTGTGAGGATGATTTGATCAAGCCGGCAGTGCAAGCTTTGATTGATGCACATCCTTATGAGACGCCTGCATATGATGTCTGGCGGTTGGCTGATCTGTAGTCTACACCTTCCTTTAAACTTATCTGAGCCCGTTCGTAAATTTGGTTTTTAATGGGTAGGGTTTTTGACGGGTGGGACTTTAACGGGTAGACCGCCAAAGGGGCCGGGAGGTGTCGACACCGCGCGGAACTGCTATCCGGAGTGCCAGTCCGCATCCAGCAACGCGGTTTCGATAGGCACTAAGTTAACGAACTTTAGCTGGCGGCCAGGTCAAATCCTCGGTACGAATCGGATACTCCCCACTCAACCGATCGGAAAAGTAGTGCTTTAGCGTTTTCACCACTACGGGAAACGCCAATTCATCCCAGGGAATATTTTCTTCGGGAAACAGTTCCACTTCCAGGGACTCCAGCCCCGGACCGAAGTTGGTATCCGTCAGTTGGCCGCGGTAGAAAAAATACACCTGGTTGATATGGGGTAAATTAAACAGGGTGTAGAGACTGTCGATGGCGATATTGGCGCGGGCTTCCTCCCAGGATTCCCTCAGTGCCCCCTGTTCGGTTGTTTCGCCATTCTCCATAAAGCCCGCCGGCAGTGTCCAGAGTCCGTAGCGGGGTTCAATGGCGCGCTTGCACAAGAGGACTTTGTCTTCGTAGACCGGCAGGCAGCCGGTAATGATACGTGGATTCTGGTAGTGAATGGTGTCGCAGCTGTCGCACACATGGCGCTCGCGGTCATCCCCTTGGGGGATCTTCAGCGTCACACTTTGTCCACAGTGACTACAAAACTTCATAACGGCTCTCATCGTCAATCAACGCCTGACAGTATATAGGATCTTGACCGGCAGGGGGTATGATCGCCGGGAAAGCGTTGCGTTGAAAGGAAGAGGATGTCGAGTGCAGGGTGCGTCACCCGACATCCTTTCGTGGCGTAATTCAGCGCGTCACTTCAGGAATTTGGCATGGAAGGCTATATGGTCCGCCATAAAACTGGCGATGAAGAAATAGCTGTGGTCGTAACCTTCCTGGCGACGCATTTGCAACGGGTAGTTGGCACCGTCGCAGGCCTCAACCAGCAGTTCCGGTTTAAGTTGCTCTTGCAAAAACTGGTCAGTGCTGCCCTGGTCGACCAGCATTGGCAACCTTTGTTGCGTGCGGCCGATCAGTTCCGTGGTGTCGTATTCCCGCCAGGCATCGCGATCGTCTCCCAGGTAGTTGCCCAGGGCCTTTTGTCCCCAGGGACAGCGAATGGGGGAGGTAATGGGGGCGAAAGCCGATACCGAGCGGTATTTGTCAGGGTTTTTCAAGGCGATGGTGAGGGCGCCGTGGCCGCCCATGGAGTGGCCGAAGATGCTGCACTTGTCACCATTAACCGGAAAGTTTGCGTTGATCAACGCGGGCAGTTCTTCGGTGATATAGCTGTACATGCGGTAGTGCCGGCACCAGGGCTCCTGAGTGGCATCGACGTAGAATCCCGCACCCAGTCCGAAATCGTAGGCACCTTCGGCGTCGTCCGGTACGCCTTCGCCCCGAGGACTGGTGTCGGGGGCGACAATGGCCAGTCCATGCTGCTCGGCAAACTGCTGGGAGCCGGCTTTCTGGACAAAATTTTCATCACTGCAGGTCAGGCCTGACAGCCAGTAAAGCACCGGTACTTTCTGCGCGTGCATCTTCCTGGCTATGGA
This sequence comes from Cellvibrionaceae bacterium, assembly GCA_050290225.1. Taxonomy (GTDB): domain Bacteria; phylum Pseudomonadota; class Gammaproteobacteria; order Pseudomonadales; family Cellvibrionaceae; genus JBNKHG01. The sequence continues at coordinate 25,227 of JBNKHG010000052.1, forward strand.
TGGCAAAAAAATGGAAAAACGCATGTTGCAGTTCAGAACATTGGAGTCGTGGGTGTACTGCAACTGCTCACCGCCAAAGCACTTATTGTTGGCAACTTGTTCGAGAGTCATGATAAATCTCAAAAATTCGGGTGAGAGTGACTGCCATGATCCGCGAGCGGATCATGGCACGTTTAGCGGGACTTCAGCGGTCCGGTTGAGGACTTCCTAGTAGAGGACGACTGAGCGAATGCTCTCACCGGCGTGCATCAGGTCGAACGCCTTGTTGATATCCTCCAGCGGCATGGTATGAGTGATTAAGTCGTCGATATTGATCTTGCCCTCCATATACCAGTCCACGATCTTGGGTACGTCAGTACGGCCGCGAGCGCCACCGAAAGCGGTGCCGCGCCAGGAGCGCCCGGTGACCAATTGGAAGGGACGGGTGGATATTTCCTGCCCGGCACCGGCCACGCCGATAATCCAGGACTCACCCCAGCCCTTGTGGGCGCACTCCAGGGCCTGGCGCATGGTGTTAACATTGCCGATACACTCGAAGCTGTAGTCGACACCGCCGTCGGTCATATCGATCACCGCCTCGGTGGTCTTCATGTCCACATCCTTCGGGTTGATAAAGTCGGTCATGCCGAATTTCTTCGCCATCTCCACTTTGGCCGGGTTTGTGTCGATACCGATAATGCGGCTGGCGCCGGCCAGGCGAGCGCCCTGAATAACGTTCAGGCCGATACCCCCCAGTCCAAATACCGCGACTGTGGAACCGATTTCCACCTTGGCGTCAAAGACAACGGCACCAACGCCGGTGGTCACGCCACAGCCAATGTAGCAGGCCTTATCGAAAGGTGCGTCCTCGCGGATCTTGGCCACAGCGATTTCGGGCAGTACCGTGAAGTTGGAGAAGGTGGAGCAACCCATATAGTGGAGGATGGGGTTGCCGTCGAGGGAGAAACGGCTGGTGCCGTCGGGCATCAGTCCCTGGCCCTGGGTGGTGCGAATTTTCTGGCAGAGGTTGGTCTTGGGATTGAGGCAGAAATCGCACTCGCGACATTCGGGCGTATACAGGGGAATGACGGTATCGCCGGGTTTTACGGAAGTCACACCCGGCCCCACTTCCACCACAATGCCAGCACCCTCGTGACCGAGAATGGCTGGAAAAGCGCCTTCGGGGTCATCACCTGACAGGGTAAAGGCATCGGTGTGGCACACACCGGTGGCTTTGATCTCAACCATCACCTCGCCCGCCCGGGGGCCCTGGAGGTCGACTTCTGTGATTTCCAGCGGTTTACCCGCCTGCAGTGCGACAGCAGCGCGTGTTTTCATGGGATACTCCTTTTCGTCTTTGGGTTCGGAAGAGAAACTGACTCCACCGAACTTTGGGAAATTGTTGAAATTTTGATAAAGACACTATAGTTTGTTGCAGTTTGAATGATAACAGCTGATTTAATAAACACTTTGTTGTCATGAGGAAACAATTGTTACTGTTGTGATACCTTAGGGGGCTAGACGCGTGGCCGATAAACAGGGTAGGCGGGTGACTGTATTATGAGCCGTTGGGATGGTGTGGAAATGCTGACTGTGGTGGTTGAGGCCGGCAGTTTTTCAGCCGCCGCTGAACGCCTGAAGGTGTCCAAATCCCATGTCAGTCGCAGTATTACCCAGTTGGAGAACCGCCTGGGGGTGCAGTTGCTCAACCGAACCACCCGCAAACTGGCGCTGACTGAAATGGGCGAAGCCTACTACCAGCGCTGCCGCGACATAGTCGCCAGTATGGAAGAGGCGGATCAGGCGGTGATGGAATTGCAGGCCACGCCGCGGGGCTGGTTGCGTATGACGGTGGCGGCGGGATTTGGCGAGAAATATATCGCTCCGGCGGCGGTGGCCTTTATGAAAATCTACCCGCAGTTGGCTGTCGACCTGGATTTTACCAATCGCAATGTGGACCTGGTGGCCGAGGGTTATGATCTCGCCATACGGGCCGGTGTTCTCAAGGATTCTTCCCTGATTGCCCGACGTGTAGCCGGGCGCCGACTGCACATCTGCGGCAGTCGCGATTACTTCTCCCGCTACGGCAAACCTGAATCGATTCGCGCGTTGAAAAGTCACAACTGCCTGGTGGGCTCGGTGCCCACCTGGCGTTTTCGCGAGACCGGGGGGCACCATATCGATATTCGCGTCGAGGGTAGCTGGCACAGTAACAATGGCTACGCTTTATTGGAGGCGGCGCGGCAGGGGATTGGCCTGGTACAGTTACCGGAATTCTACCTCAAGGATGATTTTGACCGGGGCAGCCTGGAAGTGGTGTTGCAGGAATTTCAGCCCACGGATACCGGAGTCTGGGCGGTATACCCGAGCAATCGGCACCTGTCGCCCAAGGTGCGGATGTTTATTGAATTTTTGGTGGAGCGCTTTAGTGCGGTGGGTACGCTTTAGTGAGGTCAAAAAAAGCTGCAAGCCTCAAGCTGCAAGCTACAAGTTTACAGCTTGAAGCTTGCAGCTTGTAACTTGCAGCTTGTAACTTGCCGCTTGTAACTTGCAATTTGCAACTTGCAACTTGTAACTTGTAACTTGTAACTTGCCGCTTGTAACTTGCAGCTTGTAACTTGCAACTTCTAACTTGCAGCTTGTAACTTGTAACTTGTAACTTGCAGCTTGTAACTTGCAACTTACAGCTCACTTCTGAAAACAACCATTTGCTGTTAGCTGTCCACTGTGAGCTGTTAACCCAACCACATCAAATACAATCATAGTGAGCAAAAAATCTTGTCCAGACAGAAGTATCAAAATATCCCCACAAACATCATCACCGGATTTCTCGGCGTGGGCAAAACCACCGCCATTCGCCACCTGTTGCAGACCAAACCCGAGGGGGAGAAATGGGCGGTGCTGGTCAATGAATTTGGTAAAGTGGGGATCGATGGTGCCCTCCTGAATGCCGACGGCATAGCGGTAAAAGAGGTGCCCGGCGGTTGTATGTGTTGCGCTGTCGGTGTGCCTTCACGCGTGGCGCTCAATCATTTGATTCGCGAACAAAACCCCGACCGCCTGCTTATCGAGCCCACCGGCCTGGCCCACCCCAAACAGGTGCTCGAGCAGTTTTCAGGAAAAGCTTATAAGGGGGTGCTGGATATACGCGCGGTGGTATGCCTGGTCGACCCCTGGTGCACCAGCGACCCGCAGTTTATGTCATTGCCGGCGTTTCGCGACCAGGTGACCATGGCGGATGTCTTGGTGGCTACCAAGGCGGATGTGGCGGAGGCGGAGCACCTGCAACAGTTTTGGGCATTTGCCGGGCAGCTTTCGCCGCCAAAGGCCAAAATCGCCGAAGTGGCACTGGGAAAGGTGGACTGGCAGTGGCTGGATATTCCCAGGGGATCGGCGGGCAAGGCGCCTGCGGTCGTCGAGCATCACCATCACGAGAAAGACGTGACGATAGAGACCTCGCGAGCGAGCTTTGACAGTGAAGGCGTGATGCGGGTGGAAAACGCCGCCGAATTTGGTTTTAGCTGCGGATGGCGATTCAGCGGAGACTGGTGCTTCGACGCCGGTAAATTAAGGGCGCTGTTTGACGCGCTTGCCGTGCCTCGTGTCAAAGGTGTGTTTCACACCCGCGAGGGCTGGTTGATTGTGAATAAGATGAGGGAAACTGTGTCCTGGGAATGGATCGACAATGCTGAAGAGAGTCGCGTGGAAATAATTCATCTCGAGGCGGTGGATTGGCTTGCAATTGATAGACAGTTGCGAGCCAGCCATTAACCGCCGCGACAACTTATTGGGTTGTCTAATAATAGTATAAATACTATTATGTGTGAAGCTGTGGTAGTATAGGTCGGTCTCACTTGAACAGGCTGCGAGCTATTTAAGGAGAGTTAATAATAATTACATACCCCTCAGGGTATGCCATAAATCACTATTCAGCTGAAGGTGAGATTTCATGCAGCTTTCGAGCATAGATATATCTGTATTATTTACCTACGTGATTATTTTGATAGGAATAGCCTATCTGGTGTCCCGGGAGAAAGCCGGGCATGACAAAGACACCAAGGATTATTTCCTTGCGGGTAATAGCTTGCCCTGGTGGGCGATTGGGGCGTCCTTGATTGCTGCCAACATCTCGGCTGAGCAGATAATTGGAAAGTCTGGTTCCGGGTATGCCATTGGCCTGGCCATTGCGTCTTACGAATGGATGGCAGCCATTACTTTGATAATCGTTGGCAAGTATTTTCTGCCCATTTTCCTAAAGCGCGGTATCTATACAATGCCGCAATTTTTGGAACAGCGTTTTGACCATCGTGTCAGAACCATCCTCGCAGTCTTTTGGCTTGGCGTATACGTCTTTGTTAATCTCACCTCTATCCTGTGGTTGGGAGCACTGGCGATTAATACTGTAACAGGCATCGACATGCTTTACGGCATGATCTTGCTGGGAGCTTTTTCCGCGGCCTACTCTCTCTATGGGGGGCTCAAGGCGGTTGCTTTCACTGACATAATTCAGGTGGTGATTTTGGTGCTGGGCGGTTTAATTCTGTCCTACATCTGCCTGGATCTGGTTGCCGAAGGCCAGGGTATTATTGCCGGCTTCGGAGCCCTGGTGGATCAGGCTCCGGACAAATTCGATATGATTCTCGAGAAAGATCATCCCCACTATGTGAACCTGCCCGGTATTTCTGTACTGGTGGGCGGCATGTGGATTATGAACCTGTCATATTGGGGCTTTAATCAATACATTATTCAGCGCACCCTGGCGGCCAAAAGCCTAAAAGAAGGTCAGCGGGGTATTGCTTTCGCCGCTTACCTGAAATTGCTGATGCCCATTATTGTGGTGCTGCCGGGCATTGCCGCCGTTTTGCTGGCCCCTGACCTGGCGCGGCCCGATCAAGCTTATCCGACAATGATGCAGTTGATGCCTGTGGGTATCAAAGGGCTGGTATTTGCGGCGCTGGTAGCAGCGATTGTTTCCTCCCTGGGCTCCATGACTAACAGTATCGCCACCATCTTTACCATGGACCTTTATTCGTTCCACCGGCCCAACCGGAGTGAAACCCATTATGTGCGCGTTGGACGCTTGGTCAGTTTTACTGCGCTTATTATTGCCATGATCTGCGCCAAACCGCTACTGGGCAGCTTTGATCAGGCATTCCAATATATCCAGGAATTTACCGGTTTCTTTACTCCCGGAATCGTCGCGCTGTTCCTGCTCGGCATGTTCTGGAAAAAAGCCACCGCCAAGTCAGCGCTGGTGGCGGCAGTGGGTTCTGCGGTTTTATCTCTGGCCTTCAAATTGTATTTACCCGAAATGCCTTTCATTGATCGCGTTGGTCTGGTGTTTATTCTGTGTATGATTCTGCCCATCCTGACCGTGTGGTTGGAGAAGGCTGGGGAGCAGGAAAACTCTATAGAGCTGTCCGATATAGATTTCTCCACCGGGCGAAATTTCAATGTTTCAGGTGTTGGCGTTGCCTTGATTCTAACGGCATTCTATACCGCCTGGTGGTGATGCCCCGATTTTTGTGTTGTCTCGACAATTGGGGTTCGCTATGCGAGCCCCAATTTATTTTAAAAACAATTGGTTTAGGCGATGAAAGAGTACTCCTTTGAATTGGTTGATTCCCTGCCGGTACACAACACACTGGGTGAAGGCATTATCTGGAACCGGGCGGACGGGTCAGCCTGGTGGTCGGATATTCAGGAATGCAGGATCTTTCGCTACCATCTGGCCAGCAAGGAGATCCGGAGCTGGTCGACGCCCGAACGCGTTGGAAGCTTTGGATTTATTGAAAATGATGCGCGTCTGATTGTGGCGTTTGCCAGTGGATTCGCCTATTACGAACTGGAAAGCGGAGAAGTGGAATGGATAGCCAGGCCTGAGAGCGAGGTGCCAGGGAACCGCTTCAACGACGGTCGTGTGGATCGCCAGGGCCGATTCTGGGCAGGTACCATGGTGGAAGACGATCAGCAGAGTTCAGGGCTGGGTGCTCTTTACTGTATTGAATCAACTGGGGAGCTTCAGCGTCGAGAGACGGGTATTGCTATATCCAACGGCCTTTGCTGGAGCCCGGATTCCAGGTTTATGTACCACGCCGATTCTCCGCTCAACAAAATGTACGTTTATGATTTCGACGCAAACAGCGGGGTGGCCAGCAACCGCCGGTTGTTTGCGGACACTGATCCTGGTTGTCATCCCGATGGCGCCATTGTTGATGCTGATGGTTATATCCTGAGTGCGCAGTGGGGTGGTTCACGTCTTGTGCGTTATACGCCGGAAGGAGATATTGATGGAATTCTCCAATTGCCGGTGAGTCAGCCTACGTGTATGGCTTTGGGCGGTGATAATCTGGATCTCTTGTTTGTGACTACCGCAACGGAAGGTTTGGCAGGGAAAAGAGGGGCAACAGAGCCGCAAGCAGGTAATGTACTGATTTATCAAACCTCTTTTAAAGGTATCGATGAACCACAATTTATTATTGCGAAATAAAAAGAGGCGCCTAATGCGCCTGCTGCAACTAAGCCACATCTCCTTCTTCAAACTGAAATTTATTGGCCAGCTGCTGTCGTATCAATGCCAGGGCTTCGGATTGAATATTCCTGGAGGTGGTACGAGCCAATTTGGGGCGCCCCTTTACGATGGCAGAGCCCAGGTCGTATACCAGTTGCCGGGTCAAATTCCGATTCGATTGGATGACGTCCATAGGGAGATAGATTTCTGATAGTCCTGCTTGGTTCGCTTACGAACCTATATAATTTTGATTATGATATTAAAAGAAAACTAGCAATAATTGATCTTGCCGGTAGCAGATCCATGTCCCGGACCAGCCGACTGTGGTAAAGGAACGGTAAGGCGATGAGTTCAAGGGGCTTACGGACTTTAGGACTGATTTTTTAAAACCGCTTGATGAGTTGCCTTAATCTAGAATCTACATTAGATTCAGTGGTAATTTCCCCTCTCGGCAATAGACATAGGTGTTGTTGGATATGGCGGGCTCATGAAGACTACCTTCCTCGCGGCGCAAGCCCTACTCTGGATTATATTGTTATCAGCCCAAATAGCGTTTGCCGAAAAGGTATTAATAGCGGCGAATGACCGGATAGCCACAAACTTTGCACGCTGGACAGCCGATACCCCTTGTACCGAGATAGACAATTTCAGTAATCCAAATGCCAGCCGGGGAACCGTAGATCTCATTTTGATCTGCCAGGCTTTGGATGCCACAGACTATAAGGCCGAAATTACTATTGTTAATGTACCAAACTATCTTCGCGCCCTGGCGCTGACCATAGATGGTAAGGTCGATATGGCGGCTGAAAGTATCTGGCGCTTAGAAATCAGGGAATCTTCTTTATATTTTTCGCCACCGATAATTCGGGAGGGTGAGTTTGAAAAAGGGATATATACCTCGCCTCATAATAAAAAGGTTTTAGGTGTATCCTCTTTAGAGGAACTGAGGCAGTTAACGGCTGTGATACCAAGCGTGTGGTTCCAGGATAAAGAGGCGCTTAAAGAGATGGGTGTTTCAATTGTTTATGTGCCACTCAAACAATCGATCTATAAAATGGTTGCCTCCCGGCGTGCAGACTTTACCTTGTTGGAATTTAGCAATAGTCCAGATTTGAGTAAGGTCTATAACGATGTAAGGTTGATACCGGTGAAAAATATCAAAATTGCGCTAAAGGGTAGCCGCCACTTTGTGGTTTCCAAGGCTGCCAGGGACTCTTCACGTCTTCATGAAGCGCTAACGATAGGCGTAAATCGGCTACGCCAGCAGGGTAGAATACGGCGGGCTTATCAGCAATCCGGCTTTATCTCCAATACGGTTAAAGATTGGAATAGGATATATTAAAGCTAAGGTATCGTGTTTGGCTCTATTCCAGTCACTTTCAGATCAGGGGCTGTGGCTGCGTTGTCCGCCTGAATCCTTCTTCTTAACCAAGTTTGCAATTGATCCTGAAAATCAAGGCAGTCCAGCAAAATGCGACAAGGAAGAGTGATCTCATACCATGTACCCAGAAGTTATAACCGCCCTGAAAGGGCGGTAATGGGTTTCAATATTGTCGACTGCCGGTACCCTCATTAATGAGAATGTCGTGGGGTCTTGGCGATAATATTTTTGTACTTGATCATATCCTCAAAAATGGCTCCTTTGTCCATATTGGTAACCTGCTTGCGGTAGATCTCCTGCCACCAGGTCTGGCTTGCGGGAACGTTGAAGTCTGTGGTCTCCGCGCGTTGTTGCCACTCTTCTGCAGATACCAAGGCGTTGACAGTGCGGTTGTTGAGATCAACGCGTATTCGGTCACCGGTTCGCAGCAGTGACAGGCCTCCCCCGTCGGCGGCTTCCGGGGAGGCGTTGAGGATGGACGGTGAGCCGGAGGTGCCGCTCTGGCGGCCATCACCGATGGTCGGCAAAGAATTTACGCCTTTTTCAAGCAGTGCCGTTGGCGGTTGCATGTTCACCACTTCAGCGGAACCCGGGTAGCCTTTGGGACCGGCGCCACGCATCACCAGAATACATTCGGTGTCGATTTCCAGAGCAGGATCATCAATGGCCGCGTGGTAGTGCTCAGGGCCGTCAAAGACAATGGCGCGGCCGACAAACACATTGGGCTGCTTGGGATCGGACAGGTAGCGCTTCCTGAATTCGTCATCGACAGCGGAGACTTTCATTACGGCCGAGTCAAACAGATTGCCCGAGAGCACCATAAGCCCGGCCTCTTCGGTGACGGGTTCACTGATCGATTTGATCACCCGTGAATCAACGACAGTGACGCCTTCGCAATTTTCTGCCACGGTCTGCCCCGAGACCGTCACGGCAGAACCGTGCAGCAACCCGCTTTTCAGCAGCTCCGAGTTGACGGCCTGTAAACCACCCGCTTTATGGAACTCCTCGCTTAGGAATTCGCCGACAGGTTGGCAATTCACAATCTGCGGTACTTTCTGGCCACAACGCTGCCAATCCTCTAGCGTTAATTCAACACCGATGTGGGCGGCTATAGCATTGATATGGATGGGGGCATTAGTGGAGCCGCCTAAGGCCGAGCAGGTGACAATGGCATTTTCAAAAGCTTCTTTTGTGAGCACTTTGGAGGGCGTCAGATCTTCCCATACCATATCAACAATGCGCTTCCCGGTGTGGTAGGCCATTTGTGCGCGTTCCCGGTAAGGAGCCGGGATGGAGGCACAGCCGGGCAGCATCATGCCCAAGGCTTCTGCCAGGCAGTTCATGGTGAGTGCCGTTCCCATGGTATTGCAGTGCCCCGCTGACGGGGCCGAACCCGCAGCTTGAGCCATAAACTGTTCGGTGGTGATCTCGCCGCGGCTCAATTGCCTGCGGGACTCCCAGATCACGGTGCCGGAACCCACACAACGTCCCAGGTATTCACCGTTCAGCATGGGTCCGCCAGAAAGGGCAATGGCGGGGAGGTTGGTGCTGGCTGCACCCATGATAAGTGCGGGGGTGGTCTTGTCGCACCCGGTAGTGAGCACTACGCCGTCCAGAGGGTAACCGTGCAACACCTCAATCAGTGAAATGCACTGCAAATTTCTGTCCAGGGCGGCGGTGGGGCGGCGGCCGGTTTCTTGAATCGGGTGGACGGGAAACTCCAGCGGGATTCCGCCGGCATCGCGAATGCCTTGCTTGACCCGTTCGGCCAATTCAATATGGATGCGGTTACAGGGTACGAGATCGGAGCCCGTTTGTGCTATACCGATAATCGGGCGATCCGATTGCAGCTCTTCCCGGGTGAGGCCGAAGTTGAGGTAGCGCTCCAGATACAGGGCCGTCATACCCGGATCTTCGGGGTTGTTAAACCACTCGCGGCTGCGTAATTCATGTTTTTGTTTGCTCATAACCCGTTTGTCTTCACTAATCGTTTAAATAACATCATATTGGCTTAGGCGCGAGAAACTTGTGCTTTCGCGGCGGTAAAGGCTTCGATGGTTTCCTTCGCGCTCTGTCGTATTTCTGTCAGAGGCTTATTGGCTTTGTAGAGCGAAGAGCCAATACCAAAACCACTGACACCCGCCTGGAGGTATTCCTGCATATTGCTGTTGTGGATGCCGCCAACGGCGAGCATTGGCACGGGGGGTAATACCGCCACCATGGCCTTTACCGCTGAGGGGCTGACAATGTCGGCGGGAAAGAACTTAATCGCATCGGCTCCGGCCTCGATAGCGGCAAAGGCTTCGCTCGGTGTGCAGCAACCGGGCATGGAAACCATGTCCAGTTGTTTGGTTCGTTTGATTACATCAAGATTACAGTTCGGTGAGAAGATCAGCTTGCCACCGGCCTGGTGTACTTTTTCAACCTCTGCGACGGTGGTGACAGTGCCGGCGCCGATAAGTGCCCGATCGCTGAAACGTTCACTGATTAGAGTGATGGATTCCAACGGGTCGGGTGAATTTAGCGGGACTTCGATGATACAAAATCCGGATTCAATCAGGTGTGTCGTTATCTCCACCACTTCGACGGGCATTACGCCGCGCAGAATGGCGACTAAAGGACAATCGTCCAAGTATTGCTTTAGCATAAGTGTTCCTGTTCCGATACACGGCTGGTTTCGATAATACGACTGAGTCCCTGGATAATGGTCTGGCTTGCATCGACGTGGGTCGCATTCAAGCCAAACGACTCAGCGGCGAGTCTGTAGAGGTGTTGCAGGGTGTCGTTGCACACTACCAGTATATGGGTGGTCGTCGGATAGAGGTTAAGGGCTTCGTCAAATTCGTGGCCAATAACAATCCCGGAGAGGTAGGAGCTAAGCGATTTACCATGCCACTGTTGTGTTAACTGTTTGGCTCGTGCTGAAAAAATATGATGCAATAAGCCACCGCTGCTTCGGCTATACTGAATGCCCCCAATGAATGAATCTTCATCGATCGGTTCTTCCTCCAAAATGGCGCCAATGGAACTGTGATTCTTTAACAGTCCAAAGACCTCACCGGTAAAAAAGGTTGAGAAGCGTGTGACGGCTCCAGACTCAACCCGCGCCCATTTGCTGTGAGTGCCAGGCAAACACACCATGGCATCGGTTAGGCCGGCAACTTCCAACGCGCCAAAAATTTGTACTTCTTCGCCACGCATGACATCAGGGGAGCCTGAAGGGCTGTTACCGCAGATGCCCGGCACCACCTGAAGTTTGGTATCAAGGCTAGAGGTTAGGGTACACAGGTGATGGCTCAGGCGGTCGTTGTCCACAGGGCAGGGCACATAGGGCGTTTCGATCCAGCCATTGCGGCTGCCGATCATTCCTGCCATGACTATCGGGAGCTGCGGCCATTGTTTTAACCACTCGCCACATGCCTCTATCAGCGTGGATTCAAAGTCGCCATCGGTATGGGCAAATACCCCCTTTGTGTTCTCCACGCAGCCAGCAATCTCACCGGCTTGATTAATGAGGTAGGCCCGGAAGGAACTTGATCCCCAATCGATGGCAATATACTTCATTACACGCGACCACCGTCAATGATCAATGATTGCCCCGTAATCATGGCGGATGCCGTAGAGGCGAGAAATAGCGCAGAGTTAGACACGTCCTCTTCGGAAATGGTCGTCTTCAGGCACTGTTGAGACAGACACTCTTCCAAAGCTTCCGGTGTGACCCACAGGCGTTTTTGGCGCTCGGTCATTACCCAGCCGGGAATCAGCGCGTTCACGCGGATATTGTCCGGTCCCAGTTCACGCGCGAGTGCTTTTGTAAGCCCGATAATGCCTGCCTTGGCGGTAACATAGGCGGGGTAGCCGCTAAGGCCGAGTAAGGCGGAATTGGAGCCGACGTTGATAATGCTGCCACGACCTTTTTCTTTCATGGTTTCAGCGACCGCTTGAGCGGTAAAGAAGTGAGGGCGCAGATTGGTGTTCAGGGATGCGTCCCAGTCTTCGGGGCTGAATTCCGATAATTGGTGGCGGGTATCACGCGCCGCATTGTTGATCAGTACATCGGTGCTACCACACCGATTCTCAGCATTTGTGATACAGGTTCTTAAATGATCTATATCGGTGATGTCACACTGCTGGAAAAATGGGCGGTTGCCGTTTTCGCTCTCAATGTCATCACAGAGTTTTACGGCGTTATCGGTGTCGAGGGATACAAAGGACACATTGGCGCCTTGACGAATAAAGGCCCTGACAAAGGCTGCGCCGATACCGGATCCTCCGCCTGTGATGAAAATGTTGGCTCCTTGAAGATCGGGATATGTGCTGAGTGTCATTAATGTGCTCCTGGGAATCACTCGAAGTCATTATAATACTATTTATAATATATAATTTAAGTGGAATTTTCAAGCCCCCAACCGATTCAGGGTCTCTGTATAAGCGCGGTCTCAGTGCTTGATTATGGCGCCCGGATGGTATGTCTGTGGGCAGCTTGGGTAACTACATCCCGGGCAAGTGGCATCTGGGCCTTGCCAAAACATCCATCCGCTGGAGTGCAAGCTTTTCTGGGGCATGCGACTACTTTAAAGATCGACTGGAAACAAAGGGGCGTTGGGGGATGAGAATCCCCGGAGGCGTTACCCGGTCGGGCTTACCTTGTCCGGACAGGTAATTAGGGTTACAGCTGTATCCTGGCACTTGTCACCGTCCACGATGAGCTTGCGAAAGCGCTTGAGTAACCCGTTGATGATTGGAGCGGCAATCGCGTAAAAATGATCCCCTATCAAGCCGCTGGCCCGCGTTCTGGACATTGGGAACTGAGTCCCCTGGTTCAGAAACCCTTCTGCCTGCCACTTTATCTGGCCTTGACTGGAGACGAGAGTACAATAGCCGGCACCTTAGGCCGACTCAGACTCAAGTTCGCTACTGATCAGTTCCAGCGCCTCTGTCTGCATGTCTCTGCTGGCTTTGCGCGCTAACTGCGCATTACCCCTAACAATTGCGTCATAGAGCTTCTTGTGGGACTTATAGCTGGCAGTATCCACACCCTTGATTCGGTTGGTATAGCGAATACTGACCCGCAACGCGGTTTCGATAAAACTGCGTAACTGCATGTAAAACGGATTGCCACAGGCGACCAGAATGGCCAGGTGAAAGGCGATATCGGCTTCCACCGGATCCTCCGGGCCTTCTTCAGCGGCACGCATGCGTTCAAGCGCTTCACCAATACGCGCTATTTTCTCCGCGTCCTGCTTTTCCGCAGCCAGGGCGGCGGCCTCGGGCTCGACGGCAATACGCAACTGCAGGAACTCTTTTAGCATTTTGAGTGTAGGCATGCCCCGTAAAATCCAGCTGAGCACGTCAGAATCAAACATATTCCAGTTGTTTTTGGGCTGGATGCTAATGCCCTGGCGAGGCCGTGAAGAAACTAACCCTTTGGCGGTGAGCATCTTGATGGCTTCGCGCGTGGCGCTACGACTGATATCGTACTCTTCGCACAAATCTGCTTCAGAGGGCAAGCCCTGCTCGGTGCCATATTTTCCCTGAACGATGGCAATACCCAGCGTGTGCACCAATTGCTGTGTCAAATTACGTCCAGAATGATCCCTATCCATGAGTAAAAAAAGCTCCTGTAAGATTTATATCTATTAATATGTTAAAGCACTTGAAAGGGATAAGCTAGCGAGGCTCAGTGGGTGGAGGCCTCGTATTTGCTTGGACGGGCGCTGAATGCCCGTGAGAATACTGTAACCCATTGATAACTAAATATTTATTTCCGGGAGGGGACTGCTGCAACTGTTCTCTGGATTGTGTGATGGGGGCATTAATGTGTGGTTGACCTTCCCGAAACAACAGGGTTAAGCGCTGAGTTTGTCACACGCTTGGTTGTTGATAGGCTTCAGCCAATTGCAGCACCGCTTTCAGTGCCAGAGGTTGCAGTTCGCTGCCATCTTCGCTGGCGTAAGCAATGATCTGTTCTTTCATCGGACGCGGCCAGAATCGTTTCAGGTGATTGGCTACCTGGTCCACCGTTTGTTGCTGGCTGCCGTGTTCCGGGGAAACCAGATTGTCGGCAATCTGGTTTGTCATAGTGATTAAATGGGGGAGTTGACTATCGCTCATGTCTGAATCTCTTTGTGCCTGTCGCAGTTACTTTGGAGGGACTGCGCTGGAAAAATGTGGCTGGTGATAAGTAACGTGCCTTTGGGGGCGGGCAAAACCCACCAGTTGGAGGTTCGCTTGCCGGGCGTAATTCAGGGCCAGGGCGGTGGGCGCCGATACCGCCACCAGCGTACCGATGCCGGCGGCCGCCGCTTTTTGCACCATCTCATAGCTGGCGCGACTGGAGATCAGGATAAAACCGTTTCCGGTATCGACGTCATTGTGTCGCAGGGCGCCGATAAGTTTGTCGAGGGCATTGTGGCGACCCACATCTTCACGCACCCAATGGATATGACCGTTGGCGTCACACCAGGCGGCACCGTGGCAAGCGCCGGTCTGGGCTTGCAGTGGTTGCAGCTTATCCAATTGGGATACCGCCTGTTGAATAGCCTGGTCCGCGATGGCGGGTCGACTCGGTAATCGGGAAATGGGGCGCATGGCCTGCTGCAGGGATTCTGCGCCGCAGAGTCCACAGCCAGTGCGGCCGGCCAGGTTGCGACGATGATGTTTTAAGGCGCACAGGCGCTGACTGCTGATCGTCAATTGCAGTTCGATGCCCTGAGGCTGTGGCTTTATGTCCAGGTCGTAGATCTCTTCGGTGTGCTGGACAATGCCTTCGGTCAGGCTGAACCCCAGGGCAAAGTCGGTCAAGTCAGCGGGACTGGCCATCATGACCGCGTGCGCGATGCCATTGTAACTGAGGGCCACGGCGGTTTCTTCCGCCAGGTTGTCACGGGCAACGGAACGCCCATCGGCTTGCCAGCGGGTGACTGCCACCCGCCGCTGAGGTGTCATCATCTCGGTTGGATGCCGCGATGATTCCAATTCCCGTTCTTGGCTCGGGCGCAGCGCGAACGCGTTCATGGCGACTATTCCTTTTCCGTTTGGGGACGGCGGCCACGCGCCAGGAAATCCTGCTGTTTCCGGTTAAAGGCCGTAAACTGTTGTTGCCACCGGGACGGCTGGCTGACCTTTTCCACTTGTACGGCGGTAACTTTGTACTCGGGGCAGTTGGTGGCCCAGTCGGAATTGTCCGTGGTGATCACATTGGCTCCGCTGCCGGGGTGGTGAAAGGTGGTGTACACCACGCCCGGTTGCATGCGTTCGCTGATCTTCGCTCGCAGAACGGTCTGGCCCGCGCGGCTGCTGATGCCGAGCCAATCGCCGCTCACTATGCCGCGTTCCTCGGCATCATGGGGATGGATCTCCAGCACATCTTCGTCGTGCCAGGCCTGGTTGGGAGTGCGGCGTGTCTGGGCGCCGACATTGTACTGCGACAGAATTCGGCCTGTGGTCAGCAACAGCGGAAAACGGCGGCTGGCCCGTTCGTCGGTGGCCACATATTCGGTAATGGCGAAATTGCCTTTACCGATGGGGAAGTCCTGCTCGTGCATAATGGGGGTGCCTTGCGGGTGTTGTTCGTTGCAGGGCCACTGGATACTGCCCCGGGCTTCCAGGCGCTCGTAGCTGACACCGGCAAAGCTGGGCGTTAACTGCGCTATCTCATCCATAATGTCGGACGGGTGGTTGTAGTCCATGGAATATCCCAGGGCGTTGGACAGCGCCATGGTGACCTCCCAGTCCTCTTTCCCGGCTAGGGGCGTCATCACTTTACGCACCCGGTTAATGCGGCGCTCGGCGTTGGTAAAGGTGCCGTTTTTCTCCAGGAAGGTGGAGCCGGGCAGGAGTACATGGGCGAACTTGGCGGTTTCATTCAGGAAGATATCCTGTACCACCAGGCACTCAAGTGATCGCAGTGCTGCCTCAACATGCTGGGTATTGGGGTCCGACTGGGCAATGTCCTCGCCCTGCACATACAGGCCTTTAAACTGCCCGGCGATGGCGGCGTCAAACATGTTGGGAATGCGCAGTCCGGGTTCGTTATCGAGGGTGACGCCCCAGGCCTGTTCGAAACGGCCGCGGGCGATGTCGTCGGCCACATGCTGGTAACCCGGCAGTTCGTGGGGGAAGGATCCCATATCGCAGGAACCCTGCACGTTGTTCTGTCCGCGAAGGGGGTTAACGCCAACACCCTCGCGGCCGATATTGCCGGTAGCCAGGGCCAGGTTGGCGATACCCATCACCATCGTGGAACCCTGGCTGTGTTCGGTGACGCCCAGGCCATAGAAAATGGCGCCATTGCCGACTGATGCATAGGCGCGGGCGGCGCGGCGCACCTCGGTGGCGGGTACGCCGGTGATGCTTTCCGTGGCTTCCGGCGAGTTGCGCTGTTCGCGAATAAACGCCTGCCAGCGTTGGAAGGCCTTATCATCACAGCGCGTGCGGATAAACGTTTTGTCTTCCAGTCCTTCGTCCATAATGGTGTGGGCCAGGGCGTTAACCAGCGCCACGTTGGTGCCTGGACGCAGCGGCAGATGGACGGCGTTCTGCAGGTGAGGGGTATTGAGCAGGTCGATCCTGCGCGGGTCCGCCACAATCAGGGTGGCGCCTTCGCGCAGGCGTTTGCGTATCAGCGAGCCAAACACCGGGTGGGCGTCGGTGGGGTTGGCGCCGATCACCAGGATGGCGTCGGCGGCGCTGGCCGAAGCAAAAGTCTGGGTGCCGGCGGATTCGCCGAGGGTGGTTTTCAGACCGTAACCGGTAGGGCTGTGGCAGACCCGGGCACAGGTGTCGGTATTGTTGTTGCCGAACCCCGCACGAATCAGTTTTTGAACCAGGTAAGTTTCTTCGTTGGTACAGCGGGAGGAGGTAATGCCACCGATACTTTCGCGGCCATATTTTTTCTGCACGCGCTTTAAGCGCTGAGCGGCAAAGCCAATGGCTTCTTCCCAACTGACGGTGCGCCAGGGCTCGTCGATACAGTCGCGGATCATCGGTTGCTTGATACGGTCCTTGTGTGTGGCGTAGCCAAACGCAAAGCGGCCTTTGACGCAGGCGTGACCCCTGTTGGCCTCGCCTCCCTTGTAGGGAACCATCCGCACCAGTTGTTCGCCTTTCATTTCGGCTTTGAATGAACAGCCGACACCACAATAGGCACAGGTGGTGACAATACTGTGTTGCGGCTGGCCCTGTTCGATCACGCTGTTTTCCATCAGGGTGGCGGTCGGGCAGGCCTGGACACAGGCGCCGCAGGAGACGCAATCGGATTCCAGAAAGGGTTGTGACTGGCCGGCGCTGATTTTGGCATCGAAGCCGCGACCCTCGACGGTCAGCGCAAAGGTGCCCTGCACCTCTTCACAAGCGCGCACGCAGCGGGAGCAGACGATGCATTTGCCGGGGTCGAAAGTGAAATAGGGGTTGGAGGTGTCTTTTTCAGCGTTTAGATGGTTGTTGCCGTCAAAGCCGTAGCGGACCTCGCGCAGGCCCACGGCGCCCGCCATATCCTGCAGTTCACAATTGCCGTTGGCGGGGCAGGTCAGGCAGTCCAGCGGGTGATCGGAGATAGTCAGCTCCATAATATTGCGACGCAATTTACCCAGTTTCTCATTCTGGGTGATCACCTGCATACCCGCTTCCACCGGTGTGGTACAGGAGGCGGGGTAGCCGCGACGGCCCTCAATTTGCACCGCGCACAAGCGGCAGGAGCCAAACGCGGTGAGGTTGTCGCTGGCGCAGAGTTTGGGAATGTTGATGTCGGCCAGGGCGGCGGCGCGCAAAATGGAGGTGCCGGCGGGCACGGTGACCGGCTGGCCGTCAATGATCAGACTCACTTGCTCCCCGGTTATGGGGGCGGGCGTGCCGTAGTCTTTATTGGGGTCAAAAATCGCTACCATCTCAGGCCGACTCCGCAGTGTGGGTTATTGTTGTGTCGGCGGGAATGTCTTCCGGAAAGTGTTTGAGGGCACTCTGCACCGGAATGGGTGTCATGCTGCCCATGGCGCACAAGGATCCGTCGATCATGGTTTCGCAAAGATCATTCAGTAGTGCCAGGTTGGCGTAGACGTTTTTACCGGACTGAATCCGGTCTATGACTTCCACGCCCCGGGTCGAGCCGATACGGCAGGGCGTGCATTTGCCGCAGGACTCGGCCACGCAGAACGCCATGGAAAAACGGGCTTGCGCGGTCATGTCGACGCTGTCGTCGAATACGACCACGCCGCCGTGACCGAGCCCGGCACCGATGGCGGCAAAGGCTTCGTAATCGAGCGGCGTGTCCCACAGGTGGGCTGGCAGGTAGGCGCCCAACGGGCCACCGATCTGAATCGCCCGCATCGGGCGTTGACTCCGTGTGCCGCCGCCGAACTCCTCCACCAGTTCGCGCAGGGTTGGGCCAAAGGCCAATTCCACCAAACCGCCCTGTTTGATATTGCCCGCCAGTTGGAAAGGCAAGGTGCCCCGGGAACGGCCCATACCGTAATCGGCGTAGGCCTGGCCGCCCTCGCTCATAATAAAGGGCAGTGCGGCAAAGCTGAGTACATTGTTGACCACCGTGGGTTTGCCGAACAGACCCTCGATAGCGGGTAGGGGAGGCTTGGCGCGCACCTGGCCGCGTTTGCCTTCCAGACTTTCCAGTAGAGAGGTCTCCTCCCCACAGATATAGGCCGCGGCGCCCAGGCGTACTTCCAGGTCAAAAACTTTTCCGCTGCCGAGAATATTGTCGCCAAGGCAGTTGGCTTTATAGGCATTGTCGAGAGCCTCTTCCAATATCCTGTGAGCGACCGGGTACTCCTCGCGCAGGTAGATATAGCCCTGTGTCGCGCCCACCGCCAGGCCGGCGATCGTCATGCCTTCAATCAGCGTCAACGGGTCGGCTTCCATCAGCAGGCGGTCGGCAAACGTACCCGAGTCCCCCTCGTCGGCGTTGCAGACAATATACTTCGGTTCAGCCTCGCAATCGTGCACGGTCTGCCATTTGATCCCGGTGGGGAAGGCGGCGCCGCCACGACCCCGCAGGCCGGAGGTTTTGACTTCGTCGACAATAGCCTGGCCGTTCAGCGCCAGGCTGTTGCGCAGGCCTTTGAAACCGTTGTGAGCGCGGTAGTCATCCAGGCAAACGGGATCGATAATGCCGGCGCGGGCAAAGGTCAAACGCCGCTGTTTTTTCAGGTAGGGCAGTTCTTCCGGTTTGCCCAGGGCTTTGGGGTGCGCACTGCCGCCATCAAGCAGGCCGGCGTCAAACAGGGCGGGGATATCACTGACCTCAACCGGACCGTAAGCGACGCGGCCATGGACGCTGAGCACTTCCACCATCGGTTCCAGCCAAAAAAGGCCGCGGGATCCATTGCGCACCAGCTCAATTCCGACCCCGCGTTTGGCAGCTTCAACCTGAATGGCAGCGGCCACTTCATCCGCACCCAAAGCCAGGCTGGTGGTGTCGCGGGGGACAAACAGTTTAATCGTCATCACACCACCTCCACTGTGCGAGTGGTCAACGCTTCCAGCAGGACGTCAAACTTTTCCGGGGTCACCCGGCCGATAATGCGGTTATCGACGCGTACCGAGGGGCCGCAGGCACAGTTCCCCAGGCAATACACGGGTTCCAGCGTAATTTCCCGGTCGGGCGTGGTGGCGTGATAATCGATGCCGAGCTGTGTTTTTGCGTGATCTTCCAATTCGCGGCTGCCCACAGCCTGGCAGGCTTCCGCTCGACATATTTGCATCACCTGACGGCCGGGGGGCTTGCTGCGAAAGTGATGGTAGAAGCTGATGACCCCATGGATCTCGGCTGAGGTTTGCTGCAGGGCTTGTGCAATCAGCGGAACGGCGGCTGGAGGGATATAACCCAGGCTGTCCTGAATGCCGTGCAGGATGGGAACCAGGGCCCCGGGTTTGTGTTTGAGGCGGTCGATGACCTCGAGCACGGCCCGGGAGTCCCAGGGTGGGGTAGGGTTCATGGAATATACCTGCCAAATCAGCTTTGCCAAACGGACCTGAATCTCCAAATATATGATCCATAGTTCATATATGTGGGCTATTTAGGCCGCAAATTGGTGAGAAATGTAGCAGCTATAGCCAATATTAAAAATATGAAATTTAGTGCTTATTTATCCGGTGTGTCCGGCTGCCTTACCTCAGTCGGTTCTCGCTCCTGTATTGGGCTCGCTATCCTGGCGGGCGCCCTCAACTGCTCGGTGGTTTGTACCCGGCGGTTACCGCCTTGGTCATTGCTTCCATGGCATCTTCGTTGGTCATCAACGGCGTGGTCTTGAACGATTTCAACGCTCCCGATGCGGAACTGGCGATGGAGAAGGCCGTGATACTGACATTGTCGGGCATATTGAGGATAGCCACGCCATCGTAGTCCCCAAATGCGAACCAGGATCCCTCGATGCTGCCGCCGAGTTTTTCGATCACGGGCTGGATGGCGTGGCGGCGATTTTGGGGGTTTTTCATCATAGTGGCCCAGGCTTCGGGGGTATAGGTGACCTGGATGAGGTAATAAGCCATGTGTCCTCTCCTCAGATGGTATCGGTTGAAGGGGGTGCCGTGTCGAGGCGGGTTAAACATTTACTGGCGACAGTAAAAAAGCCGCCTTCGACTCATTAACTATAGGCCACTTCCCCGCGACGTCCGGAGACAAGCTGTCGGGGCCGGACCCGTGTGTAGCAGTACCCGGGGTTGGAACTACACTCATAAAAGGGCAGTCATTTGGGCTCGCCATTCCGCTCCCATCCCTACGTTATTAACCGGTGGTGGGTTATGTTAGATATCAATAACGTGGCCAGTTTCGATGTGGACGCGCAAAACACGTTCACACCCCTCTGTCCCGATGAATTACCGGTCCCCGGTGGCCATGAAATTGTGGACGAACTCAATGCCCAGGCCCGATTCGCCCGCTGGCGGCTGGGATCCAAGGATGCCCACAGCCCCAATGCGGTCTGGGTAGCCACCGCCGAGCACCCGCAGCTGGAGCCTGTTGCCGGCCCCAACGTGGATGTGCGCTGGAACCTTCACGCCGTTCCCGGCACCACCGGGTTTGATCTGATCAGCGGCTTGCCCCATCCCGCCGAGTACGATTTTTTTGTCTGGAAAGGGGTGGAACCGGATATGCACCCTTACGGATCCTGCTATCACGATCTCGGCGAAAGTGTCAGCACCGGTGTCATCGAATACCTGCGGGACCGCGGTGTCAAAGTGGTCGTTGTGGGAGGGCTGGCCACCGATTACTGCGTCAAGAATACGGTGTTGCAGCTGAGAAGAGCGGGTTTTGCGGTGATTCTCAACCGCGCCGCCAGTCGCGGGGTGGCTCCCGATACCACGGTGAAGGCCCTGGAGGCGATGCTGGCTGCGGGCGTTACCTTTGTAGCCAATGCCGCGGAATTGGGTAGGGCGCTCTAGGCGGCCAGTCGTGCACACACCCATTATTCAATCACTGTTGGATACGGACTCTTACAAGTTCACGATGATGCAGGTGGTGTTGCATCAGCAACCGGCGGCGCGTGCCCAGTATTGTTTCAAGTGCCGCTCCCCGGGTGTGGATTTTTCATCCTGCGTGGACGCTATCGAGGCGGAACTGGACGCTTTGTGCAGCCTGCGCTTTCTTGACAGTGAACTCGATTACCTGCGCCAGTTTGACTATATGCAGTCGGACTTTATCGATTTCCTGGGCCTCTTCCAGTTGCAAACCCGCTTTGTGCATATCAATAGGGATCCTTTTGAGCTGGTGGTGGAGGGCCCCTGGTTGCACACCATTATGTTCGAAGTCCCGTTGCTGGCCATTATCAACGAGTGTTATTTCTCGCATCACCACCCGCAGCCAAACTACCGTGAAGGACGTGAACGCCTTGAGCGCAAACTGGAGATTGTCAAACGGCACCCCGCTAACAACGGCTTCCGCTTTTCCGACTTTGGCACCCGTCGGCGGTTTTCGCGCGACTGGCAACAGGAGGTGATCAAAACGCTGAAAGCCAAGGTGCCCGAACATTTTATGGGTACCAGCAATGTACTGTTCGCTCGCGACCTTGGCTTACCGCCCATCGGCACTATGGCCCATGAGTTTTTGCAGGCGTTTCAGGCCCTGGGACCTCGGTTGGTGGACAGCCAGCGGGTGGCACTGGAAGCCTGGGTGCAGGAGTACCGGGGACGTCTGGGGATCGCTCTCACCGATGTGGTGGGTATCGAGGCGTTTTTGCGGGACTTCGACCTTTACTTCGCCAAACTTTTCGATGGGCTGCGCCACGATTCCGGTGATCCTTTTGCCTGGGGTGAGAAGGCCATCGCCCATTACCGGGATATGAATATAGATCCGCGCAGCAAGTTTCTGGTTTTCAGTGACAATTTGAATATCCCCAAGGCACTGGGGATCTACGAAGCCTTTCGCGACAGAACCCATCCGGTGTTCGGGATTGGTACTAACCTGACCAATGATTTGGGTTACCAGCCACTGGATATCGTCATCAAGATGACGCGCTGTAATGATCAGGTGGTGGCCAAGATTTCCGACGATACCAAGAAACTGATTTGTCTGGATATGGCTTATTACCGTTATTTGGCCAAGGTGTTTCAGGTGACCCATTAACCGGGGCCCGGCCAAAGGATATTGAAACATCGTCCTGAAAAGGAATATTGCCCTGAAAAAAACGTACCCTGCTTTTGAGTTGCCTGGTGTTGAAGGTTATGATGCACTTTACGCAGCAATGAAGTAGCCAGTGGCAGAGCATGGATTTTTCCAATACCTATATCGCATTGGGTGATCGATTTTACCAACGGTGCCAGCCCACACCTGTCGCCTCACCCACACTTTTTTTGTGGAATAAGTCGCTTGCGGACCAGATCAATATTCCCGCTGAGCTACAGGAAGATACCGAAGCGCTGGCCCAGTATTTTTCCGGCAATTGTCCGCTGCCGGGTGCCGAACCCATCGCCTCCGCCTACGCCGGCCATCAATTCGGCAGCTTTAATCCGCAACTGGGCGATGGTCGTGCACACCTGCTGGGCGAGGTGCTGGATCAGGCAGGAAAGCGCTGGGATGTGCAACTGAAGGGCTCGGGAATCAGCCGGTTTTCAAGGGGCGGGGATGGTCGCTGCGCGATTGGTCCCGCCGTGCGCGAATTTATCATGAGCGAAGCCATGAAGGCCCTGGGGGTGCCGACCACGGAATGCCTGGCGGTAGTGACCACCGGCGAGAAGGTTTATCGCCAACGCCCCCATCCCGGTGCCGTGGTGACCCGTATGGCCTCCAGCCATATTCGCGTCGGTACGTTTCAGTTCTTCGCCGCCCGGGACGATAAAGAAGCGCTTCTCGCACTCTGTGACTTTGCCATTGCAAGACATTATCCGGAGATCAATGACCTGCCCGGCAACCGCTATGTTCTGTTACTGGATAAAGTCATCGATAAGCAGGTAAAACTCATTGCCGAATGGATGCGGGTGGGTTTTATACACGGCGTGATGAATACCGATAACACAGCCATCTCCGGTGACACTATCGATTTCGGTCCCTGTGCCATGATGGGCGTTTACGACCCCGGAACCGTGTATAGCTCCATCGATGAACACGGGCGCTATGCGTTTGGCAATCAACCCGCAATCGCGCACTGGAATATGGCCCGATTTGCCGAAAGCCTGTTGCCGTTGGTTGATCGGAACGATCAGGGATTGATGACGGAGATCGTTGGACTGATCAACGACTTTCCGGAGCGATACCGGAAATGCTATCTGGACAGGATGGCCGGCAAATGTGGCCTGCTGGAATTGCAGGCGGGGGATGAGGAGCTGATCGCGGCATTGTTGGAACAGCTCGCCATGCGCAAACTGGACTACACCATCAGCTTTGACCTGTTGACCAAATCCATGTGTTGCGAACAGTCAAAAGCTGACATAGCGCAACAATTGGGCGAAATTTTCGAACAGTGGCGTACGCGGGTTGCCGGCCAGGATGCGCCGGCAGAGGAAATTCAAGCCTCCATGCGTGCCCATAATCCAGTGGTCATTCCCCGCAACCACCATATCGAGGCGGTACTCGCGGCCTGTGAGGAATGCGGTGAGCCAACCGCGGCACTGGAGATTCTGGAGGTGCTGCGACAACCCTACCGCGAGACAGCGGCGACGCACAGGTTCCAGACACCGCCCGAGGATGGTGACCGCTTTTACCAGACATTTTGCGGCACCTGATCGGGCAAAGGCACTACAGATATGATTCGAGGCATTATTTTCGACCACGACGGCACCTTGATCAATTCCGAGCAGATGCACTATGAGAGTTGGCGGGATGTACTTCGGGATTACCACATCGAATTTTCCGTCGAGGAATATATCCTCGAGCACAACGGCGTGCCCACGTCCCGCAATGCGGAGATTATTGTTGAGAGCTACGGGCTTGAGGAATCTCCACAAATTCTGGTCCGGAAAAAAATGGCGCTGTCGCAACAGCGCTTTGATGAGCGGCCCAGTCCCCTGATGCCCTATGCCATGGAAACCCTGCAGCGCGGATATGAATCGGGGTATGCACTGGCTATCGCTACCGGTACTGGCAGAAAAGAAATACAGCAGACCATGGCTGCCCACCGGCTCGGACATTTCTTTTCGGCCATTGCCACACGGGATGATGTGACCCAAAGCAAACCGGCGCCGGACGTTTACCTGTTGGCGCAGCGGGGATTGGGGCTTGACGTTGAAGAATGCGTTGCCGTTGAAGATACCCGGACCGGGGTACGTTCGGCGAAAAACGCCGGTTTAAGGTGTATTGCCGTGGTTAATGATTTTTCCAGTGGGCAGGACCTTTCGGAGGCCGATTACCGCTGCCAGCACCTTGCCGAGGCGTTCGATCTGATCTTATCCATGGCGTGACTATCCATGGTGTGACTATCCATGGCGTGACTATCCATGGCGTGACAATGGTCGGGCAGCTCTGGGACACAGGGGGGCGCTAGCGGCGGGGCGTTAAGCGGTTGCCGGATCAATTTCGTTCATCAGCTCATCCAAAAACAACCTGATCAATACTTTTTTATCGTCGCCTCTGCGAATGATAACGGCGTTGTCCATGGTGTAACTCAAGTCAGGTAGGACCAGCTTTTTCAGTCTGCCTGCCTCGATCCACTTCTGCGCATAATAGTCAGGCAGAAAACCTACGTAGGTACCGGACAAAATCATCAGCAACCGGCCTGACATATGGTTGGCCACGGCTTTGGAGTGAAACAGATTGTAGCGCTGTACGACTTCAGGGCTGAAGGTGTAGCTGCTGCCCACCAGATCGTATTTTACGATCTCATCGAGACTGAACCGGTCCGGGGATGCATGAAACAGCGGATGGCTATCGCTGCAGTACAGGCTGGTCCGGTGTTGATAGATGGGCAGGTATTCCAGTCCCGGGCGCTTGAGCAACACCACATTGATGCCCAGGTCCGCATGGCCGTTCAGGATGTCCAGGTCGACCTCGTTGGGGGAGTGGGCCACCACTTCCAGGTTGACGTTGGGGGCCTGGGCGCGAAAACGGGCGATGGCCGGGACCAGGTCGATCTGCGGGATTTCCAGCAAGTCATCGGGCAGGGCGATACGCAGTTTGCCGGTCAACTGTGACTGGATCGCATTGACCCGGTTGCGAAACTGATCCAGGTAGTTGAACAACTCGCAGATAGCGGCGTAGACCTCTTCGCCCTGATCGGTCAGGGAAAAGCCGGAGCGGCCGCGACCCCGGTTACAGAGCACCATGCCCAGGCGGGCCTCCAGGTCCGACATATGTATGCTGATGGTGGAGCGGTTGATATTCAGTACCACCTCTGCGGCGCTGTAACCCCCGCATTCCACCACCGCCTTGAAGATTCGCAGCAGGCGAAAGTCGAGATCACTCAATTGGCCGCTCAGGCCGGTTTTGGCGGATTTCATGGCGTGCATATCACCTTTGCAGCTAATATTGGAAAATATAACTAATAATTATGAGTTTGTCGGTTTTTGATTTCTCTATACCTGGGCGTCGTCACAAGAGTGTCATTGCGAAAACGGCGAAGCAATCCAGTACCACTGCTTTTGAAATATAACTAAAACCTAGATTTTAAAGAAATATATAGAGTTTTTACGCGCTTCGCCAGGTTCCGCGCAAAGGCGAGTGGCTGCAGCGATGCCGGGGTAGAGGGGCGCGTTTTTTCATTGTTTGAAAAAATCAAATTAATGATTGAAACATTCTCATTTTTGAGTCTCTTGCCGCACATCATAATAGGGCAATCCGACAGTTACCGGGAGCCCGAATCATGAGCCAATCTTTCAATACCGACGCCTTTTGGATGCCGTTTACCGCCAATCGCGCCTTTAAAGCCGATCCGCGCATTGTCGCTTCCGCCGAAGGCGTGATGCTCACCAGCCAGGATGGTCGGCAGGTGATCGACGCCACCGCCGGTCTCTGGTGCACCAACGCCGGCCACTGTCGTGCCGAAATCGCCGATGCGGTCAATCAGCAATTGCGTACCCTGGATTTCACTTCCATTTTCAATTTCGGTCACGAAATCGGTTTTGAATATGCCGAGCGCCTGGTAAAGCACGCCCCCGAGGGCATCAATCACGTGTTCTTCGGTAACTCCGGTTCGGAGGCGGTGGAAACGGCGTTGAAGTTGGCGCTGCAGTACTGGAATGTCCAGGGCAAGGGCGAGAAGAAACGTTTTATCGGTCGCCAGAAGGGGTATCACGGCGTCAACTTTGGCGGCATCTCCGTGGGTGGACTGACGCCCAACTTCAAAAACTTCGGCCAGTGGTTGATGGTGGATCACCTGCGCCATACCCTGGATATCGAGCGCAACGCGTTTAGCAAGGGGCTACCGGAGCAGGGTGTGGAGTGGGCGGAAGAACTGGATGAGTTGATCCAGTTTCACGGCGCCGACACCATCGCCGCGGTAATCGTCGAACCCATCGCCGGCGCCGGCGGTGTGATCATGCCGCCCAAGGGCTACCTGCAGCGTCTGCGGCAGATCTGTAACCAGCACAATATTCTGCTGATCTTCGACGAGGTGATCACCGGTTGGGGTCGTACCGGTGAGGCCTTCGCCGCCACCGAGTTTGATGTCACCCCGGATCTGATTACCTCTGCCAAGGGGATTTCCAACGCCACTGTGCCCCTGTCGGCGGTGTTCGTCAGCGACCGGATCTACGACACCTGCATGGAGAAGGCCCAGGGCCCGGTAGAGTTCTACCATGGCTATACCTATTCCTGCCACCCGGTGGCTTGTGCCGCCGGCATGGCGACCCTCGATATCTACGAGCGCGAAGGTTTGCTGACGCGGGCCAAGACAGAGGGTGAAATCGGTCAGTACTGGCAGCAGGCCCTGCACAGCCTGGCAGACATGCCC
The DNA here is from genome assembly GCA_050290225.1 of Cellvibrionaceae bacterium. Lineage (GTDB taxonomy): Bacteria > Pseudomonadota > Gammaproteobacteria > Pseudomonadales > Cellvibrionaceae > JBNKHG01. The sequence continues at coordinate 52,426 of JBNKHG010000052.1, forward strand.
CAGGTGAGGGATGTGCGCAACTACGGACTGCTGGGGGCCGTCGAACTCAAGGCGCCCGCTGGCCAGGCGGGTATGGCTGGCGCCAAGGCCCTGCCTCTGGCCTGGGAAAAGGGCGTGATGGTGCGAGGCATCGGCGACGCCATCTGTATGTCTCCGCCGTTGATTATCGAAAAACCCGAGATCGACACCATCGCCGGTGTGTTGCGCGAAGTGATTCCGCAAATCTGTCAGTGAGCGATTGTGCCTGCAAGCGTTGAATAATTGGAGAAAACCTGATGATCGACAATATCGATGACATGATCGCCAAAGCCAGGACCGCCCAGCGGGTGATTGAACATTACACCCAGGAGCAGGTGGATGCCCTGGTGCGCGCCGTGGGAAAACGGGTGTTCGACAATGCCGAAGAGCTGGCGATCGACACCTACGAAGAAACCCGGATGGGCAATGTCCACGACAAGACACTGAAAAACCAGGGGAAGGCCCGCAATGTCTGGAATTACCTGAAAGACAAGAGATCCGTCGGCATTATCGAACCCAGGGGCAGCGACGGTATGATCACCATCGCCAAACCCGTGGGGGTGGTGGGGGCGGTAACCCCAACCACCAGCCCGGTGATGACCATTATGTGCAACGCCATGTTCGCCTTTAAGGGGGCCAATGCCCTGATTGTGGCGCCCCATCCCCGTGCCAAGGCCACCACCGCCAAGACTGTGGATATGATCAACGCCGATCTGAAAAAGCTGGGTGCTCCCGATAACCTGCTGCAATGTATTCGCGAACCTTCCATTCCCCTGACCAACAAACTGATGGCCTCGGTGGATGTGCTGGTGGCCACCGGTGGGCCGGCCATGGTGGCGGCGGCCTACAGCAGCGGCAAACCCTCTTTCGGCGTTGGTGCCGGTAATGTGCAAACCATTATCGATGACGATGTCGACTATAGGGAGGCGGCCAATAAAATCATTACCGGTCGCGCATTCGACAACGGCATCATCTGTTCCGGTGACCAGAGTGTTATCGCACCGAGCAAGGATTTTGACAAAGTGGTGGAGGCTTTTAAGGAGAAGGGTGCCCACTACATCGAGGACCAGGCCGCAGTCGATAGATTTCGCGCCGTGCTGTTCGAAAACGGCTACACCGCTGCCGGGGTGGTCGGTCAGAGCGTGCAGACCGTGGCGGAAAAAGCCGGTGTGCCCGTGCCCGAAGGTACTCGCGCGATTCTGCTGAAGTCCAACGGCGAAGCCGATGACCCGCTGCGCAGTGAGAAAATGTGCCCGGTGCTGGCGATCTTCGAATACCACACCCTGGACGAGGCCATTGAGATTGCCCGCGCCAACCTGGAGATCAAGGGCAAGGGCCATACCTGTGCCATCCACTCCAACAATGACGAACATATCGCCCGACTGGGCCTGGCATTGCCGGTGAGTCGTGTGGCGGTCAACGAGCCGGGTTCGCTGTCGGTGGGGGGGTCACTGAAAAACGGCTTTGTACCCACCGGTACCCTGGGTTGTGGCTCCTGGGGAAACAACTCCATCTCTGAGAATTTCAGCTACAAGCATATGATCAATACGCAACGTATTGGTTATACCGTGGCGGATAAACCGGTGCCTACTGACGAGGAGATCTGGAGCGAATCGTAATCGGTCGATTTGAAAATGATGGGGACGGGCACGTCCCTGGCGCTTTTTTGAACCCGGCTAAATGACTGCCAGCTGCTTTAATTTGTCCATCTCCTCAGCCAGTTCGGCCGAGTTCGCCAGCGCTACCTGTTCAGCCAAAACCGCGGCCAGGGTTTTCTCGGTGGTCAGCGGATTGGCCAGCACCACGCGGAAAACAGTAATGGTATCGCCCTGATAGCAACCGGGGCTGAGGCGGGTACGGGAGACAAAAGACTTACCCGCCGCCCGTTGGCTTTTTTGCAGCTGGCGGGTGATGTTGTCCAGCAATCCGTTGATGGCCTTCCGTTTTTCCGCGTTGGCGGTTTTCAGCGCTGCTTTCACCTCAGCCGGAATATAGCGGTAGGCGAGAATATTGAGTGTGGGCTGGGCCACCAGTTCAAAGTCCGGGTGGTTCCGGATTTGTGTGGCAAAGCTTTGGGCGCGATCGATGTTCAGGTCGATCAGGATCTCATAGCCCTTGCGGCCGATAATATGAAAACCCGCGTGCACCAGCATGGCCATGCCCGGGCGTGAGCCCTCCAGGGTGCGGCTGCCCAGGTCCTTGGAGCCTCTGCGAATAATATATTCGGCATGGTGTTCGACGGCGGCCAGAGCGGCGGGATCGCGGAACAGGACCATTCCTGCCCCCATGGGCACGTACAGCTGCTTGTGGGCGTCGATGGTGACCGAGTCTGCCCGCTCGATGCCTTCCAGTAGCGGGCGGTATTTTTCCGAGAACAGGGTCGGCCCTCCCCACGCGGCGTCCACATGGAAGTGAGCGCCGAAATCGGCGGCGATATCGGCCATACGGCCCAGGTCGTCGACACTGCCGGTCTCGGTGGTGCCGGCGATTCCGACAATGGCCATCACCTTGATTTTGCGCTTTTGTAATTGTTCACAGGTCGCCCGCAGCGCGTCCAGGCTGATGCGGTTATCGTCGTCGGTCTCGATGGCGATCAGGTTGTCGCGACCGATCCCCAGCAGGTCGATGGCCTTGCCGAAGGAATAGTGCCCACGGCGGGAGATCAGCACCGCCATTCCCTCATGGCCACTGTGACGCAGGGCGGCTGCGATGCCTTCGCGGGCGATACCGCCAAAACCGTCCCCCGGACCGAACTGCCGATTGCGGGCTGCCCAGAGGGCGGTGATGTTGGCGATGGTACCACCGGAGCAGAATGCTCCCAGGGCGTGATTGCGGTCGTGCATCCATTCGCCGTAAAAGTCGTCGCTGCACTGGTAAATCAGGTGGTGGAGCATGGCCAACACCTGGCGCTCCAGGGGCGTAAAGGCCTTGGATGTTTCAATTTTGACCAGGTTCTGGTTGAGCGCCATCATGATTTTTGACAGCGGTAGCATAAAGTAGGGCAGGGGCGCGGCCATATGGCCGATAAAGCCGGGGGCGGCAGTGTGCACCGACTGGGCCACCAGCTTCTCCAACAGGAAGTCGGTGTACTCGGATACGAAACAGGGGTTCTCGGGGATGTTGGCGTCGGAAAAATCGCTTTCGATTTCCGCCAGGTTTTTTTCCAGGGCCACAATCCGATCACGCAGGAAACCCGCCAGGTTATCGGAGATCTCCCGATCGATGCCCCCGAGGGTGGAATCGGGGGCTTCGGGTACCGTGAAAATACGGTACATATTCTCCAGGCTGGCTGTGGCGCTCGAGGGCTTGGGGCTCATCTTACTGCGGGTTTCCGGGCATAGGGGAGGCAGAGTATGCCGAAAGCCGGCTTGGGCGGCAATGGTTGGTGTAGGTTGTAAGTTGTAAGTTGTAAGTTGTAAGCTGCAAGCTATAAGCCGCAAGCTGTAAACCAACCCCCAATTTTTCCAGATAAACATAAACCAGTTTAGCATTTATCCAAAAAAGCATAGGAGCTGACAGCTTACCGCTTACCGCTTACCGCTTGCAGCTTGCAGCTTGCAGCTTACCGCTTGCAGCTTGCAGCTTACCGCTTGCAGCTTGCAGCTTACCGCTTACATCTCATACCCCATCACCGACTTGATTTCGAGGAAATCCTCAAACCCGTGAGCGCCCCACTCGCGGCCATTGCCGGACTGTTTGTAGCCGCCGAAAGGCGCATTGAAGTCCCATGGCGCGCCATTGAGATGCACCATCCCGGTACGCAGTCTGGAGGCCACACGGCGGGCGCGGTCCTGGTCGCCGCCCTGTACGTAGCCGGAAAGTCCGTAGACGGTGTCGTTGGCGATCTCAATGGCCTGTTCGTCGCCGCGGTAGGGAATCATGCAGAGTACCGGCCCAAAGATCTCTTCGCGGGCAATCGTCATATCGTTAGAGACATTGGCGAAGATAGTGGGCTTGACGAAGTAACCTTTCTCCAGCCCCTCGGGTTTGCCGGTGCCGCCATAGATCAGCTCGCCACCCTCGTCGATGCCCTGCTGGATCAGTCCCTGGATCTTGTTGTACTGGGTCTCGCTGACCACCGGGCCCATGGTGGTGCCTTCGGTCCTGGGATTCCCCACCACCACCCGGTCGGCGGCATTTTGCGCATGGGCCATCGCTTCATCCATCAGGGTGGCGGGTACCAGCATCCGGGTCGGCGCGTTACAGGACTGGCCGCTGTTGGTAAAACACTGAAGCACACCACGGGTAACGGCTTTTTTCAGGTCGGCGTCGTCGAGAATGATATTGGCGGACTTGCCCCCCAGTTCCTGGGCCACGCGCTTGACGGTATCGGCGGCGGCCTTGGCCACCTGCACACCGGCGCGGGTGGAACCGGTAAAGGACACCATATCCACGTCAGGGTGGGCCGCCAGGGGGGCACCCACGCCCGGACCGTCGCCGTTGACCATATTGTAAACCCCGGCGGGAATGCCGGCTTCGTGCACCATTTCACTGAACAGATAGGCGGACAGGGGAGCGATCTCACTGGGCTTCAACACCATGGTGCAACCGGTTGCCAGTGCCGGCGCCACTTTGCAGGTGATTTGGTTGATGGGCCAGTTCCAGGGCGTGATCAGTCCGCAGACGCCGACAGGTTCCCTGAGCAGGGTGGTGCTGCCCAGTTTTTCCTCGAACTGATAGCTTTTCAGCGCCTTGAGAGCCGTGGCGATATGCCCAGTGCCACAAGCGGCCTGGGCTTCGGTGGCCAGGCTCATGGGTGCGCCCATTTCATCGGAAATGGCCTGGGCCATCTCATCGTAGCGGGATTTGTACACTGTCAACAGATTTTCCAGCAGGGCCACACGCTCGTCGCGACTGGATTGGCCAAACTCGTCGAACGCTTGCCTGGCCGCGACCACGGCATTGTCGACATCGGTGGCATTGCCAAGGCTGATGGTGGCGATCACTTCCTCAGTGGCCGGGTTCAGCACATCAAAAGGCGTGGGATTGTCCGGCTCTACCCAGGCGCCATTGATATAGAACTGGTTGCAGCTTTTCATCTTTATCATCTCCCGGGTGGATTGCCCTGTTGTTGTGCTGGTTCGTTGCATTAAATCGTTGTATTAAATCATTGAATTAAGTCGCTGTGTTGAATCGTCGCCTCAAAAAAGGTGAGACAAGTATAGTCTCTAACGTGTGATTTCATTGCACACCGGCTCACTCAGTAATTGCGGCAATCCGGCCCGGCGTTCCGCACTGCCCAGGGCCCACATTAGCTTGGTGGTAGCCGCTTCCGGCGTCATATCACGACCGTCGACAATGTAGGGGGAGCGCAGGTTTTTTGCAGCGGCATAGCGTTGCAGATCCAGGCTGCCGGTCAATACGTCGGTGACGATCACGGCACACTTAAAACGATCCCGGGTCTGTCGTTGAGCCTGTTCGATCACCGCGGAAAGGTTAAAACTGTCCGGTGCAGTGCCGCTGCCGAATACACGCAACACCAGGCCTTCGATATCCGTCGCTGTCAGTATCTGCAGCAACAGGCTGCCTTCCAGGCCCGGGTTTAAATTCATGCTAAGCACCTTGGGACAAAAACCGAGACTGTTTTCATTCAAGGGAAGCGACGGGGGCGGAGTCTTGCAAAGCTGTTCTTTATAGATCAAGGGCGTGGGGAACAGCTCCCCCAGAATCGGGGCATTGGGGGTGGAAAAACCGATGGCGGAGCGCGTACTGGATTTGCGCGCCCGGTTGCCGCGAAGCAGTTGCCCGGCAAAACAGATCATCACTTCGCTCAAGACGGGCAGACTCTTGCCCGACTGCTCGGCCACGTACAATGCCAGGCGCAGATTCTGCAGGCCGTCACTGCCGGGCTGACTCAAGGGGACCTGGGCGCCGGTCAACACCACCGGCTTGCGGTTGGCGGCCAGGCAAAAGGACAGGGCCGAGGCGGTATAGGCCATGGTATCGGTGCCGTGCAGGATCACAAAGCCGTCGTAGTCGTGGTTGTGGCGTATGACCATGGCCGCCATGGCATCCCAGTGGCCGGGACCGATGGCACTGGAGTCCGCCGTACTCAGAACCTGCCCATCGGGCGTGGTCAGTGGCAGGATGTCGAAACCGGCGTTCAGATCAGGCGTCAATTGCCGGATCAGTTCGCCCAGCTGCTCGCCGCTGCCCGACCGTAGTTGATTATCGGCGCTGGTGGTCATGGTGATGGTGCCACCGGTATTGATAACCAGGATGCTGTTAGGGATTTGGGTCATGGTTGAAGGTTCCGTCCATTGGTTGCAGATAGGGACTACTGACTGGTAACGACGAGGTAGCAGAGCAACTCCTCATCGCCGGCATTCTCGATGGTGTGCGCCAGATCGCCCCGGTAGTGGGCGGAGTCGCCTGCGGCGATGGGGCAGGCGTTGTCCCCGGAAATCACCCGCGCATGGCCCTTCGTCACCGTCAGCAATTCCTTGGTGCCCTCATAGTGCGGGGCGCTGGCGAGGCGGGCCCTCGGGGCCAGGCGCAGTTCGTAGAACTCAATATTCCTTTCCATGTGCAGTGGCGACAGGGTGCGAATCTGGCACTCGTCGTCGGAGCGAAAGAGATTATTGGGGTCGTCGCCGTGAACGATTTCGATCGTGGAAGAAGCCCAGGGTTGATCCACCAGTTCGCCGATGGTGATACCAAAAGCCTGGGCGATACGGAAGGTCACCGCCAGCGTGGGGTTGGCTTGGCCCCGCTCTATCTGGCTCAACATGGAGCGGCTCACCCCGGAGGCTGCCGCCAGTTGATCCAGGGTGAGTTTGTTCTTTTTGCGCAGCTCGGTAACCCGGTTGCAGAGAACCTGGCTTGCGGGATCGACGGGGGTAATCGTCTTATTCCCCGGAGTGACTTTGTTGGCGCTCATAGGTGATATTCCGATATATAGGAAATTATTCTTGCATCCGGGAAACTTGAATTCTATGATGCTGGAATCAATTCTCGTATCTTAAACCCAGTAAGGCATAAAGTCAGCGCCCGGGCGCCGTCTTTTGTCTCACCTGGCGCTGACCCCCAATATTCAAAAGAGAATACCGTTATGAAAGCGCTGGTAAAAAAAGAAGCCGCCCAGGGCCTGTGGCTGGAAGAGGTGCCCCTGCCGGAGATCGGCATCAATGACGTGCTGATCAAGGTCAAGCGCGCAGCCATCTGTGGGACCGATATGCATATTTATAACTGGGATACCTGGGCCCGGAAAACCATTCCCGTCCCCATGGTGGTGGGGCATGAATTTGTGGGTGAAATTGTCGAAGTGGGCTCCAACGTGAACGACTTCCATCCCGGGCAGCTGGTGTCCGGGGAAGGGCATGTGGTTTGCGGCCGCTGTCGCAACTGTATGGCCGGTCGCCGTCACCTGTGCGCCCATACCAGCGGCATTGGCGTCAACCGCCCCGGTGCCTTTGCCGAGTACCTGGCCCTGCCCATGTCCAATGTCTGGGAGCATCGCCCGGGCATCGACCTGGATGTGGCGGCGCTGTTCGACCCCCTGGGCAACGCCGTTCATACGGCGCTGCAGTATGACCTGCTGGGCGAAGATGTGTTGATTACCGGCGCCGGGCCCATTGGCGCCATGGCCGCGGCCGTCTGCCGGCACGCCGGTGCCCGACACGTGGTGATCACCGATATCAATCCCGATCGCCTGGAACTGGCCGGACAGCTGGGTGCCACCGAAACCGTGGATGTCACCCGGGAGAACCTTGCCGATGTGCAGAATAAACTGGGCATGGCGGAAGGCTTCGACGTGGGCCTGGAAATGTCCGGCAACCCCTCGGCATTTAGGGATCTGCTGGCCAATATGTGCCACGGCGGCAAGGTGTCGATCCTGGGAATTCCCGAGCAGGAGATGGCCATCGACTGGAGCATCGTGATTTTCAATATGCTGACGCTCAAAGGCATTTACGGCCGCGAGATGTACGAAACCTGGTACAAAATGTCAGTCATGGTGGAATCGGGGCTGGACATTTCGCCGGTGATCACTCATCGACTGGATTACACGGAATTTCAATGGGGTTTCGATGCCATGAATTCGGGCGAAGCCTGCAAAGTGATTTTAAACTGGGAATAGGGTTCTCCGGGGACTCGATCACATTGGCTGCCGCGAAATAGATCGGCAGCGGCAAAACGGAGCAAACGCAATGTACGGACAATTTCAAGAACACCTGGCGAAAGAGATCGCCGCCATCGAAGCTGCCGGCCTCTATAAGCGCGAACGCCTGATCACCACCCCCCAGGGGGCTCACGTAGGGGTAAACGTGGGAGCGAGTAGCGGCGCCGACGTGCTGAACCTCTGTGCCAACAACTACCTGGGACTGGCCCAGCACCCGGACGTCAATGCGGCGGCCAAAGAGGGGTTGGAAACCTGGGGCTACGGCATGGCCTCGGTGCGCTTTATCTGCGGTACCCAGACGCTGCACAAGCAATTGGAGGCCAAGCTGAGTGAATTTCTCGGCACCGAAGATACCATTCTCTATCCCTCATGCTTTGACGCCAACGGTGGCCTGTTTGAAACCCTGCTGGGTGCCGAGGACGCGATTATCTCCGACGCGTTGAACCACGCCAGCATTATCGACGGCGTGCGCTTGTGCAAAGCCCAGCGCTATCGTTATCGCAACAACGATATGGCTGACCTGGAGCAACAGTTGCAGGCGGCCGACAAAAACGGTGCGCGCTTCAAACTGATCAGCACCGACGGTGTGTTTTCCATGGACGGTTATATCGCGCGCCTCGATGAGATATGCGATCTGGCGGACAGGTACAACGCCCTGGTGCACTTCGACGATGCGCATGCCACCGGTTTTATCGGCGCTGGCGGTCGCGGTACACACGAATTCCGCAATTGCATGGACCGGGTGGATATCATTACCGGCACCCTGGGCAAGGCGCTTGGCGGAGCCAGCGGTGGCTTTACCAGTGCCCGCGGGGAAATTGTAGAGCTTTTACGCCAGCGTTCGCGCCCCTACCTGTTTTCCAATACCGTGGCGCCGCCGGTGGTGGCCGGTGCCCTGAAAGCGTTGGCACTGGTGAGCGGTTCCAGCGAGTTGCGTGATCGCCTCAAAGCCAATACCGCCATTTTTCGCGAGGGACTGGAAAAGCTCGGTTTTGAACTGCTGCCCGGTGAACATCCCATCGTGCCGGTGATGCTGCACGACGCGGCGCTGGCGGTGAAATTCGCCGATGCCATGTTGCAGGAAGGCGTTTATGTGATTGCGTTTTCCTACCCGGTTGTGCCCAAAGGCAAGGCGCGAATTCGCACCCAGATGTCCGCGGCGTTGACCGCGGATGATCTGGCGTTTGCGATTGAGGCTTTTGGCCGAGTGAAATCTAAACTCGGGTTGTAGTTGAATGGCCATCACCCGGGAACACGCTTATCTACCCACTGATGCAAACGCACTTTCCGGCTTTTGTCGTTCATCCGGCATCGAGGGGGCGTACGCTACCTACCTATGTACGCCCCGAATTTGAAGACTACCTCGAATGTGGGCGCTTGGAACACGGCTTTCCGCGGGTAAAGCGCCTGCCGTTGGTGCCCCGGCACAGGTGCATGCTGTATGGCGGACCATGCTTCTTGTGCGTCCAGCTCGTGTATTTTGCGGGTGTACTTTATTGACTTGCCAGCGCTATATTTGAAAGTTTACCGCATTACCATCCGCACAATACTCAACACTTGGCTCACTATAAACCTGCGCTTCCGGCTGTTTGAAATTGACTGTAATGGCGTTGATTTTTTTGCCCATACCCAGAGCAATATTCTTAATCAGTTCTTTGAACTGCTTTTCAAAGAGAGGCTGTATTTCACCCTCAACCAACGCCTTGTATCCATAGTAAAGCGCTAGAGATTCGGCTTTATCCTTCTCCTCTTCCATGGCCGCGGTGTCATTGACAAATGTATTTTTGTTTAAGGCCCAGCTTTTTTTGCTGTTGGGATATACGCTGACTTGATCAACCATTTCAATTGAGGGGGCATTCACAACAAGATCGTCGCCACTCCAGCTGAAATCAAGATTTGAGTCCTGAAGATCGAGCTTATAATTGACACTGCTGGCCCATAAAATTAAATACTCCCTGGTGCCCGGGCATACCGTATACACTCGAAATATATTTTTCTCTGTCAAAATTAGATCTTTCTTGGGAACCAGGGAGCTTATAGTGATCTTATTATCGGGTTTGTTAATAAAATACTTTGCCCCTAGGAATCCAAGTATTCCTCCAACGACTAACAAGACCAAAACCAGAACCAGTGTATTGCCTTTTTGATTATGCATTTCATATCCTTTGCTTAAGGTGAAGTAATATTGAATGACGCCAACGTTGCCAACAGCGGTTGAGTGTAGTCAGGTTCAGGCTGCTCAGTGGCTGAGGGTTGAGCGTTTTATTCGGCCCGCTATTATGCTTTGATGCCGGATATCTCATATATCATACCACCATAGCGAGTTTCAAAAATACTATTGGAAAAGCGCCTCTCAACCGAATTCCATGGGGAGACTTTAAAGTACTCTTCGGTATAGCCGTACTGCTTGCCAATGGCTAAAACGAGGTTGAAAACGAAACCGGGAAGATTTTCTGGCGTCTTGCCATCCAAAATGGCAAAGTGACCGCCTGATAAGAGTGCGTTATAGGCCTTTTCTATCACGAGGTCATATTCCGGTATGTAGCCAAAAACACCGGTGGCCTATACTGCATCCACTCCGACAGGAAAATTGAACAACGTCAAATCAGTTTCTATAAGCTCAATATTACTCCAGTTATTCATGCGAGCTTTCCGGCGAGCCACTTCCAGCATACCCGGGGCGATGTCAACGCCGATGATCCTGCCTTGCGGCCCGACCTTTTCCAGAATGAGGGGGAAATTTAAACCAGTACCACACCCCAGCTCTAACACAGTGTCGCCCGGCTTCAAATCCAGGCGATCATCGACCTCAGACCGATATGTCCGCATTCTGAGCCCCACCAGCCTGAACAGGATAGTGGCAAAATCGTAGCGACCGGCGCCCGCATCGTAGAGGTGCTTCACTTTCTCCCGTGGTATAGCCATGGGTTCTCCTTTGGCTTAGCGCCCGCATTTGGGGCTGTAGTGAAACCTATAGGCTGCCTGGCCCGCGCTTTTTGCGGGTGTTTGTGCTGCTGATTATTATGAGTGTCGATAACTTGCAATCCTGGTGATTCGCCGGCTGTATGCTAAAACATTAACCTGAATACCCACTTTGGCACCTTTAATATCCTTATAAACTGTGTCGCCATTGCTCAGTCGAATATTTGAGTTGCTTGCTTATCAGCGGCCTTAAATACGTCGCTTCCAGTTGAGTTGATGTTGATATCTCTGTGAGTCATAACTGCGTGTTTAGTAGACCCGCTGCTCCATTAAACACTTTTAGGCTTTTTTTGCCATAAAAATGGCGACTCGCTCCAGCCCCGCGTCACGATGGACCTCCCCTTTGTGAAATTCATCGCTTTCAATCATTGCCAGAAGGTTGCGTCGCTGAGGATAGCGAACAAATATAAAATGATCCCACCTGTCAGCGAGCATACAGTCCTCGCGATTACTAAAAACACAGACAGGCTTACCTCCATAAACTGGGAATGCCCCCCTGCGTAGCAGTTCAAACCCCGCAATCTTGGAGTAGCGATCATATGCCTCTTTGCCACTTATTTTTTTACCACCGTCGTTGGAATTCTTGTACTTGGCAAGCGGCCTGTATTTGTTCAGATTGTAGACAAAAAGTGGTTCGTCAAGATCTTGAGCTCGCGCTATTTTCATTTGACTTTCATCAGGCCAAACTTCTGTATTCCCGGCTCTCCACGTCGTGGAAGGTATACCTTTATCGGTGACACCCTTTAATAATTGGACAAGCCATGAGAGACATTTAACCACATGAAAAGTAATGGACGGCTCCGGTATAATTACAAGAATGGTATGTACGGAGCAAACCTGCTTTAGAATGCTTTCATAGGTTGATAAAAAGTCGAAAGCCTCTTGGATCGAAGAAAATTCGTCAATCACAACCTCATCGATCAACATCCCTTTCCGGGCTACAGGATCAACCTTGACTCGATACAATCTTTTTCCATAATGTCCACTTTTAGACAGCCAATTTTCGTAACCACTTGAATCTATTATTTTCAGGTGGTACACAAAGGCCACTTTTTTTGAACCTGCCTCATCTAAAGCTTTGCGGCATGATTTTTTATCTGTTGAGAACGGTATATTCATTTTGATTCTTTGTTGAAGGTCTAACCGCCTTATTTTCTCCAACGCTTAATGACTTGCCGTTGGAATTATTTCGGTTGGTGAAGGGAAATCAAAAAAATCAGGTTCTTCAGAAAAATTTGTGGGCTGTTATGATTCATGCTTTGGTAACGACGTCTCGTTCGTGCCAAAAGCGGACTCTTGCGGCTTGCGGCTTCAAGCGGCAAGCCACAAGTATTCGTGGCACGTCGGTTCGTCCGCTTGTGGCACTTTACTGACTATCACTTCGTGCCTAAACCTTCTAATAAATGATATCCGAATAATATTTACCGACCTACCACAAAAAGATCTTGAATTTCAACAGGTTAATAGACTCTCGAACCACATCATACCCACGGATTATTCAGAGGAAC
>JBNKHG010000053.1:0-11036 GCA_050290225.1 Cellvibrionaceae bacterium
TAGAGCCTACGCAACATCCAGATACGCCGCACTGGCAAAGCCCACGCCCTTCCCCCATCGCCGGTTCCGGTGGTGGGCGAAATTTTCAATCGACGCCCGATTTCCCACGCAGGCGGCATAGCGCCTGCCGAATTGCCGGATATGCTCCAGCCAGTTATCCGGATCAATGCCCAATCGCGACACCATGTCGGGCAAATCGGCGGCGATGGAACCGCGCTTGTCATCCCGAATGGCACGACCGGTGGTATCCACCAACTGAAAATAATCTTCCCGCGTAAAGGGCAGCGCGACGGCGATATCGGTGGAACTGCTGCCGTCGAACGGCATCAGCGGCTGCTTAGGCAGTTCGTCAAGGCCCATCTCCCGCTCCAGCGCCTGTTGCCCTTCCACCTGTTTTGACAGGGTTTTTTCCGCCCGTGTCGCCCTGGCTTTGCGTTTCGCCTCTCCCTTCACATAGTCAAACAGCCGTTGCTGAATGGCGGTGAAATCACTGGTGGCCAGGTCATCGGTCATCCCCGCCCGCACCGGGTTGAGGTCCACATAGGCCATACAGGTCAGTAGCGCGCCCTCATCCAACAGCGCCTGGCTTTTGAAGCGGCCTTCCCAGAATCGACCTGTGCAATTGTCCTCCTCATTGGCCATGCGGGCGATGGTTTCATTAACGCCGCGCATAAACCAGCTGAGGTTATAAAGCCGCTCCCGCCACAGGGCAATGATCGCCTCAACCTCGTCCAGTTCCGCGCGGGAGAGGCTCTCCCTTGACTTCAGCCAGCGGTCCACCAGCAGATGACCGTTATACAGCTGCAGCCACCGCTCCACCACCTCCTCATCGCTCCAACCCTCAGCCCGCTCCTTATCCACATGCAAGACTACGTGGTAGTGATTGCTCATCACCAATCACACTAAATACCTTGCCGCCAGAGGCAAGGATCTACTATCCATACCACCCACTCGCCAATCAAACCTTCCCAGTATTGCAACGCTCTCCAGCCAAACGTGGGAGGCTTACTCTACAAGTATCTACCGAGAAGACGCTGGCAGTACCTTTGTGGATGTTAACTCCAGAGGCAGCCCATTACCGCATTACAAAGTTTGTGGGTGTCCTATAGTGCTACTGTGATGCCAGACAAACATTCGCTGCCTTTCGAATAATGATAGGTGTGAATAGTGTGCGCCCATAAAACCTCCTAATATTAAAGAGTTGGAGTTTAAAATGGTGCACTTACTAATGGAACTTGGGTGGCTTGGAAGGGAAGTAAAGTTTGTGGGTGTCCTATAGTGCTACTCTGGTAAGCCCTGGCAATGGCGTCTTTGCGCAGGGGCGGCTTGAAGGTCTTGCCCACGGCGGTTTTGGGCAGCTCCTCCCAGATAAACACCTCCACCGGCGCCCCGGCCCGCTCCGCGGCGTGTTCCCGCGCGAAACCCTTAAGTTGCTCGGCCGTCACCGTGGAACCGGGCCGCAGTTGCACATAGGCCACCGGCAACTCACCGGCGTAGACATCCGGCATGCCGACGGCCGCCGCCATCTCCACGTCCGGATGGGCAGTGAGGGAATCCTCGGTAATCAACGGGTCGATATTGTGGCCGCCACGGATGATCAAATCCTTGGCGCGGCCGGTGAGCCAGACGTAACCATCGGCATCGATCCGGCCCATGTCCCCGGTGTTCAGCCAATCGGGCTCCGGCCACGCGCCCTCGTTGGCGAACGCCTGCTTGTAAGCGGGAATAACGTTGGGCCCCTTCAGCAGCAACACGCCGATCTCGTTGACATCGCAATCCCGCAACACCTTGGGCCCATCGAGAACCACCGTGCGCATTTGCTGGTAGGGAAGCCGCATGCCGATGGCACCGACGTGGCGCGGTCCGTGGTAATAATGAGCCGTGGCGCAGGTGACGGTTTCCGTCATGCCGTAGCCTTCCATGATGTCCGCTCCGGTGCGCTCGTGAAATGCCCGCAACATGCTCACCGGCATCGGGGCCGCGCCGCAGCCGCAATGGGAGAGGCTGGACACGTCGTACCCCTCGGAGGACTGCTCCAGCAACGCCGCATACACTGTCGGCACACCGGCAAAAAAAGTCACCCGATAACGCTCCACCAGCGGCCAGAAATCCCTGATCAATGCTTTATTCCGAAAGCCGTGCCGGCCCGCCAGCACCAACTCGCCACCGGACATGATCGACGACAGGGCGGAGACAAACACCGCGTTGACGTGAAACAGGGGCAGTCCACACAGGGTAACGGGGTGCACCGCCTCGCCGCCTTCGTCGACCGGGCCCGTCATGGCCATTTGGCAAACATTGACCACCTGCATCCGGTGGGTATGCTGGGCCAGTTTTGGTGTGCCCGTGGTGCCACCGGTGTGAAAATACGCGGCGATTTCGTCGCCGCTGAATGTTCTCTCCCCGGCAATCCGCTCTAAGGGTTTATCCGATTCAGGCTGTTTCCAGGGGACAATACCCGGTGATGGCAGCTCACCTCCGGAGCCCACGGCAACCACCACCAAATCCAACATTTCGGCGACATCGCTCGCTTTGCGGAAAAACTCATCGCCTTCCGCATCGCCGGGCGCGAGCGTCACCAGGATTCGCGCATTGGCCTCCCGTGCGATACCAGCGATCTGCTCCGGCTGCAGGAAGGGGTTAATCGGTGCGGCGATACCCACCGCTTCCGCCGCCCAAATGCCAAAGAGCATTTCGGGCAAATTCGGTAGCAGAAAAATTACCGCTTCATCGGGCTGCAAACCCAGTGTGCGGAAATGATCGGCGGCGGCAGCCACCTCCTGGTGGTATTGCCGGTACGTCCAGTGCAGTGGTGTATCGCCGGCAACCCCATTGGGCAACCAGGTTAATGCGATGTCGTTCGGTTGAATCCCGGCAATGGTTTCCAGGGCATCGATGGGTGACACGCACGGGAAACGTTCGCCGGCAGGCACCTGCTCGACCGCTTCGATGTCAGCCAGGGTTCGTAACCGATCAGGGTCTGAGGGAAAGGATCGAATAAAATGTTGGAAGCCCTGCCCAGCACAGTTAAAAGCCATAAGTCCGTCACTACTGCTTAGTAATGCGGATAGTTTCCAACAATAGCGGCTGACACCCCATAGCGTGCGAAGACAACTTGACTAGCAATTGGCGTCACGCCGACTCACCAGATGCTACTAATCGTGACAGGAAAAGCCGATCACTCATTACCGCGTCCTTAGGACGCGGGCTTCTACGTCAAACTGAAATTCTTCGACCATGCCATTCGCTCAAATAATTAAATGACCGTCACAAGCTCTTAAAACTCCTTTCTTCAGCTACCAATTTTTCCAGTATTGGCGCTGGCTTAAACCACATTTCACCGTATTCTCCCAATCGATCATGATAGTTATTGATCGTACTGAGAACCTTATTCAGCCCAATCTCATCTGCATACTGCATCGGACCACCACGGCCAACGGGAAAGCCGTAACCGTTACAGTAAATCAGATCGCAGTCACTGGAACGCGAAGCTATGCCTTCGTCCAAAATCTGGGCACCTTCGTTAATCAGCATGTAAATGGTTCGCTCCAGAATTTCCTGATCAGAAATAACACGCTGCTCGATACACAATTCCGCAGCCAATTCTTTAGCGATTCCCACCACTTCAGGATCTTCTTTTTTGTCACGCCCTTCGTAGATATAAAAACCACGTCCGGTTTTCTGTCCATAGCGCTCTAGTTCATAAAGCTTATCAGCAATTTTTTCATAACCGGCATCCTGTGACAGTTGCTCACGGACTTTCTCACGCACCAGATAACCCACGTCGATGCCAACCAGATCTGCCATACTGCAAGGCCCCATGGCCATACCGAACTCGTAGAGCACTCGATCAATTTGTGCCGGCGAGGCCCCCTCCAGAATCAGGCGGCAGGTTTCACGAAAATAGGGGGCTAACATACGGTTACCGACTAAACCGAAACACACACCGACTACCACAGGCTGTTTTCCCAAGGTCTTTGCAAGTTTAATGCTGGTGACAATGACATCATCAGCCGTATCTTTGCCGCGCACGATTTCCACCAAACGCATTACATTAGCAGGGCTGAAAAAATGCAGACCAATAACGTCTTGTGGGCGTCCCGTCGTCTGGGCAATTTCATTGATATTCAGGCTTGAGGTATTAGTGGCGAGGATGGCACCGGACTTACAGATTCTACCCAATTCCTGAAAGATATTTTTTTTGATCTCCATGTTTTCAAACACTGCCTCAACAACCAAGTCTGCATCGCGAATATCGTTGTAAGAGAGGGTCGTTTTCAAGCTGTTGATACGGACTTTCATCTGTTCAGTGGTGAGTCTGCCTTTTTTAGCGGCGATCTCATAATTCTTTCGAATCATGCTTACCCCCCGCTCCAGGGTTTCAATGTCAATGTCGAGGATAGTGGTATCGATACCGGCATTGAGAAAACTCATGGCAATTCCGCTTCCCATGGTGCCGAAACCAATAATTGCGACTCTTTGAATAGTTCTCGGTGAGGTTTTGGGGTCGACGCCGGGTACCCTGGTGGCGGCGCGTTCAGCGAAAAATAGATGTTGTTGGGCGCGAGCCTGAGGAGTCTGCATGCAGGCCATAAACAGCTCGGCCTCTTTCTTTAGCCCATCGGACAACGGCAAATCACAGGCCGCTTCTACCGCCTGAATACAACACTCCGGCGCGAAAAGCCCACGAGTACGCCTGGCGATATCGGCACGAAACTTGGCAAAGAAGTTATCGGGCAACACCTCGGTGGCCACGCTCTTCTCCGCACAATCGCGCAGAGCCGCGCCGGTTTCTATAATGGATCTTGCATAGGTGATAGCACCATCAATAAAATCTGTCTCCTGCTCATGAACCTGATCGACCAACCTTGCTTGAGCGGCCTTGATGCTGCCAACTGGTTTACCGGAAACAATCATTTCCAAGGCGAAGGGAACGCCAACGATACGCGGCAACCTCTGAGTTCCACCAGACCCGGGAATAAGCCCGATAAGCACTTCCGGAAATCCAAATGTCGCTTGAGGTAACGCGTAAATATAATCACAGGCCAGCGCCAGCTCCAGACCACCTCCCAAGGCGGCGCCGTTAACCGCCGCAACAATGGGTTTGTTTGATACTTCCATGGCATTCAATACTTGGGGAAGCATCGGTTCCTCCAATACTTTGTTGGAACCGAATTCGTTAATATCAGCACCGGCACAGAAAATCCGATGAGCGGAAGCAATGACTATAGCCTTTACATTATCGTCAACGCAGGCCTTACGATAGCCGTTTAGAATTCCTTGACGCATGACGTGACTAAGTCCATTTACCGGGGGAGAATCCATCGTAATCAGCGCAACATTGCCACGCACTTCATAACGGGTAACGGTGCTCATATTGAGCTCTCCTTTCTGGACATTTCGCGATAGTGGTTTTCCGGTCTCAAAACCACCTTGCCCTTGACTGAGCGGCTCATGACTTTTTCAAGTGCACTCACAGCTTCGGTAAGTGGTAGGATTTCGTCGATCACGACATGAATTTTTCCCTCTTTGTACCACTGTAGAAGTTCGGAAAAATTTTGCGCACACTCTTCCGGCTGGCGGCTGGCAAAGGAACCATAAAAGACGCCAACAACAGAATACCCTTTGACTAAAGACAAGTTGACCGGAAACTGAGGGATTCGGCCGGAAGCGAAACCGATAACAAGCAGGCGGCCGCTCCAGGCCATACAGCGAGTACAGGCATCAAAAGCATCACCTCCTACCGTGTCGTAAACAACATCAACCCCTTTGCCCCGGGTAATATCCTTTAATGCGGTTTTCAGATCTTTTTCACTGTAGTTGATTAATGTATCAGCACCATTGGCTTTCGCCACTGCTAATTTCTCGTCCGTCGAGCAAACGGCAATGACCCTTGCTCCCATAGCTTTGCCAATTTGCACAGCAGCGAGTCCTGTGCCGCCGGAAGCGCCGGTAACCACCAGGGTTTCTCCCGGTTGCAGTCGGCCACGTTGTTTCAGCGCATACTGCGCGGTAGCGTGCGCAGTCACGAGGGATGCGGCTTGCTCATCGGGGATAAAATTTGGAATCGAAAACAGTGAGGAGGCTGCGCAGGCAATCTTTTCAGCGTAGCCGCCTAAACCACAGGAAGCGATCACGCGGTCGCCGATAGTAAATGCTTTAACGCCCTCACCGAGGGCGCGGACAGTTCCGGCAACTTCAACGCCGGGAATGAACGGCAGTGGCGGCTTGCCCTGGTACAAGCCTTGCACCACCAAACCATCCGGAAAATTCACACCACATGCATGAACATCAATAACCACCTCTCCAGGCCCAGCGACAGGGTCCGGAATATCGACATATGTCAGCTTTCCCAGAGGGGCAAATTCGTTGCAAACAATCGCTTTCATAAATTACTTTTCCAATCTGTTTTCTGTTTAATGATTCACAATTCATGGTGAATGATGGCCAATGCCAGTTTCGCCAGTGGCTCCACTTGGGCGCCGGCGGACGAGGCATCACGATGCGAAGCGTTTCCTTCCAATGCGCGCTTTGCTATTCCCTGGGCAATAGCGCCAAGCCGAAAAAAAGACAGCGCAAGGTAAGAGTACCAGTGGGAAATTTTATCCAAACCCATACGTTGGCAGTAGTCAGCGACTATTTCTTCTTCTACCAAAATTCCAAGTGCGGCACGATCCACATTCTGTAATCCTTCCGACAGGCGCATACGCATGCAAAGATAAGCCAGGTCGGCAAAAGGATGGCCCAAGGTGGACAGCTCCCAATCAAGTACCGCGAGAATACGCGGCTCAGTGGGGTGAAATATTAAATTAGAAGGATTGTAGTCGCCGTGAACCAGGACTTTTCGACCGTCATCTTCCGGTTGATGCCGCGCCAGCCAATCGATCAACTCGTTCATTGCGGTAATGGTTTGAGTTTCCGATGCACGGTATTGCCGTGTCCAGCGGTCAAGCTGACGCTCGAAGTAGTTGCCTGGTTTGCCGTAATCACTCAAGCCCACAGAGTCAATATCTATGGAGTGCAAGGTCGCCAACACCCTGACGATCTCCTCATACACGGCACCGCGCGAACAATTGTCAGCCAATTCGGGAAGAGAAAAATCCCAAAATATTCGCCCGGAGACATATTCCATCAGATAAAACCAGCTGCCGATAACGGTCCGATCCAGGCACAAGTGAAAAACCTTAGCCACAGGCACGTTGGTATTCTGCAACGCGGCCAATACACGAAATTCGCGATCAACCGCGTGGGCAGATTTGAGAAGCTGGCCAGGGGGCTGCCGACGAAGCACATAACGGCCCGATGAGGCTTCGATATCAAAGGTCGGATTGGACTGCCCATCGACAAATTTCCGGGCTTTTAACGGGCCTCGAAATCCTGGCACAGCTGATTCCAGGTAGCTGGCCAGCTTGGCCTCGTCTAATGTAGTGACTGCGACAGACATCAGGTTTCATCCACCTCCGGGTGACTCTTTAACGCTTGGTCTTTAATCAGATTGCGGCCCAATTGCATCATATGCACCTGATCGGGTCCATCAGCCAGGCGTACCGTTCTGGCATAGGTAAAAATGCTGGCCAGAACAAAATCGCTGCTCAATCCACCAGCGCCGTGCATCTGAATGGCGCGATCAATTACGGTGCATGCCATTGACGGCGCCACGATTTTAATTGCTGCTATCAGGTCACGGGAAATTTTGTTACCGTAGCGATCCATCTTGTCGGCTGCCTTAAGTGTCAGTAAACGGGCTTGTTCTAGTTCACAGAAGCTCCGCGCGATATCTTCTCGCACAGATTGTTGTTTACTCAGGGGTTTGCCAAAAGCAATACGATTTTCCACCCGGTCACACGCCATTTCCAGCGCACGTTGGGCGCAACCGATCAATCGCATGCAGTGGTGAATGCGGCCCGGCCCGAGACGACCCTGGGCTATTTCAAAACCGCGCCCCTCGCCCAGAATCAAATTGGCCTCAGGCACCCGCACATTGTCGAAAACAATTTCTGCATGGCCAAAGGGCGCTTCGTGATAACCAAGTACCGATAGAGGACGAATAATGTTGACTCCCTCCGTATCGATCGGCACCAGAATCTGCGATTGCTGCAGGTGACGCTCGGCACTGGGATTGGTTTTACCCATCACAATCAGAATGCGGCAGTTTTTATTCATGGCACCGCTGATAAACCATTTACGTCCATTAATGACATAGTCATCGCCATCGCGCACGATGGAAGTCTCGATATTAGTAGCATCGGAAGATGCCACCGCAGGTTCAGTCATCGCAAATGCTGAACGAATTTCCCCATTGAGCAAGGGTTTCAGCCAGCGTTCTTTTTGCTCATCACTGCCGTATTTGGCCAGGACCTCCATATTACCCGTGTCGGGAGCATTGCAGTTAAATACTTCGCTGCTCCAGACCGCTCGCCCCATAATTTCGCAGAGAGGTGCATATTCCAGGTTCGTCAACCCCGCGCTGTTCTGGCCGTATTCCTTGGGCATAAACAAATTCCACAGGCCATCAGCTTTTGCCCGCTCTTTCAGCTCCTGGACTATTTTTGGCGTGACCCAGGGATCTTTTGCCTCTTCGACGGCTTTCAGATAGTCAGTTTCCGCCGGGTAGATATGTTCGTCCATAAAGCCTTTGAGGCGTTCGATCCAGCGTTGGGTGGTGGCGCTGTATTCAAAATTCATGGGAGGAGTTCTCCTTTGACTGGTGACACTTAATCTTCTCGCCCGACACCATAAAGCAAGCCTTTTAATTATTGAAATTTATTATCATAATACCCCATCATTCACAGAGCTAATGCTTGATTGAGATTTACCGAGGTGAATCGTGAACCTGAACCAAGTGGATTTGAATCTGTTTATTGTCTTTGATGCGATATACAGTGAGCGCAATCTAACCCGCGCGGCAGAGACCCTGCATATTACCCAACCGGCAGTTAGCAATGCACTCACCCGGTTACGCAATACCTTCAACGACCAGTTGTTTGTCCGCACACCCCAAGGCATGGCGCCCACGCCTGTAGCGGAGAATATAGTCGAGCGAGTACGAGAAGCTTTGCAGTTGTTGGAAGTCAGCGTACGGGAGGGCGATAAATTTATCCCGGCCGAATCAAAAAAGGAGTTCCGCTTAAGCATGAGTGACCTTTATGAAGCGCTAATATTGCCACCATTACTGGCTCACCTGCAGCAGACAGCGCCAGGGATCACGGTAAGCAGCTACCAAATACCACGTGCGGACATGACCCAAGCCCTGGCTGCGGGCAGTATAGATTTCGGCATTGATGTCCTGCTCGCTAATGTTCCCAACCTCTGTCACATTCCCTTAACCCGAGGAGAGGATGTCTGCCTGGTGCGCCCGGATCACCCGAAAGTAGGGAATAGCATGAATTTAGAGCAGTACTTATCCCTGAGCCATATTAACATTTCCAGCCGTCCCAGCGGGATTGGCCATATTGATATGGCGCTCAATCGAATTGGTAAACAACGTCATATTCAAGTACGGCTGCAACATTTCATGATTGCTCCTTACATTGTTCTACGTACCGATATGGCGTTAACTTCATCGCGGACGATGGCTACTAATTTCGGGTTAAAGGCGGTACAGCTGCCATTTGAAGTGCCTGTCATGGACCTGTACTTGTATTGGCATAAAAGCGCTGACGGCGACCAAGCCAGCAAATGGCTACGGGAGGTTTTTTTAGAAGTTTCGAAAACGGGGTAGAACCCCAAAGGCAGGAATCGACCCCCCGTACTTCTCACTCGCTTCTTTCAATTTACGCAGGTAAACCGCGTAATCGGTCTCTTCAAAAAAGCAGGCTTGGCGATTATTGCGGCGCTGAATGACAAGGGTGGTCTCCTTAAGAAGTCGATTTCGCTATCTGTCTGACGTCAGCTATCCAAGGATCAGGGGCTGCCTCAGGTTGACACATACCCATATTGGGTATTAATATGCCCAATATGGGTATTTCAGAATCAAAACCTTCGCGGCGTTCGCTGCTTGACGCTCTGTTTTCGTCCACCCAACAGCGGGTTTTGGCGTTGCTTTTCTGCCAACCAGAGCGCAGCTTTTTCGCGACCGAAATTATAAATTCCGTCGGTGCCGGATCAGGCGCCGTTCAGCGCGAACTGAAAAAACTGGCGGATAGCGAACTGGTCGCAATTTCGCGACTGGGTAACCAGAAACATTACCAAGCCAATCCCGAATCACCAATCTTTGCCGAATTATGCGCCATAATGCGCAAGACCGTTGGCCTGGCCGAACCATTGCGCCAAGCCCTGGAACCCAGGCAACGGGACATTGAGCTGGCATTTGTTTATGGCTCGGTCGCCAAAAGGCAGGACACGGCTAAAAGCGATGTGGATTTATTGCTGGTTTCAGATACACTGACTCTGGAACAAGTATATAAACTACTGGCCGACACGGAGCAGTCAATAAAACGTAAAATAAACCCCACCCTATACACCTCACAGGAATTTCAACGGCGAATTAAAACAGCCAACCCTTTTCTTAAGCGGATTCTGGATGGGGAGGTACTATTGCTGATAGGAACTTTACCCAATGGATAACCCAGCATTGGCAAAGCCCACGCCCTTCCCCCATCGCCGGTTCCAGTGGTGGGCGAAATGTTCAATTGACGCCCGATTGGCCGCACAGGCGGCATAGCGCCTGCCGAATTGCCGAATGTGATCCAGCCGGCTATCCGGGTTTATCCCCAGGCCCGTCACCATTGAGGGCAAATCGGCGGCGATGGATCCGCGCTTACCGTAGTCAAACAGACTGAGTGTCCTATTTATTGCGCTTTCTATTGGCATACAAGGCCAGAAGCGGCGTGGCGAGCCCGTGCAAGCTCGGCCCGGTCCACGCCAATGTATTCTATCCTTCAACAATTTCCAGTAGTTGTTCCCGCAGTTTGTTCTTGGCAATTTTCTCCAAGGTCGAACGCGGCAATGCGTCGACGACATGAACATCCCGCACGACCTTGAAATCCGCCAGTCGGTTTCGGCAAACGTCGATAATCTTTTGTTTGAGTGCTTCA
>JBNKHG010000054.1:0-31274 GCA_050290225.1 Cellvibrionaceae bacterium
GAAGCCTTTATAGGAGGAGTCATTAAAGTCTTTTTCAACCAGGTCGGCGTTTGAGGCGGTTGCCTGGGAATAGTCGGCATCTGTCGGCAGGGTGGAATTGACATTCGGGTCCAGGCTGAAGGTGCCGGCCACGTTATCGATGTAACCGCCTTCTCTGGATCTATAAAGCACGCCGCGGATCGCAAGTCTGTCGGTGATTACCGGAAGATTGATCGCCACCTCCACTGCATTGCTATCCTCACCGTGTGCGGTACTGGCCAGGTTTGCATCAAACCGGGCTTCAAACTTATTCATCACGGGCTTGTTAGTGATCAAGCGTACAGTGCCCGCCTGGGAGCTGGCGCCAAAAAGGGTTCCCTGCGGTCCAGGCAACACTTCGACTCTCTCGATATCGGCGATATAGACATCGAGGTTGCGTCCGGGGGAGGTGACGGGCTGCTCGTCGAGATATTGGGCCACATTGGGTGTCGTACCCTGGGCGCCGGAGAGCAGCACGGTGATGGCGTCGATGGACATGCCGCGGATGTAGACTTCCGACTGTCCGGGGCCGCGGCCGCCGGCGGTCACGTTGGGCAGGAAGCGGATGTAGTCGTCGAAGTTGCTGACATTCAGGTCATCCAGTGTGTCGCCGTTGAGCGCCTGAACAGTGACGGGAATATCCTGTGCACTCGCGGACCTTTTGGTGGCGGTAACAATTACCTCTTCGATGGGCGATCCGGTGGTTGGGGTTTCACTCATCGCACTTGCCGCCATTACGGCGATAATGGTGCTGCTCAGACTATTTTTTCTGTGCATGGAAAAATTCCTGATCGCTAAAAAGCGCCCCTGAATAAAAACAATGCATCAAGAAAAGGGTAGCACATCAGCACCATTTAGTGTCTTCGCAGACCTTGTTGTTAATCTGGTGTCTGCGCAGACACTGGTTGCTAATCACTGGAAAACACGCCTTGCGCGCCGCTCAGTGAGCGGGCCTCTCTCGCGGGCTCCGGGTTGGGAACTGCAGCGAGTGGAGTGACCACCCTTTGCGCGTACTCCTGTCGTAACGCCTTGACCAGACCCCACATCATAACGACCATGACCAGAGAGAAGGGCAGGGCTGCGGTGATGGAGGCAGTTTGCAGCGCTTTGAGTCCACCGGCAAGCAGCAAAATTGCCGCCAGGGCACCCTCGCTTAAGCCCCATATAATTCTGTGAGACGTTGGCGGATCCTCGTCACCCATTGACAATATGGTTGTTATCACCAGGGTGCCGGAATCCGATGAGGTAATAAAGTAGCTGGCAATCAGCAGTGTGGCGACAAAGGCGGCGACGGTGCCCATCACGCCGGCTTCCAGTTTATCCAGTGTCACGTAAAGGGCGGAGGCCAAATCCGCATTAACCGCTTCCACTATGCCGGCCTGTCCTATCGCTGACACCAGTTCGCCGGCCTCGTTGCGGACCTGGTGGAAAAGCTCCAGATAAAGCGCGGTATTCCCGAACAGCGTTAACCAGATAAAACCCAGGATTGTCGGTACCAGCAAGACGCCAACAATGAATTCACGGACGGTACGGCCTTTGGAAATGCGGGCGATAAACATGCCCACAAACGGCGCCCAGGCTATCCACCAGCCCCAGTAGAATGCCGTCCACCAGGTTTGCCAGTCGCTGCCCTTGTTAGCGTCGGTCCACATGCTAAGGGGAAGTACATGGCCCAGGTAGTCGCCGGTGTTCTGTACCAGGCTGCCGAGCAGATAGCGGGTCGGGCCGAAACAGAGCAGAAACATCAGGATTGCGACACTCAGCCACATGTTCGCTTCTGAGAGTAGCTTGACGCCGCGGCCCACACCCGACACTACAGAGAGAGTAGCGATCACGGTGATCACAGCGATCAGGATCAACTGGTTGCTGATGGATATTTCCATACCTAATGTGTTGTTCAACCCGGTGTTCATCTGGGTTACCCCGAGCCCCAACGATGTGGCAACGCCGAAAATGGTGCCGAATACTGCCAATATATCCACGGCATGCCCCAAGGGGCCATAGATATGCTTGCCAATCAATGGATAGAGCGCGGAACGGATGGTGAGTGGGAGTTTTTTTCGGTAGGAGAAAAAGGCAAGCGAAAGTCCCACAACCACGTAGATGGCCCAGGGGTGCAAACCCCAGTGGAAGTAGGTGATGCGCATCGCTACCTGCGCGGCTTCTGCTGTCAACCCCTGCTCGATAAATGGATTGCCCTGGAAATGGTGGATAGGTTCGCCAATGGACCAGAATACCAGGCCGATGCCCATGCCGGCGCTGAAGAGCATGGCGAACCAGGAGAAATTGCTATACTCGGGTCGCGAGTCGTCCTCACCGAGGCGAATATTGCCGTAGCGGCTGAAAGCCAACCAGATGCAGAAAAACAGAAACATGGCCACCAGACCGATGTAGTACCATTTCAGGTAGGAAAGAATCCAGTGCGAGGCGGAGGAGAAGAGTTCGCCCGTGGCTTTGGCAAAGAATGTGCCGCTCACCACAAATAGAACGACAATCGCCATGGAGATGCAAGTGGCAACAGGATTCATACCTTTTAACGGGCCAGATTTCGAAATCACGGTGAAGGCTTCCTCCTGTATTTATTATCGAGGTTCAAAAAACACTATACGCTTCCATTATAGGGAGACTTGTCCAGAAACGACATTTACATGGCTTTCCCGACGACATTGGAAATGACATGGCGAAGAGAGGCTGGGGTAAGGGAGGCTGGAGTAAGAACGACGTCGTTTGATGTGAAAGGGCGTTGTAAAGGTTGTGCTCGATGGATGATCCTGGAGAATGTAGAACCGGAGGCCTAACCGTACCGATACCGGTTTAAAGTCAGTGATGGTGTCGGCGCGGTTAAAAACATATTGCATGATCAGTGCAGCGCGCGGCGCTCTTCCCTTGGAGGTTTGCCATACTGTTCACTGTAACATTTACTGAAGTGGGGGGCGGTGGCAAAGCCACAGCTGATGGCGATATCCACGATCGGCATACTGGTCTGCAGCAGCAACAATCGTGCACGGTTAAGGCGTAGCCCCAAATAGTAGCGCGATGGCGCACAGTCCAGGTATTTGTGAAACAGCCGCTCCAGTTGGCGGCGTGAAATGCCGACATACTCCGCCACTTCATCGAGACTCAACGGCTCCTCGATATTGGCTTCCATCAGGGACACGGCCTCCACCAGCTTGGGTTGGCTGGTACCGATCAGGTACTGCAACGGTGCACGCTGGGTATCCTTTTCTGTACGCACCCTTTCACAGGCAAACTGCTCAGAGATCTCCTGTACCAACTGATGACCGTGGAGGTTGACGACAAGATTGAGCATCAGGTCAATTGAGCTGACGCCGCCGGAGCAGGTATAGCGGTCGCGGTCTATCACAAACACGCTCGATGATATTTGCAGTTTGGGAAACTGTTCGCGCAGGCTGTTGACGTTTTCCCAGTGAATGGTGCAACGATAGCCTTCGAGTACTCCCGCTGCTGCGAGCAGATAGGTGCCGGTGCACATGGCGCCGAGGGGAATATGCTTTTTGGCGAAACAGCGAATTGTGTCCAGCACCTCTTTGTTGCACTGCTTTTCAATGTGGTAACCGCCGCAGACAAAAAGCATGTCCAGGGGGGCGATGCTGTGAACCGCTCCGTTGGGTTTGAGTTCCAGTCCGTCACTGGAGAAGACGGGACGTCCATCCATCGTCAGGGTGGTCCAGCGATAAAGTTCTCGTCCACTTTGACGATTTGCCATACGTAGTACTGCGACAGCGTTGGCGAAAGTGATCATGGTGTAATTTGGCATCAGCAAAAAGCCGATATGCACTAAACGATCATTAACGATGGGCGATATTGGAACATTAGACATTGGCGATGACCTTGAGCTCTCTGTTTCCGACGTTCCGGTGTCTATACGGCCGAGTCCCTGTTTTTTATTTTTCTTTGTATGGCGGGAGGAGAAATATTAGCTGGTTTATCTATTGCGCAATGCAAAACACAATAAGCAAAACACAATAAAAATATTATTTAATTAGATTTAAATGTTATAACCAGGCCAACATTTTCCGCGCTGTATATTTGCTGGTCGCTCTTGAAAATTCCTTGTATTACGCGACCGTACACATCACATACTCAAATCAAAATCTATCTTTTTACCTCCATCCGGCATTTAGAAATTGCGACAATTACTGTTCTGCTACTGCCTGACGGTAACCTGTTTAAAGATATGGGCCGGTCTTTTGCGGATTTTCCGGCCACAATGTCAGACATTTTCCTACTAAATCGTCTCTATTTCCGGTGTTACAACGCTAAAATCGAGTTACAGAAAAATTTAATAATCTATAACGCATAACCGGGTCGAAATGACCCCTTAAATAATGCAGGTATAGATACTAAGCCAAATTTTGTGCAGATTGCAAATGGAAACCGGTGGAGACCATTTGCAATCGTTCAGTCATAAATACAGGTAGTGAATTCCCGCTTAATCTACCATTTTCAGTACTGGCTTGCCGTCGCCTGCGAGGTTGTCCAACATTGTCTCGCTGTACCAGTTCAGGAAATTGATAACGCCGAATTCATAGGTCTCAGAGTAGGGGCCCGGCTGATAGGCAATGGAGTTGATCCCCAACTGGTTGTCCTCGGCCAGTTTGCGGTCCTGGGCGTTGGTGGCATCCCAGACTTTGCGTAACTCGTCCGGGTGGTAGTCGACACCTTCGACGGCGTCTTTGTGCACCAGCCACTTGGTGGTCACCAGTGTCTCCTCCGGCCCCAGGGGCAGCACCCGAAAGGCGATCAGGTGGTCGCCCAAGGCGTGGTTCCAGGAGTTGGGCAGGTGCAGCAGATGCAGGGAGCCCAGATCCGGGTTGTTGATGCGGCCCATCAACTTTTTGCAGCCCTGGCTGCCGTCCATGGTCATGGAAACGGCGCCCTCTTTGATGGGGATACGATCCATGCGGTTACGATAACCGTGGGAGACGTGTTTGTAGGGGATATTGTCTCTCTCCCATTCGGCGTTCATTCGGGCTGTCCGCTGTTTGAACTCCTCCGGGGCCCGGGGGTCGGTACTGTCGTCCCATTCAACCAGAGAGTTCAGCAGCTCCGGGTGGGAGCCGGCGCAGTGGTAGCATTCCCGATTGTTTTCCATCACCAGCTTCCAGTTGGCCTTCTCGATGATATGGCTCTCCACTGCCACCTTGGCGTTGGTGAGATCATGGGGTTCCAGGTGGGTCTCAAGGTCCCGCAGGAATCCGTCGATCTCCGGGGGCTGATCGGAAAGGGAGATGAAGATATAGCCGCCGGCGTGCTTCAGGGCCACCTCTTTCAGGGCGAATTTCGACATGTCAAAATCCTTGCCCATTTCAGTGCCCGCGTAGATCAAGCTGCCGTCCAGCTCATAGGTCCACTGGTGGTAGGGACACACCAGCTTTGCCGTCTTGCCCCGGTGCGTCAGGCACACCTTGGAACCCCGGTGGCGGCAGACATTGTGAAAGGCGCGTACCTCACCGCGCTGGTCGCGCACTACCACGATCGGGTTTTGGCCGATCTCGAGGGTAAAGAAATCGCCCTGCTCCGGGATTTCGCAGGTCAGGCCGGCGAACAGCCATTCCTTGAGAAAGATCTCCTCCATATCGATCTGGAAAAGTTCGGGGTCGTTGTAGAACGGTTGCGGCAGCGAATAGTTGCGGTTGCGCTCTGTCAGCATGCGGATGACGTCCTCGCGGGACACTCCTGCCCTGTCGCGTTTAATAATGTCTGTCATTGATTGGCTCCTCCCTAGGCATGGTGATAGGGGTTGTTGTGTTTGGTTAACGTAGATCTATGTCAAGAAGGTGACAATAAAACGTCAAGACGTCGCTTGATTCGGCTCTTTGATGCCATTGTGCATCAGGGGTATTCGCCGGAATTACTCAAATGCGACGCCTCATCTATTGGTTTGCGACAGCGCTTATACCGGCGCCCTATGATGGCGCAACGATAGGATCAGACCGGCGCGCGGCTTATCAACCGGGCTCCAATCCCGGGCTTGAAGTGTGTTTCAACAAAGTGTGTCCACAAAGATAATTCGATGTCGCTCCCAGTTAAATGATCCCAAAAACGCTCGTGCACAATGAGCGCATACTTTGAGATTCGAGTCTTAAAACAGAAATTGTTGAACAGTCGTTACTGTGAGGAAGTCAATGAGCACCGCCTTTCTGAATCCGATCAACACTCAGACCTGGACCAACGGTCGCCATGTGGTGCGCTGTGTCAAGGTGATACAGGAAACCCAGGACGTTTGCACTTTCTGCTTTATGGCTGAAACACCGGTGATGTTCTTCTTCAAGCCGGGCCAGTTCGTAACGCTGGAGCTGATGATCGACGGCAAGCAGGTGATGCGCAGTTACACCATCTCCTCCTCGCCCTCGGTACCCTACAGTTTTTCCATCAGTGTCAAACGGGTTCCCTCTGGCGTGGTCTCGAACTGGATCCACGACAATATGAAAGAGGGCGACGAGATCGCGGTGCACGGTCCGGTCGGCAACTTTAACTGCATCGACTATCCATCGGACAAGGTGTTGCTGCTTTCCGGTGGCGTGGGTATCACCCCAGTCATGTCCATGGCCCGTTGGTGGTTCGACACCAACATCGATGTGGATATGGCATTCATTCACAGTGCGCGATCGCCGAAAGACATTATTTACCGTCGCGAACTGGAGTATATGGATTCCCGCATCCCGAACTTCAATCTCTCCATCATCTGCGAAGGCTACGATATTGGCGAGACCTGGAGCGGCTATACCGGTTATCTCGATGAAGCGATGCTGAGCCTGATCGCGCCGGACTATATGGAACGGGAAGTATTCTGTTGTGGCCCGGCGCCCTATATGGAAGCGGTGAAGGCGTTGCTACTGCGCAACGGCTATCCTATGGAACGCTATCACGACGAGAGTTTCGGCAGTACGCCTTCCGAAGTGATGGACGACGCCGTGGTGCTGGCCGAACAGGCCCACCACAAAGAGGAGAGCCTCGACCTTGCCGAACAGCTCTGGGTGGAGTTCAGCAAAACCGGTAAAAATGTGCGGATTCACCCCGGCGAAACCGTCCACGAAGCTGCCGCCAAGGTTGGGCTGCATATTCCCAAGGCCTGTGGCATGGGCATCTGCGGTACCTGCAAGGTGCTGAAAACCGCGGGCGACGTGGCGATGGATCACAATGGCGGCATCACCGATGCCGATGTGGAGGCCGGCTACATTCTCAGTTGTTGCAGTGTGCCGAAGGGCGATGTCTCGGTGGCATACTGATCGATCTATCTCTGTCCCACTAATCTCTGCAAGTCCTCGCCGGCTTCGGCCGGCTTTTTTAAACAATTATTCATTGGGAGAGCAAAGCGATGTTTAACAAACAGGACCAGATTCAAGGCTTTGACGAGGAACTGTGGCACGCCATCTGTGAGGAGGAGACTCGACAGGAAGAGCATATCGAACTGATCGCCTCCGAGAATTACACCAGCCCGCGGGTAATGCAGGCGCAGGGCACCCTGCTGACGAACAAGTACGCGGAAGGTTACCCGGGCAGGCGCTACTACGGCGGCTGCGAGTATGTCGACAAGGTCGAACGACTGGCGATCGAGCGCGCTCGGGAGCTGTTCGGGGCGGATTATGTCAATGTGCAGCCACACTCCGGTTCACAGGCCAACGCTGCGGTTTACATGGCGTTGCTGCAGCCCGGTGATACCTTCCTGGGCCTCAGCCTGGATCATGGTGGTCACCTCACCCACGGGGCCAAACCCAACTTTTCCGGCAAGATCTACAACGCGGTGCAGTACGGCCTGAATCAGGAAACCGGTGAGGTGGATTACGATCAGGTGGAGCAGCTGGCGCTGGAGCATAAGCCGAAAATGCTCGTGGCCGGTTTCTCCGCCTATTCACGGGTGTGGGACTGGCAGCGTTTCCGCGATATCGCCGACAAGGTGGGCGCCTACCTGTTTGTGGATATGGCCCACGTGGCCGGTCTGGTGGCGGCGGGTTTATACCCCAATCCGATGCCCTTCGCCGACGTGGTAACCACCACCACCCACAAGACGTTGCGTGGACCGCGTGGCGGCCTGATTCTGGCTCGGGAGAATGAAGCGCTGGCGAAAAAGCTCGACTCGGCGGTATTTCCAGGCGGCCAGGGCGGCCCCCTGATGCATGTTATCGCCGCCAAGGCGGTGGCCTTCAAGGAAGCGCTGAGCCCCGCGTTCAAGGCGTACCAGCAGCAGGTGCTGGACAATGCCCGTGCGATGGTATCGGTGTTTCAGGAGCGCGACTATAAGGTGGTCTCCGATGGCACCGACGATCACCTGTTCCTGCTGGATCTGATCGACAAGGGTATCACCGGCAAGGAGGCAGACGCCGCCCTCGGCCGCGCCAACATCACCGTGAACAAGAACACCGTACCCAACGATCCGCAATCCCCCTTTGTGACCAGCGGCCTGCGTATTGGCACGCCGGCGGTGACCAGTCGCGGTTTCAAGGTAGAGCAGTGTGAGGCGGTGGCTGGCTGGATCTGCGACGTACTCGACAATATCGGCAGTGAAGAAGAGATCGAAACAGTGAGGCAGAAGGTATTGGCGCTGTGTGCGGAGCTTCCGGTATACCGCTGATCGCAGCTGCCCTCCCCGTGCGGATGACGCAATTGAACAAACTCGAGTCGTATTGCGGAGCGTGGCGTTGTATGCGCGGGGATAGACTTGTAGCACAACGAAGCGTAACGGCAGGTATTTCGGCCCCGCCAGGTTCCCCCGGGACGCTCACAGATAAAGGAGTTACCGATTCACCATGAATACAAAGGCTATGCACGACGAAATCATCGTGATCGACGGTCTGGTCATCGCCAACTGGAGTCGCGACCTGTTTGAGGATATGCGCCGCGGCGGTCTGACCGCAGCCAGCTGCACCGTATCGGTGTGGGAAGATTTTCAGGCCACCATGAACAACCTGGTGGAGTTCAACGGTTTTTTCCGGGATAACGCTGACCTGATCATGCCGGTGAAAACGACTGCGGATATTCTGGAAGCCAAGCGCCAGGGCAAGACCGGCATCATTCTGAGTTTCCAGAATGCCAGCGCCTATGAAGACCAGATCGGTTATGTCCAGTTGTTCAAGGATCTCGGTGTCGGCGTTGTGCAGATGGCGTACAACACCCAGAACCTGGTGGGCTGCGGCTGCTACGAGCGCGACGGCGGTCTCTCCGGGTTCGGTCGCGAAATCGTCGCGGAGATGAACCGTGTGGGCGTGATGTGCGACCTGTCCCACGTAGGTGCGAAAACCTCTGAGGAGGTGATTCTCGAATCCGCAAAGCCGGTCTGTTACTCCCACTGCCTGCCGTCCGGTCTGAAGGAGCACCCGCGCAACAAGTCCGATGAGGAGCTGAAATTTATCGCCGATCACGGCGGTTTTATCGGCGTAACCATGTTCTCGCCGTTCCTGAAGAAGGGCGTCGATTCCACCGTCGATGATTACGTCGAAGCGATCGATTACGTCATCAACGTCGCCGGTGAGGACTGTGTCGGTGTCGGTACCGACTTCACCCAGGATCAAGGCAAGGATTTCTTCGACTGGCTGGTCCACGACAAGGGTTACGCCCGCAAGCTGACCGATTTTGGCACAGTGGTCAATCCCGAAGGGATCCGCACCCTGGGCGAGTTCCCCAACCTCACTGAGGCGATGCATCGCGCCGGCTGGGGCGAGGAAAAGATCCGCAAGGTGATGGGAGAAAACTGGCTGCGTATATTGAAAGAGGTATGGGGGGAGTAATCATGGGAGCACCACAACTGCCGATCGATGTGAATGAGGAAACCGGCACCTGGGTAACTGACGGCCTGCCGATGATCTACGTGCCGCAACACTTCTTTGTGAATAACCACAAGGCGGTGGAAGAGGCTTTGGGTGTGGATAAGTACCGCGAGATTCTCGACGCGGCCGGCTACAAGTCCGCCTACTACTGGTGCGAGAAGGAGGCGGCCACCCACGGTCTCGAAGGGGTGGCGGTGTTTGAGCACTACCTCAAGCGACTGTCCCAGCGCGGTTGGGGTCTGTTCACTCTGGAAGCGATTGATCCCGAGGCCGGTACTGCCCGCATAAGACTGGACCACTCCGCCTTTGTCCAGCAGTACGGCACCGACGCCGGCCGCCGGGTCTGTTACATGTTTGCCGGCTGGTTTGCCGGTGCTATGGAGTGGCTGGGTGACAACGCCGGCCATCCGCTGAAGGTGGGTTGCGAGGAGACCCGCTGCGCCTGTGAGGGCGAACTGAACCACTGCGTGTTTGAAGTCAGACCGTAATGAATCCTTAACTGACGGAAAGAGCCATGTCCCAGTTTGAAGCCATATTCCAACCGCTGACCATTAACAAGCTGACCATTCGCAACCGGGTTGTCAGTACCGCGCACGCGGAGGTTTACGCCACTGACGGCGGTATGACCACTGAACGGTACGTGAAGTACTACGAAGAGAAAGCCAAAGGCGGCTGCGGCCTCTGTATCTGCGGCGGTTCCAGTGTGGTATCCATCGACAGCCCGCAGAGCTGGTGGAGTTCCGTCAACCTGTCCACCGACCGCATTATTCCCCATTTCCAGAATCTCGCCGACGCCGTGCACAAGCACGGCGGCAAGATCATGATTCAGATCACCCATATGGGACGCCGCTCGCGCTGGGACGGGGAAAACTGGCCCAACCTGATGAGCCCCAGCGGTATTCGCGAACCGGTACATCGCGCCACCTGCAAGACCATCGAAGTGGAAGAGATTCAGCGGGTGATCGGGGATTTCGCCAAAGCCGCGGCACGCGCCAAGGCGGGTGGTCTCGACGGTGTCGAACTGTCGGCGGTTCACCAGCACATGATCGATCAATTCTGGTCTCCCAGGGTGAACAGGCGCACGGATGAGTGGGGCGGCAGCTTCGAGAATCGCATGCGTTTCGGTTTGGAAGTGCTCAAGGCAGTACGTGAAGAGGTGGGCCCCGACTTTGTCGTGGGCATGCGCATCTGCGGTGACGAGTTCCATCCGGACGGCCTCAACCACGAGGACATGAAGCAGATCGCCAAATACTACAACGATACCGGCCTGGTGGATTTCTTCGGTGTGGTGGGCTCCGGTTGCGATACCCACAACACCCTGGCGAATGTGATTCCCAACATGAGCTATCCACCGGAACCGTTTCTGCACCTGGCGGCAGGTATCAAGGAGATGGTGGACGTGCCGGTGATTCACGCCCAGAACATCAAGGATCCCAATCAGGCCCAGCGTATTCTGGAGGCGGGCTATGTGGATCTGGTGGGGATGACCCGAGCCCATATTGCCGATCCCCACCTGATCGCCAAGATCAAGATGAACCAGGTGGACCAGATCCGTCAGTGCGTTGGCGCCAACTATTGTATCGATCGCCAATACCAGGGGCTGGATGTGCTTTGTATCCAGAACGCTGCGACCTCCCGCGAATACCAAAACATGCCCCACATCATTGAAAAGAGCGAGGGACCGAAGCGCAAGGTGGTTGTGGTTGGCGGTGGTCCCGGCGGTATGGAATCCGCGCGTGTGGCAGCCGAGCGCGGCCACGATGTGACCTTGATTGAAAAAGCCGATGCCCTGGGTGGCCAGATCACCATTGCCGCCAAGGCGCCGCAGCGGGATCAGATCGCCGGTATTACCCGCTGGTTCGCTCTCGAGCTGGAGCGACTGGGGGTGGATCTGCGTTTGGGCACAGCCGCCAACGCGGACATGATTCGCGATCTGCGGCCGGATGTCACCATCCTGGCCACCGGTGGTCGCCCCTTTCTGGAACAGAATCCGGAATGGGGCGCCGAAGAGGGGCTGGTGGTCTCCACCTGGGATATCCTCAACGGCACGGTGGAGCCGGGTAAAAATGTGCTGATCTACGACACCATCTGTGAGTTCTCCGGCATGTCGGCGGCGGACTATCTCTCCAGCAAAGGCGTACTGGTGGAGATTGTCACCGACGATATCAAACCGGGCGTCGGTATCGGCGGCACCACCTTCCCGACCTACTACCGCAGCCTGTACGAGAAAGAGGTGATCATGACCTCCGACCTGCTGTTGGAAAAAGTTTACCGCGAAGGCGACAAACTGGTTGCGGTACTGGAAAACGAGTACACCGGACAGCGTGAGGAGCGTGTCGTCGACCAGGTGGTCGTTGAGAACGGCGTGCGCCCCGACGAAGCGCTCTACTACGAACTGAAGCAGGAATCGCGCAACAAGGGGCAGATTGATGTGGATGCGTTGTTTGCAGGCGAGGCGCAGCCGGTGCTGGCGGAGGCCGGTGACGGCATGGTGCTGTGGCGTTTGGGCGACTGTGTTTCCCAGCGCAATACCCATGCGGCGATCTACGATGCGTTGCGTTTGTGCAAGGATCTGTAGGTTTATTTGTGTTCAGTTGAAATTGAAAATTTGGAAGAGTCTGAATTGTGCCAAAAGCGGACTCTTGCGGCTTGCGGCTTGCGGCTTGCGGCTTGCGGCTTGCGGCTTGCGGCTTCAAGCGGCAAGCCACAAGTATTCGTGGCACGTCGGTTCGTCCGCTTGTGGCAAAAGCTAACTTTGTATAGGTGAGTTATGATTTTCGACTGGTTACTTCCGCTGCTACTGGCTGTCGCACTGGCGCTGGCGATTATCGGTGCTGGCCGGCGTGTCAGCCTCTGGCGCGCCGGTCAGGCGGAGCCGGTCAATCTGATTGGCGGACTGCTGGCGATACCGCGTCGCTACCTGGTTGACCTCCATCACGTCGTTGAGCGGGACAAGTATATGTCCCGCACCCATGTTGCCACCGCCGGTGGCTTCGTGGCATCCCTGCTGCTGATTCTGCTGGTACATCTGCTGGGGCTGAAAAGCACAGTGCTGGCCTGGGCCCTGCTGGCGGCATCACTCACCATGTTCATTGGCGCTGTTTTCGTCTACCTGCGTCGCCGACAGCCGCCGTCGCGATTGTCGAAAGGCCCCTGGATGCGCCTGCCGAAAAGTCTGCTGATGTTTGCCGTCACTTTCTTTGTGGCCACCTTGCCTGCAGCCGGTGTCCTGCCGGCGAATTTTGGCGGCTGGGCGCTGGCGGTGGTTCTGTCGCTCGGCATTGCCTACGCTCTGGGTGAGATGCTGTTTGGCATGACCTGGGGTGGGCCGATGAAGCACGCTTTCGCCGGCGCTCTGCACCTGGCTTTTCACCGGCGACCTGAACGATTCGGCGGTGGCCGGTCCACCGGACTGAAACCGGTGAGTCTTGAGGCGCCGCTGCTGGGGGTCGCCAAACCCACTGACTTCAAATGGAACCAGCTGCTGGGCTTTGATGCCTGTGTGCAGTGCGGACGCTGTGAGGCGGTGTGTCCGGCCTTTGCCGCCGGCCAGCCACTGAACCCGAAAAAACTGATTCAGGATATGGTGATCGGCCTGGCTGGCGGCAGCGACGTCAACTACGCCGGTAGCCCCTATCCGGGACTTGAACCAGGCAAAGCCCGGAGGGGGCCGGATCAGGTTATCACCGAGGGGCTGGTGAGCCCGGATACCCTCTGGTCCTGCACTACCTGTCGCGCCTGTGTCGAGGAGTGTCCGATGATGATCGAACACGTGGACGCCATCGTCGATATGCGCCGCTTCCTGACCATGGAGAAGGGCGGTACCCCCAACAAAGGCGCCGAGACGCTGGAGAACCTGATCGCCACCGATAACCCCAACGGTTTCGATCCCGGCGGCCGCATGAACTGGGCCGCGGATCAGAATCTGCGTCTGATGGCCGACGTCGGGGAAGCCGAGGTACTGTTCTGGGTCGGTGACGGCGCCTTCGATATGCGCAGCCAGCGTATCCTGCGCGCCTTCGTCAAACTTCTGAAGGCGGCGAATGTGGATTTTGCGGTACTGGGTGATGAGGAGTGCGACTCCGGTGATCTGGCCCGCCGTCTCGGGGACGACGCCACCTTTCAGAGTCTGGCCCGGCGCAATATCGCGGTGCTGGATCAGTACCGTTTTAAACGCCTGGTGACTACCGATCCGCACGCCTTTCACTGCCTGAAAAACGAGTATCGCGATTTTGGCGCCAACTTTTGTGACAACGCGGAAGTGCTCCACCACACCACCTATATCAACCAGTTGGTGCGCGAGGGCAAACTGACACTGGATCGCTACAAGGGTGGCACCGTCACCTATCATGACCCCTGTTACCTGGGCCGATACAACGGTGAATACGACTCGCCGCGGGAGTTGCTGGCCGCACTGGGTATTGAACTGGCCGAAATGGAGCGTGCCGGATTCCGCTCCCGTTGCTGTGGCGGTGGGGGCGGGGCGCCCATTACCGACATTCCCGGCGAGCGGCGTATCGCCGACATGCGTATGGAAGATGCGCGGGCTACCGGTGCAGAGCTGGTGGCGGTGGGTTGCCAGCAGTGCACCGCGATGCTTGAGGGTGTGGTCGAACCGCGACCTGAAGTGAAGGACATTGCCGAGATAGTCGCCGATGCGCTGGTGGAGGAGGTTCACTGATGAGCAGCCACGAAATTCAGGAAGTGACTCGCCGCGATCCGCGTCGCGAGTGGATTGCCCGCAACCGTTTACATCCGCAACATGAAGAGGTAACCGCGCCGGTATCAGTGGTGCGCGGTCCCTCAGGCCTGATTCGCAAGAATCCCCATGCCGTTGGTTTTATCGGGCCGAATGGTATCAAACGCATCGACCGCATGGCGGGCAACGGTCCTCAGCAAGGTGTCCGTCGAGGAGCAGCCAAAGGACGACAGGAAGTGCTGTTGCCGATGGTGGAGGTGGAGAACCCGGCTTTCTACGTAGTCGCGGTAATGGATATGGTCGGCGGTCGTTTCGGCAGTCACGACAAAGATGTGCTGGGTCAGGCGCACAAACTCGTCAAGGCGCTACACGCTGAGGGAAATGGCGCTGTGGTGGCCGTGATCTTTGGCGAAAGCAAGGAGGAAGCCTTCGACACCGCCGGTGTCGACCGGTTGATCCATTTCAAGGGCGAGCTCTACGACGGTTACAGCCCGGAACAGAGGGTGGAGGCCCTGCACGCTGTCGATGCGCAGTTGCAGCCGAGGTACTGGCTGTTCCCGGACAGCGTCAACGGCGGTGGCGAACTGGGTTTGCGCCTGGCTGCGAGATTGGGAGAGCGGCCGGCAACCCAGGTCTGGCAGGCGGATGCCAATACCGTGGTCTGCCGTGGCGGTAGCAACCGCCTCGATATCACCCGCAATACACCGCGTCTGCTTCTGCTGGCAGAGGAGTGTGCCGATCCGATCGACGAAACCCGGCACCAGGCTCTGCCGATGAGCGTGGAGGCTGTCCCCGATGCATTGTGTCGGATAAAGGATCACGGTCAGGTGGCGGTCGATCCCAATGCTATTTCCCTGGCGGAAGCCGAGTTTATCCTCTCCGCAGGAAATGGCGTCCACGATTGGGAGCAGTTCCACCGCGCCGCGAAATTGCTGGGAGCGACCGAAGGCGCCAGCCGTGTGGCGGTGGACGACGGATTCATGCCGCGCTTCCGCCAGGTGGGTGCGACCGGCACCTGGGTTACCGCGCGGGTGTACCTGGCGGTGGGAATCTCCGGTGCTATTCAGCACATGCAGGGTATCGGCAAGTGTGACAAGGTGTTGGCGATCAATACCGATGCCGATTGTGACATGGTTAAACGTGCCGATTTGAGCGTTATCGGCGACAGTCAGGCGATACTGGACGAGTTGATGGCGCTGGTTGATAGTCGCGGTGAGCGGGGGGTTGAAGATGCTGCCTGATGTAAAAGTTGTTTCCCTGGTGTCGATTGGCCAGCACCCCAAGTCTGGTCGTGCCCGCCGCGCCGAGCAGGATGCCCGCGCCGTTGAACTGGGGTTGAAACTGTGCGCCGGCAATCTGGAATTGCTGCATGCCGGTGATGCCGGAGATGAAAGCCTGCGAACCTACCTGGGAATGGGGCTCGATGCCATGACAGTGCTGGAGCAACCACCGGAGGCCGATGCCGTTGCCGCATTGAGTGATTATATCGATAGCCAGCGCCCGGATATCGTGTTGACCGGTGTCCGCGCGGAAAGTGGTGAAGCCTCCGGCATGACGCCCTACCTGGTGGCGGAAAAACTCGGATGGCCAGTGGTCAGTCGCGTCGCCGATATTACCCGCATTGAAAACGGCGAAGCAGAGATCCTGCAAGCCCTGCCCCGAGGGCAGCGGCGGGCGTTGAAGGTCAGCCTGCCTTTTGTCGCCAGTGTCGATATGGCCGCCGCGGCGCCGCGTCAGAGTGCCTATGGGCCCGCTCGGCGTGCCGCTATCGACGGTGTGCCAGTTACCCCGGTGCTGGATGACCAACGTAACGGTTGGTCCGAAGCGCCTGCGCGCAAGCGACCGAAGCGGTTGAAAGTGGTGAAAGCTAAAACCGCGGCGGACAGGTTTAAAGCGGCCACCGCCAAATCCCAGGGCGACGGAGGCAAGGTGATCAAGGACAAGCCGGCACGGGAGCAGGCCCAGGCGATTCTCGATCTGCTGATCGAAGAGGGCGTGCTGCGCTGAGGTGCAGTGCGCTTTCCCCTTCCCCTTCCCCTTCCCCTTCCCCTTCCCCTTCCCCTTCCCCTTCCCCTTCCCCTACTCTTCCCCCTTCTGGTACGGTGTTGCCAGTTTACTGTAAGCACCTCAAAACCCTTTCTCCAAACTTCTCTCCACACTTCTCCCCACACTTCTCCCCAAGCCCCTCTGACTCCCTGCTGACGATTCGGTAAAAAACAGGTCGTTTTCAAGTAAGTGCCGCTGCCGCGTATTAACCACAATAGATCTGGTAAACAGGAATAACGAGTAATCTATTGTGGCTATCAGCGTTTTCGACCTTTTTAAAATTGGCATTGGCCCTTCCAGTTCGCACACGGTGGGACCAATGCGGGCGGCCCACGAATTTGCCAGTGAGCTGCGCCACAGTGGTGTGCTGGAGCATGCAACCCGGGTCTGTGTGGAGCTTTTCGGTTCGCTGGCGTTGACCGGGCGAGGTCACGGTACCGACAAGGCGGTGTTGCTGGGACTGTTGGGTGAACTACCCGATCAGGTAGATCCGGCCATTGTGCCCGTATTGATCGGCAACGTGCTCGAAGGTGGTGTGTTGCCGCTGTTACAACTGCACGACATTCCCTTTATCGAGAGCCGCGATCTACTTTTCCATCGCCGCGAATCCCTGCCGGGTCATGCCAACGGTATGCGTTTTACGGCGTTTAACGAAGCGGGCGAGGCCGTACACCAACGGGTTTACTACTCTATCGGTGGCGGCGCCATTGTCGAGGAGGCGTTGCTGGATGCAGAGTCGGGACGCGCGGAAGCAGTGGCTGTGCCACACCCCTTTACCAGTGCCCAGGAATTGCTGGATCGCTGCGCGGAAACCGGCAAGGGCATTGCCGACCTGATTCTGGACAACGAATGCTTCTGGCGCAGCAAAAATGAGGTGTCTAGCGGACTGCTCCGAATTTGGCAGGTGATGCGCGACTGTGTGGTGCGCGGACTGGAGACCGAGGGCCAACTGCCTGGCGGCTTGCATTTGAAGCGCCGGGCGCCGGGGCTCTACGCCGAACTGAAAAAGAAAAATGGGGAACAGCTGATTTTTCCCGCCATGGGCGGCATGAGCTGGATCAACCTTTATGCCCTCGCGGTGAGCGAGGAAAACGCCGCTGGCGGGCGTGTGGTCACGGCGCCCACCAACGGCGCAGCGGGAATCATTCCGGCGGTGATGCACTATTTCACCCGATTCTGGCCAGGCAGTAATGACGAAGCCGTGGTGCGATTTCTGTTAACCGCTGGCGCTATCGGTGCGCTCTATGTGGAAAACGCCTCCATTTCCGGCGCCGAGGTGGGCTGTCAGGGCGAAGTGGGTGTTGCCTGTTCCATGGCCGCTGCCGGTCTCACTGAAGTACTGGGTGGCACGCCGGCGCAGGTAGAGAATGCGGCGGAAATCGCCATGGAGCACAACCTGGGGCTCACCTGTGATCCGGTGAAGGGATTGGTCCAGGTGCCCTGTATCGAACGCAATGCCATGGCGTCGGTGAAAGCCATCAACGCTGCCCATATGGCGATGGAGGGCGACGGCAGCCACTTTGTGTCACTGGACAAGGTGATCAAGACCATGCGAATCACCGGTCGTGACATGCATAAAAAGTATAAGGAAACCAGCGAGGGCGGTCTCGCTGTCAACCTGGTGGAGTGCTGAAGCCGTGAATACCGATATTGTCGATTTTATCCATCAACGTGGTCACTATTTTCTATCAGTCGAAATGCGTAAGTCGTCAAATAGAAAATTGTTAACTCCACTTTTGTTAACTCCCCTATTGTTAACTCCACTTTACTGAGTGTCTGTTATGAATCCATTTTCCTCAAAAAGTCGCTACTCTGGTTTCAGTTTGATCAAGAATGCGCTCAGCTACCATGAAAACTGGCAACGAGCCTGGCGCAGCCCCAAACCCAAAGCGGACTACGATGTGGTGATCGTCGGTGGGGGTGGTCACGGTCTTGCCACGGCGTACTACCTGGCCAAAGTGCACGGTATCACCAACGT
Source organism: Cellvibrionaceae bacterium (assembly GCA_050290225.1). GTDB lineage: Bacteria > Pseudomonadota > Gammaproteobacteria > Pseudomonadales > Cellvibrionaceae > JBNKHG01. Next base: position 18,530 of record JBNKHG010000054.1, read on the forward strand.
CGCGGTGGTGGAGAAGGGGTATCTGGGTGGCGGTAACACCGCCCGCAATACCACCATTATCCGTTCCAACTACCTCTGGGACGAAGCGGCGCAGCTGTACGAGTTCGCCCTGAAGTTGTGGGAAGGCCTGAGCCAGGAACTTAATTTCAACGTCATGTTCAGTCAGCGCGGAGTACTCAACCTGGGGCACACGCTGCAGGATATGCGCGATATCCAACGGCGGGTGAACGCCAACCGGCTTAACGGTATAGACGGCGAAGTCCTGACGCCAGCGGAGATCCAGGAGATTGTCCCGCTGCTGAACTGCTCGCCCGACAGCCGTTACCCGGTGCTGGGCGCATCCTGGCAGCCGCGCGGCGGTACCGCCCGCCATGACGCGGTGGCCTGGGGTTACGCCCGCGGTGCCGATGCCCTGGGGGTGGATCTGATTCAGCAGACTGAAGTGACCGGCATCCGTCGTCAGAATGGTGCTGTGGTTGGTGTGGAAACCACCAAAGGCTTTATCGGTGCCCGCAAGGTCGCCTGTGTCACTGCCGGCAACTCGGGGGTGATGGCGTCAATGGCGGGCTTGCGTCTGCCGATTGAATCCCGCCCGCTGCAGGCACTGGTGTCCGAGCCACTGAAGCCTTGCCTGGACACGGTAGTGATGTCCAACGCCGTACACGGCTACATCAGCCAGTCCGATAAGGGGGATCTGGTGATAGGGGCCGGGGTGGACGGCTACAACGGCTACGGGCAGCGAGGTTCTTTCCACGTGATTGAGCATACGCTGCAAGCGATCTGTGAACTGTTTCCCGCGTTTAGCCGGGTGCGCATGAACCGCCAGTGGGGCGGTATTGTCGACACCTGCCCGGATGCTTGTCCGGTGGTCAGTAAAACCGCTGTCAAAGGACTCTTTTTCAACTGTGGCTGGGGCACCGGTGGCTTCAAGGCTACACCGGGGTCCGGTTATGTGTTCGCCGATACGGTGGCCAACGACAGGCCTCACCCGCTGGCCAAGGCATTTTCCATCGATCGCTTCTACAGCGGTGCCCTGATCGACGAGCATGGTGCCGCTGGCGTCGCTCACTAAACCCTTTGGCGTTTTAACTAGAATTTGGCGTTTTAACTAGAAAGAGCAGAGAAGAGCCATGTTACAGATTCACTGTCCCTATTGTCAGGAAACCCGCGAAGAGGAAGAGTTCAGCTACGGTGGAGAAGCGCATATCCAGCGCCCGCTGCAGCCGGAAGAGCAGACCGACGAGCAGTGGGGTGATTACCTGTTTTTCCGCAAGAACCCGAAGGGCATTCACCATGAGATGTGGTACCACGCGGCCGGCTGCCGTCGCTTTTTCAATGTCACCCGCAATACATTGAGCTACGAAATTCTGGAAATCTATCCCATGGGAGAGAGACCGCAGGCGATCGAAGCCGTTGTAGAGGGTGTTGTGGAAGGAGGACTTCGATAATGAAACATTCAGCGCACAGCCGTCGCCTCGAGACGGGCGGTCGCATCAACCGTTCAAAACCGGTCAGCTTTACCTTCAATGGCAAAGCCTACCGGGGTTATGAGGGTGACACCCTGGCCTCGGCCCTGATCGCCAACGGCGTCGATGTTGTGGGACGCAGTTTTAAATACGGCCGCCCCCGCGGCATCATGGGACACGGCGCCGAGGAGCCTAACGCCATTGTCCAGTTGGGCAGTGGCGCCGAGACTGTTCCCAATCTGCGCGCAACCCAGGTGGAACTCTACGACGGACTGGAAGCTGCCAGTGTCAGTGGCTGGCCCAGCGTCGATTTCGATCTGATGGGTACGCTGGGTGCGCTCGGTCGTCTGATGCCACCGGGTTTCTATTACAAGACGTTTATGCGTCCACAGAAATTGTGGATGACCTATGAGCACTTTATCCGCAAGGCCGCGGGTCTGGGTAAAGCGCCGGTTGAATCCGATCCGGATAGCTATGACAAATTAAACCAGCACTGCGACGTGCTGGTGGTCGGGGCTGGCCCGGCAGGCCTCGCGGCAGCACGCGAGGCAGCGCGCACCGGTGCACGGGTAATCATCGCCGATGAGCAGAGCGAGTTTGGCGGCAGTTTACTGGCCTCGACACTGGGCATTGGTGGACAGCCGGCGGCCGAGTGGGTCGCTGAGGTGGTGGCTGAACTGCGCAGCCTGGACAATGTTCAGCTATTGCCGCGCAGCACTGTGTTTGGTTACTACGACCACAACTTCCTCACCATTCTCGAGCGCCGTACGGATCATCAGGGGCTGGTGGCGAGCGAAGGCACCCGCCAGCGTATGCACCGGGTGCGGGCCAAACAGGTGGTGTTGGCCACCGGCGCCATTGAGCGCCCCCTGGTGTTCGGGAAAAACGATGTTCCGGGGGTGATGATGGCCTCGTCGGTTTCCACCTATGTCAACCGCTATGGTGTTGCGCCCGGGAAGGAACTGGTTTTATTCACCACCAACGACAACGCCTACCAGACCGCCATCGATTGGCACCGTACCGGCCGTAAGGTGGTGGCTGTCATCGATTCTCGCCCCAATCCAAATGGTTCCCTGGTGAATGCGACAAAGGCATTGGGCATTGATGTTGTCGCGGGTCACGGCGTTATTGAAACGGTGGGCAAGAAGCGGGTGAAAGGTGCTGTTATCGCATCGCTCAATGCCGAAGGTACGGCGGTTACCGGTAAGTCCCGTCAATTGGCCTGCGATCTGATTGCCTGTTCCGGCGGCTGGAGCCCGGCGATTCACCTTAGCTCCCACACCGGTGCCAAGCCGCGCTGGTGTGATGAGGCGGTGGGCTTCTTGCCCGGCGACTCAAAACAGCAAGAGCGTTCTGCCGGCGCGGCCAAGGGGACCTACACACTGCTTGGGTGTCTGAAAGAGGGCGCCGGCGCCGGCGCCGAGGCTGCGCAACAGGCCGGTTTTGGTGATGGCAGTGTCAGCTTTGTCGCACCGAACACCCAGGAATTACCCCAGGAGTCCCAGCAGGCGCTGTTTCTGGTGGCCCATCACAAACCCACCAGTCGCGCACCCAGCCAGTTTGTGGATTTTCAGTTGGATGTCACTGCCGCCGGTATCGAGCTGGCCGCGCGTGAGGGGTATGAGTCTGTCGAACACGTCAAGCGTTACACCGCCATGGGCTTTGGCACCGATCAGGGCAAGCTCGGCAATATCAACGGCATGGCGATTCTGGCCAAGGCGCTGGGGCAGGGGATTCCGGAAACCGGCACCACCATATTCCGGCCCTCCTATACGCCCACCACCTTTGGTGCCATTGCCGGTCGCGATATCAAAGCGTTGTTCGATCCGGAGCGTTACACGGCGATGCACCGCTGGCATGTGGAACACGGCGCCGAGTGGGAGAACGTCGGCCAGTGGAAGCGTCCCTGGTATTTCCCCAAGCAGGGCGAAACCATGCAGGACGCCGTCAACCGCGAGTGTCTGGCGGTGCGCAACAGTGTGGGCATTCTGGATGCCTCTACGTTGGGCAAGATCGATATCCAGGGGCCGGACGCGGCGGAGTTTATTACCCGCATCTATACCAATTCCTTCCTGAAACTGGAGCCCGGCAAGTGCCGTTACGGCGTCATGTTGAAAGAGGATGGTATGATTTTCGACGATGGCGTCACCGCCTGTCTCGGCGAAAATCACTACCTGATGTTTACCACCACGGGTGGGGCGGCGGGTGTGCTGGCCTGGTTGGAGTTGTGGCAGCAGACCGAGTGGCCTGAGCTGGAGGTGTACTTCACTTCCGTTACGGATCACTGGACCACCGCCACGGTGACCGGCCCCAATGCGCGCAAGGTGATTGAAAAGGTGTGCGACGGCTATCCCGCAAACTCGGATTTGGACCTCTCCGCCGAGGCCTTCAAATTCATGGAATGGCGCGATGCTACCGTGGCCGGGGTCAAGGCGCGGGTGTTCCGCATCAGCTTTACCGGCGAACTCTCCTTCGAGGTGAATGTGCCCGCGCACTATGGCCGTCACGTGTGGGAGAAGCTGATGGAAGCCGGCGCCGAGTTCGATATCACGCCCTACGGGACTGAAACCATGCACGTTCTGCGGGCCGAGAAAGGTTTCATTATCGTCGGCCAGGATACCGATGGCTCCATGACGCCCCAGGATATGAACATGAACTGGGTGTTGGGCAAGAACAAGGCGTTCAGCTTTATCGGCAAGCGCTCGATGGAACGCAGCGACTGTGTCCGGGAAAACCGCAAGCAGTTTGTGGGACTGAAACCGCTGGACCCGGAGGTTGTTTTACCCGAGGGTGCACAAATTGTTAATGAACCCAACCAGCCGTTACCGATGGCGATGCAGGGCCATGTGACCTCCAGTTACTACAGTGCCAATCTCGGCCGCTCCTTTGCACTGGCAGTGGTCAAGGGTGGGCTCAAGCGCATGGGAGAGGTCATCCACTGCCCCCTGGCCGATGGTCGCACCGTCGCCGCCGAAATTGTCAGTTCCATATTCTTCGATCCTAAAGGAGAGCGCCAGAATGTCTGAGGCCCTACCGAAAGAAACGCCTGCGGCGGGTGTCGCGGTGAACGTCGAAACCCCCTTGCATTATATGCGCAGGGAAAATGCCGGCGCGCAGAACGCCAATTGCGGTGTGCTGCTGCGGGAAGCGGCTCTCCTGGGCCATCTGACCTTGCGCGGCAATCCCGATAACGAACTCTTTCTCAAAGGTGTGGAAGAGGTGTTGGGGGTGAAGTTGCCCACCGAGCCCTGTTCCAGTGAGGCAGCCGGACAGACCTGCGTGTACTGGCTCGGCCCCACCGAGTGGCTGGTGATTGTCGAAGGCGGTACCGAAGCGGATGTGGAAGCCAGACTCCGCCAAACGCTGCACGGCCACTTCGCCGTGGTGGATGTCAGCGGTGGTCAGACCTTGATCAATCTCAGCGGTGAGGGGGTCGAGGGCGTGCTGAAAAAGTCCAGTGGCTACGACTTCCATCCCGGCCATTTTGGACCGGGGCGCTGCGTGCAAACCACGTTCGCCAAAGCCACGGCGCTGGTGAGCAAAAAAACGGACGGCTCCTTCGATCTGGTGGTAAGGCGCAGTTTTGCCGATTACCTGTTCAGCTGGATTGCCGATGCCGCGGCCGAGTACGGCTTTGCTGTGGAGCAGGAAACGGTACAGATGCCTTAGACCGCCTGAATTGTCGGGGGGATATCCCGATCGATGAGGGATAACTGATACCTGTTGACGCAGGGGTATACCCCTGCGTCCCTTAAACCCGGGAGTGCATTTCATGACATCACAAAAGCAACAGCGATTCATTCTCAAAGCATCCTGCCCCACCGATCTGGGAATCGTTGCGGCAATCACCGATTTACTCTATCGCCGCGGCTGTTATATCGAGCAGATGAACGAATACGATGATAGGGAATCAGGTAAGTTTTTTATTCGCGTGGTATTTACGCTGGACTCGGGCGATCTCACACAGGAGGAGTTTGCCGAGACCTTCTCCGCCGTTGCCGAGCGCTTTTCCCTGGACTGGTCACTGCGCGACACCGCGATAAATCCCAAGGTGCTGATCATGGTGTCCAAGTACGACCACTGTCTCAATGACCTGCTCTACCGCTGGCGTACCGGCCACCTGCCGGTGGATATCACCGCGGTGGTCTCCAATCACCCGGATCTGGAAGGGCTGGTTAGTTGGCACGGTATCCCTTACTACCACGTGCCGGTGACAGCTGAAACCAAGCCCCGGCAGGAGGCGCGCCTGATGGAGCTGGTGGAGGAGACCGGTTCGGAGCTGGTTGTGCTGGCGCGTTACATGCAAGTATTGTCTGAAGATCTTTGCAAGACATTGCAGGGCCGTGCGATCAATATCCACCACTCGTTGCTGCCGGGTTTCAAAGGCGCCAAGCCCTATCACCGCGCACATGAGCGGGGTGTCAAAATGGTGGGCGCCACCGCACACTACGTCACCGCCGATCTCGACGAGGGCCCCATCATCGCCCAGGGGATCCAGGAAGTGGATCATACCTACACCACGGAGGGGTTGATCGCCACGGGTCGGGACACTGAAAGCGTCACTCTGGCGAAGGCCGTGAAGGCACATTGCGAGCAGCGTGTGTTTTTGAACGGCAACAAGGCGGTAGTGTTTAGATAAAAACTTAGCGAGATTTGCGAACCATGACTTCACGCGTACTCGACGGTAAGTGGCAAGCCGCCAGGACAGAAGAGCAGATCAAACAGCGGGTTGAATTGCTCAGGGAGAACAGCGGTGGGGAAACGCCTATCCTGGCGACCATTCTGGTGGGCAATGATCCCGCCTCCGCCACCTACGTAAAAATGAAGGGTGATGCCTGTCGGCGGGTGGGGATGGACTCCCTGGCGATTGAGCTGCCCGAGGAGACCACGACCGAGGAACTGCTCGCCAGGATTCGCGACCTGAATGCGGATCCGAACGTGCATGGCATCCTGCTGCAACATCCGGTGCCCGGCCAAATCGATGAGCGTGCCTGCTTTGACGCTATAGGTCTCGGCAAGGATGTCGATGGCGTCACCTGCCTGGGATTCGGGCGCATGGCAATGGGCGAGGCGGCTTACGGCTGTGCCACACCCCAGGGAATTATGCGGCTGTTGCGGGCGTACGATATTGCCCTGGAGGGTAAGCACGCGGTGGTGGTGGGGCGCAGCCCCATTCTCGGCAAGCCGATGGCGATGATGCTTCTCAATGCCAACGCTACGGTTACGATCTGTCATTCGCGTACCCGAAATCTGCCGGAGATTATCCAGAGCGCTGATATCCTGGTTGCGGCGGTGGGCAAGCCCGAATTTATCAAGGGCGAGTGGATCAAGGATGGCGCCGTGGTCGTTGATGCGGGTTACCACCCCGGTGGGGTGGGCGATGTGGCGCTGGCAACGGTTAAGGATCGTGCCAGCGCCTATACGCCGGTTCCCGGTGGTGTGGGACCCATGACTATCAATACGTTGATACTGCAAACGCTGGAAGCGGGCGAGCAGAGTCTCTAACAGCAGAGCTATTCATCAAATGCCCAGGGTATACGTAGGTATTGGCAGTAATATAGAGCGCGAGAAGCATGTCAGGGCTGCCCTCAATACCCTGAACAGGATTTTTGGGCGATTGCATTGCTCCTCCGTTTACGAGAGTAAGGCGGTGGGATTTGCGGGCGATAATTTCCACAATCTGGTCGTGGGCTTCAATACTCAGCTGGGCGTGGGCGAGCTCGCCTGGGAACTGCGCAAGATTGAATATACCTACGGTCGGCGGCTTTGCGAAACAAAATGCAGCAGTCGCAGGTTGGATTTGGATATTCTGACCTATGGTGATTTGGTCGGGGAGTTTGCGGGCAATCTGCTACCACGCAGAGATATTGTTGAGTATGCCCATGTATTGTGTCCGCTGGTGGAGATTGCACCCGATGAGATACACCCGAAACTCAGGCAAAGCTACCGCGCGCTGTGGGACAGGTACGACAAAAGTCTACAACGACTCTGGCCGGTGGAATATGTCTGGAACGGCGCAGGGAGCCCGGAGACAGCTGCATTGACTCTATCCCGGCAGTCGCAGGTTTTGCCGCTGTAGCATTACCATCCGCCGCGAAGTTCAGGCGGGCCTGGGAAAACCGGGAACGCCGGACATCTTCTCTTTGGCTTCCAATCCTCCTCCCCGGCTTTGGCATGGGCCAGAACGCGCCGGAAATTCCAGTAATCCAATGGGAAATTGGGAGGGGCAAAGGTCTTAGGGTTGTAAGTAATCGGTATCGGGCCAAGAACTAACGGGTGGTAACGGCCGGAGAATCTGTCGGGTGGGAGTCGAAATCATATAAGCCCCTGTCTAACAGCAATCGCAATGGCATGGGGGAGCGAGGTTGCTCCCAGCGCTGCTTTAGCCGTCGCAATGTGGTGATTGGCCGTATTGATACTGATATTCAATTCTGCTGCTACAGCGTACACGGTAGGACAACCATTAGCTAAAGCGGCCAATACCTCCAATGGACGTTGGTTAATTGCAATAGGCGTTGACTCAAAACCCGCTGTGCGTATGATGTCGGGGAACTTTTGCAAGCATACATGCCGAATAACCCGGCCCAAGGCACCCAGCTCCTCGATATAATTTTCGATTGTGTTTTGCATTTCCTCGGGCGCGTCGTACTTTGCCGAGACGATAAAAGTAGAGCCATCTCTATTAACAGGAATCAAATAGCATTCTAAGAATCCAAAATTTCGCCAAAAGCTGATGAGTTCCTGGTTCCTCTCGATGAGGTGTGTTTTTACCGGCGCGCGCTCTATATATTGTTCAATAACCGTTCGAAACGTCGGTTGGTTATTTGCCAGCAAATAACCAACCACCTGGTCATCGTGGTAGAAATCTTCGGTATCGTAGTAATCGATAAAGTCTTGTGGCATTGTTGATAACGGGCCACCAAAAAATCTTGACGACTTTATATTTCCGAAGCAGTAATCTGACAAGCCCAAACGTTTTAGTTCGTTTAAAATATTTCGATGTAATTGCGCGCTATTTTTTACTAACGTCAATGCAGTGTGTCTTTTGAAAATAAACGTGGGAACATTTTCTATAGAGTCAGATTCCTTTGTCGAACGCGCAGTTAATACCCGATCCGTCGCAACATTTTGTAAAGATATACTCTCTCGCATGAAAATATTCCTTTTTCTCACTCTGACTTAAGTGACTTACATTCTAACTGAAACTCTCTGAAAAATTTGGCTTTAGTACAACAATAACGGGTCTGTGTTTCACCAAGAAGGTCAATAAAAATGTGATAACGTCGAGGTGCGGAGATGGTAATACCTACCTCAGACACCAAGCCTAGTTGACCATTAGATCGCTTCCGAACTGTTCTGCTCAATAATTCGGCGGCTTCATACAGTTGAAAAAATAGTTCACTCGCATCTGACATTGCCGTTAATTCGTTGCCAGTTACGTATCAAGTAATAGTTATTTTTGCGTTAGGCCGCAGAAAAATAAATAGTGGCAGGCCCCAAACATCACATAGGGGATTTCCACAAGAAATAGTGTCGAGTGAACAAGAGAAAGGCAGAAGTGTAAAAACTGAGGCACACAGATTACTTCTGTGAGAAGTCGAAAATCGATAGTAAGCAGTGACAAATAACGGGCTACAATCATTGAGTAACCCGCATTCTGTCTTGACTGTATACAAAAGAATAGGATTTAAAATTGTCCAACAGGCGTCAAAACTTATAGGTAATATCAATGCCGGCTGTGCGTGGATCACCGTACGCTAGCGCAGTCGGAAATGAGAAAACAACATACTCTTCATCTGTCAAATTCTTGCCCCAAGCCGATATAAGCAAGTTTCCGCCCCCAACTGAGATATCAGATAATGTCAATCGAGCATTGATTAGTGTGTAGGAATCAAAGAACTGAAAGTCCGGTGCAAACGCGACATAGGAATATCTATCCGTTGACGTTATATTCAAATGCCCCGTTAGCGTGCCTATATTCCACGGGGAAAACACGTAATCCACGAACAATGACCCCGAATGCTTAGGCGTTTGTGTGGTTTCAAAATCCTGCAACGCTCCGTCCGCCAAAGGATTGGGTTGTAAGGGCATATCCCCATCTAAATAAGTGTAACTCAAACCAAGTGTCAACCCAGCGACTGGCACCAACGTTAAGTCAAACTCAACACCATCCACTTGAACTGTTTTGCTTGCGTTAACGGACTCCACGATCGTCGGTTGAATAGGATCGGCGACATCTATTTGCATATCTTCATAGTCGCTACTAAAGACAGCCACATTAAAACGCAAGCGCCGATCCCACAACTCAGACTTAAACCCAACTTCGAAAGATTCGGCCACTTCTTCCTCGTAAGGTGTAAAACTCGCTGAACGCAAGTTAGCGCCACCTACCTTGTAGGCAGTACTCCACTTAAAGTAGGCAAGTAGGTTTTCATTGAACACATAATCAGCGGTGAACGAACCATCTAAATGCTCTGTATCCAAATCGAATTCCTGAAGGGCAACGCCAAATCTCTCTCCCGACCTCTCATCCTCTGAATACCTTGCGCCCACCGTCAATCTCAAAGGATCGAGTGACCACGAGACCTGTCCGTAAAGGGCACGGGATTCCGATTCAGCATCGACAAAACTGGTAGGCCCGGCAACGGTAGGTGGCTGTCTCAGAGAAAAGGGAATTCCGGTGCCGGTAAACGAGCCGTCTATATCAAGTGATATTAGAAACGTTGTATCTTCCGAAGCATCTTCTTTGTAAAAAAAGAGCCCCCCAACCCATTCGATAGGGCCGTGTTCGCCGATGAGTTGAAGCTCCTGTGACCACTGCTCTTGGGCAATTTCCTCGGCGAAGATCAAACCACTACTGTTTAGTGTTCCGCCCCAATTATTTTTGCTATCCTCGTCAAGCTCCCTGTACGAACTGAGCGATTTAACGGTGAGATGGCCTGAGGCTGAATAAGTGGCGACTAGTGAATGTGCAGACTGCTCCACAACAGTGGGATCAAGAGTTAACGGAAAACGTGTTTGTGTTTGTCTGCCAGGTTCGACACTAACCAACCCAGGGTTATACACTTGAAAATACATCTGTGTAGACTCAATCTCAGATTGTTCATGCCAATAGTCAATATCGAGTTTCTCGCTCACCGACCAATTGAGACTAATCCGCCCCCCATCTTTTTCGTATTCATTAAAATCCGGTTCACCGGGGGCAGTATTTTCAACCCAGCCATCCCTTTCATCGTGTAAATAGTCAAATTTCACCTTTATACCCGCCATCTCTGGCAAGTTGACACGGGATAAACTTTTCCAGGCCTCATAACGGCCAATGCCGATGGTTTGCTCAATACCGAATTGACCCGAGGGTTTCTTTGATATCAAACTGACCGCGCCTCCCGTCGCATTGCGACCGAACAAGGTCCCTTGAGGCCCACGCAGTACTTCCATGCGTTCAAGGTCCGTTATATCGGTTGATAATCCTTGAGCACGCCCAAGGTAGATACCGTCTTGATAGATGGCGACTGACCCTTCGCGAGTAATTTGCCCAACATCAGTAGGGCCGTTGCCCCGAATAGTCATAATCAAGGTCGACGACGTATTTCCAAATGGCATCACGCGCAATGAGGGGATCGCTCCATCGCTAAGGTCCGCCAAACTGGTAATTCCTTGACCCTCTATTTGCTGTTGTCCGACGACAGATATAGCGATTGGGGTATTTTGTATAGACTGTTCTTTTTTGTTAGCCGTTACTATTACCTCTTCTAGCAAAGCAGAGAGGTTATATTCTTTCGCCTCCGAATAGTTTGTGACGAAAGCACCACTGAATAACGTTACCTTCATCAATTCGGACAAAACACTGATGTTACACCCATGATTCCGCATAACGAACGCTCCATTTAACCCAGCGGTTTTTATAATGCACTGTTAATGCATGCGCAACGGCAGTTGACTGACACCTCTCATCATAAAAGAGTTAAACCACCGCAAGTCTTTTTTCTCTGGGCAGATCAATTGATTGAAGTTTTTAACGAGTGAATGCAACGCTATTTTGACTTCAAGCCGGGCTAAGGCCAAACCGATGCACACATGATCCCCATAGCCAAATGCAATGTGGTTCTGCTTCTTGGACATATCAAATTGTTCAGGGTTGGAGAAATAGGCATTGTCGCGATTAGCTGACGCCAGCATGATCAGCACCAGTGAATGTTTAGGTACTGTAACGCCGCGCATCGTTACATCTTGTGTGGTTTGACGAATGGTGCCCAAGGTCGGCGAATGCCAGCGCAACATCTCTTCAATAAAATCGGAAATTCGATCCGGGTCTTCACGAAGCGCTTCGAAAATATCGGGGGAATGTGCAAGCTGAATGACCGAATTTCCCAACAAATGGACGGTTGTCAGGAAACCTGCTCTCACTAACAAATCCAATACACTGATAAGTAATTCATCCGTTAGGGGTTGCCCGTCCAGATCGGTATTAATCAGTTTAGTAATTAGGGTTTTTCTGGGGTGTCTTCTTCGATCTTGAATAATGGAAAAAAAATAACTATTTTGTTTTTTTATAACTTCTTCTATCGACCGCATATGTTCGTCACTGGGTCTATTCGGCGTTATTGTTTCGATTTTCGAAATCCAATTATGAACTTCGTCAATACTTTGTAAGTCCTCTGTGCCCGTAATTCGCCCAATTATTTTTCCCACATAGGGAAATGCGAAATCCTTTATAAATTCTATGGAATCCTTACTTTTCATTTCAGTGACTAAATGGTTAGCCGTTTCTTCCATCAAAGGAATCATGTCGTTTATTGCCGAAGTAATAAACGTTTTATTGATCAATTCTCTATGTTTCGTGTGACTGGGTGGATCTTCCGTCACAATAAAGAATGGACGGACATACTCCTTTTTCAACCACTTAGGTTCCATAACGGCCTTTGCGCCTGCGGCAGAAAATAATTCGTGATGTTTAAGTGCATAGGTTACATCTTCATATCGGGTAAGCGCCCATAGGCCGTCAGGCTCTACCTGACAGACAGGGAAATTTTTCCTCATCTCCGCATACGTAGGAAACGGGTCCAGCATAACCTCCGGGGCCTGCAAATTAATCATGTCGTAAACTCTCTGATTTTTCCAACTAGGGTTTATTTATTAGGGTCTACGCGGATTAGTGTGGGTCATAAAGCATCCTTTTGGGTAGAGGCGGGAGGAAAGAGGCGATGATTTTGAGTTTTAAATACTCCTCATCACGGTAACCATAGGCGCGGCGTTGCAGTACACGAATCTTGTTATTG
>JBNKHG010000055.1:0-60187 GCA_050290225.1 Cellvibrionaceae bacterium
GGTTTACGCTTCTTAGCGGCTGACGTCTGAGATGATTGCTTGCTGAGGGTGATGCTCATGATTCGTTCTCCCGTTGTTGATGGGGGAACTATACCGGGATTGTGTCAGGGTCAGAATGATGTCTAAGAATGAACGGTTACCAAAAAGAGTGGGTATGCCGAAAGTAATCCGGCCAAAGAATTGGAACAAGAGAAACATCAAAAGCCGCCGATTGATCCCTTTACCCGCTACGAAAAAGAAGTGATTCTTGCTGAACTTAACGGCCAAGCGCTTACGTATTTTACTCTAGCTTTTGAAACCGGTGCGCGGACCAGCGAATTGTTAGCACTGACCTGGGACGATTACAACGGAAAGCGGTTAGCCATTAATAATGGCCATGGTACGCCGCGAAGTAAAACTCAGCACCAAAACCAATAGCGCCAGAGAGGTGCTATTAACACAACGCGCTAAAAAAATTCTTCGGGAGTGCCCAACACGTTTTAAAGGTGGTCCGTTATTTGTACATTCTCTCGGCGGTCCATATCTGGATGCTGACGACTTTAACCGGTGTTGGCGAAAAGCATTAAGTGACGCCGGTGTGCGTTACCGTCGCGGCTACAACTGTCGTCATACCTACGCTAGTTTGGGATTAACCGCCGGCGCAAAGCCTGGTTTTCTCTGCCAACAGCTAGGCCATACCTTGGAAATGTTTTTCAGCACTTACGCCAAGTACATCAAGTCGGAAGACGACGATTTAGAACTCGCCAAAATCGACGCTTACAAGAAACTGGATAGATACTAGGTAATACTTGGTGTAAGGCATTGATTTTCATGAATTTTAACTATTCCGTTTTCACTGTAAAGCACCGTATTATGGCAAAAATTGTAACAAACCCATGACTACCTACTGAAGCGACCTGCGGTTTGCGTAGCTTGGGACTGGCCAGAAAAGACCACCAAAGTCATAATCTTATTGCCAACTATAGTTGGCATCTGCTATATTTGCGAGGCAACAATGGCCCAAGCCGTAACCCCTAAAACCGTTATTGTGTATGCCGACGACCAAGGCGAGGAACCCTTTACGGAATGGCTCAATAACTTAAAGGACGCCCAGGGTCGCCGCCGGATTCTGGCGAGGCTTCGCCGGGTCGAACAGGGTAATTATGGTGACAGTAAGCACCTTCAGAACGGCGTCTTTGAATTACGGTTGTTCTTTGGTCCAGGCTATCGTGTGTATTTTGGGGAGGACGGCGATAAGGTGGTTGTATTGTTATGTGGTGGCGACAAAAGCACCCAGCAAAAAGATATCGATACCGCCATGACGTATTGGCAGGAGTACCAAAGCAATGACTAAGTACAGAACACTGGACACGATTGAGGAAACGTATTTTCGTGATCACCCGGAAGAGCTGGACGATTACCTTACCGAAATTTTTGACGACTACGCTAACGATGGCGACTCTGCCGCTTTGTTGGCATCACTGCGCGTTATCGCAAAAGTTAAAGGGATTACCACAATCGCTAAAGAAACCGGCATGACACGTCAGGGGTTACAAAAAGCACTTTCCAGTAAGGGCAATCCGCGCCTGGACAATGTTAATTCTATTATGCACGCGCTAGGCTACCGCCTGATACCTGAAAAAGTCAGAGCATCGGCACGATAAAGCATGTGACAAAGGCTTGGCCTCTTGAGGAATTTTATCGCGCAATTTGGGTGCAATGACTTTTCGGTAACCACATCAACCTTCCGTCCCAATAATTCAGAAGCGTCCATTAGAAAACCACCCAGCGCTAATCCCGATCTCCCCGACTGGAGTTCCACCAGCAAATCCACATCGCTGTTTAGTCCGGCATCGTCGCGAGACATGGAACCGAAAACACGCACATTCACAATGTCACGCCGCTGCGCTATGGCTAAAATTTCTTGACGATGATTATTAATAATGGGGTGCATCAAAGGCGGCCTTTATTCATCAACACAAACAGCATGCATCACTGTCAAAACAAAGATTACCAGAGATGAATTAGCATCCGCTAAAATAACCGCTTACAAAAAGCTGGACAAAAACTGGACAGGAATTAGGTGAAAAAACCTAACTTATTGATTTCAAAGAAGAATAATGGCGGACCGGACGGGACTCGAACCCGCGACCTCCGGCGTGACAGGCCGGCATTCTAACCAGCTGAACTACCGGTCCGCGATCTCTGCAAGTAGCAGTTGCTTGAAACCCACTTGAGGTAAGTGGTGGGTGGTACAGGGGTCGAACCTGTGACCTACGGCTTGTAAGGCCGTCGCTCTCCCAACTGAGCTAACCACCCCCGTTCAAGTGCTGCGTATTCTAGCCATATAAGTGTGGCCGTCAACATTTTTTTCAGGAAATTCAAAAAGCTAGCGCAACTTGCTCAGTTTGAATAAAAGTTGGGCAGATGGTGGGCTGCGCCCGGCACTGATATAATTTGAGACTTTGTTTCCACAGGGTGTCCCGTTGTGTTGTCGCGTCTATTTACTGTGTTGTTGCTGCTGGGTTTGAGCCTGAACGCCGTTGGCGTTGTGGATGTTTACGAGTTCGGCAGCGAGGTGGACCGTGAACGCTACCAGGCTTTTATCGAGGAAATGCGTTGCCCCAAGTGCCAGAACCAGAATCTGGCCGGCTCCAATTCCCCCATCGCCGCTGATTTGCGCCGGGAGGTGCACCGCCTTATCGAAGAGGGCAAATCCGACAGGGAAATTGTCGACTTTATGGTGTCCCGTTACGGCGAATTCGTGCTTTACAAACCGCAACTGAAGCAAAACACCTGGTTGCTCTGGTACGGACCCGCATCACTCCTGGTGCTGGGCATCATTGTTATCATCCTGATTCTCAAGCGGCGTTCAAAAGCCGCTGCCGCCGAGGTTGCCACAGAAGACGCCACGCATTTGAGTGCGGAGGAGGAGGAGCGCCTGGCGGCGATACTCGAGGGGCAGGGCAAGGCAGAGCACGATGGGCAGGAAAAGGCGCCGGCCCCGGCGAAGCATTCAACAAAGGACACCCCGTTATGACACTTTTTTGGGCCGGTGCGGCGTTGTTATTGGCGTGTGCGGCACTGTTTGTACTCTGGCCACTGCTGGGTGGAAAACGGCAGAGTGCGGGTGCGCTCGCCAGCCAAATTGACCGTCAAGAGGCCAATATCGAGTTGTTCCGCCAGCATCTGGCCGAGTTGGAGGCGGGGCGGGATTCCGGTGCTTTGGATGAAGCCGAGTTCGAGCGCTTGAAACTGGAGCTGGAGCGGTCTTTGTTGGCGGACAGTGAAGACGAATTGGCGGATAGTGAAGTTGAACTGACGGACAGTGAAGACGAACTGGCGGAGCGTGAAATCGGTTCCCGGTCCGGCACGCCCCGGTTGCGGAAGACGTCGCCGGCGATTTTGACGCTGTTGGCGCTGGCGCTGCCAGCGGCTGGCTTCGGGCTCTACTGGCTACTGGGCGCCAGCCAGGACTGGCAGATCGTGGAGCTGGCGAATCGTAATTTTGAGCGGCAGCAAGAGGATTTTCGGGCAGGCCGGCCCAGCAATGGGGACGCGGCCCGCGACCTGATTGCCAGCCTGGAGGCGCGCCTCAAGACCCGGCCGGACAATCAGCAGAACTGGTTTTTGTTGGCGCGCACGCGGATGGAGCTGCAGGATTACCTCGGGGCGGTGCAGGCTTACCGGCAGGTGCTGAAAATCGAACCGAATGCCGGCCAGGTGATGGGGGAGTTGGCCCAGGCCACCTTTATGGCCGCGGGCAACCGTATGACACCTGAAGTCGAGGGGTTGGTGGCCAATACCTTGAGGCTGATGCCCAATAATGCCACCGCCCTCGGGTTGGCGGGCGTCGCCGCCTTTGAATCGCGGGATTTTAAAGGCGCCATCGACCAGTGGGGGCGGGCGCTGGAGGTGATGGGGCGCGATACACCGGGCGCCCGGGCACTGTTGGCCGGTATCGCCCGGGCCGAGCGTGAGCTGGCTGCCGGTGGCGCGGGTGAGGCCCGGGAGCCGGAAGGCGCATCGGATAAACCTGTCGCCGGGCTTTCCCTGCGCGTTAGCCTGGCCGAAGGGGTGCCCCGCGAGCCCGGTCAAGTCATCTTTGTCTACGCGCGTGCCTGGCAGGGCCCGAAAATGCCCCTGGCTATCCAGCGGGTGGCGGTGGAGGATCTGCCCCTGGAGGTGACCCTGGATGAATCCATGGCCATGGCGCCCGGGATGAGCATCACCAGCTTCCCGGAACTGGAGCTGGTGGCCCGTCTTTCCCGCTCCGGTAGCGCCACGCCTCAATCGGGTGATTGGCTGGGTACGCTGGGTCCGATCAAATTGGCCGAGTTGCCAGCGGACTTGCATTTGGAGATAGCGGCACAATTGCCCTGACAAGTGAACTCCCGCCAGCGGACAGTGCCGTGGCTAAGTTCACGATTGGCGTTTATGGGCACGATTTGGCGCTTGTCAATTGGTGTAAAGCGGCCCTAAACCTAGTAGAATCCATTCGCTTGTGATACTGCACAAATAGCCCGGGTACTCCCCTGGAAAAGGGTGAGCCCGACCGCGATTGGGGTGAATTTCGCAGTAAACCAAAAAATCAAAAACAACAAAATCAAACGCTTAAACATCGAGTGAAACGGAGTTATGCGGCTAAAGTGCATCAAGCTGGCAGGTTTCAAGTCCTTTGTGGATCCCACCACGGTTAACTTCCCCAGCAACCTCTGCGCCATTGTCGGTCCCAATGGTTGCGGCAAGTCCAATACCATTGATGCCGTGCGTTGGGTGATGGGGGAATCCTCTGCCAAGAACCTGCGCGGCGAGTCCATGACCGACGTTATCTTCAACGGCTCCGGCGGACGCAAACCGGTCGGCCAGGCCTCGATAGAGCTGGTTTTCGACAACAGCGACGGCACCCTGGTGGGGGAATATGCCGGTTTCACGGAAATTTCCATCAAGCGCAAGGTCACCCGTGATGCCCAGAACAGTTACTACCTGAACGGCGCCAAATGCCGCCGCCGCGATATTACCGATATTTTTCTGGGCACCGGCCTGGGACCGCGCAGCTATGCCATTATCGAGCAGGGCATGATCTCAAAGTTGATCGAGGCCAAACCGGAGGAGCTGCGGGTCTACATTGAGGAGGCGGCGGGAATTTCCAAGTACAAGGAGCGCCGCCGCGATACCGAAAACCGCATGCGCCGCACCATCGAGAACCTGGAGCGACTGACCGATATTCGCGAAGAGCTGGAGCGGCAGTTGTCGCGCCTTCAGCGCCAATCCCAGGCGGCGGAGAAATACACCGGGTACAAGAAAGAGGAGCGCCTGCTCAAAGCACAGCTGCAGGCCCTGCGCTATAAAATCCTGGACGATCAGGCCCAGGTCAAACAGGAAGCCATTCGCGAGCTGGAGTTGCGGGTCGAGTCCTTTGTCACCGATCAGGTCAGCAATGACACCCTGATCGAAAAATACCGCACCCAATACACCGAACTGGGCGACAAATACAACGAGGTGCAGGGCCGCTACTATTCCCTGGGCACCGACATTGCCCGTATCGAGCAGAGTATCCAGCATGCGCAGGACCGGGCCCGCCAGCTCCAGACGGACCTCGACCAGACCGATAGGGATTGCAAGGAGGCCGAAGAGCACCTGGTGATCGACCGCGAGAAAGCCGAGGGCTGGGAAGCGGAATTGATGGAGATTGAACCGGAGCTGGAACTGCTGCAGGCCGCCGAAGATGATTCCGGCGACAGTTTGCAGGTGGCTGAAGAAGCTATGCAGCAGTGGCAGACCGACTGGGACAACTTCAACCAGAGCGCCTCTGAGCCACGGCAACGCGCCGAGGTGCAGCAATCGCGTATCCAGCATCTGGAGCAGGTTCAACAACGTCTGCTGGATCGAATCGACAAGCTCAGTGAAGAAAAAGACAACCTCAGCGCCGGCCCGGTGGAAGAGGAGATCGGCGAACTGACGGAGCAGTTGGCCGAGCTGGACCTCAGCGCCGATGAAAAGCGCTCCCGAATCGACGGCGTGAATGAAGAGCTGGACCAGCTGCGTGACAGTAACACCAGCCTGTCCGATGAACTGGACGATGCCCGCAGCCGGCTGCAGACCATGCGCGGTCGTCACGCCTCCCTGGAGGCGCTGCAGCAGGCCGCCCTGGGGGAGAAAAGCGAGGCGGTGAGCGAATGGTTGAATGACCAGCAGCTCTCGGCTCAACCCCGTCTGGCGGAAGGCATCACGGTGGAAGCCGGCTGGGACAAAGCTGTGGAAACGGTTCTCGGTAACAGCCTGCAGGCGGTCTGTACCCGGGGATTTGAGGCTGTTGCCGATGTGCTGGGCAACCTGGAGCAGGGCGAGCTGGTACTGCTGGATACCGAAACCTCGGTGACGGCGCCGGCCCCGGTCAACGGCACCGCCCTGGAACAGTATGTGGACGCCAAGTGGGATGTCAGCGCGTTGTTGGGCGGCGTCTATGCCGCCGAGGACCTGACCTCGGCACTGGTGTTGCAAAAGCAGCTGGCAGCCAACGAGTCGGTGATTACCCGGGACGGCATCTGGTTGGGCGCCAACTGGCTGCGGGTTGCCCGCGATACCGACGCCACTGCCGGTGTTATCGCCCGCAAGCAGGAGCTGGAAACACTGGTAGCCGATATTGAAGCGACCGAAGCCCGGGTAGAGGATCTGGGATCGCGTCTGGAAGAGAACCGCGAAAAGGTCAAGCACCTCGAGCAGCAACGCGAGACACTGCGTCGCGAGGCGGACGAAGAGGGCCGCCGCTACAGCGAGATGCGCTCCCAGTTGAGCGCCAAGCAGGTGCGGGTGGAGCAGATCGCCATGCGCCGCGACCGGGCGGAAAACGAGATCCAGGACGCCCGGGAACAGATGAGCCAGGAGGCCGAAAGCCTCTCGGAAGCCCGCATGATTCTCAGCGAGGCGATCGAAGCCATGGAGCGGGATACCGATATGCGCGAGTCGCTGCTGCAAAAGCGTGACGATATTCGCGCCACCCTGGACCAGGCGCGCCAGCGCGCGCGCCACGACAAGGATAAGGCGCACGAGCTGGCCATGCGCCACCAGTCCGTCAAAACCCAGTTGGATTCCATTCGCCAGGGCCTGGGGCGTTTGCGCGAACAGGTCCAGCGCCTGCAGGATCGGCGCGAACGGCTGACCCTGAGCCTCAGCGAGAACCGCGATCCGGTGGAGGAGCACAAGCTGGAACTGGAAGGTCTGCTGGGCAAGCGCCTGGATGTTGAAAAAGACCTTGCGCAGGCGCGCAAAGCGGTGGAGACCGTGGAGCATGACTTGCGCCAGGCCGAGCAGGCCCGCGGTCGCGCCGATCAGGAGGTGCAGGCGGTGCGCTCCCACCTGGAACAGGAGCGGCTGGCCGCGCAAACCCTGCAAGTACAGCGCAATACCCTGCAGGAGCAGTTGAGCGCAGACAACTTCCACCTGCCCACCCTGCTGGAGCAGCTGCCGGAGGATGCCGGGGAGCAACCGATGGAAGAGGAGCTGGAGCGCATTGGCAATCGCATTAGCCGATTAGGCCCTATCAACCTGGCGGCCATCGAAGAGTACAAGATAGAATCCGAACGCAAGAATTACCTGGATGCCCAGGATGCCGATTTGCGCGAGGCACTGGAAACCCTGGAAAATGCGATCAGGAAAATCGATCGCGAGACGCGAACCCGCTTCAAGGAAACCTTCGACCAGGTCAACAAGGGATTGCAGGAGCTGTTCCCGAAAGTCTTCGGCGGCGGTCATGCCTACCTGGAGCTGACCGGCGAGGATTTGCTGGATACGGGTATTGCTATCATGGCGCGGCCGCCGGGCAAGCGAAACAGCACCATTCACCTGTTGTCCGGTGGTGAAAAAGCCCTGACAGCCATTGCGCTGGTATTCTCTATTTTCCAGCTCAATCCGGCACCTTTCTGTATGCTGGACGAGGTGGACGCGCCTCTGGATGACGCCAACGTCGGTCGTTACGCGCGTATGGTGGAAGAGATGTCACAGCATGTACAATTTATTTATATTACCCATAACAAGATCGCTATGGAGATGGCGCATCAACTTATGGGCGTGACCATGCATGAGCCGGGCGTATCGCGTCTGGTGACAGTGGATGTGGACGAAGCTGCTGAACTGGCGGCCATGTAGCTGTCGAGTAAACGAGCGGCGGAACGGGAAGAATCAAACGGTAGCAGTTGAACGAATGGAATTTACTATGCGTGAGTGGCTCACTGTCATTGTCGTTCTATTGATAATTGGCATTCTTCTGGACGGTTGGCGGCGCATGCGCCAGTCGCGTCAGGGAGCGCTGAAAATGTCCCTGAGTATGCACCAGGGGATAGAGAAGGAAGACCTCGAGGAGTACGGCAGCGAACTGCCCAACGGCGGTGCGCGCGTTGTTGCGCAACGAAATGAACGTGATATCGAGGTCATGAACCGCAACCTGCGCGACAGCCTGGGGGCGGGTCGCACCACGGCCGGATTCAAACCCAAAAAACCAACACCCAAGGCGCCGGTAACGCCACCCGCGCCCCCACCCGAGCAGGTGTCGCTGAATCTTGAGGAATCGGTGCCCATGTTGATGGAAGTGGACAATACCCCCACTGAAGCAGAGCCGCTTGTGGGCGAGCCCGAAGTAGGCGATTCCGAAGTAGATAATTACGAAGTAGATAATTACGAGGTAGGCGATTCCGAAGTAGATAATTCCGAAGTAGGCGATTCCATTGAGGATTGGGAGTTCAAATCAACCACTGAGCCAACTGTCGGAGATGCACGCATCGAACCCTCGCTGTCGCAGACGCCCGACCCTGTTGTCGATGACCCCCAGCCGGAAGTGCGTCTGGACGCTGCCGAAGAGGTCTTTGTGATCAATGTGATGGCGCCCCAGGGGCAGCGCTTTGCCGGACAGGCCCTGTTGGATGTGATCCTGGAGTGCGGCCTGCGCTACGGCGATATGCAGATCTTTCACCGCCACCTGGATGCCCGGGGCGAAGGCCCCGTGCTGTTCAGCATGGCCAATATGGTCAAGCCTGGCGTCTTTGACCTTAATACCATGGCACAATTTGAAACCCCGGGGGTCAGCCTCTTTATGACCCTCCCGCTGGCCGCTGACAGTCGAAAGGCTTTTGACCTGATGGTGTCGACGGCAGAGGCCATCTGTGAGCGCCTGGGTGGTGACCTTAAAGACGAAAACCGCAGTGTCATGACCAAACAGACCATGGATCACTGTCGTCAACGCATCAGCGACTTTGAGCGCAAACAACTGTTTAAAGGTTAGCGCCATCGAACGCCTGAACCCACAGGAAACAGCTCCGGAGAGCTTGAGAGATCGCCGTGTCATCCAGAGTTAGCCAAGGCTAGGATATGCCCATACCCCAATCAGTGCTCGACGAAGCACAACGCCTCAAGCAACAACTGAATTACCACAACTACCGCTACTATGTTCTCGACGACCCGCAGATTCCGGACTCGGAATACGATCGCCTGTTGCAGCGGCTGCAGGAACTCGAAGCAAGCCATGCGGGTTTGATCACCCCGGACTCGCCCACCCAGCGGGTGGGGGCGGAGCCGCTGAGTGCCTTCGAGCAGGTGCGGCACGAAGTGCCGATGTTATCTCTGGACAACGCTTTCAGCGAAGAGGACCTGCGTGATTTTAACCGCCGGGTCAGCGAACGCCTGAAAACGGACGCTCCGATTGAGTATGCGTGTGAACCCAAACTGGATGGTATCGCTGTCAGCCTGTTGTATGAGGACGGCCTGCTGGTGCGGGGAGCGACCCGCGGGGACGGTACCACCGGCGAAAACATTACCCAGAACGTGCGCACCATCAACTCGATTCCGTTGCGGCTGGTGGGTGAAGATTACCCGCCCACCCTGGAGGTTCGCGGTGAGATCTATATGCCCAAGGCGGGTTTCGAAGCCCTCAACGACAAAGCCCGGCAGGCCGGGGAAAAGACTTTCGTTAATCCGCGCAATGCTGCGGCGGGCAGCCTGCGGCAACTGGACCCGCGAATTACCGCGAAACGCCCCCTGGAGATGTGCGCCTACAGCATTGGGCGGGTCGACGGGGGAGAGTTGCCCGATCGTCATACCGATGTGCTCAAGGCGCTGAACGCCTGGGGTCTTTTGATCAACGAGCATATGACCGTGGCGACCAATATAGATGAGTGTTTGGCCTATTACGGGAGCATGGCCGAAAAGCGTGATGCGCTCGACTACGATATCGACGGTATCGTCTTCAAGGTTAACAGCCGCCGGTTACAGAACCGATTAGGCTTCGTCGCCAGGGCGCCCCGCTGGGCCATTGCCCATAAGTTTCCGGCCCAGGAGGAGGTAACCCGGCTGCTGGACGTGGAGTTCCAGGTGGGCCGCACCGGCGCGGTAACACCGGTGGCACGGCTGGAGCCCGTGTTTGTGGGTGGCGTTACCGTCTCAAATGCCACCCTGCACAACCGCGATGAAATCGAGCGCCTGGGCATTAAGATCGGCGATGCCGTGATGATTCGACGCGCCGGGGATGTGATTCCCCAGGTGGTGTCCGTCGTCAAGGCCCAACGGCCCGACAACGCCCGGGATATCCTGTTCCCGGAGCGGTGTCCCGTGTGCGACTCGCCCGTGGAAACCGAACCCGGTGAGGCGGTCGCCCGTTGTAGCGGTGGCCTGATTTGCGAGGCCCAGCGCAAGGAGGCGATCAAGCATTTCGCCTCGCGCAAAGCCATGGATATCGATGGCCTGGGCGACAAACTGGTTGAGCAACTGGTCGATGGTGGGCTGGTGCATTCGGTCGCCGACCTCTATGCCCTCACGGCGGAGCAGGTGGCGGGCCTGGAGCGTATGGGCGACAAATCCGCCGAGAACCTGATGAAGGCGCTGGATGCCAGCAAGGGCACCAGTCTGTCGCGGTTTATCTTCGCCCTGGGTATCCGCGAGGTGGGGGAGGCCACGGCCCGCTCCCTGGCGCGGCATTTTGGCAGTTTTGAAGCCCTGGCGGAAGCGGATGAAGCGGCGCTGTTGGCGGTGGAGGATGTGGGGCCGGTGGTGGCGCACTATATAGTCGAGTTCTTCCAGCAGGAGCACAACCTGGAGGCGGTGGCACAGTTGCGTAAGGCGGGTCTGCACTGGCCCGATGAAACACCCAGTGATTCGGCGGCAGAGCCCCTGGTCGGTCAGACCTACGTATTGACCGGCACCCTGGAAGTGATGAGCCGGAACGAGGCCAAGGCGCACCTGCAGGCGTTGGGCGCCAAGGTGGCGGGCAGTGTGTCGGCCAAGACCCATTACCTGGTGGCCGGACCCGGTGCGGGATCCAAACTCGCCAAGGCCCGGGAGTTGGGTGTCGACATTATAGATGAAAGCGCGCTTCTGGACCTCTTGCGTGAGCATGGTGTGGATGTCTAGCCATCTCGGGGTTAAGGGTATCAGCCGGCTGTTGGCGACCGGCCTGGCGCTGGTCGCGGTCGGGGGTTGCGTGACTTCGCCGCCGCGTCATATCGACAATGTCTGCCATATCTTTGATGAAAAAAGCGGCTGGTATGAGGACGCCAAGGATGCCGAGGAGCGTTGGGGCAGTCCCATACCCGTTCTGATGGCGATTATGTACCAGGAATCGCGTTTCCAGCCGAAAGCCAAACCGGCGCGCCGTAAAATACTCTGGATTTTTCCCGGTCCCCGCAAAAGCAGTGCCTACGGTTTTTCCCAAGCCAAAGACGGCACCTGGAATTGGTACCGGAAAAGCAGCGGCAACCGCGGTGCGGATCGTGACGACTTTGAAGATGCCGTGGACTTCATAGGCTGGTATAACAAACAGAGTCAAAAACGCAGTAAAATCGACCTAAATGATGCGTATCACCTGTATCTGGCATACCATGAGGGGCATGGGGGATTTAACCGCCGTACCTTCAGGAAAAAGGGGTGGCTGAAGTCCGTGGCCAAGAAAGTCTCGGCGCGGGCAAACCTCTATCGGCGCCAGTTGCAAGGCTGTCAGGAACGATTGGAAAGTGACGGGTGGTGGTTTTTTTAAAAAGCGCAACACAGATGTTTAACATCAGGAAACAGGTAATAAGAGCGTTAACAATAACAACGAGGCGAGGATGGACCAGGAATCAATAGTCTACGGCTGCATTAAGGATGCCGGCTATTTTAACTCTGACGGCGAGCGACGTGCGGTCAATCGCCAGGCAATGTTGCAACTGCCCAGGGCCGATGAATGGCCCTTCCTGTGCCAGGAGATGTTCGCTATTCCCAAGTTGGAGGCGATGCAGGGAAATTACCAAACCGAAGTCATGCACTTCGGGGCTTCCTATAAAGCGGTGGAGTATGAGTGGGAACAGTGGATCAACATGTTCGAAGAACTGTTGGGCCGTATGTATTGGGTGTCGGCCACCGTGCACCTGGAAACCGAATTGTCCGGTACCCACACCTTTACCTGGGAATCGAGTGCCAATGCCCATATCCCCGGGTCCGGGGATATCAATATTCGCTGCGAGTGGAGTCACGAGGGCAGCCTCTAGGCGGCGTGATCATAGCCTGTGGTGAAGCTGTTGGCGCTGGTGTAGTTGGCGCCGGTGTAATTGAAGGTGCAGTTAATGGCAGACTCGAGAGGTAGCCAGTAAGTATGTTGTTCAGTTTGCTAGCCAAAAAGGGCAGTAAAGCCAATCGCAAAAACCGGGCGATTCTGTTGGTGGCCCTGATGGCCAGCGCCGGGTTTATCGCTCTCGCTATTGTGGGTTGGGATTTGTCTGTCGACAAAGCATTGCATTTTTTGGTGGTCACCGTGATTCTGGTGGCGATGTTGATCGGTGCCGCCCTGCTTGTTGTCTCTCTCTGGCAGTTATTGAAAAAGCTGTTCTCCTAAGGGGCGTTCATGCAAAGCAAAATGATCCATGTTCCGATCGACTACGCACAGGGCTTGCTGCAGTTGGTGGAGGATCGTGGCCAGGATGTTGCGCCGCTCCTGGACGAACTGGGTATAGCGCCCGAAGAACTCAACAACGCGCAACAATTTTCCGCGATGAAATACGGACAATTGTATCAGCGTGTCATGCACCTGATGCAGGACGAATATTTCGGTATGTTCAGCGGCGGTAAAGTGCGTTTGGGATCTTTTCGCCTGCTGTGTCTGACCGTGATTCAATGTGCCAACCTGCAACAGGCCATTATCCGTACCGGTGAATTTTGTGAAATTTGTCGGGGCATGAATATCCGGTTCAAGCTTTCCGTTGAAAATGATCTCGCGCGATTGCGCATGTGCGGTGTGGACGCCCTGGCGCCCGGTGAGTATGAGGCGATAGTTGATCATGCCAAACCCAGCCAGATTCGTACGCAAATAGCGGTCTCAATCCGTTTTTACGGCTGGCTGATCGGTCAGGAGATCCGCCTGAATACCCTCTACTTTCAATTTCCCGAATCGGAGAGCATGAAGCCCATTGCCGAATTGCAGGCGGATGAGACGAGATTTGGCCAAACATTCACCGGATGTGAGTTTAACGCCGCCTATCTCGATTACCCCATCGTACAAAACCAGGAAACCCTGATGGACTTCCTGCGAACTGCGCCTTATCACCTGGTGATCAGTGAAACGACCCACTATAGCTTGAAATCAAAAGTGCGCTCTATCCTCTCCAGGGATGTGAGCGTTTCCATGCCCAGTGCCGAGGACGTGGCTTCGCGCCTGAACCTGTCGGTTACCACCCTACGCCGCCGGCTGCAGGGGGAGGGCACCTCTTACCAGAAACTGAAAGACGAGTGCCGCATGGAGGCGGCTTTCCACTACCTGGCATGCCCGGACTTGACCAACGCCACTATTGCCGAGCGTTTGGGCTTCGACGAGAGCAGCGCCTTCTTTCGCGCCTTTAAAAAATGGACCGGCGTGACACCCGGGGAGTACCGCAAACAGCTCGGTTAGGGACATCGCTACTATCCCCAAAAACCAGCGGGTCCCGAACACCAGCGGGTCCCGTCGACCAGTGGGCGATCTGGCGATGGCACACCTCACCGGGGTTCAAACGGTGACCGGATTGCCTCCATTTGTCATCCAATCTGGTTGATTTCGGTATTGAGGCTAAACTCTGAATCAGGGATTCTTTGCTCCGTGAAAGTACCCAATCAACGCTGAACAAGATATGAGGTTGAATAACGGATGGCCGACTATAAAGCCCCCTTGCGCGATATACAGTTTGTAATGAACGAACTTTTGGATTTCCCGGCGCACTATGCAACTTTGCCCGGCGGTGAGGAAGCCAGCCCCGAGGTGGTCAACGCGATTCTCGAAGAGAGCGCCAAGTTCTGTGAAAACGTGCTGGCTCCCCTTAATCGCGTGGGTGATACCGAGGGGTGTCAATGGGACGACGGCGTGGTGACCACGCCACCCGGTTTTAAAGAGGCTTACCAGCAGTATGTGGAAGCCGGCTGGCCCTCTATGGCTCACGATCCTGTGCATGGCGGTCAGGGGTTGCCGCAATCGCTGGGCACCATTCTCAGTGAGATGATCGGTAGTGCCAACTGGTCCTGGGGTATGTACCCGGGCTTGAGTCACGGTGCCATGAACACCATTTCAACGCACGGCACCGATGCGCAAAAAGAAACCTACCTGACCAAGCTGATTGAAGGATCCTGGACCGGTACCATGTGCCTGACGGAGCCCCACTGTGGTACCGACTTGGGTATGCTGCGCACCCGGGCCGAACCCAATGCCGACGGCTCCTACGCCATCACCGGGACCAAAATCTTCATTTCAGCCGGTGAGCACGATATGGCGGAAAATATCGTCCATATCGTATTGGCACGCCTGCCGGATGCCCCGGAAGGTACCAAGGGCATCTCCCTGTTTATCGTGCCCAAGTTCAATGTGGCGGCAGATGGTACGCTTGCCGATCACAATGGCGTAAAATGTGGGTCCATCGAACACAAAATGGGTATTCATGGTAACGCCACCTGCGTGATGAACTTTGACGGTGCCAAAGGCTACCTGATCGGTCCGCCCAACAAGGGGCTGATGGCCATGTTCACCTTTATGAATACCGCCCGGCTCGGAACTGCGTTGCAAGGTCTGTCCCACGCCGAGCTGGGCTTCCAGAAATCGTTGGAATATACCCGCGAACGCCTGCAGATGCGCTCCCTTTCCGGCGTCAAGAACCCCGATGGCCCCGCGGATCCAATTATCGTACATCCGGATGTGCGCCGTATGCTATTAACCCAGAAGGCGTTCGCTGAAGGTGGCCGGATGCTGGCTTACTTTGCTGCCAAGCAGGTGGATTTGGCGGAGAGCGCCGAGTCTGAGGAGGAACGCAAGGCCGCTGATGATTTGTTGAGTTTCCTGACGCCGATTGCCAAGGCCTTTATGACCGAGACCGGCTACGAATCCGCCAACCTGGCTTTGCAGTGTTTTGGTGGCCACGGCTTTATCAGCGAGTGGGGAGCCGAACAGAACGTGCGCGATTGCCGTATTGCGCTCCTGTACGAAGGTACCACCGGTATCCAGGCACTGGATCTGCTTGGCCGCAAAGTGCTTGGCTCGGGCGGTGAACTGCTCAAGGGTTTTACCAAGATCGTGCATAAATTTTGTCAGGCACAGGCCGGCAACGAAGCCATGAAAGAGTTTATTGAACCGCTGGCGGCGTTGAACAGGGAGTGGGGCGAACTGACCATGCATGTGGGTGGCAAGGCGATGGAGAACCCCGATGAAGTGGGTGCCGCCTCTGTCGACTACCTGATGTATTCCGGCTACGTCACCTATGCTTACTTCTGGGCACTGGCCGCAGCCAAAGCCCAGGAAATCCTCGCTGCCGGCACCTCTGAAGACGCTTTTTACAACGCTAAACTGTCCACGGCGCGCTTCTATTTTCAACGCCTGTTACCACGTACCCAAACATGTGTGGCCACCATCAAGTCCGGCGCAGGTAATTTGATGGAGTTGGATGCCGATAACTTCGCGTTCTAGTCAGTGAGCGCGGTTTGCCGCGCCTGTACCCCAATGCCGAGGCCAGATCACACCATCTGTGATTTGGCCTTTTTGGGGTTTGAAAGACTTCCCCAGTCCACCAATACTGTATGTAGGACATTCCCGGACAGATGTGATTTGGCAGGGCGCTGTCGATCGTGAGAGTGGACAATTCCCATATAAAAATATTCAAAGCGTTGTTGGAGGAGTAAGCATTGAACTTCGAACGTACTATTTCGGAAACTTTTGAGGAGGCTTGTGCGACATTTGCCGATAAGCAAGCCTTCACCTGTATGGGAAAAACCCTGACGTTTTCCGATGTGGATCGCCTTTCCGCCCAATTTGCAGCTTATCTGCAAAACCACACCGACCTTCGACCGGGCGATCGTGTTGCTTTACAGTTGCCCAATGTATTGCAGTATCCGGTGGCGATGTTCGGCGTCATTCGCGCCGGTATGGTCGTGGTAAACACCAATCCCCTGTACACCGCTCGAGAAGTAAAACACCAGCTCAACGACGCCGGCGCCAGGGCCATTGTGGTATTTGCCAATATCGCTGATACCCTGGCCGAAGTGGTTGCCGACACGCCTGTGGAGCAGGTGATTATTACCGAGATCGGCGATCTGCATTCACCCCTGAAGGGAGCGCTGCTGAATTTTGCGGTAAAGCATGTCAAGAAAATGGTACCCAGGGTTTCGATGCCGCAACAGAAACGTTTTACCCAGGTGCTGAAACAAGGGGGGCGGAGCCGGTTGCGCCCCATCGCCACGCAGCCTGGGGATGTTGCGGTGCTGCAGTATACGGGTGGCACCACCGGTATAGCCAAGGGCGCTATGCTGACACACCGCAACCTGGTGGCGAATATGCTACAGACCAGGGAGCACTTCGAGGGATATTGCAATGAAGGTAAAGAGGTGGTGGTGGCCCCATTACCGCTCTATCACATTTATGCCTTCACCATGCACTGCATGGTGCACTTCAGCTTGGGGAACCGGAGTTTGCTGATTCCCAATCCCCGCGATCTGAGAGCTTTCGTGCAGGCACTCGAAGGTGAAGCCATTACCTTTTTTGTGGGTATCAATACACTGTTTATGGCCCTGTGCAGCCACAAAGGGTTTGCGACACTCGATTTTGGCCAATTGCGAGTTACTGCATCCGGCGGCATGGCGCTCACTACCGAGGCGGCACGTCGCTGGAAATCAGTAACCGGGTGTCAGGTCTGCGAGGGTTACGGCCTGACGGAGACCTCCCCAATAGTGGCGTGCAACCGTCCCGACAGTGCCCAGCCGGGCACCATTGGAACACCGGTTCCACTAACGGAGGTCAAGGTAATCGATGAATCGGGTCAGGCGCTGCCGGTCGGAGAGGCCGGAGAGCTGTGCGTACGCGGACCTCAGGTGATGAAGGGTTATTGGCAGAGCCCCGAAGCCACTGCCGAAGTGCTGGACGACGAAGGATGGTTAAGGACCGGCGATATGGCGGTGATCCAGGCGGATGGCTTCCTGAGAATTGTCGATCGCAAGAAAGACATGATTATTGTTTCAGGATTTAACGTCTATCCCAACGAGGTGGAAGATATCGCCTGTACCCACCCGGGTATTGCCGAGGCCGCCGCGATAGGCGTCAAGAACAGCAAGAGCGGCGAGGCTGTTAAGCTGTACGTAGTCAGAGCCGATACCGATCTAACCGTCGAGAGTGTGCGGGATTTCTGCAAACAAAACCTCACAGCCTATAAGGTACCGCGATTTGTGGAGTTTATAGACGACCTGCCCAAGTCCAACGTGGGTAAAGTTCTACGACGGGAGTTGAAGGAGCTTGAAGCCAGGCGAAAAGTCGAAAAAGCAAGCAACGCGGCCTAGTGTCCTGAGGCAGCAGTTGCTATTTTCAGAAAATTTCGCCAATCTAACGGTAGCCTGAGCGACGCGCTGGAATAAGAGAAGTGAAGCGCTAGAAAGCAAAAAGCTGATAGCTAGAAAGAAAAAAGCAAAAAAGAAAAAAGCAAAAAAGAAAAAAGAAAAAAAGAAACACAAAAAGCTACCGTTGGGTTGTATGAAAAACGCATTGATCTTGTCCGGGGGCGGGGCGCGGGCGGCATACCAGACCGGTGTGCTGCAGGCTCTGGCAGAAATTCTGCCGGAAACGGCACACAATCCCTTTCCCATTATTTGCGGTACCTCTGCCGGCGCCATTAATGCGTTGGCGATAGCGACCCACGCCGGTAGCTTTAAAGAGGCAGTCGCTGACCTCAGGGCCATCTGGGCGGATCTCAGAATTGAACATATCTATCGCCACGAGTGGATGGATCTGTTTAAAGGCATGGGTAAAGTCGCATTGTCCCTGTTCAATCAGGGCGTTGGGCGAGAAGCCCCCCTGTCTCTGTTGGATAACTCGCCGTTACGGGATTTGCTCAACCGCACAATCCGCTTTGAAAATATCGACCAGGCCATCGCCGACGGCGACCTCGAAGCGGTTAGCGTTACGGCAATGGGTTATACCTCCGGTGAGTCGGTGTGTTTTTTTCAGGGCAAGGAATCCTTTAAAGGCTGGCGGCGCTACCGGCGCATCGGTTCGCCCACCAAATTGGGTATCGAGCACCTGATGGCTTCTTCGGCAATACCCACCATTTTCCCGTCGGTCAAAATCAATCGCGAATATTTTGGTGATGGTGCGCTGCGACAACTGGCACCCATCAGTCCGGCATTGCACCTGGGCGCCGATCGTGTATTTGTGGCGGGGGTCAGTAGCAACCGCAATCCCCAGCACTGGGGGAAACGCCGACCCGTGAAGCACTCGCCCTCGATGGCGCAGATAGTGGGTCATATGTTCAACAGCGCCTTTGTCGATAGTCTGGAGGGGGATATCGAGCATCTGGATCGCATCAACCAGTTGATAACGTTGATTCCAGAGGCGGTGCGCGAGGAGAGGGGGTTGCCGTTACGACAGGTGGAGAGCCTGATGATTTCACCCAGTAAGGAGCTGGATAAAATCGCCGGGCGCAAGATTCGTTATTTACCCCGCAGTCTGCGATTCTTCTTGAATGCCACCGGGGCGACCACCCGCGGTGGCGGGGCCACTGCGGCCAGTTATCTGCTGTTCGCCAAACCTTTTTGTGATGAACTGATGGAGCTGGGCTACCAGGACACCATGTGGGAAGTGGATTCCATCAAGGCGTTTTTTGGGCTGGCTTAATCAGCATTCAGGTTTTATAGGCTGTTGAAATAGCCTGCAGGTCATTGGCCATACGTGCCTGCTCCTGTGCGACGGCACTGATTTGCGACGCACCGGCGGCTGTGGCTTGGGTCATATCGCTGATGGTTGCCATATTACCTGCCATTTCTGTGGTGGTGGACACTTGCTGTTCGGCGGCCGTGGCTACCTGGGTGGCCATGTCCGCTATCGCCGTTATCTCGCGGCTGATGTTGTCCAGCGCCTGTTCGAGCCCGCCCGTTTGAGCCGCCGTGTCGTTGGCCAGCTCCCGGCTGACGGATATGCCGTGGAAGGCACGCTCCGAAATACCGTTAAAGTTGGAGATAATCTCCTCTATCTCGGTGGTGGAATCCTGGGTCCGCTGGGCGAGTGTGCGGACTTCGTCGGCCACTACAGCAAAACCCCGGCCCTGCTCGCCGGCGCGGGCGGCCTCGATTGCGGCGTTTAGCGCAAGCAGATTGGTTTGTTCCGCGACTGATTTGATCACTTCGATCACATTGCCGATGCTGGTACTGCTGGTGTGCAGTTCCTCGATAATAGTGCCCATCTGTTGAACTTCGGCCGTCAGTTTGTGAATGCGCTCGACGCTGTCGCGCACAGCCTGGACCCCTTCATTGGCGGTAGCCTGTGAACGGGCTGCGGCGTCTGCGGCAGCAGCGATGCTGCGTGCCACATCCTGGGAAGTGGCTGACATCTCTTCAGTGGCAGTGGCAACCAGTTCTGTTTGCCGACGTTGTTCGTCGATACCTTCGCCACTATCGGCTATGGTTGCAGAGGTTTCTTCCGCCGCGCTCGCCAATTGCACGCTGGCTTTCCCAATGTCGTCCATGGCGGCGGAGAAACTGCTGAACATAAGGTTGAGCCGTTCGGCGGTTTGTCCCAATTCGTCGTGGGAGTAAGCTTTGGCTCTGACCGTCAGGTCTTTATTTTGTGTGGATCGGTTTACGGTGTCGGTAATATTGTTCACCTGGCGGCTGATCAGGGTCACCATCCAGTATCCGGCGCCGAAGCTAAGGGCGGCTATAAATAGTGTAAAGCCGAGCAGCAGTGTATAGCTGGAAGAGGCTTCTTCTTTTTGCTTGCCACTGTAGATGAGGATATCTTCGCTCAGTCTCTGTTCTATTTTCTTTAACTGGTTTATCCGTGCGGTTGCCGCTTTGAACCACTCGGAAGCAGATTCGTTAAAGTCGCCAAATTCCGCGTGATCCATTGCTTTTTGGCGGTATCTTTCCACTTCCTTTACCGCATTGCCATCCATGGCATCACGGTAGAAGTTCACTTGCTCGTCGCTGGCAAAACTGAGAAAAGTGGAGAAATAGGTGTTTTGTTCCGACAGCAAGGTAATAAAGCGTTGGAAGGCGCCGGGTGCAAATTGGTTCAAACTGAAGACGGAACTCAAGACCGCCCGTTCAATGCCGGCACGTTCTTTAGCCTGCAAAAAATTATAGTAAGCCTGGAGCATCTGGGATATACGTGCATCCTGAGAGGCGTTTGCCGCTTTGGGTGCAATATCCAGGAGCAGGGCATTTGTTTGAGTATAGAAATCGAGAGCGTCTTTGATGGGAATTTGGTGGTCGTCGACTCTTTGCCGATAGGAATCCAATTGCGACAACCGTGCTTCCACCGCTCGTAGGTTAATGAGAACGCCAGGGTCGACAAAGGAAGACTGCAATCCTTGCAAAAGCTGCAGGCGTTGGTTTAATGCGGCGTTGGTCATCTCTCGTTGATTAACGAGTATCTTACCGAACTGGCTGCCGTTAGGACTCAGGAAGCCGGCAGTTGCTCCACGTTCTTTTTGCAATTCATGCACCAGGGCACCATTCGTGGATGACAGCGTAACAAGCTGTTCTATGACTTCGGCATTGGCGGCTTTCTCTGAGGCCAGATTCAAACTCTCCAGGCTGAAAAAGGTAAGCCCGAGAAGGGGGATGCAGATCAGCAACAGTAGTTTTGAACGTACGGAAAGGTGGGTGATTATCGGCACAGCAATTCTCCTTGGCACGCTATCCTTAAAAATCGGCCTTCTGATTTGATTCCATGCTTATCCTACCGGCAGGTGTTCAGCTGGCTTTATGGTCGTAGCGCCTGAAAATATTTCAAGGTGCTGTAGTAAAACCAGTATTGAACCCGTAGCCACTGATGATATTAATAGTAACAATTGAGGGAGTACAGTAATTTGTGAGCCAGAATGAGGATTGACCACGCGGGCGAAAACTTTGTGTAAATGAGGTGCGCCGGAATGGAGCGCTCTGGTACTCCTTCAAGGTGATATTGCCCAGTCTGTGAGTCTGTCAGCGCCCCTGGACTGCGTTGCATCAGTACTGGCATCAATACGCATAAAACCCCGACAGTTGCCGGGGTTTTTAAACCTGTCTGTCAGATGATTGTAAAATCCGGACCGGTTTGCGCAGCACTTTTCAGTGCTGCGGGATCAAGGCTTGTGGCCATCATACAGCGACGTCCTGGATTTCAACGGCCGCAATCCTTTTGCCTTCATCGTGCTTGGCCTGGAACTCTGCAATCTGGTCGAAGTTCAGGTAGCGATAGATATCGTCAGCCATGGCATCAATATTCTTCGCGTAATCCATATACTCCGCCGGTGTCGGCAGTTTGCCCAGAATGGCACCGACCGCAGCCAGCTCGGCGGAGGTCAGGTAAACATTGGCGCCATCGCCAAGACGGTTGGGGAAGTTGCGGGTTGAGGTGGACAGTACGGTGCTGTTGGGAGCAACACGTGCCTGGTTACCCATACACAGGGAGCAGCCGGGCATTTCAGTACGAGCGCCCACCTTGCCGAAGGTATTGTAGTAGCCTTCTTCCATTAACTGGTGCTCATCCATCTTGGTGGGCGGCGCCAGCCACAGGCGGGTGGAGATGCCGGCACCGTGTTGTTCCAGCAGTTTACCGGCGGCGCGGAAGTGACCGATATTGGTCATGCAGGAACCGATAAAGACTTCGTCTACCTTGTCACCGGCGACTTCGGACAGCAATTTGGCATCGTCCGGGTCGTTCGGGCAACAGACTACCGGTTCCTTCAACGCGTTCAGATCGATCTCGATCACGGCGGCGTACTCGGCGTCCGCATCCCCCTTCATCAACTCGGGGTTGGCCAGCCACTCTTCCATCTTCCGGGCGCGGCGCTCCAAGGTACGGGGATCACCATAACCGTCGGCAATCATGCTGCGCAGCAGGACGATGTTGGAACGCAGGTACTCTTCAATAGAGGCCTGATCCAGCTCGATGGTACAACCGGCGGCGGAACGTTCGGCGGAGGCGTCGGACAACTCGAACGCCTGCTCAACGGTCAGCCCCTTCAGACCTTCGATCTCCAGAATGCGGCCAGAGAAGATGTTCTTCTTGCCTTTCTTCTCAACGGTCAGCAGCCCGTCCTGGATCGCCTGGTAGGGAATGGCGTGAACCAGGTCGCGCAAGGTGATACCGGGCTGCATTTCACCTTTAAAGCGAACCAGAACGGACTCTGGCATATCCAGAGGCATAACGCCGGTGGCGGCGGCAAAAGCCACCAGGCCTGAACCGGCCGGGAAAGAGATACCCATGGGGAAGCGGGTGTGGGAGTCGCCGCCGGTACCTACGGTGTCGGGCAGCAACATGCGGTTCAGCCAGGAGTGAATGACACCGTCACCGGGGCGCAGGGATACACCGCCGCGGGTCATGATAAAGTCGGGCAGGGTGTGCTGGGTGTCGATATCCACAGGCTTCGGGTAGGCCGCGGTGTGACAGAAAGACTGCATGGTGAGATCGGCGGAGAAGCCGAGGCACGCCAGGTCTTTCAGCTCGTCACGGGTCATGGGGCCGGTAGTGTCCTGAGAGCCGACCGTGGTCATCTTGGGCTCGCAGTAAGTGCCGGGGCGAATACCTTGACCTTCGGCCAGACCGCAGGCGCGACCGACCATCTTTTGTGCCAGGGAGAAGCCCTTACCGGAATCTTCCGGGGCTACCGGCTGGCGGAACAGGTCACTGTTGGGCAGGCCCAGGGACTCGCGGGCCTTGGTCGTCAGACCGCGACCAATAATCAGGTTGATGCGACCGCCAGCCTGGACCTCATCCAGCAGTACGTCGGACTTGAGGGCGAACTCGGAGAGCACAGAGCCGTCTTCGGCCAGGATCTTGCCGTCATAGGGACGAATCTCAATCACGTCGCCCATGGCCAGTTTCTCAACCGGGGCTTCGAATACCAGGGCGCCGGCATCTTCCATGGTGTTGTAGAAAATCGGAGCGACCTTGCCGCCGATGCAGACACCGCCGCCGCGCTTGTTGGGTACGCCGGGCAGGTCATCACCGAAGAACCACAAGACAGAGTTTGTGGCTGATTTACGGGAGGAACCGGTACCAACCACATCACCGACGAAGGCCACCGGCAGCCCCTTGGCCTTGACCTCCTCGATTTGGGTCATGGGTCCGGTCACGCCGTGTTCTTCCGGGTTGAGGCCGTCGCGGGTCATCTTGTACATCGCGCGGGCATGCAGAGGAATGTCGGGACGGCTCCAGGCGTCAGGAGCGGGGGAAAGGTCATCGGTATTGGTTTCACCGGTCACCTTGAAAACGGCCATTTTGATGCTTTCAGCCACCTTGTCGCGGTTGGTGAACCATTCTCCGTCGGCCCAGGACTGCATAACCGCCTGGGCATTGGCGTTGCCGGTTTTGGCCTTTTCCTCGACGTCGTGGAAGGCATCGAACATCAGCAGGGTGTGCTTGAGCTCTTCGGCGGCCAGGGCGCCCAGATCGGCATCTTCCAGGGCGCCAACCAGGGTTTCAATGTTGTAACCGCCGTGCATGTTGCCCAGCAGCTTGATGGCTTTTTCTTTGTCGATCAGAGGGGAAGTGGCCTCACCCTTGACGATGGCGGAAAGGAAACCGGCTTTCACGTAGGCGGCTTCGTCAACACCCGGTGGTACGCGATTGGCAATCAGCTCGAGAATGGATTCCTCTTCGCCGGCGGGGGGATTTTTCAGCAGCTCCACCAGCCCGGCAACTTGCTCGGCATTCAGCGGCTTGGGTGGGACGCCCTGGGCCGCGCGCTCTTCAACGTGTTTACGATAAGCTTCAAGCACGGTTGTTTTCCTCTGTTTCTGTGATTTACTCCGTCGCCAGGATCTCTGGCGGGGGAGGCTATCGGCGGCACACACCGATTATTATCTCGTGTAGTTTTATTACAAAACACTGCCAAGATGGGGCGCAAATTCTACACGAATCACCCCTGTGAGTTAAGTTATCTTGAAATTCAACTACTTATAGCCACTATAAGTGGGGTGAATGATGGTCGCTATTTGCGCGGATCAACGATAAGACTAGCAGTCTATCGAAGCAATTGGGGGTTAAATTGGGCGGCGTCAAGAGTTTAATTTGGCCTTCAGCTGGGGTAAGGTGCTGCCTCAATTCCAGCGGTTCGATTCAGGCTTGGGGCGGCGCTCATTTCCATGGTTTTCAAACAGGTAAAAACCCCCTGCGTGGGCATCTGTTCCACAGGGATTGGCGATAATGTCTGTCGCGGTTGCAAGCGCTTTTCCCATGAAGTGATCGACTGGAACGCCTATAGCCACGAACAGCGTTACTCCATTGCCCAGCGTCTGGAGACATTCCTGGCACAGGTGGTGGCCAACAAGGTGGTGGTGGAGAATGAGGCGCTGTTGCTGGCGCAGATCAAACACCAGCAGATCCGCTTTCGTGAGGAGCAGTCGCCTTACTGTTGGATCTTCGACCTTTTACGCGCCGGCGCCAGTCAAATCCAGGATTTGGCGACCTATGGGCTGGCATTGCAGCCACAGTGGCGTAACGTCAGCCTGTTGGACGTGAAAGAGGCTATTGATCGGGACTATTACACATTGTCCTGTGCCCACTACGATCGCTATATTGCCCCCGGGCAACTGGCAGACGAACATTAACTTTTCACCTATGACCGATATCAGTGAAATTGTCGCGTATCTTCCGTGCCGTACCCCGGACAGCTGGGTTGCCAAGGCCCTGGAGAATCTGGAAACCGTCCTGATCGATCACGCTGCCAACGAGCTCAAGGCGGCCCAGTCGGCCATGACACTGATTGGCAAAAATCCCACCAAGCTGGACCTGCTCAACAAAATGAGTCGCCTGGCGCGGGAGGAATTGGTGCATTTCGAGCAGGTGCTGAAGATCCTCAAAAAACGCGGCATCAAGTACCGGGCCCTAAAGGCTTCCGGTTACGCCTCGTCCATGGCCAGGCACATTCGCAAGGGGCAAAAGGAATCCTTCATCGATACGCTGATTGTCGGCTCCATTATCGAGGCTCGTAGCTGTGAGCGCTTTGAAAGGCTCGCTCCCCATCTGGATGAGGAGTTGCGAAAGTTTTACCTGTCGTTGTTGAAATCGGAAGCCCGCCACTATCAGGACTACCTGACACTGGCGCGCACGTATGCCGAGGCGTCTATTGACGAAAGGGTGGCGTTCTTTCTGCAGTTGGAAAAGGAAGCCATACTCTCAGAGGACGCGTTATTCCGTTTCCACAGTGGTATTCCGCCTGCCTGATCGTTCGCCGGGCGGCTGTCCGCCAGTCTGGCGCTGTGAATGCATGTTTGGCGCTTTATATGAACGTTTGGCGCTGTCAATAAATGTCAGGCAAGCTCGCCGGGACTGGCCAGATTCAGGGCCTGTTCCACCAGGTTGTGCTGGGTGAACTTGAACAGGCGCCGGGAATCCCGCTGGTCCCGAGCGCTTAAGTGATCCAGAGAGTAGTAGTAGATACTGCAAAGGTTGTATATCAGGCGCCCGGTATTGAGCCTTGTCCGTTTAGGCCATCGGGATCCATAGTGACGTAACAACCGGGCGAAGTAATCCGCAATCCACTCGGCATGCTCACGCTCCATCACCATCAACTCGGGAGTGGTGGCCAGTGCGTAGTCCAGTGCTCGCACCAGGCGCACATGTTGATCGTCGGCAAGCAGGGCCTTGTCCATCAGCGCCAGAATGTCCTGCCAACTGTGACTCTGCCAAAAGGTTTCGTGATGGTTGCAGGTGTCCTTC
The DNA here is from genome assembly GCA_050290225.1 of Cellvibrionaceae bacterium. Taxonomy (GTDB): domain Bacteria; phylum Pseudomonadota; class Gammaproteobacteria; order Pseudomonadales; family Cellvibrionaceae; genus JBNKHG01. Next base: position 26,138 of record JBNKHG010000055.1, read on the forward strand.
ACCTGATCCAGCATGCGCCGGTTAATGGCGTAAACCAGGGCTTGCTTGTTGGGAAAGTATTGGTAGACAGACGCGATATTGACGCCGGCCTGCCGGGCGACTTTATTAATACCGCTGAGCCCTGGGCCCGGGCGGTGGCGGTGGAAGATAAACGCATTGTCTATGTTGGGGACGAAAAAGGGGTAGGTAATTTCATTGATCAGGGCACGAAAGTGATCAATCTCAAGGGTCGGTTGCTACTGCCCGGGTTTATCGACACCCATGCCCATCCGGTGTTGGCGGCGGGAAATAGTGAGGCGGTCGCACTTGATCTCGAAGGCAGTATCGAAGATTGGCTGGCCGCCGTGAAAACCTACGCCGAGGCTAATCCCGACAGGCCCGGTATACTGGGTTTTGGATTTTTAGCGGCCACCTTCGGGCCCAACGGTCCGTCAAAAGCGCTTTTGGACAAGGTGGTTCCCGATCGCCCCGTGGTATTGATCGATGAAGGTGGTCACAGTGCCTGGGTCAATAGCCGGGCTCTGGAGCAGGCCGGGATTGACCGTGATACGCCCGATCCCATCCCCGGTGTACATTTCTACCAACGCGATGCCCAAGGCAATCTCACCGGTTGGTGCCTGGAGGCGATGACCTTTTATCCCATGGTTGCGAAATTGGGGTTGGTCAGCGAGGACACGATTCTGGCGGGAGCCGATCAAACTTTCGGGATGTTCAGCGTTTATGGTGTTACCACCATTTACGATGCCGGTTTTACCCAATTTGAAGATTTTGCTTACCCGGCGCTCCACAAGTTAAACAAGCAGGGGCGTTTACCGTTTCGGGTGGTTTCCTCCCATATGATACAAAGCCCGGCGCATTTGGCCGGAGCGATCGATAAGTTGCGCAGCTATCGGAAGAAATACACCTCCGAACTGGTACAGCCGCGAGTGATGAAAATCCATAACGATGGCACCAAGGAAGCCTTTACCGCAGCGCTTTTCGAGCCCTACCGGGGGCAGCCCGATAATCGCGGCAGCGTCCTGCTGGCGGGAAAAACCTTGCAGAACTTTGTGGTGGCAACCGATAGGGCCGGGTTCGATATTCATATTCACGCGATCGGTGACCGCGCCGTGGATGAGGCGCTGGACGCGTTTGAAGTCGCGCGCAAAGTCAACCCGGGGAGTCGGAACCGCTATTCGATCGGTCACACGGAATTGGTTCGTGACCGGGATCTGCACCGGTTTGCCGAATTGGGTGTGGTGGCGCAAACAACCCCCTACTGGTTTGCCAACGACGGCAAAACCGAAGTGGCGGCCCTGGGTAGGGCACGAGCGGAGAAACTCTACCGCTTCCGGAAAAATCTTGATGCAGGCGCCAGGGTCACCTTCGGTAGCGATTTTCCAGCCACGGGAGAACTGTTTGGCGTGTCGCCCATTGTCAATATTGAAATGGGTATGACCCGCAAATTCTACGGTGAAAAACCCATGCCGGTAACGCCACCTGAGGGCGCCCAACTAACCCTGGAGGAGATGATTCGGGCTATACCCTGGACGCCGCCTACCAGTTGAAGTTGGAAAATGCGTTGGGTTCCCTGGAAGTGGGTAAGCTGGCGGATATGGTGGTGATCGACCAGAACCTGTTTGAGCTGGATCCCTATGAGATTCACAAGGCCAGGGTTGATTTGACAGTAATGAACGGACGAGTTGTATTCAGCCGTTATTAAAGTACGCTTTTATGGTGGAAGTGGGGGGCATCCATAAACGCGGCAGGGCCATTACTATCGAAGACTGGCAATCCCTTCGATGGCAGGCTTAGCTAATCCGTTTTAATCCCACCAGGGCAAGGGCAGCGTTATGTCTGCAATCGAATTGACCACCTTGTCGGGTTTGAATGCATAGTCGCCCAACTGATCTTTCTTGGTGACGCCGCTAAGCGTCAGGATGGTATGGTAGCCCACCTGGACGCCGCCCTGGATATCGGTCGACATAGTGTCTCCAATCACGGTGACTTCATCCGTGCTGAGTCCGATGTGCTTTCGGGCGGAACGCATCATCACCGGGCTGGGCTTGCCAACTGAAAACGCTTTTTTGCCGGTGGCCGCTTCAATCATCGCCACGACCGCGGTAATCCCCAGATTATTCCAGCCCTTTTTGCGGGGGGATGGATCCAGGTTAGTGGCAATCAATTTTGCCCCACCCAGAATGAACTCGATAGCCTGGCGCACCATTTCCAGGGTGAAATTGATACCCTCTCCAATCACCACGAAATCGGGGTCATGCTGTACCAGGGAGAAGCCGTGTTCATGCAGGCTGGAGAGCAAGCCACCTTCGCCGAGTACGTAAGTGGTCCCATTGGGGAATTGGTGGCTCATAAAGGCCGCTGTGGCCATGGCGCTGGTGTAAATGTTTTTCTCCTCCACCTCAATGCCCATTCGCGCCAACTTTCGCACCCCGTCCAGCGGAGTCCTCTGGCTGTTATTGGTCATAAAGGTAAAGGGGATCTCTTCCTCTTGAAGCTGTCGAATAAATTTGTCGGCGCCCGGGAGCATTTCTTGCTCCACGTAAACAACGCCGTCCATGTCAATGAGAAAGCCTTTGGGCATACATACCCCTGTGTTGTTTGGTTAAGTTTACTGATCCAGCTCCAATGTTTTGGGTGCCTTATCTCGTGGGAGGGGGGGTATTGCATGGTGTTAATCTGTCTGCTTGCCTTCCGGACCCCGGAAACCGGCGCTTTGGCGGCAACAGTATAAATTGGCAGTGAGTCTTGGACAAGGCGGCAATCCCTGGCGTTTATCCGATGGCGCTAATCCACCTGCTCTGATAACGTCTTTGCCAGTCAGTTGTTCCCCGGTGACCTAAACGCGTGAGTGACTGCCGCTACCGATTGGGCATCGCGCGTTCAATCAGCCACTTGCAATCGACGCCCCGTGGCAGTCCGCCGTAAACCCAGCCGTGGTTTTCCGCGCCCAGACGCCCGGCGCAGTAGGCATCCGCCACGCGGGCATTGCCGTAATTCACCAGGCAACTGGCCTGGAACACCAACGCCATTTTGCCCACCAGAGCGCGGGCGCGATATTCCAGATCCGATAAGTCGCTAAACGCATTTCCCAGGTCGGCAATGGCCTTGTCCAGCTGGCTGTTCTTGCCTTTGGCTCTGTCGAGCTCCGCCATAAAGGCTTCCAGCGAGCCCTGGTTTCGGCTTATGGCGCGCAGCATATCCAGGCATTGTACGTTGCCACTGCCTTCCCAGATGGAATTGACCGGCGCTTCGCGCAGCAGGCGAGGCATAATGGTGTCTTCCATCAAGCCCATGCCGCCAATGCACTCCATGGTCTCGGCACAGTGGCCATTGGCGCGTTTGCATATCCAGTATTTGCCCACAGCGGTGCCGATCCGCATCAGCAGTTTTTCCTGTTCGTTGTCGCCGACGAGATCGAGTGTGCGACCAATGCGCATGGTCATGGCAATGGCGGCTTCGCTTTCCAGAACCAGATCCGCCAACACATTTTGCATCAGCGGTTTATCTGTCAGCAGGGCGCCGAATGCCTCGCGCTGCGAGGTGTGGTTGATGGCCTGGGCTACACCCTGACGCATGGTGGCGGAGGAGCCGATCATGCAATCGAAGCGGGTCATGGCAACCATTTCCAGGATCACCGCCACGCCCCGACCCTCGACACCTACCAGCCAACCCAAGGCGCCACGCAGTTCGGTCTCGGCGGAGGCATTGGAGATATTGCCCATCTTGTTTTTCAGTTGTTGGAGCTGAAACGGGTTTTTGCTACCGTCCGCACGCCAGCGCGGTACCAGGAAGCAGGATAGTCCCCCTGGCGCCTGGGCCAGCATCAGGAAGGCATCGCACATGGGGGCGGACACAAAATACTTGTGGCCGGTGAGCAGGTATTCCCGGCCGGGTCCGCCCTCGGCCACGGGCTGGGCGCGCGTGGCGTTGGTGCGCACATCCGAACCGCCCTGTTTTTCGGTCATGGCCATACCGATGGTCACGCCCTGTTTCTGGTCGTGATGGACATTGCGAGGGTCGTAGACGGAGGACAGAATTTTGGGGGACCACTGGGCGTAAAGGTCAGGCTGGTGCCTGAGAGTGGGAATCGATGCCATGGTCATGGTTACCGGGCAACCGTGGCCAGCCTCTACCTGTGACATCAGGTAGTATTTTGCGGCTCGCACCACCTGGGCGCCGGGTTTGGGCTCCCGCCAGTGGGATGCGTGCAGGCCCTCGCGAACGGAAAGTTCAAACAACTGGTGATAGCTTGGGTGAAAGCGGATCTCGTCAATCCGTTCGCCGTAACGGCTGTGTGTATGCAGGGTGGGTTTGTTGAGGGCGGCGTTGGCCTGGAAACCCCACTCGATCACTTCCGCGCTGCCAGTGATAGCGCCGAACCGGTTCAGGTCGGGTTCCCCCCAGCCACCGTTGTTGGCATTGACGCTTTCGCGCAGGGCGATATCGCCAGCGTACATATTGTAATTAACCAGCTCGCTCGCTTGATTTTCCACAGTGTGGGTTTCGGACCAATAGGGTGTGCTCGGCTCAAACGGTTCACTTAGCTTTTGGGAGTCTGGTGTTGTCTTGGAATGAGTCATGTTCACACCCCTTCAATTTCCGTGGAGTCTGTTTGTTTGAGTAGGGTTGACGCTATCGGGTTCACCGGCTTTCCGTGATGTTCAACCATTTGGCGGCGCCCATTTTTGCAGAGGTGATTGAAATCGCTACAGATCGATTTCAATGACGCCATCGGCTTGCGCTGCCCTGGATTGGCAAAGAATCAGGCTTTCTTCCCGCTGTGCCTTCGACAGCACAAAATCCCGGTGTTCCACCTCGCCTTTGAGCAGGCCGCATTTGCAGACGCCGCACAGGCCATCACTACACTTTACATCCACATGCACGCCGGCTGCCAGCAGTGCCTCGGCGGCGGTCTGGTCGGCTGCCACCTTGATGGCTTTACCGGACCTGGCCAACTTGACGGTAAAGTCATGATTTTCGTAGTCGGGGGTCTCCGGGACGGAAAAATATTCCCGGTGCAGCGCATTATCCGGCCAGCCGTTGCGTTCGCCGGCTTCCAGCACCGCACTCATGTAGCGATCGGGGCCGCATGTGTAAAGATGGTGGCCATCCTTATAATCCTTGAGCAATGCGTCCGGATCGGCTCGCGTGCCCTGGTCGGAAAAGTGCAGTTCCACTCTGTTGGCCCAGGGCACGGTTGCCAGGTCTTCGAGGAAGCCGGCATCCCGTCGTCGGCTGCAGGAGTAGTGCATCTCAAAGTCGGCGCCGATGGCGTGCAGGCGATGTGCCATGGCGATCATTGGGGTTATGCCGATACCGCCGCCCATCAACAGTGTTCTGCTGGCGCATTCATCCAGCGGGAAATGGTTGATGGGACGGGAGACAAACACTTTTCGTCCCGGCCGGAAAATTTTGTGCAGTAGCCTGGAGCCTCCCCGACCCTCATCTTCACGCAAAACCGCAATCTGGTATTTGCCGCGATCGGCCGGATCACCACTGAGGCTGAATTGGCGGAAAAACTCCGGTGCCACCACCACGTCCAGGTGGGCGCCGGCCGTGAATGCCGGGAGTTGCTCGCCATCGAGGGCGCGGAATTCGTATTTGGTGATGGTGTCGGTCATGGGCTCGACCTTGCTGATTTCCAGCCGGATGACCGGCGACTGGCCTTCGGGCTCCCGGTATTCATGGGCCAGGTGTTCGGTCTCCCCACGGGCCAGGCGGGCCTTGTACGCCTCGGGGGTGAGCATGGCCTTGTAGGCTTCGATTCCGGCTTCCCGATCCATGGGGAAGGGGTAGGGATAGGGCGGAGGCGCCAGATTGGCCGGGTAAACAGCCAGGGTCTGGTCCTCGAAATTGAGCGCCAGATCCGGTTGTAACTCGCGGCTGTTGCTCTCCTGCTGCGCCTGGGTATAGGGACCTTCGTCGACCATTTCCAGATCCCACCACCATTTTTTGACGGGATTGATGCTGCCGTTACCCAGCTTGTCGTCCAGTCTGGCCAATACCCGGGCGGCGCCCGGTATATGGCTGGCTACCCAGCGGAAGGGTGCTTCCGCGAACAAGCCTTCCAGGTTCCAGGGGCAGGTTTTCATACACCGGCCACACATCGCGCCACCCGGTTGGGTCAGCCGGTAGGTGGTGCATTTCTGGCTGTCCGACTTCCAGATTTCATAGCCATTGAACATGGATTTGGGGCCGGCGGTTATGGCGCCGGAGGGACATTCGCGGGCGCACTTGTTGCACTGCTCGCAGAACGTCTGTAATCCGAAGTCAATCGGCATATCGTGGGACAGCGGCATATTGGTGGTAATGACGCCGGACTTCAAACGCGGCCCCAGATAAGGATTGAGAATCACCTCGCCGATACGGCTCACCTCACCGAGCCCCGCCAGTAATAACAGGGGAGGCTGCAGCACCTCGCCGTCCATCACCGTGTGGGAGCGTGCACTGTAGCCCAGGTTGCGAATCTGTTCAGCAATCACGCCGCCCAACAGGGAAAAGCGCAAGTAGGCTCGCATGGACTGGGAACAGGCGATCCAGTCGTCGCCGGAGGCGCCCTCCATGGTCTCGTGACCCTGGTCGATAATCACGGAGATGGCGTTTTTGTGGTAGGGCTCAATCGCCTCACCCAGGGCATTGTGAGAGTAGTAGACCCAGTCAGGGCAACGGGATAGGCCCACAGCGTCGGCACCGAGAAAGTAGAGTGCGGCCTTGATATTGTCGGCGTTTCGATCGGGATCCCGTGCAGAGTCGGCCACGATGGGGGCTTTGCTGCCATCCTGCAGCAACACAAACGCGGCCAGAGGGCGCCGTGGGCCGAAACTGGCGGCGCTCTTGCGGACATAGTTGCCATTGCGGGCCGCATCCTGCACCTGCTTGCCCATGTCACCGAAGATGGCGCGGGCAAACATGTCGGTGCGTCTGGGCACCCGGGCCACCCGGGGTTCGTCAATAAAGGTGGTGGCGTCCTTCCGGCGCTTGATGCGCTCGAAGGGATAAACGCCATCCTTGAACCGGCGTTTTGCAAACGGTTTGACATTAAAGGCGTTCTTGACGAACCCCTTGCGCGGACGGCCGCCGAGGTACCAGGCCGGGCCGTGGCTGCGAAGGCGATCGCCGATGCCCTGATGTCGCCTGGGCAGCAGGGGTTTGTCCGGCGCCAGCTCGAAGGTGGTTGTGATGGCTCCCAGGCCAAAAGCGGTGCCGGTATAGGGGTTTTCGATAACCGGGCCATCAGGGGTGTCGACCACCGTCCCCAAGCCCGCAGCGATTGCCAGCTTGTTGAGATCCACGTCCGAGCAGGAGCCGGTGTGGCCCCGGGCCTCGTAGCCCAGCAGGCGAATATAGTTGGACAGCACGGCCACGGTTTCCGCCGCCCGCAATGCGGCGCGTTGGGCCTGGCTGTCCTGAATCCAGTCGCAACCCGGCTCGTGGGCTTGCGGATCGCGAGGGTATTCATACAAAAACACGATCGCGTGGCTGTGGTGATCGACACGGGTAGGTGGAGCCTCCATGGTGTCCTTGAGTTCCGCCATCACCACGTCGATTCCAGCGGCCAGGGCCTTGGTTTGGCGGGTGCGGAGTTCCTCGGCGAGGTCACCAATAGCGGGGTTTTCAAGCGGATTGGCCAGAAACATGGCCGGCCGCAGGTTACAGATCCCGACTTGGGAGGCGTCGTGGTAGTAGCCAAAAGCCTTGAGGTGATTGCTGCGCTCCCGCAGGTCCCGAGGCAGTTGACCGCGCTCCTTCTTCACCAATCCGTCACGGATGGCATCCAACATGGCCTGGTAGCGGCCCATGGCGTTGACCAGGTTTTCCGGATTCTGATTGTCCTCAAAAATGACGGGAGTCATCGGCGGAACACGAGACAGGTCAGCCGGGATTTCAGACCGCTTTAAACGCTCCAGGGGATAGGGGCCCAGGTGGACAGGTCGATCTTTGTAGGAAAATAGACGCATAGTCCGCAACCTTGTCACCCATAACATTGTTTGTCCGGGCATTTAAGGTATAGCATTTATGCCGATATAAAAATAATTATAAAATGATAGCTTCTATAAGATATTCTTATTGATTGATCGAGGTTGGTATCTCTTGATGAGGGAGAGATTGATGACCGAGAGATTGATACCCGAGAAAGTTTGCCCATGACACCCAAACAGTTGACCTACTTTTCCCGCATCGCCGAGTGCGGCAGTTTCGCCGCCGCGGCCAAGGAATTGTTAATTGCCCAGCCGGCCCTGAGCCAGCAGATCGCGAACCTGGAGGCGGAATTGGGCGTGACGTTATTCTTTAGGAAACCCCGTGGCGTGGAACTCACCGAAAGCGGCCAGCAACTGTTGACTCACGCCTATGCCATCCTGCGTCATATCGAATCCGCGGTACTGGATGTCCAGTCGGCGGCGGTGGAGCCACAGGGGGCTATTCGGGTGGGGATGGCCCAGTCGGTAAATAACGTGATGGCGGTAGAGCTGGCAGCGGCCACGCAAGCGCGCTATCCCCACATTCAGAACCGGGAAGGGCTGGCGTGCATGGCTTTTGCCGATCTGGTGCACTACACCATCATGTCTCCGGAAATTCACGACGGTCTGGGCTATCGCATCAAGCAATACGAAGAGGAAACCGGAATAGCCTTGAACAAGAAACGGTCCTACGGGCAACTGTCGACTGATCTCAATGTTGTTCTGGGCGGTGACGCGGAAATGATTTTAGCCGGCTCGTCGTTCTATCACTTGCGGGGAGACCCGCGATTGGTGACCGCCAAAGTGGTGGAGCCGCAACTGTATCGGGATGTGTTTTTATTGACGTCGCCCAGTCAACCGCTGACCAACACGCGGGTAAGGATGCAGGCACTGATTCATGAACTTGCGGGCGATATATTCGCCCTCGGCAGGAGTGATGGCGAGGTTTTATCCGGCGCGCCGGCATAGGCTGATCAGTGCTCGATGACAGGCTCTCAATGACAGGCTCTCAATGACAGACTCTCGATGACAGACTCTCGATGACAGCCACTCGATGACAGCCACTCGATGACAGCCACTCGATGATCAGCTCTCACGGGTCAACACGCTATTATCGATATGGTCGAATCCCCGGCCGTAAATATCCAGCACCGTTGTCTGTTCGTAACTGAGGGTGTCGTTTTTCAGGGTCAAGGTTTGGGAAAAGGCACGGCTGCGGGCCTTGTCACGCATAAAGGGTGACTGGTTGATTCCCCAATCCTGGTCGCCGTCGGTGGCATCGACTTTAATGGTGAGACCATCGCTATCCTCGGCCACCACCTTGCCGCCTGCGACTACCGCCACTCGGCGGGGTATAACGAACGTGTTGGAGATACTGCCGGTGGCGGCCTCCCAGGTCCAGTAGCCGACCTGCTCGTGAAATAGCTCGTCGTTAGCGCTGCGATAAACGAGCTGGTGGTAGCGCACCACCGACAGTGTTTGTTCTTCGGCATTGGTAACGTCACCGGCGGCCTCGAAAACAACGACTTCGTAGAAGGGGCTGCGTTCGATGTCATCGGGCTCCGGCGCGATGTCCAGGCCATTGTTGCCTTTCCAAACACCGATCAAACCCGCCAGTGGGCCATAGTCCACTGTGTCTGTCTCAGTCATGGTTTCTCTCTCTGTGTTTTGTCCAAACCGCGGACACGTTGTCCCGCACACGAGATATTGCACGATGGCGCTGAAGCATAGCACCCGGTTTTATCGCCGGACAAGGGACCGGCTGAATGTCGGGCCGGTTTCCCGTTATCCCCACCGCGATAAAACGATTACCGAGCTGAATCAAAAGTGTGCCAGAACGCATTCGGGGGCTATGACCGGACGTGAAATACCTCTGGGGCTCCCCGGGGTGTTATTCAGAAAATTTTCGTGTAATGTGTCCCTCCTCATTTGAATTCAGTGTCAATATCAGTGGCGCTTAATCGCCACGCTGTTAATTACCTCGCCTTTAATAGATAGGAATAGAAAGGAGCCTAGCGTGATTCAAGTCTATGGGTACCCTAAAACACGATCCACCCGCGTGACCTGGTTGCTGGAAGAGTTGGGAGCGGATTACGAGTTTAATCTGGTGGACTTACCCAAGGCCGAGCACCGCTCAGAGGCGTACCTGGCTATCAATCCCGCTGGCAAGATTCCGGCGATGAGAGACGGTGAGCTGTGAATGAGTCAGTCTGCGGCGATGGTGACCTACCTGTGCGACAAGTATGCCGACAAGGGATTGATTCCCGCAGTGGGAACGCCGGAGCGAGCCCTGTACGAACAGTGGTGTTATTTCGCCCTGTGTGACTTCGAGTCCCCTTTGTGGACCATTGGTAAACACACCTACGTCCTGCCTGAAGAGGATCGGGTGGCGAGCATAATACCCGTCGCCAAACTGGAGCTTCAAAATGCGTTGGCCGTGTTGAGCCAGGGGCTGGGAGACAGGGACTATATCATGGGGGACAGTTTCAGCGGGGCGGATATCCTGCTGGGACAAACCCTCTTCTGGGCTTTCGCCCTTAAGGAACCCGTCGAACAGGACAACTTGCGTGCTTATTCGGATCGACTCCGGAATCGCGAGGCCCTGAAGCGGGCCTATGACCGCGAACTGGCGCAGGCCTCAAGCTGATTTATGTCCTATCCCATACCGGCCGCCAACTGCCAAGTCACCTACGAGGTTAAGAAAAGTCGCTTTATTGCGCGCGCGGCCTTCGCTCCGGATCGGGAGGCGGCCATGGCTCTATTGCAACAGGCCAAAGCCGATTACCCCGATGCTCGCCATCACTGTTGGGCCTATCTGTTGGGTGATCCTCACAATGCTGCCAGTGCCGCCATGTCCGATGACGGCGAACCCGGTGGTACCGCGGGTAAACCCATCCTGAATGTGCTCCAGCACAAAGGGGTAGGGGATATTATGCTGATTGTTATCCGCTACTTCGGCGGTATCAAGCTGGGCGCCGGTGGTCTGGTCAGGGCCTACTCGACTGCCAGTCAGCAAGTGATGGAGACGTTGGACGTGGAAACGTGGGTGGCCCTGTGTCAGTGCAGGCTGCACTGTGACTTTTCCCAGGAGCAGCTACTGCGTCACTGGTTGGGAAAGCATAATGGGCGGGTGGAAAACATCGAATATGGATCGGACGTCAATCTGCTGTTAAGCCTGCCGGAAGCGGCACTCGCGGATTTAGAACAGTTTGTTCAGGACAAAGGCCTTTCCCTTGCGTCAAAAGACATAGCCCCGAAATCGCGCTGAGGCCCATAGCATCTATACTTTCAGGCAAGTGCCCGAAATGTGTCGGGAATACCTGCGAAAGGAGCCCAGCTTATGTCCGATCATATCTATAAAAAAATAGAAATTGTCGGTTCCTCCAAAACCAGCGTCGAGGACGCGATTCAAAAAGCCATCTCCACGGCCGCCAAGTCCCTTGATCATCTCGACTGGTTTGAAGTGAAGGAGGTGCGGGGCGATATTGACAATGGGGCGGTAAACCATTATCAGGTCACGTTAAGGGTGGGGTTTCGCCTCAACGATTGAATTGGGTTGTGGCCAGTCTCAATCACCATCGCGCTACACTGTCCATGACATGAAAAATATAATTCTGCTCCACTGTGCCACCGAACAACCAGGTGCCGGGGCCCCGCGCGTATATCGCTACGTCCTCACCCCCATGGGTTTCACTGTACAGGGGCACGAGCGCGGCCTGGCGATAATCCTTGTGCAATACCGCTTCCTCGGTCAGTTCCTCCCGACTCCCGTCAACCGCGCCGGGTCCGTTTGCGTAACTCAGGGTGGTGTAGGGGTGACCATCTTTGGCCAGGCGGGGATGGCTGTTGCCCTCGGCATCGATTGTACTTGAGAGTCCCAGGATCGGGTTGCCACGACTGGCGTATCCCGCCATGGTCAAGGTGTGGGAGTGGTCGGCGGTGGCGATGATCAGGGTTTCGTTTTCATTCGTGAGTGCCATTGCCCGGGCTACCGCCGCTGCATAGACTCGGCCGTCTTCCAATGCGCGATAGGCGTTGCCTTTGTGATGGCCGTGATCGATGCGACCGGCCTCGACCAAAAGGAAATAGCCTTTCCTGTTCTTTTTCAATAACCTGATTGCGCGCTCGGTCATGGCTGCAAGGGATGGGTCTCGGGCGCTGTCCTGGTCCCGCTCGACGGCATAATGCCTATGCGAGGCGTTAAACAGGCCGAACACCGGTAAACTGTCAGAGAGTTGCTCGAACTCAGCCCGGGTTTCAATGTATTGGCCAGCGGGAAAGCGTTGCTTCCATTCATTCACCAGATTGCGGTTGTCGGTGCGCTGACCGTCGAGAATTCGCCGGGCGGTGTTGGAGGTGATGCCGTGGCCATCGGCGACAAACAGGATAATGTTTTTTGCCGGCCCCTTTATCCTTTCCTGGTTTCGGTGTTTTTTGAGCGATTCCTGGCCGGCTTGATACCAGGCGTTTTCTCTTTGTCGGCCATGCCCGGCAACGCGGCATTCTGTTGCTCACATCCCCAAAGCGCAAGGACTAAAAAGGCACTGCCCAGAATGGCGGACTTTCGGGGAGTGTAGCCTGTCGGCTGGAAATTTTTGCGCATGGCAAATCCACTGTCGAATAATTTGAACCTGGCATCCTTCGCGGGGCACCTTAAGTGACAGGTTCAATAATCATTATTATCAATTTCAGTTTGATGAAATTCCAAAAGGGGACAATTCGAGTTCGCGAAGGGGAGAGGCCTGAGATTGGCGAAATCACCTTCCGGCGGTTCCAATCCAGTCAAAGGGCGTAATGCCGCCTTTAATCCATCGGCTCAATCGTGGCGTGCCTTAACGCCAGGCCACCGTCTGTACTGGCCTCAATCCACCACAGACTTTCTCCCCAGTCTCCCAGGACAAACCGTTCACCGCATTGACCCTTGAGGTCTACAGTGTGGCGGGCGGGGCGGTGGGTGTGGCCGTGAATCAGGGTTTTTACCCCATGTTTTGTCATCTCTCCCACCACCTCTTTCGGTGTGACATCCATAATATCCTCAGCCTTGAGGCTGTTCATGGATTTGCTCTGCTCGCGCAACTTTTTGGCCAGTGCCCGGCGGGCCTCCAGGGGTTGCGCCAGCAAAGCCTGTTGCCATTCGGCGGAACGGGCCTGCTGGCGAAATGCCATATATTCCCGATCCCGGGTGCAGAGGCTGTCACCATGCATCAACAATAGCGGTTTGCCGTAGAGATCGATGACGGTGGGATCGCTCAGCAGGGTGGCCCCGGTCGCCCGGGCGAACTGTTCGCCCACCAGAAAATCCCGATTGCCGTGCATAAAATAGATCGGGGTGCCGCTGTCGCGGAAGCGGCGCAGGCGTTCCACAATCTGTCGGGCAAAGGTTGCGTCATCGTCATCGCCCACCCAGACCTCAAAAAAATCGCCGAGAATATAGAGTGCATCCGCCCCTTTGACCCGGGTGTCGAGAAATTCGAAAAACGCCCGGGTAACAGCCGGGCGTGATTCATCGAGGTGTAAGTCCGATATGAAATAGATCAACAGTCTGCGAACCTTTTTTGTTAATCGCGGTTTTCGTGCGGGAATTTGACGAGACTTAGTTTACCACCCTTACAGGATCGATGGCGTGGTCCTTACACTTGATATTCGTCATCCGTGATGACCGGAAGTCTCTGTTTCGCCGGCGTGAGTTGTGAAAAGGCCGACAGTACGCCAACCAAAGAGGATATGGCAATGGGTAACATCAACACGCCTTTGTCGTCACAGCCTACGAGTGTGCTACCCGTGCAATAAACAATTAGCATAATACTGGAGGCCAAAGTGCTGCCGGCATAAACGACGTTGACTTTCTGGGGCAGTCTTTCCAGTGCGAAGGGAGGTGTGTGCCTTGAAATTATATCAAGGACAATATTGACGAATAGAAACAACCCGATCCAAAAGAGATAAAATTTACCCAGATCTTCTTCTGTTGGGGGAAACAAAATCCATTTAAACAGTTCCGGTTCCACTAAGGGTTTTTCCTCAATGAAAAACGCTGTATGAGGCCAGACCTGCGCCGGTTAAACTGCCAGCCAAAGCGATAGCCTCTATCATGAACAGAGAGGCCGGCATAAAGAAAGAGAATAAGCCTGCAAGTGCCAGCGCAACGCCTGCGCCAGCGACGGCGGATTTGCCGACAAAGGATATCTTTTCCATTTCCATCAATCGATCTCCATCACATTCCCTGAGTTTCCATTCAAAATGACGTGGCGATAATACGCTCAGCACAAATTTTCGTCAACATCATGGCGACGATATAGGGACGGGAAGGGTTCGTCAACACTGTATATTGTGTTCTGCCTCAGTCTCGGTAAAACCCCGACGGCCCGGAGACTCTGGCCGTATCGGGGTTTGAAACGATGCAGGCCAAACGAACAGGCGGGATCACCCCGCGACGGTGACCTTCTCGATAACGACGTCTTCCACAGGTACATCCTGGTGACCGGCTTTGTTGCCGGTTTTTACGCCCTTAATCTGGTTGACCACGTCCATGCCTTCAGTCACCTTGCCGAATACGCAGTAGCCCCAACCCTGCATGTCCTTGCTGGAGTGGTTCAGAAAACCATTGTCCTTGACGTTGATAAAGAACTGGGCGGAGGCACTGTGCGGGTCCACGGTGCGGGCCATGGCGATGGTGCCATTGTCGTTGCTGAGGCCATTATCGGCTTCGTTCTCAATCGGCTCGCGGGTGTCCTTCTGGTTCATGTCGGCGGTGAAACCGCCACCCTGGATCATAAAACCGTCGATTACGCGGTGGAAAATGGTGCCATTGTAGAAGCCATCTTCGGCGTACTGCTTGAAGTTTGCGGCGGTTTTGGGAGCTTTTTCAAAGTCCAGCTCCAGGGTGATGTCACCAAAATTGGTATGCAGAGTAATCATGACGGTATTCCTGGCTGATTAACGTAAGCCGCGGCCCCAGGATAGGACCAGGGACCGCGAAAACCGGACATGATAAAAGCTGGATGACAGAATGGGAACCGTATTACCCAATCGCCCCTTTTGGCCAGTGGGTAAAGAACTGAAAAATCGGCGGCTAAACACCTGGAAAAAGCCTAAACAACCTCCAGATTGGCGGATATCTGGACGATCCGGCGCCTGTGCGCGGCTTCTCCTGAATTTTCCACCTGGCAGGGCCTGTCCCGCGGCAGAACAACCGGTATAATGCCTCCCTTTGGCCCTCCTCGGGATAAATAGCCCGGGTCGGGGGCTCCTCACGCCACTGATGTACAGGTATAAGCAAAACGCATGAGCGAAGCCACAAAACCGCTGCATTTTATCCAGCAGATTATTACCAAGGACCTGGAAGAGGGGGTGGTGGACAACGTTATCACCCGATTCCCGCCGGAACCCAACGGCTATCTGCATATCGGCCACGCTAAATCCATCTGTCTCAATTTTGGTATGGCCCAGGAATTTGGCGGCCAGTGCAACCTGCGCTTCGACGACACCAACCCGGAGAAAGAGGAGCAGGAATACGTCGATGCCATCAAGCGGGACGTGAACTGGCTTGGTTTTGAGTGGGCCGGCGAGGTGCGCTACGCCTCCGATTATTTCGATACCTTCTACGAGTGGGCCCTGCACCTGATCAAGGCGGGCAAGGCCTATGTCTGCCACCTGAGCCCGGAAGAGGCCAGTCAGTACCGGGGTTGGGCAACCAAGCCAGGAAAGAACAGCCCCTACCGCGACCGCTCGGTGGAGGAGAACCTGGCCCTGTTCGAGCAAATGAAAAACGGCGATTTCGACGAAGGTGCCTGCGTGCTGCGGGCCAGGATCGATATGGCCTCGCCCAATATGCATCTGCGCGATCCCATTCTCTACCGCATCCGCAAGCAGAGTCACCATCAGACCGGTGACAAGTGGTGTATTTACCCCTCCTATGACTTTGCCCACGGCCAGGAGGACGCCATTGAGGGTGTGACTCACTCCATCTGTACCCTCGAGTTTGCCGATCATCGCCCGCTCTACGACTGGTTTATCGAGAATCTGCCGGTACCCCACAAACCGCACCAGTACGAGTTTGCCCGTCTCGAGCTTAACTACACCGTGACCTCCAAGCGCAAACTCAAGCAGTTGGTGGACGAGGGTCACGTGGACGGCTGGGACGACCCGCGCATGCCAACCGTTTCGGGCATGCGTCGCCGTGGTTTCACGCCGGCCTCCATCCGCAACTTCTGTGATCTGATCGGGGTGACCAAGTCCGGCAGCACCATCGACGTGGGGCAACTGGAGTATTGCGTGCGTGACGACCTTAACAATACGGCGCCCCGGGCCATGTGCGTACTCGACCCGCTCAAGGTGGTGGTCACCAATATGGATGCCGACGTAGTGGAAGCGATGACGCAGCCGCGGCATCCCAACGACGATAGCCTGGGCGAGCGCCAGCTGCCCTTTACCCGCGAACTGTATATCGATCGGGCGGATTTCAGCGAAGATACCAGCCTGTCGCGCAAAAAGTTCAAGCGTCTGGTGTTGGGCGACTATGTCCGCCTGCGCGGGGCCTATGTGATCAAGGCCGATGAAGTAGTGAAGGGCGAAAAGGGGGATATTCTGGAATTGCGCGCCAGCCTGGTGCCCGGCACTGTGGGCGAGAACCCACCCGAGGGTATCAAGCCCCGCGGAGTGATCCACTGGGTCTCCGCCAGCCAGAATGTGGATTGTGAAGTGCGCCTTTACGACCGCTTGTTCAACGATGCGGCACCGGATGCCGGGGACAAGAACTTTCTCGATGCCCTGAACCCGGAGTCCCTCACGATCCTGACCGGTTGCAAGGGCGAGATCAGCCTGGCCCAGGCCGAGACCGGCGTGCCTTACCAGTTTGAGCGCGAGGGTTACTTCTGCCTTGACAGTAAATACAGCAGCGCTGACAAACCGGTCTTTAACCGCACCATTGGATTGAAAGATAACTGGGCCAACAAGGTTTGAGGACCGGGCCCGGAGACAGAGATTTATCGATGACACTGAAGCTTTACAACACCCGGACCCGGGAGAAAGAGGTCTTTACCCCCATCGAGCCCAATCGCGTCAAAATGTACGTGTGCGGCCCGACCGTCTATAACCTGGTGCATATCGGCAACGCCCGCCCGGCAGTGGTTTTTGACACACTCTATCGTGTGCTGCGGACCCAGTTTGATGAGGTTGTTTACGCCCGCAACATTACCGATATAGATGACAAGATCATGAATGCAGCGGCGGAAAACGGCGAGGAAATCTCCGCCCTGGCTGCGCGCTACACCGAAGAATACAACAGGGACATGGCCCAGTTGCACAACCTGGAGCCGAGTGTGGTGCCCTATGCCACCGATCACCTGCCGGAAATGATCGCCATGGTGCAGGCCCTGATCGACAAGGGCCACGCCTATGCGGCCGAAGGCCATGTCCTGTTCGATGTACAGTCCATGCCAGACTACGGCAAACTCTCCAATCGGTCCCTGGAGGATATGCTCGACGGTGCCCGGGTGGAGGTGGCGCCCTATAAGAAGTACGCCGGCGACTTCGTGCTCTGGAAACCCTCCAGCGACAGCGAACCCGGCTGGGACAGCCCCTGGGGACGCGGTCGTCCCGGTTGGCACCTGGAGTGCTCCGCCATGATCGAGAAGCACCTGGGCGACACCATTGATATTCACGGCGGTGGTCGCGACCTGATTTTTCCCCACCATGAAAATGAATTGGCCCAGAGCTGCTGCGCCCACGACAGCAAAGAGTATGTGCGCTACTGGATGCACAACGGCTACATCAATATTGACGGAGAGAAGATGTCCAAGTCCCTGGGCAACTTCCGCACAGTACGCGAATTGCTGGAACGCTACCGGGGCGAGGTGATTCGTTTTGCCATACTGTCGGCCCACTACCGCTCTGAAATGGATTTCTCCAAGGAGTTGCTGGACCAGTCCAAACACAGCCTGGATCACCTCTACGGTGCCTTGCGCGAGGTTGCAGGCGTGGTTGCCGACGAATCGGTGGCGTTGGAAGGCTCGCCGGTTTATGAGGCGTTACTGGACGACCTGGGTACGCCTATTGCTATCAGCGAGCTGCACCAACTGGCAAAATCCCTCAATAAAGCCAGCGATGCCGATAAGCCGGCATTAAAAGGTCAGCTGCTGAAAGCCGCCAACCTGATGGGCCTGCTGACGGAAGAACCCGAAGTCTGGTTCAAGACCGGTGCCGGTGAGGAGGGTATGGGTGCAGAGGATATCGAGGCCCTGATCGCCGAGCGCGCCCAGGCGAAAAAAGACAAAAACTTTTCCCGCGCCGATGAAATTCGCGATCAGCTGACCGCGGCAGGCGTGGTGCTTGAGGATACGGCCCAGGGCACCCAATGGCGGCGGGAATAGTGGCGCACGCAAAGCCGTTGGAGAAGGTAATGGAAAAGGATAACGCAATGACTGTAACCCCGGATTTTCGTTTTCGCCGCTTAAGGCGAACACCCGTATTGCGCAGGTTAGTGCGCGAAAACAGCCTCACTGTCGATGATTTGATTCTGCCCATCTTTGTGGAGGAGGAGATCGATCAGCGAGTGGAAATCAGCAGCATGCCCGGTATTTATCGCTACCCGGAGGCGGCACTGCCGGAAGTGGTTCAGCGCGCCTGGCAGAAGGGTATCAAGGCGGTACTGTTGTTCGGCGTGTCCACCCACAAGGATGCCGAGGGCAGCGATAGCTGGAACGACGAAGGCCTGATGGTGCGGATGATCAAGGCCGCCAAACAGGCGCAGCCCGAAATGCTGGTAATCAGTGACAACTGCTTCTGCGAATACACCAGCCACGGTCACTGCGGTGTTGTTTGTGACGATGCCTTCGGCAACCCGGATGTGGACAATGACCTGACCCTGGCCAACCTGCAAAGGCAGGTGGTGGCCGCCGCCCGGGCAGGCGTCGATATGATTGCCCCCTCGGGCATGATGGACGGTATGGTCGCGGCGATCCGGGAAGCTCTGGATGCGGAGGGATTCAGCACCTTGCCGGTGATGTCCTACTCAACCAAATTCGCCTCTGCTTTTTACGGCCCCTTCCGGGATGCTGTTGACAGCAGCTTCAAGGGAACGCGTGCTTCCTACCAGATGGATCCGGCCAATGGCCGTGAGGCGCTGGCCGAATCCCTTATGGATGAAGCCGAAGGGGCTGATCTGTTGATGGTGAAACCGGGCACGGCCTACCTGGATGTCATTGCCGATATCCGTGCAAACTCCGGCTTGCCTCTGGCGGTCTACCACGTCAGTGGAGAGTTCGCTATGATCAAGGCCGGCGCCGCTGCGGGCGTGATTGACGAAAAGGAGATCGTGCTGGAAACCATGCTGGCCTTCAAGCGAGCGGGGGTCGATTTGATCATTACCTATTACGCGCTGGATCTGGCTGATTGGTTGGCCCAGTCAGCGTGATCATCGGATAACAGCTTGTACCGAATACAAACAAAAGAGGAAATAATAATGCTAAAGCTTGTTCAGATCATCGCTGTATCACTGAGTGTATTGGCAGTGACCGCCTGTTCTCCCGAGGTGGGCAGCGATGCCTGGTGCGCGGACATGAAGGAAAAACCCAAAGGCGATTGGACTGCCAACGAAGCGGCAGATTTTACCAAGCACTGTGTCTTTAAATAGGGCCCTCAATCATCCGTAATGCCGGTGCCACGGCATTGCGCTTTCCAGTCCGACCACGCAATTATCGCGGTATCAATGAAAAATTATTTGGTGGTACTCAGCCTGCTGCTGGCAGGCTGTTTAATCTTAATGATTGGTTTGTCCATTATAGAGGGGGGTGGTGACATCGACTCCATTGAACTGCCATTGCCGACGGAAGCCTGGTGTGATGCCATGCTGGAAAAACCCAACCCCGAGTGGGATGAGGCGGAAATCATGCAGTTCAGTGAGCATTGCCTGAACGATTAAACGGCTATTGAGCCCGGTTTTCGGTCTGGATAAATACCGATGTTTTTCGATCATGATCGCCAGCATTTCTTCAAGCCCCTGACGGGCAAATACCGTGAAGTTGTGGCCCAGTGCCTGCGCCTGCTCTACCAGCGCCTGTATACCGACCTGCGCGATTACGGCCACGCCCTCAATCGCGACCAGTTAATGGATATCTTCCGGGAAGCCATTGCCCGGGCGCCCTTGCTCGACAGCGAGCAGGAAGAGGGCGAGCCGCTCGCGGAACAGGGGTCTCTCTCGATACCGGGGGAGCGCCAGCAAGGGGTAGAGCCAAAAGAGCTGGAAAAACAGGGGTTGGAACAACAAGGAGTGGAGGGCCGCTTTAAATCCCAACGGGAACTGGCCACTTTTATCCTCAACCGCCTGCTGGAATCCGGTTGGCTGGAACGCCAGGTAGACGACGCCACCCTGCAGAGCACTTTCGGTTTTAGTCGCGCCGGGCGACTGTTCACACAACCTTTTGTGGAAAGCGACAGTGGCCGGGTGCGCACCCGTCACCGTAACACTCGCAATACCCGTAACAGCTTGCAGGCGTTCTGCGACAGTGGCGAAGTGCATGACCTGCTCGATGCTTACGAGTGTTCAGAGCGCATTATCAGCGACTTTACCGATATCATCGCTGAATTGGAGGAGCGAAAACGACAGCTGGTACGGGAAGTGGAAGCGCGACAACTGGTGCAACAAGCCAGTGACGAATTTTTCGATTTTATGGAGAAGCGCTTTCAACCGGATGTTGCCGTGCGCCTTTCCGCCGACAGCGTGGAAAAATACCGCGATGAGATAACCGAGTTGGTGCGCAGAATTCGTCGCAAGCGTAAGGAGTGGAAAGCGGAAGCCGAATTTCGCCTGCGGGAGTTGATGCCTGAGCATGTTGTCGACGGCCAGTCGCTGTTGTGGAATCTGTTGGATGGCATAGACGCCAGGCTGCGCAATGCCAGCGAAGTGATGTTGCCGGCGTTGCGCAAGGCCCTGCACAGCTTTACCCAGCGCGCTGATATTATTATTCGCCAATTGAGTTATCTGGCGGCCCATCAGCACAATGATGTATTGGATATCTGCAAGCAGTTGGTGGACTTGCCCGCAAGCGAACAGGCAGACCGCCTGGAGCAGGCCGGTGAACAGTTGTCGAGTATACAGCCAGGCTTTGTGGATCCCGGCCAGGTGCGTTTGTTCGCTCCGCGCCAACCGCGAGTATTCCAAAACGTGTTGGACGAAGACGATCGCGATTTTGATAGGGAAGCGCGCAAGGACCTGTATGTGCAACAGCTGCTGGACCAGGCCTTTATGGTTTCCGATAGTGCGGTGCGTGATTATGTGCGCGAAGCCCTGACCGCCGGCGAAAGTGTCGACACCCGCAATTTGCCTGTGCAGAACGCCCGAGACCTGTTGGCAGCGGCGCACGCCATCGAGGTGGCCTCAAGCAGCAACTACTCCGATACGCTGCGTTTTGAAGTGACGCCCAGTGGTGAAGTGGCAAGCAATGATTACTTTACCCAATTTGATACTTTTTCCATTCGCCTGGTGAACGATGAATAGTTTTCTGACTTTTTTGAATCCGGTTTTGCAGCAAGAGGGCGTCAGCAGTGAACGGCTGCGCGAACTCTTGTTACGCCTGCTGGACTATGGCGTACTCTGTCGCGAAGAAAGCCAGACCGAGCAGCAGTACTATGATTTATTTATCCGTCTGGAACAGGTCGTGCGGGATTATTTCGATCTTATCGGGGTGCGAATATTGCACGATTCGCGCTTCCAGTTTGTGCGCCTGGTACCGCCGGGGGCGCGGGTGCCGGGGATGGAAGACGACGCCGACACCCCTTTTAACGGTGGTCTCCGGGCCCGTATCAGTCAACAGGATGTGGCTCTGGTGCTGGTTTTGCGGGCGGAGTATGACAAGGCCCTGAGAGAGGGGATGGTGGATGAGCAGGGCTGTGTGCGCCTGTCCTTTGAAGCATTGGCCATCGCCTTGAAAAATCTCCTGCGTCGACAACTGCCCGAAAGCGTTACCGAGCGTCGAAGCTGTTTCCGCCGCCTGCGCCAGTTGCGTCTGATCGATTACGGCAGTGACGAAGTCCTGGAGCAGGATGACGCCTGGTTACGTATTCGGCCTCTCATTGTCAGTTTCGTTTCCGATGAAGTGCTGGAAGGCTTACGCGGGGAACCGGAGCTGGAGACTGTCGAGACTGAAGACATTGAACAACACAGCGAAGAAACCACCGATGGATCTTCGATGTTTGCGGATTAAGGCGGTCAGAAAAACATGTTTTTAAAGAAGTTTATCTACGTCAATTGGGGCAATATCCCCCAACTGGAATTTGAGTTCGGCCCTATCTCCCTGTTTTCGGGCGGTAATGGCTCGGGCAAGACCACGGCCGCCGACGCCATTCAAACGGTGATGACCGCCGCCCACGACAATCTGTTTCACTATAACCCGGGGCAGGATGAGGCCAGTCAGCGCGGTCGTGGCAAGCAGGTGCGCACCCTGGCATCCTATGTGCTGGGCTGTGACGACGGCTCCTACGCGCGTCCTTTCGATTGCGACGGCTACCTGGCCGCGGTGTTTCACCCCACCAAGGGGGAGGACGCCGAACCCTTTACGGCGGTTATCGGTATGCGCGCCCATCTGGATAGCGCCAGCAACCAGCGTCTGGCACGTCTGGACGAGTTGCAGTTTTTTATCGTCCCCGGGGAGATGCTGGGCCTGTCCCACTTTGTGCGCGAGGATATCGCTGGCCGCTATGTCACGCCGTTAAAGGATTTACACAATCTGCTGCGCAAGGAGTTTGGCCCCCAGGCAGTGGAGAAATACGACAAGAAAAAAGCCTACCTGTGTCGTTTCTACGGTATTCTGCGTGGTAAGAAAGATGCCGTCTCCGAGCGCGAGGCCATGAACGCCGCTCGTGCTTTCTCCCGCTTCATGGCCTACAAGCCGGTCAGGAGCATCAACGATTTTGTCGCCGGTGAAATCCTCGAACCCAAGGATCTGGGCGAGGCGATTCGGAATGTGGCCAGCCTGCTGAAAACCATCCATGGCATGGAAGCCGAGGCTCGCACGTTGCGTGATTCCATCGGCCTGCTGAGTCATGCCGACGGTCTGGCGAAGCGATATATCAATCAATGGCTTGAATACAATGTGCTGCAGTATACCGAGGCCCAGTGTCGGTTTTTGCTCGAGCAGAACCGCTACCTGGAAACCAAGCGGGAACAGCAGCAACTGCGCGAGGCGATTGAAGCCAACGGCAGTGAGCGCGAGTTGGCTGAGACCCGTCGCAGGGAGCTGCGGGACGAGGGCCGCCAGTTGGAAGCGCAACGCCTGGGAATTCCCGCGTTGAGAGACAAGGATGAACTGGAAACCCGCATCAAGCAGAGCCACGACCAATTGCACGCCCTGGCGGAGCCCCTGCTGGCCCAGGAGCAGATTCGCCAACGCAACACGGAAGCCGCCGAGCGTTTGCTGTATGCATTGCACAAAACCTCGCTCAGCCTGAGTCTGCCGGTCCTGGCCGACAAGCGATTGAAGAAGGCCGCACAACAACTGAGTCAAACCCGGGACAAGGCGTCAATCGATCTGCACAGTCTCCTCGGACGCGACTGGGTGGATATAGCACCGTTGGAGAACAATCTCGACGCTGCCATGGAGGTGCAACGCAGCCACAACCATTGGGTCGATTTGTTGCACAACAAGGAGATACACAGCCACTATAAAGACCGCCGGGGCAGCCTGCGCGATCAACTGGCCCATGAGGCCAGCAAACGGGAGCAGGATCTGGCCAATTTGCAGCGCAATACGGAGCGCAAACAACTGGAGATCGAAGCCCTGCAGGGGCGCCAGACCCATTATCCCGCCTTTGTTCGCGCAGCCCTGGAAGCCATTTCCAAACAATGCCCGCAGGCGGATGCGCGCGTGCTCTGTGATTATGTGGAGGTCAATGACGGCGCCTGGCAATCGGCCATCGAGGGTTATATCGGCGGCGCCCGATTTGGCATTATCGTGGAACCGGAATATGAGGCCGAGGCGATTCGCATCGTCCGTTCGCTGCCGGGCAGGGATAACCGCGCGCGGGTGATCCAGGGTGAAAAGGCCCGCCGCGATGCCGAGAAAATCAGTGTTGCCAAACACTCGATTGTCAATGTCATGGAATTTCACCACGCCACTGCGCGCTACTATATCACTGCCAGTTACGGCAATGTGGAACAGGTGGCCGATGCCGAGGCGTTGCGGCACACTCGCCGGGGATTGACCCGCGACTGTATGGGGTCCGGCAATTACGCGCTGTTTCGCTGTGATCTATCGGACGCTGAGCTGGTATTCGGGCAGGGCGCGAGGGAGCGCGCCCTGGAAGCCAAACAGCGCGAGCTGGCGGAGCTGACCCGGGACTGGCAGGCGGCCAGCGATCGCAGCAAGGAAGTATCCGGTCTGCTGGCATCGGTGGACGGTACCGTGCCCCTGCGCCTGGCCGATATTCTGCAGGAAATGCTCAGCTTGCATCGCCAGTTGCGTTCCGCCGAAACCGCTATCGAGCAGCTGGACGTCAGTGATTTTACGCGCATGGATGAGCAACTTGCCGGGCTGCGCCAGCAGGAAGAGGAACAGGACCGATTGCTGGGCGAACTGCAAAAGCAGTCCGGCAAGCTGGAGACTAAACTCAAGCAAATCGACCGCCACTGTGCTGAACTGGCGGACCAGCAGGACAGTATCCAGGATCGTGTGGAGCGGGCCGAACAGGCCCTGCGGCAGGTGGCGAGCGAATGGTCGGATTTCGACCTGGAGCAGCAATTGAGCCAGGCCGACAAGGAGGCCGCCAACGCCAATCTTACCGTGATCAGCAACCAGTGCGAGTCGGTCTCGGCGGAACTCAACAGTTGTGCCCATGGTCTGGTGCGCGCGGTGATGGCGCACAACCAGCAGTGTCGTCCGGCAGATACCTTAAGCTTCGAGCCGGATTTCTCCCAGGAACACAACGCCGTTTTTTTCCGGGATATCTGCGGTGCCCAGCGGCAACTGGACAAGATTCACAACCGCTTGAAAAACAATATCCTCGCCGCCAAACATGAAAAGCTGGAAGAGCTGAAGCTCAGTTTCAATAACACCTTTGTCACTAACCTCTGCCACTCTATTTACCAGGCCATCAATGACGGCAAGAAAACACTGGAGGATCTCAACGCGGAATTGCAACACCACCGCTTCGGCGCCGACCGCGAGAGTTTCCGCTTCGACTGGGAGTGGGTGCCCGAGTACAAGGAGTATTGGCAATTCTTCAAAGAAGTCATCGACAACCCCAGTCTCGGTGACGGGGTAACCCTGTTTGAGCTCAAGTTCAGCAAAAAAGGCAACCAGGTGCGCGATCACCTGATGAGCATGTTGCTGGATGAGGACGAGCATAAATCGCTGCGGGAACTGGAGCGGGTGGCGGATTACCGTAACTATCGCAGCTATGAAATTTTCAAGGAGCCCGAGGGCAAGGCGCCCATTGCCCTGAGCCAATACGGTACCGGCTCTGGCGGTCAGTTGGAAACGCCGGCCTATATTATCCGCAGCGCCGCCATTACCTCGGCCTTCCGCTTTAACGAGGGCAAGAGTCACCTGCGCATGGTGCTGGTGGACGAGGCATTCTCGAAAATGGATGAACACCGCTCCAAGGAAGTGATCAACTATTTGACGGAAAGCCTGGGATTACAATTACTGTTTATTATGCCCACCAGCAAATCGGGCCCCTTTATGGATCTTATCAGCAATCAGTTTGTCTTTACCAAATGCCCCATTGCCGGGAAGGTGGGTGAACTGAATACGCGGGTATTGGTGGACCGCCAGCAGTGCAATCGCGAACGGATTCAGGAATTGTGGGAGAATCACCGCCGAACGATTCGCCATCAGGCGGGTCTCGATTTTATGGCGGAGTTCGCCGGTTAAACTTATCAAAGAGAACTATAGGCAGTTAATTCAAATGGTAAACCAAGACCTTCAACGCGCTTTCTATCACCTGCGCTCGAATAAGGCCTTTGAGCTGTTTGTGATCGGGGTGATTATCTTTTCCGCCCTGGTTATCGGTATTAAAACCTATGAAATTCCCGCGTCGATGCTGCAATTGGTGGTGGTACTCGATTGGCTGATTACGCTGGTCTTTCTGCTGGAAATCACCATTCGCTATCTCGGCGAGGAGAATAAACGGCAGTTTTTTACAATACCCTGGAATATTTTCGACACCCTGATTGTGATCGTAAGCCTGGTACCCATCGAAAACAGCGAGATGGCCCTGGTCGGACGCCTGGTGCGAATCTTCCGGGTGTTGCGTATGGTGTCGATTATTCCCGAGTTACGCATGCTGCTGAATTCCCTGGTGAAGGCCTTGCCGCAACTGGGTTACGTGATGCTGCTGATGTTTATTATTTTCTATATCTACGCAGCGATCGGCAGTACCTTTTTCGCCAGCATCAACCCCGTGCTGTGGGACGATATCTCCGTCAGCCTGCTGACCCTTTTCCGGGTGATGACCTTTGAGGACTGGACGGATGTTATGTATGAAACCATGGCGGAATACCCATTAAGCTGGATTTACTACCTGACGTTTATTTTCTTTACCGCTTTCGCTTTCCTCAATATGGTGATCGGGATCGTGGTGAATGTGCTCGAGGAGGAGCACCTGCGGGAGCGCGAAAAAGTAGCGCAGGCAGCGGGTGAACCGACGCTGCAGGACTTGCAGCGGCAGTTGGATGAAATCAAGTCGCTGCTAAGGCAACAGGGGCGCTAGCCGGTAACAGATTAAGGTAAAACTATGTGGATTGGACGAATTATCGGAACTGTCTTGGGCTATATTTCGCTGGGCATTTTGGGGGGCATACTGGGTTTTCTGGTTGGCGGAATTTTTGATCGCGGCCTGCGGGGGGCGGATTCCCTGGGCTCCGTTGGCGCCGGCGGCTTTCGCGGATTCGGCTTCGGACCCAGTGCCGAAGAGCTGGAGAAAATGCAAACGGTGTTTTTCAAAACCGTGTTTTCCCTGATGGGGCACCTGGCCAAGGCCGACGGACGGGTATCCGAAGAGGAAGTCGCCCACACCGAACACTTTATGGGGCAAATGGGGCTGACCCCCGAACACCGCCGCGAGGCCATCACCCTGTTTAAAACCGGTGCCAGTGCCAATTTCTCTGCCGATACTTGCCTGGATGAATTTATCGATGTCTGTGGGAGGCAGGGCAATCTGCGGCAGATGGTACTGGTCTACATGATCGGAGTGGCCCTGGCCGATGGGAGCCTGCATGCGACTGAGGAAAAGCTGCTGCGCCGGGTTGCCGAGCGTCTGGGCTTCCCGGAAGCGGCCTTCGATCAGATAATGTCCATGATTCGCGGGCAGGAACATTTTTCCCGCCAGCAATGGGGTGGCGGTCGCGCCAACGCCAGCGCCCGTGATATGGATGCGGCCTACCAGGCTCTGGGCGTATCGGCCGGTGCCAACGACAAAGAAATCAAACGGGCCTACCGGCGCCTGATGAGCGAATACCACCCGGACAAGCTGATGGGCGAAGGTGTCCCGGAGGATATGTTGAAAATGGCAACCGAGCGCTCCCAGGAAATTCAGGCCGCCTACGACCTGATTAAAAAACAACGCAAGGCGGCGTGAGCAGGACGATTCCGGTGTGGATGATGTTGTGACCCAACTTTGCGCACAGGCTATTTACCTGTGCTGTCAGCTGGCGTATGGTGGGTTTGTTCATCCATAAACGCTGACTTTTTTAAATTCGTGGACTTTTAATTGCAGTAAGGAGCACCCAATGAGCGAACAAGAGCGGATTTTTGTCGTTGTCGACCCCAGTGATGAAAAGCATGTCGCGTTAGAGCGGGCGATTATTACCGCCGGTCTGCGCAGCCCCAAGGCGCGTCTCTATGTGTTTGTGGGCGTGGACAACGAGGCTGTCGATATGCGCTCTACCAATGATGCGCTGTTCCGTGACCAGTACTGGTTTGATGAGCAGATCTCGGGCCCCATCAAAAAAGCAAACCTCGATTTCGAGGTTGAGATGTCCTGGTCCAATGAATGGCAGGCGTCCATTCTCCAGTCAGCCAAGCGTTTCAGTGCCGACTTTATTCTGCTGCCGGTGCACCGCAAAACCAACCGTCGTCGCTTTACGTTCTCCGAAGCCAAGTGGGAACTGTTGAAAACCGCCCACTGCCCGGTCATTCTGGTGCGTCCCGGCGCCAAGGCGCAACGCAAGATTGTGCTTGCCGCCGTTAACTTCCAGGCCACCCGCGACGACCAGAAAGCGTTGAACCAGAAGATTCTCAACCAGGGCAAAACCACGGCCGACAACTACGGCGCAGAATTCCATGTGGTCAACGCCTACCTGGATTCGATGCTCTATCCGGATCGCGGCAAACTGGCCAACGAAACCGGTTTGCCGGCGGAGCGTATTCACGTCAAGCCCGGTTATACCGATGAGGTGGTCTCCGCCGTGGCGGAAGAAATCGAAGCAGACCTGGTGGTGATGGGCACCCTGGGCCAGACCGGGAAGACCCAGACCCGTCGTGGTAATACCGCCGCTCGCGTGATCGCGGCACTGGAAGTGGACGTGATCGTGTTTAACTGATCCCATTACTGAAACCTGTTCGTCAAAGGAGGCTCCCAGGCCTCCTTTTTTCTGTTGTAGTCTATGTCGATGCCATCCCTGCCTGTCGAAACTGTTGTCCCGGATTTGCAACAGACCCTCCGCGAATGCCATCAACTGGTGTTGGAAGCACCGCCCGGAGCCGGTAAAACCACCTTGGTGCCGATGGCATTGCTGGATCAGCCCTGGCTCAAGGATCAACGCATTCTGATGCTGGAACCCCGACGACTTGCCGCCCGTGCCGCGGCCGAACGCATGGCGACACTGTTGGGGGAGCCGGTGGGGCGGACGGTGGGCTACCGTGTGCGCCTGGAAAACAAGGTCAGTGAACAGACCCGGATCGAAGTGGTGACAGAGGGAATTCTGACCCGCTATCTGCAAACCGATCCTTCCCTGGACGGGGTGGGTCTGGTGATTTTTGACGAATTCCACGAGCGCAGCCTCGATGCCGACCTTGGCCTGGCCCTGGCATTGCAGGGACGGCGCCTGTTTCGCGATCCCGCCGATGGGAGCGAGCCCCTTAAGTTGCTGGTAATGTCCGCCACCCTGGACGGCGCCAATGTGGCTGACCTATTGAGTGATACCGCAGAACCGGCGCCGGTCATACGCAGCCAGGGGCGCCAGTTTCCGGTGACCATACATTATGGCAACTCCTGGCAGAGCGGTGATCCTGTGGCGCCCAGGGTGATGCGCTGTCTACAGCAGGTGCTGGCGCAAGAGCAGGGCAGTGTGCTGGTGTTTCTGCCCGGGCAGGCGGAAATTCGCCAGGTGCAGCAGGCTCTTGATGAGAGATTGGCCGGGAGTGAGAGATGGGCAGGGGATGAGAGGGTGATGGTAGCACCCCTCTACGGTGACCTCAGCCTGGTGGATCAACACCGGGCTATTGAGCCGGCGCCCGAGGGGACACGAAAAATCGTGCTGGCGACGGCCATTGCCGAAAGCAGCCTCACCATCGAAGGCATTACCGTAGTAGTGGATGCCGGCCTCAGCCGGGCACCCGCCTTTGATCCTAAAACCGGTATGACGCGGTTGTCGACCCGGCGTTTGTCGCGGGCCTCCAGTGTGCAGCGAATGGGGCGCGCCGGGCGCCTGGCAGCTGGCAGTTGTTACCGGCTTTGGTCAGAGTCACAGCAGTCGCAGTTGATAGCGTTTACACCACCGGAGATTCAACAGGCGGATCTGGCGCCGCTCGCCCTGCAGTTGCTACGCTGGGGCGTCGATGACCCTCGGGAGCTGGATTGGCTGGATCCGCCGGCCAGCGCCCCCTATAGCCAGGCCCTGGATTTATTGGTGCATTTGGGGGCCGTGGTAAAGCGTTCCGCTCCCGGCGGCGCGCAGTGGCAACTAACGGCCCACGGTGAAGCGATGGCGAATTTGCCCGCGCATCCCCGTTTGGCGCATATGTTAATCTTGGGGGAACGTTTCGGACTGCGCCAGCTGGCCTGCGATTTGGCCACGCTGTTGAGTGAGCGGGATCCCTTGCGAGTGGATTCCGCCGAGATAGGATTGCGTCTTGAGTTATTGCGCGGTGAGCGACAAACCCATGGCGCATCCCGCTCCATGGTGCAGCGGTTGCGCAAACAGAGTCAGCAATTCCAGCGACTGTGTCAAAACATGGTGGCTGATAAGCAAAAAGAAAAACCCGACTCCGCGGATAACGACCGCTGGCTGGGTTTCCTGCTAGCCTGCGCCTACCCGGACCGCATCGGCTTACGGCGGGGTGAGCAGAGCCAGGACTATCGCTTGAGCAACGGCCGCGGCGCACGCTTGCGGCCGGGGGATGCGTTGCAACAATCCCCTTGGTTGGTGGCGGCCCATCTGGGCGGCCGTGAAGGCAGCAACGTTGACCGGATTTTTATGGCAGCCGGACTCGACAGCGCACTGTTCGAAAGGGAGCTGGCGGATCTGGTGCAGGTGGATGAAAGCGTAACCTGGGAGAAAACCCGCGAACGTTTTGTGGCCGAAGAGCGGCGCTGTATTGGTTCCCTGGTATTGTCCCGCTCGCCGTTGCCGTCGGTATCCGCCGAAGCCAAACGGGGCGTACTGATCGAACTGGTGCGCAACCGTGGGCTGTCGATATTGCCCTGGTCGGAAGAGCTTCGGCAATGGCGGGCGCGGGTGCAACTACTCAGGGAGCTGGACCTGAAGCCGACGGCCTCTGATGAATCTCCCTGGCCCGATCTGTCCGACCAGGCTTTGCTGGCATCGCTCGAGGATTGGCTGGGCCCCTATTTGGACGGCGTCGAGCATATCAATGATTTCGAGCGTCTGGACCTGCCGGCCATTTTACTCGGGCTGTTACCCTGGCCCTTGCCCCAGCAACTGGACGAGCTGGCGCCCCAGCGCATACAGGTGCCATCGGGATCGCGGATCGCTATCGACTACACCCAATCGCCACCGGTGCTGGCGGTACGGTTGCAGGAAATGTTCGGCTGTGTAATCACACCCAGCATCGCCCGGGGTCAATTGCCGTTGATGGTGCATCTGCTGTCGCCGGCGCGTCGCCCGCTGCAGGTGACCCAGGATCTGGCCAGCTTCTGGCGCAACGGTTATGTCGATGTGAAAAAGGCTATGAAAGGGCGCTACCCCAAACATTACTGGCCCGACGATCCCCTCGTGGCCGTGGCCACCGCCAGGGCCAAACCCCGTCGGTGACGGCTTCCTTAGGCCTTGGTGTGACGGGTTTTCGTCAGGGCGAGGAGGAGGGCAGGGCGCTATTCCTCATCGTCCAAAGGCAGTTGCTTTTTGACCTTCTTTTTAATGGGCGCCCATCCTTCGTCGAGCTTTGGCGTGCTTCCCCATTTGCGAGGAGATGCCTTGGCCGTTGATGTTCCGTCTTGCGCGGCGGCAGTCGGCTTGCGGCGTTTACCGATATTTTTCTGGTCCCGCAGGCGCTTTTTGACTTTGGGGGCGTCATCCTTTTTGCCGGTTTTTCGGGTATCTTTTTTACTGTCTTTGCGTTTTTGGGTGGCGGCGGTTTTACCCGAGGTTTTTATTTTTTTCGGACCTTTGAAGCGGGCTTCAAGACTTTTGATCTTGCGGCGCTCGAAGGACAGTTGCAGGTAGTGCTCCACGCTGGTCATCAGGTTCCAGTCAGGCGCGGCAACAAAGGTAATCGCCAGACCCTGTTCACCGGCACGGCCAGTGCGCCCGATACGGTGAATGTAGTCGTTACCGTTGCGGGGCATATCGAAATTGATCACCAGATCGATGCCGCGAATGTCCAGTCCGCGAGCAGCCACATCCGTGGCCACCAGCACTTCAATAGCACCGTGACGCAACTGGGTCATAATCTGGTTGCGCTCATCCTGGTCCATATCGCCATGAAGAAGGCCGACCGGGTGGTTGTGGAATTTCAGCAGCCCCTGCAATTTTTCCGCCTGCAACTTGGTATTGGTAAAGATCAGCGCCTTGCTGTAGGTCTCATTGGCCAGCAGCCAATTGGTCAGGCGCTCCTTGTGGGCGGGATCGTCGGCCAGCACTACCTGTTGGGTGATATTGGCGTGCTTGTCCTGGGGTGTGCTCAGGGTCAGCGTTTCAGGGTTGTTCAGCACCTGCTCGGCAACCTTGAGCACGCCTTTGTGGGTGAGCGTGGCGGAAAACAGCAGGGTCTGGCGCTCCCGCCGGCAGGCCTTGGCAATTTTCAGTACATCCTCGCTGAGGCCCATATCCAGCATCCGGTCCGCTTCATCCAACACGAGAACTTCCAGGTCGGACAGATCGGCAGAGTTTTGGCTCAAGTGCTCTACCAGGCGCCCGGGGGTGGCGATAACAATCTCGGGGTTTTTCCGCAGCAGGGCCTTTTGATACTTGAACTCCTGTCCGCCCATAATCATGCCTGCCTCCACGCGGGTAAATGCAGACAGGTCCTTGGCGTTTTTGAATACCTGTCGCGCCAGCTCCCGGGTTGGCACCAGGATCAGCGCCCGGGTGGCGGAATCGGGTGCCGGATTCTCCATCAGGCGCTGTAGTATCGGCAGCAAAAACGCCAGGGTCTTGCCGCTGCCGGTTTCGGCGCTCACCAGCAGGTCCTTTTGAGCCAACGCCCGGGGTATGGTCTGCTGCTGCACTGGCGTCGGTTGTGCCAGGCCCAGCTTCTCCAAGGCCTTGAAGATCTGGGAATTCAGTGGAAAATCGGTAAACAAGCGGGCGTCCTCGATGGGGCAAAATGGGGAGGCGCACTTTAGCAGATTTGGGGAGGGTTTTCGATGATCGGCGATGGGCGCGATCACCGCTGTCATGACTGTCCCGAGCGCACCACCTGGACATGGCGCTCCTTTACCCGAAATCCCCTGCCTCATAAACTAAGGACCATAAACTGAGACTCATACACGAAATAAACACCCTGGAGGAGAAGTGCATGGATCAAAGACTCTATTTTGTGCTGGGTGATCTCGCCAGTAATACCGTGGTCGGCGCGGTTATAGGTTGGGTCAGTTGGCTGCTGACAGGCACAGGCGGCAGCATGCTGGTAGCCATGGTCATTATGATGATTGTCGGCATGATAATCGCGTTTTTGCTGTGGATTCCGCTCAGCATGTTATTCGGTGCCATGGAAGTCATGTTACCGCTGATGCTGACGGGGATGACCAGTGGCATGGTGGTGGGAATGTGGGTGACCATGACACCGCTGAACGCACTCAGTGGTTTTCTGATGGGTGGTGTCTGCGGCTTTATCACCATCACGGGTATCTGGATCATAAACAATCAGTTACGGGGTGTGGTGAGTCTCCAGGGAGAGAAAAGCGATGGTTGACCATGTTACCCGGGCCAAGTGGGACAAGCTGGCGCCCAGTTTTGATTTTATGGCGGGCAAGGGCGCGGAAAAACGCTGGGAGCCCTTCAAGCGCGAACTGTTCTCGCGTATGGAGGGGCGGGTGTTGTTTCTGGCACTGGGTACCGGCCTGGATATACCGTGTTTTCCGGAAGGCAAGGATATTGTCGCCATCGATATCAGCCCGGGCATGTTGAAAGTTGCCGAGCCGAGAGTCGCGGCCTACAACGGCAATTTAACGGCCGAGGTGATGGACGTGCACGCATTGACCTTTGCCGACAATACATTTGATCAGGTGGTTACCTCCTGTACCTTTTGTTCGGTACCCAATCCGGTGCAGGGCTTGGCGTCGTTAAAAAGAGTGTTAAAACCGGGTGGCGACCTGTTGATGTTTGAACATACCGGCAGTCGCTATTACCCGTTTAAATGGATGATGGATTTAATGACGCCGCTGACGCGAAAAATTGGACCGGATATGAACCGCGCTACGGTCGACAATGTGCGCAGGGCCGGGTTTGACGTGGTTGAGGTGAATAACCTGTTTTTGGATGTGGTGAAGACGATCCGGGCGCGCAAGAGCTGTCCTGTTTGAAAATTGGGTTATGGTTTCCCGGACCAGCGGGTTGAGTTAAATGACTCCCGGCATAGCCGGGAGCTTATTGGGTTACGCCCTCAAAGGGCTCTTATTGCGCCCAAGGCGCTACCAGCCTCCAAGCTCCAACTGATCCTTGCGTATGTCTTCCTGTTCCTGATTGCGGATGTATTCC
>JBNKHG010000056.1:0-210631 GCA_050290225.1 Cellvibrionaceae bacterium
TAAGCGGCAAGCGGCAAGCTGTAAGCGGCATGCAAACTTCACTGAAGACCAAATTACACAGCCCCGGGGGAAATACAAAACAGTTAAAAAAGCGTCATCAGTGCTAGACCACTTGAGGCTTGCCGCTTGCCGCTTGCCGCTTACAGCTTGCCGCTTGCCGCTTATAACTAATCACCTACTCCCAGAATTTCCACCACTTCTTGCGCTTTTCACGGGATTGCTGTCCCTGCTCCGAACCCTTGCCCAGCTCTTTCTGCTCCTGCTCGGCCTTTTTCATCTTTTGCTTTTCCAGTCCGGATTCTTCACCGGATTTTTCCTGCTTCATAGTCTTGGCTTTTTTCTCGAGATGCTCCTTCTCAGCCTTCGACTCGTGCTCCATTTCGCCTTTGGCTTCCATTGCCGAGCGATGTTGCTCCATTTGTTCAGCGCCGGGTTTGCCCTTGCCCGTCCATTCGGGTTTTTCCGCCACTGCCGGCAGACTCACCACTCCAACTACAGCGACAGCCAAAATTGTCGTTTTCATAATCCATAATCTCCTTGATGGGTATCTTTAGCGGGCTTTACCAAGCCTCGTCTGCATCATGATCATAGCAACAAAAAACCGATACCACTAAGGTAAAGATCGGGATG
This sequence comes from Cellvibrionaceae bacterium, assembly GCA_050290225.1. GTDB lineage: Bacteria > Pseudomonadota > Gammaproteobacteria > Pseudomonadales > Cellvibrionaceae > JBNKHG01. The sequence continues at coordinate 631 of JBNKHG010000056.1, forward strand.
CCGCGCACAAACCGGGCACAACCCTGTTCAGGCATCGGCTTTTTTCAACACACACAGGAAAAAGCCTTCCATTGTATCCGACGGCAATATCCGCACAGCGTTGACCAATTGCGGATCAAACGCTTTCTTTCCCCAAGCCGCCAAACCCGGCTGGTAGTTATCGAAAGGCAATTCAATGGATAGCACCTGCAACTGCCCTGCCATTCTCTTTAGTTCCCGATCCACCACCACTTCGTTTTCTTCCGGAGAATAGGAACAGGTGCTATAGACCATCACACCACCGGGCTTTAACGCCATCAGCGCCGAGCGCAGCAGTTTTTTCTGCTTGCGCTGCATTTCCTTGACCTTTTTCTCGCTCCAGTATTTGTAGCTCTGCGGATCTTCGGTATTAAAACGGGACTCTGATGAACAGGGCGCATCCAGCAGGACCCGGTCAAATCGTTCGGGCACTTTATAACCAACTTCCCGGCCATCCTTGAGATAACACTGCACCAACTCTCCAGCACCGTGCACCTCGACATTGTTTTTGAGCCTGAAAAAGCGCGACTTTACAGCTTCCACCGCAGCCAGGCGGCCGCGGTTATCCATCGCTGCTGCCAACACCAGTGTCTTGCCACCCGGGGCCGCCGCCAGGTCCAGGATTTCCTCCCCCGGTTGAGCGTCGAGCGCCTGGGCTGCAAAAATACTCGACAGGTTTTGAATATAAATACGGCCTTCGACAAAGGCGGCGCTATTGGTCAACAGGCTGCGTTGCGCATCCGCAATCACAAAGCTGTCTTTACGCCAGGGAACCGCTTCGGTGGCAATACCCTGGCTTGTCAACTCCTGCAAAACCGGTCCGACCCCGGCTTTGAGGCGGTTGACACGAAAGCAGGTGGGCACCGGGCGTTGAAAGCCCTCCAGGGTCGAATCCCACTGATCGGCGGGCACAATAGCTCGCAGGCGACTTAAAAAAGCAGGCGGCAGTTTGGACAGTTCGGGATTTATAGACGGTTGATCGGAGAACATAGGTAAGGAACAGAATCAGATCAACCCGTAAGTTTGCAGCACATCGTTCAGCTTGTTCCTGTTGATCGGCTTCTTGATAAAGTCCATCGCCCCCAGTTTCAGCACCCGATCCCGAGCTTCTGGCTGGATGTCGCCTGAGATCACAATAATGATACTCTTGTGGCCTTCCGTCCTAACCGCATCCAGTACCTGGTAGCCATCCATCTCCGGCATGGTCAAATCCAGGAACACCATTTCACCCTTCCCTGCGCGAATTGCTTCTATCCCCTCAATGCCGTTGGTCGCATAGGAGATGTCCACATCCCAGCCCTCCGGCAGTGAACGGGTCACCTGCTTACGGGCCATTTTGGAGTCATCGCAAATCAGCAGAGGAATGCCCATGAATGCAGCCAATTCCTTTATCGTTGAACGTGAGAGCGGGCAGTGTAACCAATTACGTCAACCATTTGAACGCGGTGTTCTGGAGCAGGCAGCTTTCAGGCCTTTGGCCTGGTGTTCTTTCAATTCGATAATGACGCATTAACTCTGCGAACCGAGGGCGATGTCAGGCCGGATCGAAGCCTACTTACCTATATCCGACAAGATCACATTGAAGGCGTACTAGTACTCGTTCAAGGTGATATTGCCCCGTCTCAATTCCGCCAGTGCCCTATTGATCCCTTCGAGCGTTTGCGGGCCCAACAGAATACGCGCCACACGCCCCTGGCGGTCGAGAATATAGGTGGTGGGCAGCACCCGGGGTCGTTCAAAACCCAGGCGCGGGGCAGGATCCGAAGCAAAGACATCGAAAGCGATCTGCATGTGCGCGATCTGCTTGAGCAGGGCCTGCCCTTCGACACCATCGTAATTCGCGCCCAGCACCCGCAGATCGGGATCGCCCTGTCGCGTCAGTCGATTGAATTCGGGAATTTCTGTCACGCAGGGTTTACACCACTCGGCCCAGTAATTGATCAACACCCACTTCCCCCGCAACTCATTACGATCGAGCGTTTTTCCGGACGCCAGATCCATGGTATCCGCCCCCGGCACACAGCCGCCAACCAAGCCCAGCAGCGAACACAGCACCAACCCCTTCAAAGCCCCCTTCAAAGCCCCCTTCAACAGATACACCCTAACCCCCTCCCGGCGTATCCGTGGCCTGACGTTCGCCCAGGTGTCCGTCGATGTCCGCCACCGACGCCAATTCGCTTTTAACCTGGGGGTCAAACAGGTCACTGATCCGCACGTCCAAGGTGTCTCCGGCGCATTGTTCAATCGCCCGCAAACGTCCGATGACAGTCGGCAACCACGTCTGCGTTGTTCCGCTACCCACGCCCTCCGGTAACGGCGGGTACACTTCCAACAGCTGCGCCAGATCCAGCAGAGTCAGGCGATGCAAATCTCGACTGAGCACAAAATCGCCCTTTTGGGTTGCCGCTATAACCTTGTGCTGCAACAGCCTGTCGAAGATCCGAGCCCGCTGTTCGGCCTTGAGGGCAAGCCCCGCCAACTGCGCGCTACCCACCCCATCGCCACTGGCCTGGCACTGTTGAAACGGCCATAAAAGTATCAGCGCCGCCACCAGATCCGGGTAGTCGTTAGCCACGTCCTCCCCCCGGTATGACGACAGTGCACGCACCAGCACGGCTCCGCAAAGCACAATCATCCACAGAATATAGATCCATAACAAAAACAGGGGAGCGAAGGCAAAGGCACCGTAGATGGCACTAAAACTGGTATGACTGACAATAAAACCGAACAGGTCTTTAAAAAGCTCAAAACAAACGGCTGTAACCAAACCGCCTATCAAGGCATCTCTGAGCGGGACCCGACAATTGGGCACCGCGGCGAACAACAGGGTGAACGCTGCCCCGCTCAATACCCAGGGGAAAAACACCAGTAACCCGGGCACCAGTCCCAGGTTGTCATACTCGCTGACCAAAAATCTCAGCGACAGGAGGTAAGTACTCATGACCAGCCCCAGCCCCAGCAATAACGGACCCAGACTGAGGACCGCCCAGTAGAGCAAAAAACCTGACATACCCTTGCGACCCTCTGTCAGCCCCCAAATAGTGTTAAAGCCGCGCTCAATATTCTTGAGCATAAAGTAAGCGGTCACTACCAATATGGCGATACCGACAGCAGACAGCTCTCGGGCCTGGGTTGAAAATTTGCTCAGGTACTGCTGCACCTCCTGTCCGGTATCCGGCACAAAGTGCGAAAAGATAAACGCCTGCAACTGCTCGCCCAGCCCCTGGAACGCGGGAATGACCGAGAACATGGAATAGGTCACCGTCATTAGGGGAACGATGGCAAAAAGGGTCATATAGGTCAGTGCCGCAGCGCTCTGCTGACATCGCTTGTGCTGGAACTGCTCGACGGCGTAGCCCAAAAAGTGCTGAAGTTGCGTGAGCTTCTCAATCATAAAAACGTCCTGGTCCTTGAATCTGGCGGTCCTGTCCCATGGTATATACCAAGCTCCTGGCCCAGCGCAAATACCGGGGCAACAGAACCAATAACCTTGGGCGAGCGGGGCTTATCTGTTTACAATAAGCGCCATCGGATAAGTTATACCAATTACAGGCGACAAACCAATTATCTCCACCGCTTTCAACGGCCCTGCGGCCGGCGACGGTCGTGGAGCAATCTGCATGTTACTTGCCAGAACCCGACAATTACCAGAGACAGGAAAGCCCACCATGGTCACCATCTACCACAATCCCCGCTGTTCCAAATCCCGCCAGACCCTGGAGCTGTTGCAGAACAACGATATAGAGCCCGAGGTTGTGCTCTACCTGGAGACACCGCCCTCTGCCAATACCCTCAAGGAGCTGCTGGGCAAGTTGGGTATCAGCGCCCGTGACCTGCTGCGCAAAGGAGAAGATGCCTACAAGGAAAACAACCTCAAGGACCCAAGCTTGTCCGAGGAGGCATTGATCGATGCCATGACCCGATTCCCGAAGTTGATTGAACGACCCATCGTCGTCAAGGGCGACAAAGCTGTACTGGGCCGCCCACCCGAAAATGTGCTGGAGCTGATCTAGCCAATGACCCCTTATGTTCTGATTCTTTACTACAGCCGCACTGGCGCCACCCGCGACATGGCCCTGCAAATCGCCCGTGGAGTGGAACAGCAGGGCATGGAGGCTCGGCTGCGCACGGTACCGACGGTGTCTGCCACCACAGAGGCCACCGAGCCGGAGATTCCCCCGGAAGGGGCCCTCTACTGCACGATCGACGACCTGAAAGACTGCAGTGCCCTGATCCTCGGCAGCCCCACCCGCTTTGGCAATATGGCGGCTCCGCTCAAGTATTTCCTGGACAACACCGGCGACCTCTGGCTCAACGGCAACCTGGTCAACAAACCGGCTGCGGTATTCACGTCCACCGGTAGCCTCCACGGCGGCCAGGAAAGCACCCTGCTGTCGATGATGATCCCGCTGTTTCACCAGGGTATGGTGTTGGCGGGTCTGCCCTACAGCGAACAGGCATTGTCGCGCACCCAAACCGGCGGCACCCCCTACGGCCCCTCTCACACAGCGGGCCTGGGCGAGCCCTCACCCCTGAGCGATGACGAGATCAACCTCTGCCAGGCACTTGGCAAGCGCCTGGCAACGCTGGCGAAGCGGCTCGGTGACCATTGAGCCCAAACGATATTAAGAGCAATCTATGACTTCAACAGAATCATCGGCAACAGAAAGCCTGCCCGGCAAATTGCGCTGGGCCTTGAGCCTGTGCCTGATCAGCTATACCGCCCTGCTGCTGTCGTTTATCGTCTATAACCTGACCGACGACGACGGTTCTTTTAGCTTGTGGCTGGCGCAGTGCCTGCCGCTACTGATGTTTCTACCGGGAATCTTGCGAACATCCAGTGATCGCGGGTGGCGAACCTACAGTTGGCTATGCTTTGTGGTACTGGTCTATTTTACCCACGCGGTGGTGAACGTAATGTCGCCGCTGGTGAACTGGAAGGATATTGCACAGCTTGGGCTGTCCGTCTGCCTCTTTATCAGCGCTATGATGACCAGTCGCTGGCTGCAACGCCACCCGATTGCACAAGCGGATGCGGCGAACTGACGTCCCGGGATCATGGACAAAATTGCACCAAGGGAACCCCGGAATAATAAGGATTAGAGTATGAGCAAAGAAAAACCCTCCTCCTTGAGAAAACTGTTCAGCGGCTTGTGGGCGCTGATCACCTGGTTGCGAGTATCGCTGCTTAATTTGCTGTTTCTCGCCCTGCTGTTAGTAATTGTGCTGTCACTGTTGCCGGAAGAGGAGCAAAAACTCACCGGTAAAACCGCCCTGCGACTGTCCCCCAGCGGTTTTCTGGTGGACCAGCGCAGCTACGTGGACCCGTTGACCCAACTGCTTGAGCAAAGTCGCCCGGAAGAGATCGAAACCCTGGTCAGCGACCTGGTTAAGGCCATTAACGCCGCCGCTAAAGACGAACGCATCACCGCACTGGTCATGGAACTGGATCATCTGGTCGGAGGCGGCATCAGTAAACTTGAGGAAATCGGCCAGGCGCTGGAGCGTTTTAAAGCCAGCGGCAAACCCGTAATCGCCATCGCCGATACCTACAGCCAGGAGCAGTATTACCTGGCCAGCTACGCCGACGAAATCTATATCCACCCCATGGGCGCCGTGCTGCTCACAGGCTACGGCAGCTACCGTAACTACTTCAAGGACGCCCTCGACAAGCTCGCCGTCAACTTCCATGTGTTTCGGGTTGGAGACTACAAGGACTTTGTCGAACCCTATACCCGCAACGATATGTCCCCAGCCTCACGCGAGCACAACAGCCAATGGTTGAACCAGCTTTGGAATGTCTATACCGATCGGGTCGAATCCCAGCGTCGGCTGCCAGCGGGCGCCATCAATGACTATATCAATAACCTGGACACCAAATTGGTGAGCACCGGCGGCAACAGCGCCCAACTGGCCCTGGCCGCGGGGCTGGTGGACCAGCTCGCCAGCCACCAGCAGATCCTTACCACACTGCAGCAACAGCTGGGACCGAACCGCAAGGGAGACAGCTATGCTGCACTCGACTACTGGGACTACCTGCCCCATGTGGAGAAGGAAAACGGCCACAACGGTGGCAAGATCGGACTGATCGTTGCCAAAGGCATGATCATCGACGGCCAGCAACCCGAGGGCACTATCGGAGGCGACACCCTGGCGCAGATACTGCGTGACGCCCGCAAGGACAAAGCACTCAAGGCTTTGGTGTTGCGGGTCGACAGCGGTGGCGGCAGCGCCTTCGCTTCGGAAATTATTCGCCAGGAGATCCAGGCGACCCGAGCATCAGGCTTGCCCGTGGTCATCTCCATGGGCAGTGTCGCCGCCAGCGGCGGCTACTGGATTGCCACTGCCGGAGATGAGGTCTGGGCCACCCCCACCACGATTACCGGCTCCATAGGCGTGTTCGGCGCCTTTCCCACTTTCGAGCGCTCGCTGGCCAAGATGGGGGTCAACACCGACGGTCTCGGCACCACTGAACTGGCCGGCGCCATGCGCCTGGATCGCCCCCTGTCCCCCCAGGCCGAACGGGTAATACAGCAGGGGGTGGAATTTGTCTACCAGCAGTTTTTAGCCCTGGTAGCGGAAGCCCGCAGCAGTTCAATCGGTGAAATTCACAAGGTCGCCCAGGGGCGGGTGTGGAGCGGTACTACCGCCAAGGATTTGGGACTGGTAGATGCCATCGGCAACCTCGAGGACGCTATCGCCTCGGCCGCCAAGCTCGCCGGGCTAGACAGCTACCATGTGCACACTATCCGCAAAAAGCTCACCCCCAAGGAACAACTGCTGCTGGAACTGGCCAGCGAGGCGGTCGAGTGGATGCCACAGTCGCTGTTTGAGAACTCGGTACTGGAGAAGCTGGCCCCGGCCACCCTGCGGAAGGCTCTGACCCCACTGGTGCAACCCTTTGCGCTGATGGACAAAATGAACGACCCGCGCGGGGTGTACACGCTATGTGAAGTGTGTATGGGGATTTGATTTGAGCTGCAAGCTGCAAGCTACAAGCTACAAGCTGCAAGCTGCAAGCTGCAAGCAGTTTACTTGCCGCTTGTAGCTTGTAGCTTGCAGCTCAAAAAAATCACAACCCCAACACCTGTTTGACAAAGGGAATTGTCAGTTTGCGCTGTTCAGCCAGTGAGGCGTCGTCGAGCCGGTTGAGGAAGCAGAACAGCTCATTGAGGTCCCGCGGCGCGCGGTGCAGAATAAATTGCGCCACTTCGTCGCTGAGTTCCAACCCGCGGGCCTTGGCCCTCAATTGCAGGGCTGCCTGCTTCTCGCTGTCGTCCAGCTCCTGCAACTGATAGGTCACGCCCCAGTTCAAGCGCGACTGCAAGTCCGGCAGGGCGATGGGCAGTTCGCGGGGGCCCTGGTGGGCGGAGATCAACAGCCGCCGGCCGTTGTCGCGCATACGGTTGAAAAAGCCAAACAGCGCCTGCTCCCAGCCCGGATTGCCGGCAACCAGATCCAGACCATCAAGGCAGATTAAATCCAGGGCTTCCAGGCCATCAAGCAAATGCTCGGGAGCGAAGCCGATCAGATCCCGCAGAGGTAAATACTGTATCGATAACCCCAGGTCCTGGGCGCTGTGACAGGCTGCCTGTAGCAAGTGCGTCAGACCAGTACCGGGATCACCCCACACAAAGACCAGCGGCTCGCCACCCGGCGCGAGTTGCGCCTGCAGACAGGCCACTACCTGGGCATTGCTGGAACCCGGGGCGACATAGTAATTTTCGAAGGTGGCGTCGTCGTTCAGGGAGACGCCCAGCGAAAGCTGTTGCGGTGATGAACTATTCATAAAACACTATGGAGACAGTATCGCTTTGATTCAGCGGTTTCTACTGAACCTTGTTTCTGCTTAACCTTGTTTCTGCTTGGCGTTCTGGTTAGCTGGCTTACTGGTTAGCTGTCAGCTGCCCAGCGATATTGCAGTGGATTGGCCAAGCTGCCGCGCGGACTGTAACGGCTCCCTGGCAGGCTAAGACTGCCACCGTTCTCGGCCGGCAGCAACTTTTTATCCAGCGCCAGGGTTTCCAACAGCAGCGACAGGTCCCCTTCAGTATGCAACTGCAGAACCAGTGTTTCGCCGTTGACATGAGTCGGCGCCGCGTCGCGCACCATAGCCAGGCCATCGAAATAGTTGAGAGTGGCAATATAGTGGCGGAAATCCCTGACCCCGTCGATCTGCACCACCAAAGTAGCCGGGCCCTGGCCCCGTGGCACAATGGCGTAAAGTCCGGCCAGATAGTCGGCTACCCTATCGATACCCCGCTCAATAACGGCCTCGACCGCATCGGCACTGCTTTCGAACAAACTGGCATTCTGTCTTAGCAGCAACTGCCAGTTGGCGCGCCACCGGCCATCGGAGGTCTGGGTGTAACGCCCCACCAGGATACCGTCGGCACGGTAACGCCGAGAGGCGGCCCGAATCTTGTCTTCATTCAACTGCCAGAGGTCGTCAGGCTTTAGGGCGACCCGGTCCTGCAAATCCAGTAGCGGCGTGGCCAGGGGCACCCCCCGCCGCTTTGCCGCCTGTTGCAGGCTCGCCAGCACCTCCTCGCCGCCCACCAACTGACGCCCCAGCCGAAGGTCGTCCTCCACCAGCCACACCAGCAGGCTGGGTCGGTTGGCCGGCCAGATGGGCAGTCGCGCATCGCGCAGCAGCTTATCGATCAGGGCTGGCGAAAAACGAAACTCAAGGCGGATGGCGGCCTTGGTCTTGCCATTCTTTTCCAGCACCTCGTCGGTCGTTTCGTAACTGAACTCGGACACATAGCGCTGCGCGCGTTTGATCGCCGACTTGGCAGGCGGTTGCTGCAATACCTGGGGCATGCCCGTAACCCGCACCAGCACTTCCGCCAGCGCGTCACTGGAAGCCCGGTTGCGCTCACGCAGGCTTTGGGAGGTCACCAACACCTCTGCGCGGTACAGGCCCTTGACCGGTTCGGCAGCAGCCATGTCGGTAGCCAACAGCCCCAACAGGAGTAGCTGAATAGCGATCCACAGTCTCCGGGCGATCCCGAATTCATCCTTCACCGGAGACTTTACCCCAGCCCCGGCTTTCCCTTTAGCGTACTCTTGTTTCATAATTCCCAACTGGCTTTGTCCCAACAGTCTATATTTCCTATATTTCAACAACCGTTCCTACAGCCGATACCCCGATCACGGCGAGGCGGTATTGTAACAGGCCCACCCACACTGCATAGGGACCTAAGCCGCAAAACTTGCCGATCCGACAGTGGGCAGTTCAGGCCATAAACTGCTAGAATACGCGCCTTTTCAGCCACGCCCGGCCCGATGGCCCCGCGCCCGATTCGACCAGGCCTTTTTGGATACCAATCACTGCTATGAGCGACAACACCCCTCCTTCGACGAGCAAGCCCTCCCTCAGCTACAAAGATGCGGGCGTCGACATCGATGCCGGCAACGCCCTGGTCGACCGCATCAAAGGTGTAGCCAAGCGCACCCGTCGGCCCGAGGTGATGGCCGGATTGGGTGGCTTTGGCGCGCTCTGTGAACTGCCCAAGGGTTACAGGGAACCGGTGCTGGTATCCGGCACTGACGGCGTCGGCACCAAATTGCGCCTGGCCATGGACCTCGCCAAGCATGACACCATCGGCATCGACCTGGTGGCCATGTGCGTTAACGATCTGATTGTGGCCGGTGCCGAACCTCTGTTTTTCCTCGATTACTACGCCACTGGCAAACTGAATGTGGACGTGGCCGCCGACGTGGTCGCTGGTATCGGCGACGGCTGCGAGCAAGCCGGCTGCGCCCTGGTAGGCGGCGAGACTGCGGAAATGCCCGGAATGTACGAAGGCGAGGATTACGACCTGGCGGGATTCTGCGTGGGTGTGGTGGAAAAGTCCGAAATACTCGACGGCAGTAGGGTACAGGCGGGCGACACCCTGATTGGCCTCGCCTCCAGTGGCCCCCACTCCAATGGGTACTCCCTGGTGCGCAAGATTATCGAAGTGAGTGGCGCCGACCTCAACCAGGCGCTGGACGGCCAGCCCCTGAGCCAGGCGCTGCTGGCCCCTACCCGTATCTACGTCAAATCCCTCCTGCGCCTGCTGAAGGAATCCCGGGTCAATGCCATGTCCCATATCACCGGAGGTGGGCTGCTGGAAAATATTCCCCGCGTATTGCCGGAAAACACCAAAGCGGTAATCGACACCACCCGCTGGCAAATGCCCGCCGTGTTTGACTGGCTGCAGCAAAGCGGCAATGTCGACGGCCGCGAAATGTACCGCACGTTTAACTGCGGTGTAGGCATGGTGATCTGTGTGCCTGCCACCGAAGCAGATAACGCCCTTCGCATCCTTCAGGAGGCTGGCGAAAACGCCTTTGTGGTGGGCAGTATCGAACCCGCCATCGCGGGAGAAGTACAAGTCGTGCTGAAAGGCCTGTAATCGATGATAGGTGAAGCAAAACCGGCTACCCGTGTGGTGGTACTGATTTCCGGCAGCGGCTCCAACCTCCAGGCACTGATCGATGGCCAACAGGACGGCAGTCTGCCGATCAATATCGTCTCGGTGATCAGCAACCGTCCTGGTGTGATGGGGCTGTCCCGGGCCGAAAATGCCGGCATTCCCGCCCAGCTGATAGACCACACCACTTTCGATAGCCGGGAACGGTTCGACCAGGCACTGATGCAGACCATCGACGCCCACCAACCAGACCTGGTGGTGCTGGCGGGCTTTATGCGCATCCTTACCCCTGAATTTACCAATCACTACCTGGGGCGGATGCTTAACATCCACCCCTCGCTACTCCCCAAATACCAGGGGCTGCACACCCACCAGCGAGCCATTGACGCCGGCGACAGCAAACACGGTGTTACCGTTCATTTTGTCACGGCCGAGCTGGACGGCGGCCCAGCCGCGATCCAGGCGGTGGTGCCTATACTGCCCGCTGATGACGCCGACACCCTGGCCAAGCGGGTGCAGGAGCAGGAACACCGAATTTACCCCCTCGCGGTACAGTGGTTCGCGCAAAAGCGTCTGGCAATGGTCGACGGCAAGAGCCGCCTGGACGGCGAACTTTTACCCCCCAGCGGTTATCTAATTGACACAACAAAGGCGTAGCCTGGCCGTTGCATCCTTAAACAGTTAACCTGTCATTCAGACTGAGAGTGTTAGGCTCATCGAACCATTCCGGCATGGCCTTCAGTACGACCTATTGGTCACGGGCTTTACGACAATTGATCAAACAGCCGAACAACCAAAGCGGAGAAACGATGGTCGCAAGGATTCTCAAGCAATTCCGTATGGGTCTTCTGCTGGCGCTGGCAGCAGCCGGCTTGCAGGCGGCGGAAAAACCCCAGGATTTCAAGGCCACCTACGCCACCAAACTGAGCGGTTTTTCTATCACCGCCGTACGCGAGCTGAGGACCCTGGACAACGGCCAGCAGCAACTTAGCTTCAGGGCCAAATCCTGGTTTGCCAGTATTGAGGAATTCAGCCAGTTCGGCTGGAACGGCGACTCCCGCCTGGTCCCCAGCAGTTATGAATACCACCGCAGGGGCCTGGGGCGGGATCGCCACGCTATTCTCACCTTCGACTGGAAAAACGGACGCGTCACCAACAACGTGCAAAACAAGCCTTGGGGAATGGATATCCCGCCCGAAGCCCTGGACAAGCTCAGTTACCAGATGCAACTTCGCAGCGACCTGATCAATCAGGTGCCGGTGCTCAGCTATGCCGTGGCCGACGGTGGTCACCTCAAGACCTACACCTTTGAATTGCTGGGTGAGGAGGTGCTGGACACACCGGTTGGGCAGCTCAACACGATAAAGATCAAGCGCACCCGTGCCACAAAGAAAAAACGAGAAACCTATTTATGGCTTGCCAAGGATTGGAATTACCTGCTGGTGCGTCTGCGCCAGAAGGAGAAGGACGGCAAGCATTACGAAATCAATCTGGCTCAGGCCGAGATTGATGGGGAACAAGTGCGGGGCTTTTAGTCCCGGCGCAGCCATCCACTACACTCACACCCAAAAGGCCCACACTATGAATATCGCCGACCAGTGCGTTGCAAGCATCCACTATACTTTGACCGACAGTGACGGCAAAGTCCTCGATTCCTCCGACGGGCAGGACCCGCTGTCTTATCTTCACGGCGCGCAGAATATTGTCCCCGGTCTCGAAAAAGAACTCGCAGGGAAAACGGTTGGCGACAAACTCAAGGTCACCGTCAGCCCCAAGGAAGGCTATGGCGAAAAAGACCCGCAATTGGTCCAGGAACTGCCTCGCTCAATGTTCAGCGGCGTCGATACGATTGAAGTGGGTATGGAATTTCACGCCCAGACAGATCATGGATTACAGGTCATTGAAGTGGTCGGCATTGACGGCGATAACGTTACTGTCGATGGCAATCATCCATTCGCCGGTGTGGAATTGCATTTTGAGGTGGAAGTGACCGACGTGCGTGATGCCACGGACGAAGAGTTGCAACATGGGCATGTGCATGGCGCCGGGGGTTGCGGGCACGATCACTGAGTCCGTTACCGCTGGACATATAGTCCATCATTGAACAGCCCGGCACTATGTCAGGGCTTTTTGTGAGGACTCGCCCCTGAATGCGGCTATCGATGAAGCCCAATCCCAGGGCAGGTCAAACCTAATGAACAGATTGGATGCTGGGAGTCTTTCAATCTGATAATGCGGCTTCCGCACAGCCTTGATGCATGCATTACCCACCCGGACGCCGAAAAACTATTTTCGTTTCCGGAGACAGGGCAAAACCGGTTGTTACTGACGCCTATTGATGGTGATGATGACTGTGATCCATTGGCTCGCCTATCACTCCCTCCTGCCCAGTAGTCCCATGCCCCGCGTGATCGGCATGCCCCGCATGCTGCAAACCGCCCCACAACGTCCAAATTCCAAAGGCCACTATCAACAATGCAAACAGAGTGCGCACACCGCGTTTTTGAATAAAAAATTTCAACCGATCAGCAAACAGACCACCGGTCATCACCAGCGGCAGGGTACCGAGACCAAAGGCCAGCATCACACCCGCAGATGACAAGGCGTCGCCCTGGCTGGCGGCATAGGCAAGGGCGGAGTAGACCAGGCCGCAGGGCAGCCAACCCCAGATACCGCCGAGTAACAGTGCCTGCCAGGATGCCCGCACAGGCATCAATGATCTACCCAGGGGTTGCAGTATTTTCCACAGGCCGCCACCCAGTTTTTCCAGGTAAGTCAGTCCACGCCACCAGTCGGCCAGGTAGAGTCCCATGGCGATTAGCAGGCCACCAGCAAACAGGCGCAGCCACTGCAGGCCGGAGGCACCACCAACATCGGCGGCTTTACCGGTGGCCAGTCCCAACAACAACCCCATCAGGCTATAGCTGGCAATACGACCGAAGTTATAGTGCACCAGCAGGGCAAAGCGTTTGCCCCTGGCCTCGTCAGGAATGGCGAAAGTCAAAGCGCCCATAATGCCCCCGCACATACCAACGCAGTGGCCGCCCCCCAAAAAACCCAAACTCAGTGCAGAGGCGTATACAAACCAGTCCGTCACTGACAGTCCTTATTTTCATCGTTTAACGTATTTTTCTGCACCGAAGGGGCACTCTGCTGTGTTTCCTCCGCTGCGTTTTTCCCCGCTGATGAGGGCAAATCCTCATCAAAGAGAATTCGATGGGCCTCGGTCTCGAGGTCATCGTATTGACCGCTGTTGACGGCCCAGAAGAGCACTTTGACGGCAATGACCACGAAAACCAGGGCTACCGGAATCAGGAGATACAGACTTTCCACAGTAATTCCCTCTAGAGTCGCCAGCGACTCACTTGAAAGGTTTATTTGTTCAGGCGCAACGCATTGGCAATGACCACTAATGAACTGGCGGACATGCCGATAGCGGCGGCGTAGGGTGGCACCCAACCAAGTGCGGCCAGCGGCAGCGCCAGGCCATTATACGCCAATGCCCAGCCCAGGTTCTGGCGAATGATGCGTCGACCGCGACGGGCGATAGCCATGGCCCTGTCAATCACCATCAGATCCCCGTGCAGCAACACGCTGTCGGCGCGGGTTTGGGCCAGGTCGGTGGCCGAGGCCATGGCCACCGACACATCCGCACCGGACAAAACCGGCACATCATTAATACCATCCCCCACCATCAACACAATCTCGCCCTCGGATTGCAGTTGGCGTATGTGCGCCAGTTTGTCGTCGGGGGTTACCCCCGCGCGATAGTTATCGATTCCCAACTCGGTCGCCAGCGCAGCCACCGCCGCCGACTTGTCGCCACTCAACAACTCGACACCGAGACCGGCGCTCTTCAGGCGGCCCACCAGTGGCCGGGCGCTGTCACGCAGTTGGTCAGAGAGCGCAAACCAGGCTATTGGCCCCTGCTCACAACCCAACAACAGCCACTGTTTTCCATCACCGGGCTCGATGATCGGCACACTCCCGGGTTCGGTAAAAATAGCTGATACGAAGGTTGGAGCACCCAGGCGATAGGTTATCTCACCCCCAACACCACCGACGACCACACCTTCAACACCCGCAGCGGTAACCTGTCGCAACGAACCGGCTTTGATCTCGGCAACCTCGACATTGTTCAAAGCCGCAAATGCGTTGGCGATGGGGTGATTCGATTCCTGCTCCAGTGCTTTGGCCACCGACTGCGCGAAGCGGGTATCCACTGCTTGATCCAGCAGACGTGTGTCTTCCAATCGCACTTCACCCAGGGTCAGGGTACCGGTTTTATCGAAAACCACCCGGGTTACACGATTCAAGCTCTCGATGACATGGCCACGGGTGACCAACAGCCCCTCCCGGCGCAAACTGGCGGTGGCCGCAGTCAGGGCCGCCGGGGTGGCCAGGGACAGCGCGCAGGGGCAGGTCACCACCAACACCGACAAGGTGATCCAGAGCGCCCGCGATGGCTCCAACCAGCTCCAGAGAGTAAATACCACCACCGCAATCAACAATACCGCTGCGACAAAGTAACCCGCCATCCGGTCAGCCAGGGCCACCTGGCCGGGTTTGTCTGCCTCGGCCTGATTGACCAGCCGTTCGATGGCCGACAGTTGAGTCGCCGCTCCTACTGCCGTCACCTCCACGGTCAGGGCGCTGTCGCTGTTAAGCGTACCGGCGGCAACCCGATCGCCAGCAGCTTTGCTGACCGGGAGGGGCTCCCCTGTCAACAGGGCTTCCACCACCTCACTCCGGCCTGCAACCACTATCCCGTCACAGGGCAGGGTCTCGCCGGATTTGACCAGCACACGATCACCCGGTTGCAGACTTTTCAGGGGTACATCTTGCTCTCCCGCAGACCCGTTTTCGGCGCCATCACCGACGATCAACCGGCGGGCGGTCAGCGGCATCAGTTGCGCCATGTTGCCGGTCGCCACGCTGTTGTGGTGGCGTGCCCGCATTTCCAAATAACGCCCTAACAGCAGGAAGAAGGTGAACATGGATACGGAGTCAAAATAGACCTCGCCGCCACCGAACAGCGTGGCCCAGCAACTGGCGAGGAAGGCGCCGGCGATAGCGATGGACACAGGCACATCCATACTCAGATGACGCGTGCGCAGGCTTCTCCAGGCGGCATTAAAAAACGGCCGCGCACTGTAGCCCACCACCGGCGTTGCAATCAGTAAACTGATCCAGCGCAGGTAATGCTCCCAGTTGTGGGCGATCCCCTGCAGGCCACCGGCGTAGAGCGCGATGGCCACCATGCCCACTTGCATCATGCCAAAACCGGCAACACCCAAACGCATCAAAGCCTGGCGGTTTTCCCGCTTCCACAATTCCTGCTGGCGATCGTCGGTGGCTGGCTGCGGCAGATAACCGATGGCGGCCAGCTCTCCCATCAGCACACTGAGATTTTGTCGACTCGGGTCCCAACGCAGGCTACAGCGGTGGCTGCTGGCATTGACCTTGATGCCTAAAACACCCGGAATTTTTCCCAAGTGATGCTCGATCAACCAAACACAGGCAGCACAGGTAATTCCCTCTATCAGCAACTGTGCCTGGCGTCGTTCAGCCCCGCTCTCGTCAGTCTCGCGAACCACAAAATCCACCTGCACTTCGTCGAGATCGAAAACCTGCCAACGCCTGGTATCCGTCTGGGATTCGGGACGCAGTCCACCCTCTGCCACGCCAGAGGTAGCACGGTAACGGTAAAAATTGCCGAGTCCACCGTCGACAATGGCCGTAGCCACTGCCTGGCAACCAGGGCAACACATTGCGCGGTCCCGACCTTCGATGGACACAAAAAAGTCGCTGCCCACGGGCACGGGCAGGCCGCAGTGATAACAATCCTGCGCAGCGAGTTCGGAGGAAAAAGTTGTGGCGGAGTTAGTGCTGTCCAAAGCTGATGCTGTCGCTCGCGGCGAAATCTATCTCGCCCGTCAATCGCCATTCCGCGGCATTTTGTTGGGTGGCATCGCTGACGGGTACCAGACGCAAGTAACGGCGATGTGTCGGTTGTTTTTCCAAATCGCCGCGATAACGACCGGCGGCGATTCGGTGCAGACTCACCTGGGAGTCTCGCTCGGCGCTGGTGGGGTGATTGAGCAGCAGGGTTAGAGTTTCCGGAAAGTCAGACTCGCCCTGGATACTCAGCAGCACTTCCCCCAGGAGCAGATCAAAATCCAGTTTGCCGGACAATTTCAGCGCGGCGGCTTTTTCATCCTGTTCGAAGCGCTGATTGATCATGCGCCCTTCCTTGTAATAGTTGTCAATCACCACATCATCGGCGTTGAACACAGCAATCGAGACAAAGAACAGGCAGGCCACCACCACAATCAACAACGGCGTGAGAATAAACCAGGCCCAGAACTGTTTGTACCAGGGGCCATTATCGAGCTGTTGATTCATGGTGGTTGCCATTGGATTAAATGTCTTTTATATAAAGCTCAATTTCTATTTAAGGCCCGCAAGTTGCGAGCATTCTGTTATTTCTTCACAGGACCAATAAAGCTGGTCTTCTGGCGCGCCGAGATAGTGTCGTTGTCCGCAGCCTTCACATCGATATAGATTTCATTCTTGGATTCCGTCAACTCGGACTTGGGTACCGACACCCGCAACGGCATGGTAAAGATTTCTCCCTCCTCCAGGGTCATGGGGCGATAACCGCGCAGTTTGTATGCGTGATCGCCCTCAACCGAAATCACATACTTGTGCGGGTGGCGATCCATATTGTTGATCTTCACCGTGTACACATTCTGCACCGTGTCACCGCTCACCCTGTACAAACGCGCGCCGCGATCGCGGATCACATCCACGCTCACTGGCACCCTTGTCAGCACCGTATAAACGAACGCCGATATCATCGCCAACACGGCAAAACTATAGCCGATGAGGCGGGCGCGAAATACGTGGGTTTCACCGGATTCGAGCGCATCCTGGGTGGTAAAACGAATAAGGCCTCGCTCGTAGCCCATCTTGTCCATGACCGCGTTACAGGCATCGATACACAAACCACAGTCGATACATTCGTACTGCATGCCATCGCGGATATCGATATCCACCGGACAAACCTGAACACACCAGGAGCAATCGATACAGTCGCCTTTACCCGCCGCTTTATAGTCTTCCTTGGGCTTGCGCGGGCCGCGGGTTTCGCCACGGGCGGCATCGTAGGATACGGTGAGCGTGTCCCTATCGTACATCACCGACTGGAAGCGTGCATAGGGACACATATACTTACACACCTGCTCGCGCATAAAGCCGGCATTGGTGTAGGTGGCGGCGGTAAAGAAGAACACCCAGAAGGCGGCGACCGGGTGGATATCCCAGGTCACAAAGCCGGTAACGACATCCCGATGGGGAACAAAATCCAGCAGCAATTCACGAATGGGAACAAAGTATCCGACAAAAGTCAGCGCAGTGACCGCTGCGATGGTAATCCAGATTGCGTGCTTGCTGCCCTTGCGCCAGGTCTTTTCATAATTCCAGGGTTGTTTATCGAGTTTGATGCGCTTGTTGCGGTCGCCCTCACAAAGGTACTCGGCCCAGATAAACATATGGGTCCACACGGTTTGCGGACAGGTGAACCCGCACCAGACACGCCCCACCAATACCGTCACAGTAAACAGCGAAAAGGCGGCGATAATCAGCATCCAGGCCAGCAACATGCCGTCCTGGGGCCAGAAGGTCATCCATAGAATGTGGAATTTACGCGCAGGCAGATCGAATAACATGGCGGGTCGACTGTCGATGATCAACCAGGGCATCAACAGGAAACCAAGCAGCAAAGGCAGGCCGGTGTAGCGCCGCAGTTTTTGGTAAAAGCCGCTGATTTTGCGAGTGTAGACTTTGTTTTCCGCTTCGTAGAGGACTCGATAGCGAATGTGTTCCTCCAGGTGACTGGCGGCTTCCTGGAATTTTACCGCTGACTCGTTATCACCACTCGCTGCCGTTTCGCCCGAGTTCTTGGCAGTTCCTGAGCCATTCTCGGCTTTAGGCTCATCCACCTGAGCGACTGGAATTTTTTCACTCACAAGCTATACCTCACTTGACAACTAACACTCAGTCGTAAGTTTCCATTCGGGACTATAAGGCCCGCGCCGGACAAATCCCAGACGCTACTATATAGCCGTATTCACCCTCAGCATCACTCAAATTTCTGGTTATTATTATCGGGTAGGCAAATTAGAGCTGGCCCCTCGCCCCCTATTTTAAAGCGCTATTGAAGTAGAGCGCCACCAGGGACGAAGGGACCGGACAATGAACATCAGGCGTTAAGGTACAGCCTGATTATTCAAAGTCTTGAGACAAGCTGTACACGTACGCGGCCAACAGGTGAATCTTGTCTTCACGCAGTTTGTTCACCTGCGCGGGCATCACATTGGAACGACCGTTGCGTACTGAGTGACGAATGCCCCCGCGAGTGCCTTCGTACAGCCAGACATCATCGGTCAGGTTGGGCGCTCCCATTGCCTGGTTACCCTTGCCGTCAAGACCGTGACAGGCCGCACAGTTGGTATCGAACACTGTCTTGCCCTTGGTCGCCATTGCCGCGTCATGGTCCTGTCCGGACAGGCTCAGCACATATTCGGAGACGTTCACGACACCCTCTTCCTTGATGATATCAGCCCATGCTGGCATAGCGCCGGCGCGACCGTGAGTGATGGTCTCCTTGATTTTCTCAGGGGTGCCGCCGTAGAGCCAGTCATTGTCGCTCAAGTCGGGAAAGCCGTAGTTTCCACCGGCATCGGCACCGTGGCACACGGCGCAGTTGTTGGCAAACAGGCGGGTGCCCATTTTCAAGGCGGCTGGCTCCTGAGCCACTTCTTCGACCGGCATGGCAGCATAGCGGCCAAAGATCTCTGAATAGCTTGCAGCAGCCTTTTCCTGTTCACGCTCCAGTTGGTTGTGGGACGTCCAGCCCAGCAGTCCCTTATAGCTACCCAGGCCCGGGTACAGGATCAGGTAAACTGCGGTGAACACCAGGGTGATCACAAACATCTGGAACCACCACTTGGGCAGCGGGTTGTCGTATTCTTCAATACCGTCGTATGCGTGACCGGTCGTCTGGTTGTCCGGACTCTGGTCATCGCTGATAGCAACTTTGCGATTGGCAAACAACACCCAGGTGACCAACGCCAGGTTGATCAAGGTGAGTCCAGCAATCCACAGGCTCCAAAAAGTACTCATAATTAATCCTGCCTTTTTTCATCCTGGCTATTGCTTTCGCCAGGGTTGGCATCACCGGATTCGGTGTTGCCCAGGTCATTTTTCGCTGCATCGTCGGCAAAGGGTAAATTGGCGGCATCGTTAAAGCGTTTTCTGCGCTTCGGAGAAAATGCCCACCAACAGACACCGGCAAAAGCGATTGCCACAAATACCGTCGACAAGCTACGCAGCGTATTGATATCCCATTCCATCGTCTGCAACTGCTCTTAACGTTTCTGCTGCAACAGGGTACCCAGTTGCTGCAAGTAGGCGACCAGGGCATCCATCTCGGTGGTTCCCTTCACCGCAGCTTCCGCAGCGGCGATGTCGTCGTCGGTGTAGGGCACGCCCACCATACGCAGTGCATTCATCTTCTTGCCAGTGTTTTTACCGTCAAGAATGTTGTCGAACAGCCAGGGGAATTCCGGCATATTTGACTCAGGCACTACGTTGCGCGGGTTGTACAAGTGAGCCTTGTGCCAGGTGTCGGAGTAGCGACCACCCACGCGTGCCAGGTCAGGTCCAGTACGCTTGGAACCCCACAGGAAGGGGTGCTCGTACACGGTTTCGCCAGCGACTGAATAGTGGCCGTAGCGCTCGACTTCAGCACGCAGCGGACGCACCATCTGGGTATGACACACGTGACAGCCTTCGCGGATATAGATATCGCGACCTTCCAGCTGGACCGCGTTCAGAGGCTTGAGCCCCTTGATCGGCTCTGTGGTTTCCGACAGGAAAAACTGCGGGACAATTTCAACCAGGCCACCGAAGCTGATCGCAATAACGACCAACACAACCATCAGGCCGATGTTCTTTTCTACAATGTCATGATTCTTCATTTCTTGAATCTCCCCTTAGGCCGCTTGCACTTGAGCAGGTGACTCTTCTTCGTTAGAAGATTCCTGCAGAGTGCGATAGGTGTTGTATGCCATCAACAGCATACCAACCAGGAAGAAGGCGCCGCCGAGCACACGCACAAAGTAGCCGGGGTAGCTCGCTTCTACAGCTTCCACGAAACTGTAGGTCAAGGTGCCGTCAGCGTTAAAGGCGCGCCACATCAGGCCCTGCATAATGCCGTTCACCCACATGGAGGCGATGTAAAGCACGGTACCGATAGTCGCCAGCCAGAAGTGCGTGTTGATCAGTTTGACACTGAACATCTCTTTGCGACCGGTCAGCACCGGCAGCAGGTGATAAACCGCACCGATAGAGATCATCGCAACCCAGCCCAGCGCACCGGAATGCACGTGACCCACAGTCCAGTCGGTGTTGTGGGACAAGGCGTTTACGGTCTTGATGGACATCATCGGGCCTTCGAAAGTGGACATGCCGTAGAAAGACAGGGAAACCACCAGGAAGCGCAGAGTCGGGTCGGTGCGCAGCTTATGCCAGGCGCCGGACAGGGTCATGATACCGTTGATCATACCGCCCCAGCTGGGAGCCAGCAGAACCAGCGACATCACCATGCCCAGGCTCTGGGCCCAATCGGGCAGCGCAGAGTAATGGAGGTGGTGGGCTCCGGCCCAGATGTACAGGGAGATCAGCGCCCAGAAGTGAACGATGGACAACTGGTAGGAGTAAACCGGGCGGCCCGCCTGCTTGGGAACGAAGTAATACATCATGCCCAGGAAACCTGCCGTCAGGAAGAAACCCACAGCATTGTGGCCATACCACCACTGCACCATGGCATCCATGGCGCCAGAGTAGGCGGAGTAGGATTTCCACAGGGTTACCGGCACTTCCATATTGTTGACCACATGCAGGGTGGCAATGGTCACAATAAAGGCGCCGTAGAACCAGTTCGCCACATAGATATGGTCGGTCTTACGCTTGATGATTGTCCCGAAAAAGACAATCGCGTAAGACACCCACACAAGGGTAATCAGGATGTCGATTGGCCATTCCAGCTCCGCGTACTCCTTGGCGCTGGTGAACCCCAGAGGCAGGGTCAGGGCCGCGCCCAGAATCACCAACTGCCACCCCCAGAAAGTAAAGGGTATCAGCCAGCCTCCGAACAGAGTCGCCTGACAGGTGCGCTGCACCACGTAGTAGGAGGTTGCAAACAGTGCGCAACCACCAAAGGCGAAGATCACAGCGTTGGTGTGTAGCGGACGCAGACGGCCAAAGTGAGTGAAAGGTTGCCAGATGTCGTTCAGCTGCGGCCATACCAGCTGAGCTGCAATCAAAACACCAACGGCCATTCCAACCACGCCCCAAACGACGGTCATCACGGCAAATTGGCGCACAACCTTGTAGTTGTATGCCGGCTGTTCGCCAGCGGTTGCCAAGTTACTACTCATAGTGGATTTACCTAATTGTTTAAAAGTTGTTCAAACTTCTCGTTTTATATTGTCGTTATTCTGTTGGTGGTAATGCCATAATCCCGCAGGCATTGTAGACATCGAAGCCAGCGGACACTTGATACCGATCAAATAACACTTTGATTCATTTACACATTACCCATTTGGCGGAGATTTCTCCTACCTTTGACGGAGCATTTTCCATCAATCTGAAGCGGTACTAACCCCGCAATAGCCTGTCCTCAACAGCCAGGCCACCTTTCAAACGTCGGGATTAGTGGAAAACAGTCGTTGGGCTTCACGTCAATAGGATGACATGCAGCCCAGGCGGGAACGCAATCACAGCGCACCTTCCCTCAACACCGGAAGGTGTTATGACCTACAACAGGTCACGTCCCTTTTTCGCGGCAATACGCAAGCGCAGCGCATTCAACTTGATAAAGCCTTCGGCGTCCTTCTGGTCATAAGCGCCGGCATCATCTTCAAAAGTGGCAATTTTTTCGTCGAAGAGGCTGTCCGCCGAGCGACGCCCCACTACACTGACAGCGCCCTTGTATAGTTTAACCCGTACATCGCCATTCACCGTCGACTGGGATTCGTCGATCGCGGCCTGCAGCATCTTGCGTTCGGGGCTCCACCAGTAGCCGTTGTACACCAGTTTGGCGTACTTCGGCATCAGCTCATCCTTCAGGTGCGCGGCCTCGCGGTCCAGGGTCAGGGATTCGATGGCACGGTGCGCCTTCAACATTACAGTACCGGCCGGCGTTTCATAGCAACCTCGGGACTTCATGCCGACATAGCGGTTTTCGACAATATCCAAACGGCCAACACCGTTGGCGCCGGCCACCGTGTTCAGATGCTCCATCACTGCCGCCGGCGTCATGGGTTTGCCGTCGATAGCGACGATATCGCCCTTCTCAAACGTTAATTCCACATAGGTGGGCACATCCGGGGCGTCTTCAGGCGCAACGGTCCAACGCCACATATCCGGATCATTGGCTTCCCACCAGGGATCTTCCAGGTTGCCGCCTTCGTAGGAGATATGCAGCAGGTTG
The DNA here is from genome assembly GCA_050290225.1 of Cellvibrionaceae bacterium. Classification (GTDB taxonomy): domain Bacteria; phylum Pseudomonadota; class Gammaproteobacteria; order Pseudomonadales; family Cellvibrionaceae; genus JBNKHG01. The sequence continues at coordinate 23,629 of JBNKHG010000056.1, forward strand.
GCATCCATGGAATAGGGGGACTTTTTCTTGCTGCTGGCGAAGTCCACCGGAATTTTATGCTCTTCGCAGTATTTCACCAGGGTTTCGCGTGAGGTCAGATCCCATTCACGCCAGGGGGCGATTACCTGGATGCCCGGCTTCAGGGCATAGGCGCCCAGCTCGAAGCGGACCTGGTCGTTACCCTTGCCAGTAGCTCCGTGGGAAATAGCATCTGCACCGGTTTCGTTGGCGATTTCGATCAGGCGCTTGGCAATCAGCGGACGCGCGATGGAGGTACCCAGCAGGTACTCACCCTCGTAGATGGCATTGGCGCGAAACATGGGAAACACGAAGTCGCGGGCAAATTCCTCGCGCAAATCGTCGATATAGATCTCTTTGACGCCCAGGGCCTGGGCCTTGGCACGCGCCGGTTCCACCTCTTCACCCTGGCCGATATCAGCGGTAAAGGTCACCACCTCGCAGTTGTATGTCTCTTGCAACCACTTAACAATTACCGAGGTGTCCAGGCCACCGGAGTAGGCCAACACGACTTTCTTAACCGATGACATAAGCATCTCCCGTACGTCTCTGAGTAAAATGAGCGCCTGCCCGGCAACACCGGCAAACAAGACAAAATTTGGGGCGCGAATTGTATATCTAAATGGCTGAAATTCCCAGCCTGGAAGCAGGGATATAAGCGGCTAGGGTATTGATTTGCAGGGTAAAAGCGTCAGATGCCAGGAATGGGCCGATCAAAGGTTGCGGGCAACAGCGGGCACGTCCGTGCCCGCCGGCAAACTTGCTTGCTGCCCCGGCACACCTTTCTGCTGCCTGACCACCTCCGTGTCCTTGGCGCGGGCGGTGCCGCCTTTTTCCAGGCGTACAGTCACCCGGCGATTGAGGTTTTGTCCCTCGAGGCTGCGATTGGTAGCCACTGGATAGCGCTCCCCGTGCCAGCGGACGGTGATACGGCTGGCATCAATACCGCGATTGATCAGATACTGGGCTACTATCTCGGCGCGCATTTTCGAGAGTTTCAGGTTGTCGGCGCGACTGCCTTTGCTGTCGCTGTGGCCATCGATGTAGAAGCCGGTCACGGCTGGATCGGCCTTGATATAGAGCGCCACATTGTCGAGCTTGCGCCGTTCCCTGGCGGGCAACTCCTCTGCACCCGAGGGAAAATAGATTTTTGTATGCGACACTTGATCGAAATTCACGGGCAGCAGGCCCATAAGGCAATCCAGATACTTCCGGTAGGGCTTCTGGAAATTCACCGGCGCCAGGGCCACCCGCACTGAACTGTCTTCCTCATACCAGGGTTCGCGCGATAACACCACCTGCATTCCCTGCCTGAGCGCCGACAACATGCGCTCGGAATAGGGCTGCCCCAGGTTTACCGGCTGGCGCCCCTGCTTGACCGGCACCATCCCCAACTCCTGCCTGACCCCGGCGGCCGGGCGCCATAGCGGACTTTCGGCCACCAGCGAGGCCTCGCCGGTCTTCATGCGGCTGATGTGCGCCTTCAGGTAAAAACGCGGCGATTCGCCGGCGCGGCGCGAGAATACCGCACCGCCGTAATAGGGAATCTTGTGACTGAGGCGACACTCGAAAATATTCCCGTCGGCCCGCCAATCGGCATCTTCAAGCGCAGTGGCATAGGTCACAGCCTGAGCCACTCCCTGCACACAGAGCAGCGCGCTCCCGAGCAGGCGAAGCAAAGGCTGACTGACACACTTCATAAGGGTACTGACCGTCTATTTCCGAACCAGGTTGAATCGAGGTTATAGTCACTTATCGGCATCCGGGCTCTGTGCTTTAACCCGGATTTTCGATAGCATGCAGCCCGATGAAAGGCACCGGCCTTAACCGGGGCGAATTTGGCGCCCCTGACGCATCAGCACTCCACCCAGATTCGAAGGTGATTAAGCCCCCATGAGTGACCTGCAACCCCAAACACTCTCCCTGACCCGCCCCGACGACTGGCATATCCACCTCCGAGACCAGCGGGCGCTGCTCCACACGGTCCCGGACGCGGCCCGCGTCTTTGGCCGCGCCATCATCATGCCCAATCTGGTGCCGCCGGTGCTCGACACTGAGCAGGCTTTGGCGTACAGGGAGCGCATCCTGGCGCAACGCCCCGCTGACAGCGGGTTTGAACCGCTGATGGTGCTCTACCTCACTGACACCACCAGCCCCGAGGAAATCGCCCGCGCCAGAGCCGCAGGCATTGTTGCCTGCAAGCTCTACCCGGCCGGCGCCACCACCAATTCCGCCTCCGGCGTGACCGACATCAATAAAGTCTACCCTGCCCTGGAGGCCATGGAGCGCGAAGGCATGCTGTTTTTGCTGCATGGCGAGGTCACAGATACCGAAATTGACATATTCGACCGCGAGCAGGTGTTTATCGACCGCACCCTGGCCCAGCTGGCGCGGGACTTCCCCAACTTGAAAATGGTGCTGGAACATATCACCACCCGCGATGCCGCCCAGTTTGTGGCTGAGGCCGGCGCCAATATCGCCGCCACCATCACCGCCCACCACCTGCTGTATAACCGCAACCATATGCTGGTGGGCGGCATAAAACCCCATTATTACTGCCTGCCCATCCTCAAGCGCAACACTCACCAGCAGGCATTGATCGAGGCCGCCACCAGTGGCAGCCCGAAGTTTTTCCTCGGCACCGATTCAGCCCCTCATGCCCAGAGCGCCAAGGAGAATGCCTGCGGCTGCGCTGGCTGCTACACTGCCTACGCCGCGATCGAACTCTACGCCGAAGCCTTTGATGCGGTCGGCGCACTGGATAAACTGGAAGCCTTCTCCAGCCACTATGGCCCGGACTTTTACGGCCTGCCCCGCAACACTGACACCATTACACTGATCCGCGAGAACTGGACAGTGCCGAACAATCTGCCCTTAGGCGACACTCAACTGGTGCCCCTGCGAGCAGGAGAAACGTTACAATGGCGATTAAAGGTCTGACCTGTCGGCGAGCCACAGAGCTCGCCCCTTTGACAACCCGCTAACAGCTGACTCCATGACTCTCCATGATTAAGGACCACCCGTGACACCGGCCGAAGAATCCAGCCCCGAAAACAAAACCCCGCTTGCCCACCGCTTCCGCGGATTTTTACCGGTAGTTGTGGACGTGGAAACCGGGGGTTTTAACGCCACCACCGACGCGCTACTGGAAATCGCCGCTGTGATCCTGAGAATGGATGACGATGGCCTGCTGTACCGACACGAGACCTTCGACTTCCACGTCGACCCCTTCGAGGGTGCCAATGTCGAGCAGTCTGCACTCGACTTTACCGGCATTAACCTCGAAAGCCCCGAGCGCCCGGCCGAACCCGAGCATATGGTGATTCCGGACTTGTTCCGCGCCGTTCGCAGGGCTGTCAAAGCCAACGGTTGCACCCGGGCGGTAATGGTCGGCCACAATGCGCATTTCGATCTGGGCTTTCTCAACGCCGCCGCCAACCGATGCGACATCAAGCGCAATCCATTCCACCCGTTTTCCTGCTTCGATACCGCCACTCTCTCCGGCCTGGCCTTCGGGCAAACAGTGCTGGCCAAGGCCTGCCAGGTGGCCGAGATCGAGTTCAGCAACAGCGAGGCCCACTCGGCCGCCTATGATGCCGAAAAAACCGCCGACCTGTTCTGCCTGATCGTGAATCGCTGGAAGGAATTGGGGGGATGGGAGGTGTAGGGGGGAGCAGTAAGCTGCAAGCTGCAAGCGGCAAGCTGCAAGCGGCAAGCTGCAAGAGGTAAGCTGTAAGAGGTAAGCTGTAAGAGGTAAGCTGTAAGAGGTAAGCTGTAAGAGGTAAGCTGTAAGAGGTAAGCTGTAAGCGGTGACTTTATCCCGAATAGCAAAATTACCCGCACAAAAAAACCACGCCTGGGCGTGGTTTTTTTCTTGCAGCTTGCCGCTTAAAGCTTGCCGCTCTAAAGCCTATCAGCATTCTCGCTCAGATAGGTGGCAACACCGTCCGGAGAGGCAGTCATACCCTTGTCTCCCTCCTGCCAACCGGCGGGGCACACTTCACCGTGCTCCTGATGGAACGCCAGGGCATCGACCATGCGCAGCATTTCATCCACATTACGGCCCAGCGGCAGATCGTTAACCACCTGGTGACGTACAGTGCCCTCTTCGTCGATCAGGAAGGAACCACGGAAAGCGACGCCGCCCTCGGCGAACTCGACGTCGTAAGCCTTACAGATTTCATGCTTCACATCGGCAACCAAAGTGTACTTGACCGGGCCGATACCACCTTCGTTGATCGGGGTGTTACGCCAGGCATTGTGGGTAAACTGGGAGTCGATGGACACGCCAATTACTTCAACACCACGCTTTTGGAACTCTTCAATACGGTGATCGAAAGCCAACAGCTCTGAAGGACAAACGAAGGTGAAGTCCAGCGGGTAGAAGAAAACGACCGCTTTCTTGCCTTTGATGGTTTCAGACAAATTGAAGCCATCAACGATTTCGCCACTGCCCAGTACGGCTGCTGCTGTAAAATCAGGAGCCGGTTTACCTACCAATACGCCCATTTTAAATCTCCATTAAGTGGACTGTTCAAAGAAAGCCGTGCGAGGGCGCAAGCAAGCGACCATCGCCCGGTTTTAGAGAATTTACAAGATTGCCGGCGGCTATTGGCACCCCAAACAACCGCCTTGCGACTACCTTTCGCATCATGGAATTCCAAGAATTAAAGCAAGCCTTTATCAATGAAAAACCATAAATTTGATAGCAGGGGACTATCATACACATCTCTATTTGGCTGTCCCATTGATTTTTTATATGGCAATCATAGCCATTTGCAAAGCCTCCAAACCGATAAATTTAATAAAAATAAGCAGTTACCCACACCCTTGACCCACATCAAATGCAAATGCAAATAATTCCCAGGGATTATTGACAACAATTCTCATTACAATTAGTATTTGCCCATCTTTCGCGCATTTTGATTGGATTTACCTCAATGTACGTTTGCCTCTGTAAGGGAATCACTGATACCCAGATCAAAGACGCCGTCTGCGGTGGCGCCTCCACGCTACGCCAGGTGCGCAAAAAACTCGGCGTGATGAGCCAGTGTGGCAAGTGCGGCATACTGACCAAGGAGATCGTCGAAGAAACCCTGTCGAAAGAGTCCTACGAAGCCGGCGAATCCCTGTTTTACGCTGTCAATTAACGCTCCCCGTCGGGCAAAATTTATTCAAATCCATCGCTGCCCGACGCAAACGACAGTAAGAATCACTCTTACTCTTATTTATTTCTCCTTATACATCAATAACTTAGAAGAATAACCCGCTTGACAGCAGCGCTGTTGATCCCCACACTCTCGCCTGTTAGCCACCTCCCGCCGACCTAAGGCTCAAAAAGCAACCAACAAGGAGAAAAGAAGGTGAAAGGTGATCCCAAGGTAATCGAGATTCTCAATAAAGTCCTCGGCAACGAGCTTGTTGCCATCAACCAATATTTTCTGCATTCGCGCATGTACAAGGATTGGGGCCTGAAAGAGCTGGCCGAGCACGAATACCACGAATCCATCGACGAGATGAAGCATGCCGATGCCCTGGTGGAGCGCATCCTGTTTTTGGAAGGCGTTCCCAACCTGCAGGACCTGGGCAAACTGATGATCGGTGAAAACACCGAGGAGATGCTGAATTGTGACTTACAGCTGGAGTTGAAGGCCATTCCCGACCTGCGTGAAGGCATAGCCTATTGTGAGTCAGTGAAAGACTATATCAGCCGGGAACTGCTTGAGGATATTCTCGAATCCGAGGAGGAACATGTGGATTGGCTGGAGACACAGATTAGCCTGATCAAGCAGGTAGGCCTGCAGAACTACCTGCAGTCCAAGATGAGCTCCTAACGGGATTGTTGACTCATTGATTTCCGGGCTCCTGGCCTAAGGTGATGGAGGCGCTCTGCCACAGTGGACAGGACGTCCAGAGTAAGGCGAGCTGGAAGCTGATACGGTGCGTTTAATCAGACTTGATAACACATTTGGGATCGGGCTTTCATAGCGCCTGACAGGTAACCCGGTGCCAGTAGCGGACCGTTTTCTGTTTATCGGTTTGGTGATTGCGACTAGACCGCCAAGGGGTGCCAGGGGGTCGATCAAACCCGCCAGAAATTCACCCCACCACCAACCAAACCGAGAACAAACTAATTCAACAATCCGAACACACCTACCGAATAAGCCCGCCTCTTGCTCTCCCCCTGAAGAGATGACAACCGGATCACGCCACCCAAGCCCACATCCTGGCTGAGATACCGTGTATCCCCGGTCCCGGTATCGAAACTGATACCACCCCCGGCGGGAAAGTAATAACCCATCACATCACCCTGCTCTACGCCGATACTCACCGGAAAGTTCACGCGATTAATGCCCGGCTGCTTCGCCTCCAAAGGTCCGCTTTCCCAGATAACCACCAGCTTATTCTCCACCGGGCGCAACACTTTCACCGAGAATTGTGAAGGATGACTGAAGTGTGCCCCCAAACCTGTGAGCACACCGTTCTTGGGCATCGGGTTATCCAGATCCACCAGCATCAACGGTTTGTTATCGACCCGTTGACGCTCGACCAGCTCTCCTCCCACGTAGTCCAGCAAATTGCCGGCCACCAGGAAGTCCTTAAACAGATCGATCTGCCCCTGCACAAATGTCCGAACACTGCCACGCAGATTGGACGACTCCGCCACCCGCGAACTCTTCTCCGTATCCAATACGCCGATCACACGATTGAGTTCGTCAATATCTTTACGCAAGGATTGCTCGGTATGCCGCAATAGCGCAATTTCCGTTTGTGCCGAATGCAGTTGAGACTGCAGGCTTTGATTTTGGTCTTGCAACTGTTTGACGTTGGCGGGGGATTGGCAACCACCCAAAAACGCCGCTGCCATTATCGCCAGTCCCACTTTATATTTCATTGTGAATACTACCTCACTGTTTCAGATTACTTGTGCGTTATCGGTATTCGCAGCGACAACTTGAAATGTTATAAGCCAGCGCCGGTATCCACCTGAAAAGTCGCTGTATTCAATCGCTCCCCACCCAACAGCAAATCAACGTTGTAACCGCCGTCAGCAAAACCGTCGACCGGACGATCTATATGGAAAAACTTGATGCCACCTTTACCGGAAACGATCACCGGCACTTGGGCAATCTGCAAACTGCGAGCGCCGTCAAACAGCACCGCCTGCACCACCGAGGTGTCTTCCTGGAAATTTCTGTAGCGGAAACCGATGTGGATGGTGCGATCAACCTTGAGCGACGAGGCTTGTGGATCATCAATACTGCTCAATGGCGTGTGGCTTACCAGAATCTGTTCCACCTTTGGTCGGCTGGCCTCAATCGCCGCCTGATTGGCCACTTCCAGACCTGCCTGCTGCGCCAGGAATGCGGCGCTCTCCGGATAAAGGTCGCGAGCGGCGCTTAACAAAGATTCCGCATCCACCAGTTCACCCGATTCGATCAGGGTGGTCAGCTGTCTATCCAATCGGGATTCTATTTCGTCAATGCCCGCTTCGGCTTCGGTGCGGTAAGTTGCCAGCAGACTGACGGGCTCACTGGACAGACTCAATACCGAACGAAAAACCGTGTGGGCATTTTCTTCGCCGGATCCGATTAACTTTCCCGCTACCATTAGTGCTTGCGCCTGTACCATTAACGCTTTCGCCTGCGCCTGCAGCTTTTTCGCCCTATTAACGCGCCCTCGTAACGTCAATAAGCGTCTGTCCTGCGGTGCAATCAAAAGCCCCTTTTCCACCAAAGCCAGCGCCTGGGGAAAATTACCGCGTTCCAATTGCGCTTGGGAAAGGCGGCCATAGCGCTTCACAATTTTTCGAATCCCTTCATGAGCCTCTTCATTTTTTGGTGCCAGCTTCAGCACTTCCTGAAAGCTCTCCAGTGCATTGTCACCGCCGGGTGACGTGAGCGAGTCCTTCTCCAGAAGTTCTTGCGCCCGGGACAGCTTTGTTTGAATCGTCTCGGCCCTGGAAAGTTTTTCAGCCAGATTCTGGATGTCGGGGTCTGCCTCTGCTAGGGGAAATGCCGTTTGCACGACATTCATGTAATGGCGAGCCTCAACGAAATCACGTGTTTCCAGGGCTCGACGTAACTCGTCTGTCAGTTGTAGCCGCAGGTTTTTTAATCCCTCCTTCGCCTCAGTGTTGTCCGCTTCCTGAGCCAGTGTGTCACGATAAGCTGTCGCCAATGCCGTCGCGGCCGCTGGATCGCTTTCCAGCTCTGTTTGCAGCTGCTGGATTCGGGATTCCGGCAAGACAGCCATTGCCGTGCCATCCACTTCGGGCTCTACGCTCTCAGATTCGGGCTCCCGCACCGGCGCCAGCCATTGATCACCCTCTTCAACCGAATTGTCGTTCACGGCCTCCCGGGGTTGATCCCCGGTTTCCTTCACTAAGGACAGCGAATCATCGATGACATTTTGCTCACCTTCACTGTCGGGACTATTCAATATCCTCGCACCCGCCACCCCAGCCTGCGCCCCCAGTGACTCGATCTGCGGCAGAAAATCGAGAGGCAATAAGCCCCGGTAATAAAACAGGCCAAGACCAATAAAGATGGCCGCCGCCAGCCCCAGTAGCCACGGAGCGGAACTGCCACCCTCAACTTGAAGGGATCGCTCAGTACGGTCATCTTCACTGACCGCCAGGAACTCATGCGCTGTAGCAATTTCGTCACTGACACCATCCCCTTCCGGCTCCCCGGTTGTTACCAGAATACCGGAGCCCGCCGAAAGAGGTTCTACTTTCGATGCACGAGTACGGTCTGTCTCGCTAACGCGGGGTGAAATTACCGTGGGCGCGTCCTCGTCGGTATCGAGAACCAGCTCCGTTTCCACCGCCGTAACAATGGCCTCCATTTGCTCCAGCTCGGCGTCACTGATGGCTTCGAGATCGGTAATCAGCTCATCGCCGGATTGATAGCGTTGCGCGGGATCTTTCGCCAGCACCTTGTCGATCACCGGCTGAATACGACTAAGACCCTTCTTCAAGGTGGGAATTGGCGCGGAAACGTGTTTGATGCCCACAGCCACCGCCGAATCCGCGTCGTAGGGCACCCTCCCCTCCAAAAGCAGATAAAGCACTACCCCGAGGCTATAGAGGTCGGAGCGCACGTCCACCGCCTTGCCCCTGGCTTGCTCAGGGCTCATGTAGTGAGGAGTGCCTATGGCCGTGCCCGTCTGTGTCATCCCCGAGCAGGCTTGCGCGGAACGTGCAATACCAAAGTCCATCAGGATTGCGCGGGAGTCCTCCTCGTGCAGCATAATGTTCTCGGGTTTGACATCACGATGGACATAGCCTTTACGGCCGGCAAAATCCAGGGCCCTGGCGACCTCTTTAATGACCCGCAAGCGCTGCTTGAGTGAAAGTTGGTGGTAAAGCTGCTTGAGATCATGGCCGGGGACATATTCCATGGATAGGAAATGCTGTCCGTTTTCCACGCCCACATCGTGCACAGTCACAATATTGGGGTGCACCAGGCGACTGACGATGCGTGCTTCGCTGAGAAAACGCTCGCCGAAACGGGAGTCGGCCGAGAGCGCCGGCGAAATGACCTTGAGCGCAACCTCCCGCTCGAAACTTTCCTGAATGGCCAAATACACCGTGGCCATGCCTCCCTGGCCCAGTGTGCGAACTATCTTATACCCGGATATTTCCATAGATAACACGTCGATCATCGACGAGACATCGGACAAGGCGATCTACTGCCACCGCCTGACCCCGCCCCCAATTTAGTTGAACAGCTCACCAGGAAAAACCAACCTGAAACACAACTCTAAATAACAAACCTGTGAGCAAAACTTATTGTCTTAATCCACAATTCATGCATTTTTATTAAATTTATACCGGTGATTGCGTCCTCAGGGCTCCTGCCGGGCAGTGCAATTGTATTGGGCTTGTCTACCTTTTTAACCGCTGGTGCGTTACATCCCTGTACACCTTTAACATTTGCCACCTCAATCACCTATAGCGAGGCAAGCCTATGAGAGCCGGTTATTGTTACCCTTTACTGGTTCTGGCATCAGCCGCCCTTATCACCGGTATCACCGGTTGCGCAGGCCGAAGCCACAATCACGGGATCATTGTCGACACCAAGGGAGTCGACCCCAGCGCCTACCAACGCGACCTGGCGGAATGTAGCCAGTTCGCGGAGCAGGTTAACACGGGTGAGAAGGTAGCCAAAGACACAGTCGGTGGCGCGGTGATAGGCGGTGCAATTGGCGCCACAGTCGGCAACAGCGACACGGCACAGCGCTCGGCAGGTGCGGGAGCTGTCCTCGGAGCAAGTAAAGGCGTAGGAGCCAGCGCCCGGGAGAAAAGAACAGTGATCAGAAATTGCCTGCGCGGCCGAGGTTACCGCGTATTGAATTGATGATTCTGCGGCTGGCGTCAATGCGACCGCCGGCGCTGGCCGCTGTACCACATGGTGACACCGCTCAACGACAATGTAATCAGCATCACCGCCACAACATCCATCAACCACGGCCCCATTTGCAGCAGGTGGCCGCTGTGCAGATCGAGCAGCACCCTCTCCCAGGTAATGGCCTCGCCGAAATAGCGGCTCAGAAGCTTCTGCTGCAGCGGCTCAGGGAGAGTTTGCGGTTTAAATTGCTCGATCGAAGCACCGCCATAGACCTGCCAATCCAGTTGTTCCAGATTGATGCGGTAATACTTATCGCCATTGAGCAGACAGGGCTCACCAGCGCAAAGTACCAGGGCGCTAATCGGTCGCGGGATACCATAGGCAGCCCCAATACGCTCGATAACTTCACCGGTTGAGGTAAACAAAACCAGCTCATCGCCGCAGGCAGCCACTGAAAATTCGGGCAGCGCCACCGCCCCCTGCAAGCTTCCCATACAATAGGCCAGCTCCTGATCATCGAGATACAGGTGCTCCCCTCCCAAATGGGACACCCATTGCCCCCCCGCTTCATAGCTCACCACCTTTGGGGGTTTCATCCCGTAAAGCGACAGCAACCAGGGCTGCTTGACAGGCCTCTCGGAGAGCGTCAGCGCGGAAGTATGATTGAGCAGGATGCCGGTGATGGAAACCAGTAACACAAAGACAGCGGCGGCAATACCCAAACGGCGATGCCAACGCCAAAAGAGGAGACGAAGTCTGCTTCTTGACATCAACGATCCACCAGTTCGGCTTCGCCTCCCAGTTTACTGATCTGGGTCGCCGGCGTTTGGTGGTGAAACAAAAGCGCGAGCGTCGCAACTTTCTTCACCGCGCGCACAGACAAGGTGGCACCAGTAATCCCGTCGATGTTGCCGGTGAGGTCATATTTTCTGGGCGTTTTGATCAATCCCAATTGTTCAAATTGCTCTGTGAAGAAGGGGTAACGTACTTCACCGCCGCGGCTTTCCCGAAACTCGAGGATTGAGATAGTTTGAATCAGGTTATTTTCGATCACCACGCCGACGGTGATGGGCAGCTCCTTACCAATTTCGTCGAAAATCCAGGCCGTGCGCGCACCCTTGGTCCAATAGCGTACCCGCAGGCCCGCGAACGAATGATTAAGGATGGTTTCAGCCTGGTCGCGCAACCCGCGGGTTAACCACAGGGTTTGCATTCGGCCATCACCGGCGGGGAAGGCTTTATGCTGAAACGCCTCCAGCGATAAAAACACCCCCTTCTGGCTCCAAGCCGACGCGGACAGAAGCAATAGAAATAAGGCTGTGACCAGACACTTCATATAAACACTCAAAAGGGATGCATGGCATCCCTCGGATTCAAGGCATAAAAAGTGGCCATTATGCTTGTGCACAGGCCACAGGAAAAGCCCTTAGAAAGACCACCCCACACCCAGGTTCAGGGCATCGCCTTCGCTATCGCCTACAGTGTCGGTGTAATCGGCCTTCAGCACCACATGGGGGTTAAGCCAGTAGTTCACACCAAAATCGTAGGATTCAAAATCAACACCGACCTTGTCGCCGCGCTCCCACTCACTATAGCGAACAAAGACACCCAATTCTTCTGACAGCTTGTAAGAGGGCTCAACGTACCAACCGCTCAGGGTATCAGCATCAGCGGCTTCGAAATCATCGCCGTCGATATCCCATTCGGCCCACAGTGCGCGAAAACCAAAGGAATCGCTGTTGTAGACGGCATGGGCAGACCAGAGGGTGGCTTCGGCGTCATCGGTCAAATTGCCCTGGGTGATATCCTGTTGCATCTGGACCGTGGCGGCCAGTTCCAGGCCGGCAATACCGGTGTACTTCAAACGACCGGTAAACGCCAGATCTTCAGCATTGGCTTCGGCATTCTTCTGGCGACCGCTGCGAACCCGGAAGTTGGTGGTTTCCAGGCCACTGTGAAGCGCGGCATTATAGGTCAGGCCAGGGGCCAGTTCACCCTTCAACATAACCCCCGATTCCCACCAGGTCGCGGGAATCACCTCTTTCTCGACATTGTTGCGCTCGGTACCGTAGAAGGTGTCGGGCTCGTGGGTTTCATTCAGGATCCCCACAGGCACCAGGAACTGGCCGAACTGTACACTGTGGTTGTCAGTGTAGTCCCACTCGATATAGGCCTGCTCCAGCTCCACTTCCCCTGGCTTGCCATCAGCGGCGATGGAGTGCTCCAGCTCAACCTCAGAGAAGAAACGGACATTGTCGGTAAACTGGTGACCGACGTAGAACACGTAGCGGTGCGCATCAATCTGGTCGTTGCTGTCTTCCTTGTGGTTGAAGTGGTGTTCACCGTAGCCGCCAATCGTGGTCTTCTCAGCCCACTGGGCTACCTTTGACTGTTTGGAACCCGCGACTGCGCCCTGCTCGACCGCATCCGCGGTAGCGGCCACCTTGACTTCGGTTTCCTCAATCTTATCCTCAGCCTTGTTCAGCTGCGCTTTCAGGTTCGCGATCTCAGCCTTCTGTTGCTGGATCACTTCCCACATCTCTTCCAGGGTTGGCACTGCCTGAGTAGACACGGACGCCGTGGCAATGGCCGCCGCCAACAGGGATTTCTTAATCATTTGATGAACTCTCCACTTCTAATGGTCATAGGGGCCGTTATCGGGCCTTTGAATCCTGTGGCGGCGATGATAAAGCAAATGATAATGACTATCAATAGCACTAGCTATCTCAACAGAGATTTTAATTATGTGAAGGGATCAGGCATAAAAAAACCCGGCCTGGGCCGGGTCTTCTGCGAATCGCGAAATCTGGGAGGAATTAACCGTCCTCGGAGGAGGAAGCCACCGCATCTTCCAGCAGGGGTTTCAATTCCCCCTTCTCATGCATTTCGGTAACGATATCGCAACCGCCGACCAGCTCGCCGTTCACCCACAGTTGAGGGAATGTCGGCCAATTGGCGTACTTTGGCAGGTTGGCGCGAATATCGGGATTGGACAGCACATCCACATAGGCAAAACGCTGGCCGCAAGCCATCACCGCCTGGGAGGTGCGCATTGAGAAACCACACTGGGGGGCATTGGGAGAGCCTTTCATATAAAGGATCACCACATTCTCTTCAATTTGTTGCTTAATAGTATCCATGATGTCCATTGGACTGACTTACCTCATTCACTAATCACATTTTCAACCCGGTGCAGGCAGAAACACTAATCCCTCTCCCGGAACCTGGCTATAACCAGCGGCTATAACCCAGTGCGGCACTCAAGTATTGAGTGGCATTCTACCCCAGACAATCCCATTCGGCTAATCCCCCGATCACCGCCCAAATCACGCCGCCGGCCGCGGCAGGCAGAAATTGCCAAAGCCGACATTTGCTTATAGACTGTGCGGTCCTCAGGCAGCCTTCGCTGCCTGTTTTTGTTTTTAATTTCGGTTTTCCGGTCACGAAGGCAAACGTCCACTGACGGCAACCCGGAGACAGTAATAAGGAATAGGACAATGGCGGCGTTAATGAACACCTACGGGCAAAGAGCACTCACCCTGGTCAAGGGCCAGGGCAGCCGCGTATGGGACGATGCCGGCCGCGAATATCTCGATGCCGTCTGCGGCATCGCCGTCTGCGGCCTGGGCCATGCCCATCCCGCCGTCACAAAGGCTATCAGTGAACAGGCGGGCACCCTGCTGCACGTCTCCAACCTGTTCAATATTCCGCCCCAACAACAACTGGGCGAGAAGCTGTGCGCTATCGCGGGGATGGAACAGGTCTTTTTCTCAAACTCCGGTGCCGAGGCCAATGAAGCGGCCATCAAAATTGCGCGCAAGTACGGCAACGACAGGGGCATCGACAAGCCCATTGTACTGGTGACCCACCAGAGCTTCCACGGCCGCACCATGGCAACCCTCAGCGCCACCGGCAACCCCAAGGTGCAAGCCGGCTTCGCTCCGCTGCTGGAGGGTTTCGTGCATATCGACTACGACGACCTGGACGCAGTGAAGGCGGCTGCGGCAACACACCCGAATATAGTCGCCGTACTGGTGGAACCGGTGCAGGGCGAAGGCGGCGTCAACATGCCCGCCAACGACTATCTGAACCGGCTACGCGATCTCTGCGACGCCAATGAATGGCTGCTGATGCTGGACGAGATCCAGACTGGCAACGGCCGTACCGGCACCCACTTTGCCTTTCAGCACAACGGCATTACCCCGGATGTGATGACCACCGCCAAAGGCCTGGGCAACGGTGTGCCCATTGGCGCCTGCCTGGTCAGTGGCAGGGCGGTGGATGTACTGCAACCAGGCAACCACGGCTCCACCTTTGGCGGAAACCCCCTCGCCTGCGCGGCGGCCCTGGCGGTGATCGACACCCTCGATCAGGAGCAACTGCTGGACAGGGTCCAGTCACTGGGCGACAGGCTGTTGACCGGTTTCCGCAGCGCCCTGGCCGACTGCGAACATGTAGCGGAGATCCGCGGCATGGGTCTGCTGATCGGTATCGAACTGGATCACGACTGCGGAGAGCTGGTGGACCAGGCCCGCGAGGCAGGGCTGTTGATCAATGTCACCGCCGGCAAGGTGGTGCGCCTGCTACCGCCTTTTGTATTAAGCGATGACGAGGCCGATACCCTGGTGGAGAAGGTCAGCGCCCTGATCAAGGCGCTCCACTGAGCGCCCCACGGAACACACCCCGCCCAACAGGCGAATACAGGACAATTGCAGGATAATAGAGAGACATTTGCGATGCCGAGACACTTTTTAACCCTGAAAGACCTGACCCCGGCAGAACTCAAGGGCGTCATTGATCGCGCCATCGAACTCAAGGTCCTGCACCGCCAGGGCAAAGCGGGCGACCCCTTTCACAACAAGGTACTGGGGATGATCTTTGAAAAATCATCCACCCGCACCCGCGTCTCCTTTGAAGCCGGCATGGCACAACTCGGGGGCAGCGCCCTGTTTCTCTCGCCCCGGGACACTCAACTTGGACGCGGAGAACCCATTGAGGACTCCGCACGGGTGCTTTCGCGGATGGTCGATATCGTTATGATCCGGACCTTCGAGCACGACAAGGTGGAGCGGTTTGCCCAGTACTCCCAGGTCCCGGTAATCAACGCGCTCACCGATGACTACCATCCCTGCCAATTGCTGGCCGACATCCAGACCTTCGTGGAGCACCGCGGCGATATCAGCGGCAAGACTGTGGCCTGGGTGGGCGATGGCAACAATATGTGCCAGTCCTATATCAATGCCGCCCGCCAGTTCGACTTTCAACTGAATATCGCCTGTCCCGAGGGTTTTGAACCCAACCAGGCGTTACTGGACGACAACCGGGATCGGGTGCGGCTTACCCGCGATCCGCTTGAGGCGGTTAAGGACGCCCACCTGGTGGTGACCGATACCTGGGCCTCAATGGGCCAGGAAGAGGAGAAGAAAGTGCGGGAGCAATCCTTTACCGGCTACCAGGTCAATCGCGAACTGATGGCCCACGCCCAGGGCGATGCCCTGTTTATGCACTGCCTGCCCGCCTATCGCGGCCTTGAGTGCAGCGCCGAGATGCTCGATGGCGAGGACTCGGTGGTCTGGGATGAAGCGGAAAACCGCCTCCACGCACAAAAGGCGTTAATGGAATTCCTGTTGCTGAATAACTGATGCCGATTGGAAATCGGGGCAGGCTTCTGCCTGCCTCCCCCTTCAGTGAAGTGAGCATTCACAATCCGCCTATGTCAAAAGAATCAAGCCCCAGCAGACCGGCACCAACATCATCGCCAGGAACACTGCCGCCGATCCCATATCCTTGGCGCGCCCGCTGAGGTCGTGACGCTCGAGACCAATGCGGTCAATCGCCGCCTCGATCGCCGAATTGATCAGCTCCACAATCAGCACCACAAACAGCGTGGCGACCATAATGGCACGCTCCGCCGGGCTGACGTCGAACCACAACGCCAGAGGCAGCAAAATGGCTAACGCCATCAGTTCGTGACGAAAGGCCGTCTCATCGCGGAAGGCACTCACCAACCCGCTTAATGAATAGCCGGTGGCGTTGATCAAGTGGCGCAGGCCGTTGCTTTTGTAGCGGTCGGTCACAATCCAGTTTCCCTGTTTTTCAGCCATTGGCAGGTGGCTTGACCCACCTGTCGAGACACCCGTGTTCTTTCAATCTGATAAAGATGCATTAGCTCTGCGAATCAACGGTGATGTCAGGCCGGATCGAAGCCTACTGACCTATATCCGTCAATATCACCTTGAAGCACTACACTAGCGTCCCGGGGTTACAAAAAAGTGACATATATTTGCCACCGGAAGTTCATCTAAATGCTTTAGCATCGTGTATTTAGTGCCCCAGTTCAAACCCAGGGGCTATATATAGTAACCACCAATATAAAAAATAAGTATATATGGTAAATATTTGCCGATTAGGGAAGTCACCCCTAGTGGTTACTTCGCCCATGGGATAAGTGGTTACTGACAAACACAATTACCCACATTTTATCCACAGATAACCCCCAGAGTCATCACCTTGCATTACCCTCAAAACCGCACTATCTTGTAGCCCAACTCCAGGCAACCCCAATATATGGGGGTATAGCCACCAGGATATAACCACAAAGCACGCGGAGCAGTACATGCACACAGACACAGAACTGACTGAGTCTACCCTTACCCCCCCAGCAACCCCCGTCACATCGAGCAACACCACCGTTTCGGCCACAGCCCCCGGCCAGCTGCGCGTTATTAAGCGCAACGGCACTGTTGTGTCCTACGACCCGAGCAAGATCTCTGTCGCCATGACCAAGGCCTTCCTGGCTGTTGAAGGCGGCACTGCCGCGGCATCCAGCCGCATTCGCGAAACGGTGGAAAACCTCACCGCACAGATTACCGCCACATTCCAGCGCCGTATGGCCACCGGCGGCACTATCCATATCGAAGAGATCCAGGATCAGGTGGAGCTGACCATGATGCGCGCCGGCGAGCACAAGGTCGCCCGCGACTATGTGCTCTATCGGGAAGAACACGCCCGCCTGCGTGCCGACAAGGCGGAACCCGCCGAAGATCCCGACTACCCCACCATCATGGTGGTTCGGGCCGACGGCACCGAGTCTCCCCTGGACATGGGACGCGTGCGCACCCTGGTGAACGAGGCCTGCTCCAATCTGAAAAATGTGGATGAAAAGGCCATTCTGGATGAAGCCCTGCGCAATCTCTATAACGGCGTATCCGAGGAAGACGTCAACACGTCACTGGTGATCACCGCCCGCACCCTGGTGGAAAAGGAACCCAACTACACCTTTGTCACCGCTCGCCTGCTGCAGGACAAACTGCGTGCCGAGGCATTGAGCTTTTTGAAAGTGGCCGATCGCGCCACCCATCACGACATGGAGCAACTCTACGCCCCAGCCCTCAAGGCCTATATCAACAAGGGCGTGGAACTCGAACTGTTGGCCCCCAACCTCCTAGAATTCGACCTGGACCAGTTGGGCGCGGCTCTGGACCACAACCGTGACAACCAGTTCACCTACCTGGGCTTTCAGACACTCTATGACCGCTACTTTATCCATAGCAACGATACCCGCATCGAACTGCCGCAGGTTTTCTTTATGCGGGTTGCCATGGGCCTGGCCACCGAAGAGGACAACCGCGAAGCTCGCGCCATCGAGTTCTACAAGCTGCTGTCATCCTTCGACTATATGAGTTCGACCCCCACCCTCTTCAACGCAGGCACACTGCGACCGCAGTTGTCCTCCTGCTACCTGACCACCGTGCCCGACGACCTGCACGGCATCTACGGCGCTGTCCAGGACAACGCCATGTTGTCAAAATTCGCCGGCGGCCTCGGTAACGACTGGACACCGGTGCGCTCCCTCGGCGCCTATATCAAAGGCACCAACGGCAAGTCACAGGGCGTGGTGCCCTTCCTGAAGGTAGCCAACGATACCGCTGTGGCCGTAAACCAGGGTGGCAAGCGCAAGGGCGCCGTTTGCGCCTACCTGGAAACCTGGCACATGGATATCGAGGAGTTCCTCGATCTGCGTAAGAACACCGGCGATGACCGCCGCCGCACCCACGATATGAATACCGCCAACTGGGTGCCCGACCTGTTTATGAAGCGGGTCTTTGAAGACAAGGAATGGACGCTGTTTTCGCCCAACGAAACCCCGGACCTGCACGACCTCTTCGGCCAGGCTTTCGAAGCCCGCTATGAAGAGTACGAACGCAAGGCCGCCACCGGCGAAATCAAGGTGCATAAAAAAGTCCGCGCCGTAGACCTGTGGCGCAAGATGCTGGGCATGCTGTTTGAGACCGGTCACCCCTGGATCACCTTCAAGGATAGCTGCAACCTGCGCAGCCCCCAACAGCATGTGGGCGTGGTGCACTCATCCAACCTGTGCACCGAGATCACGCTCAACACCAGCGCCGGTGACGAGATTGCGGTTTGCAACCTGGGTTCCATCAACCTGGCACAGCATATCGAGAAAGGGCAACTGAATCTGGCGAAGCTGGAACTTACCGTTAACACCGCCATGCGCATGCTCGACAATGTGATAGACATTAACTATTACTCGGTGCCTGCGGCGCGCACCTCCAACATGCGACACCGTCCGGTGGGCCTGGGCCTGATGGGCTTTCAGGACGCACTTTACAAGCTGCGTATCCCCTACAGCTCAAATGAGGCGGTCGAGTTTGCCGATCGCTCCATGGAGGCAATCAGCTACTTTGCCATCAATGCCTCAAGTGACCTGGCAGCGGAGCGCGGCCGCTACTCCAGTTTCGAAGGTTCCCTGTGGAGCAGGGGCGTGATGCCCATCGATTCCATCGACAACCTGGTCAAGAACCGCGGTGACCAGTTTATCGAGATCGACCGCAGCCAGACCCTGGACTGGGAGGCGCTGCGCGGCAAGGTTATGACCCAGGGCATGCGCAACTCCAACACCATGGCCATCGCGCCAACCGCCACTATCGCCAACATTACGGGCGTCAGCCAGTCGATCGAGCCCACGTACCAGAACCTGTACGTGAAGTCGAATCTCTCTGGCGAGTTTACCGTGGTCAATCCTTACCTGGTGCATGACCTTAAAGACCGCGGTCTGTGGGACACGGTGATGGCCAACGATCTCAAGTACTACGAGGGTTCGGTACAGAATATCGACCGCATTCCGGGAGACCTGAAAGCACTTTACGCCACCGCCTTCGAGGTTGAACCACGCTGGATCGTGGATGCAGCCAGCCGACGACAGAAGTGGATTGACCAGGCCCAGAGCCTCAACCTCTACATCGCCGGAGCCAATGGCAAGAAGCTGGACATCACCTACCGCATGGCCTGGTATCGCGGTCTGAAGACCACTTACTACCTGCGCGCACTGGCCGCCACCACAACTGAGAAGTCCACCATCGAAACCGGTGCTCTCAACGCTGTGGCGGCAACAGCCGCGGCCCCGGTACAGGCGGGCCCGGCCGAAGTACCGAAGGCCTGCTCACTGGACGATCCGGATTGCGAGGCCTGCCAGTAACCGATTACAGGTCCGCCTGCATAATTGCCAGGCCCACCTGATAGATAGAGAGGAGACAGTTCGGCGGGGCCCAGTGCCCTGCCCGGACTTTTCCGACACCGTTAAAAGAGCGCTGGCAAGAACAATAAAAATCAAGCGCCGCGACGATAAAACGCTAAAGCGCAAAGACCTAAGGAAAAATCAAACATGCTAAGTTGGGACGACTACACTGAAGAAACACCAACAGCCACTGCACCCTTGACTACCACGCCCTTCGCTCAAGACGAGGCGGCGATTCCCGAACCGCAGCCGGAGCCGGCCAACGCGGAGCCTCAACTGGCCCTGCGTGAACCGGAACCGGTAGCGGCCCAAGCGGCCGCACCCCAGCCGACAAGCTACCAGGTTGCCGAAGCGGCAGCCAGCTACACCGCAGCCAGTGTCGATGCACCCGCCAATCAGTCGGCCGCGACTCCGGCAACGACCTCCGCTGCAGCCGCCACCACGGCATCCAATGACAGCATAGCCCGAGCCAAAGCCGCGGTAGCCGATATCGATCCGGCCCCCGGCCTGGAAGAGCTGGAACTGGGAGCTGCTCGAGTTCAGGTGGACGACAAGGCCATGATTAACTGCCGCGCCGACCTCAACCAGTTGGTGCCCTTCAAGTACGATTGGGCATGGCAAAAATACCTGGACGGTTGCGCCAACCACTGGATGCCCCAGGAAGTGAACATGACTGCCGATGTGGCCCTGTGGAAATCCGCCGATGCGCTTACCGAGGACGAGCGCCGCATCGTTATGCGCTCACTGGGCTACTTCTCCACCGCCGATTCACTGGTGGCCAACAACCTGGTGCTGGCCATCTATCGCCTGATCACCAATCCCGAGTGCCGCCAGTACATCCTGCGGCAGGCGTTCGAGGAAGCCATCCACACCCACGCCTACCAGTACTGCGTGGAGTCCCTGGGCATGGACGAGCAGGAAGTGTTCAACATGTACCGCGAGCTGCCCTCCATCGCCAACAAGGCCGCCTGGAGCATCAGCCATACCCAGGGTATCAGCGACCCCACCTTTACCACCGGTACCCCGGAAACCGACCAGGAGTTGCTACGCAACCTGGTGGGATTCTATGTCGTCACTGAAGGCATCTTTTTCTATTGCGGTTTTACCCAGATCCTGTCTATGGGTCGCCGCAACAAGATGACCGGAGTCGCAGAGCAGTTCCAGTACATCCTCCGGGACGAGTCCATGCACCTCAATTTCGGCATCGACGTGATCAACCAGATCAAACTGGAAAACCCGCACCTGTGGAGTGGCGAATTCCAGCAGGAGGTCACTCAGATGATCCTGGAAGGCACCGAACTGGAAATCCAGTACGCCCGCGACACCATGCCCCGAGGTGTGCTGGGCATGAACGCCGCCATGATGGAAGAGTACCTGCACTTTATTGCCAACCGCCGACTTGCCCAGTTGGGCCTGCCGGAGCAGTATCCTGGTGCGCAGAACCCCTTCCCCTGGATGAGTGAAATTATGGATTTGCGCAAGGAGAAGAACTTTTTCGAAACTCGCGTGATCGAATATCAAACCGGCGGCGCATTGAACTGGGACTGAGCCGCCAATAGCAACGTGGAAACCACGGAATAGGTGCACCGGGTCAGCACCGGTGTACTGCAGTTCGTTCCTGCGCCACCGCTGAAGATTGATTGACGCCGGCCGTGAAGACTTAATGGGCGGCTGGTTGACAACCAGATGTGTGAGGTAACGAAGATGTTGGGGAATATAGCCACCCGGGTACTACTATCAAGCGTTTCTGACGAGAGCCTTCAGCCTATTGATAAGAGCCTTCAGCCTATTGATAAGGGCCTTCAGCCTATTGATAAGGGCCTTCAGCCCGCTGATAAAAACCTTCAGCCCGATCAAAAAGGCCCGCAGCCCGAAGAACATCGCTCACAATACGAACAGCCCGGGGGTTGGCGCAAAAACCGCCATAGTCCCAAACGCCACAAACAGGTGGCCCGTATCATCAAACACCTGCGCCATGAAGTGGAAGAACACTACCCCCATCTGGCCCTGCCTACCACCTGGATGATCGACTGCCTGATCCACAACTGTCCTTCGGGCCTGCTACAACCCACAATTCATCCTGAACAGAACAACGAGGGCCGGACAGACTGGCACGGCGCCGTTACCCGGGCACTGGCATATATCGCTGGGCGCACGGCGGGTAGCAACGACCGCAAGATCGCATTTGTGCGACCAGATGGCAGCCCACTCTTTCCCAATCATGAACTCTTCGATCAGCAGGATGCTCACTTGTTTAGCCAGACTCTGCTCAAATATCTGGCGCAGGGTATGGACTGAACAGGGCCACAACCGCGTCATTTGACCCTACAGGAGGGCAACGCCCTCCCCTGTTCTCTGTTGAAAAGGATAAGTTTCACGGCAATTACAAAAATGCTTGCTACACTTATCTGTGTACTCACTCAATCTTAAGTGCAACAACAGGGAAGCTGACAGGGATGGGACGCGGCCACGCAAGGCCAAAGGAAGCGCCCAAACGGCCACAGGAGGTAGCTGCTTCAAGGCAGAAGAAAAACTGTCAGGGAACAAGGGAGGCCGGGCAGGTAAGCAACGGCAAGCAGACACTCGATATTCTTAGGAAATCCACTTCAGGGCCAGCCACGTGAGACTGGCCCTTTTCATTTGCGAATTCAATATCTACCAGCGCGTTTTCCCTTGGCAGCTGCCCCTCCCACAGTAACGTTAAGCACATATACTTTAGGAGTAGATCAGGCGCCGAAGCGGGAGCATTTCCAGACAAAAACCGCTACACTGCCGCGGTCAGACAACGAGGACACCATGGACATTCAAAAAATCGATCCACGCGAATTTCGCAATGCCCTGGGCCAGTTCCCCACCGGAGTGACCATTGTCACCACCCGCGATGCCGCAGGCGCCAAAGTGGGCATGACGGCCAGCAGTTTTAACACAGTTTCCCTGAATCCACCGCTGGTTCTGTGGAGTATCGATAAAGATGCCGCCAGCTACGACGTCTTTATGAGTAGCGAACACTTCGCCATTCATGTCCTGGCCGCGGGCCAGGACAACCTCTCCAATCTGTTTGCCCAAAAGGGACTGGACAAGTTCGACAATCTCGATTGCCGCGAGGGGCTGCAGCAACTGCCCATCCTGCCGGAATTCGCCGCCTGCTTTCAGTGCGGTGTCGAGCACCGTTACCCGGGTGGCGACCACACCATTCTGGTGGGTCGGGTGCTGGATTTCGAAAGCCACGAACGAGAGCCGCTGCTCTTTCACGGTGGCCGTTACAAGGAAATTGCCTGACCAGTACTCCTTCAAGGTGATATTGACGCCTGTCTATAACCGTAAGGTCAGTAGGTTTCGATCCGGCCTGACATCGTCGTAAATTCGTAGAGCTAATGCGTCCTTGTCACCTGAAGGAGCACTAGTAAGTGACATTCACCCCCAGATAAAGTGAACGCGGCTCCCCGGGGAAGTAACGGTCTCCCTGAAAAGTGGTAAAGTCCGCTCGCTCCGCGTAATCCTCGTCACCGAGATTGGTGATGCGCGCCGACAACGCCACTGAGGACGACAGCTGCCAGTGCGAACGCAGGTTCAAAAGATCATGCCCCTGGTAGCGGTGCAGGTTCTCCGGGTCGGTGTAATAGGCGCCCATATGCACCCACTCCAGCTCCATCCGCCAGCTATCGCCGGGGGTCCACTGTAACTGCGCGGCGCCAAAGTGACGCGGCGCCGTGTCCACATCCCGACCATCGATATTGATTCCGGCCGGGTCCTGTGAAAACAACACCTGGTCATGGCGGTACTGGTGGCGGGCAAAGCTGGCATTGAACAGGGCTCGCCAATGATCATTGACAGCCCAGTCCAGACTCACCTCCAGCCCCCGGTGGCTGCTTTCCCCGGCACCCACATTGACCCGGTCGCTATCGCGAAAAATAAAATCGTCCTTATACATGGTAAAAGCGAGAAGCTCATAGGAGAGGGAATCGAAACGTCCTTTTACGCCCAGCTCCAAGCTGCGCAGGGATTCCGAATCCAGGTCCGCCACCGATTGATCATTCTGCAACCGGTAAAGTTCGGTGGCCTGGGGGGCGCGAAAGCCATTGGTGAGATGGGCGTATATGCGGTGCGATGACGCCAGCTCATAACTCACCCCCAACTTGGGGGAAAGGTTGTTAAAACTATCGTCCCTATCCGCCGGCCTGGAGAATCGACAACCGCCAAAACCACAGGGCGAGCCGTCATCGCGGGTACGGCCGTCGACCATTTTATTGTCGTAGTCGTAGCGTTGGTGCTCGGCGCGCAACCCGGCCAGCAGTTGCCAGCGTGGAGACGGGCTCCACAACCATTGAGCGTAGGGCGCCAGCGTCAGCACCTCTACCTCATAGTCATAGTGAGCGCCGACGGGAATAGTGGCCTGTAAAAATGCCGAACCCTGGGTCGGCTGCGGCTGAAACTCCTGCAAATAGCCTTCGCTGTATTCCAGATCGGTACCCAGGGTCAGTTGCCAATCCCGATCTTCAGCTGAAAACCAGCTCAGCTGCAAACCCAGGCTCTTTTGTCCATTTTCCTCAATCGGCTGACCCGGCAAAAAGTGCTGGATAAATACCATTTGCGTATGGCGCAGATAGGGGGTGGCGACCCATCGGGACTCACCCTCGCCCTGCCACTGCCAGCGCGACCACAGCCGCCAGGCCTGTGCATCGCGGTAAGCTTCGGGATTGGGATTGGTATCTTTCAGGTCATCGTCTTTATAGGCTTCGGTACCCACCACATAGCCGGCGGTTTCCTGGTTGAGGTTGGTAGCATCCAACTGGGTGGTGACGGCATAGCCCGTCCCTTCGAATTCGTGGCGTAAATTCAGTTTCTGCTGATCAAACCCGGAGTCGTCGCGGTAACCGCCATCGTGGGTACCGTTCAGGTTGATCGCAAATCCCTGATGCTCCTGTTGGTGATTGGCGCTCAAACCCAAGCGGGAATAACGGTGGGGACCCAGTTCCACGCTCAGTCGTGGCCGGCTCTCAGCAACCGTGGGACTGATCACATTCACCAATCCGTGCATGGCATTGGAGCCGTAAAGTGCCGTCGCCGGTCCGCGAATAACCTCCAGCCGCGCGGCCTGCTCGGTGTTGGCTTCGAACAATTCGTTGACATTACACAACCCCGAAGCCCGTAACGGGATACCGTCAGCGGCGGTTAAAATCCCACCACAGGCACCAGCCCCGGTAAGCACCGGGGAGCGTATCGCCATCAGGTATTCCTGGCCGTTGCCGCGATTGATATGGGCGCCTGCCACCCGCGCAACCGATTCACTGATATGCGTGTGCGCAACCAGTTTCAGTGCGTCACTGTCTACCACACCGGTATTGCCGATCAACCGAGTCTGCGTCACCGGAAGCCGGGTGGCCGTCACCACCATCTCCTCCTGGTTCTCAATCACCGCCGCAGCGGACGGCAATGCGCCGCTCAATACGGCCGGCAACAAATACTGAAAAATACAATTGCGCAAACGTCTACTCCTCTCGCCTGGATTTTCGCCTCGTCATCGCAAAGCTTTTTGGATTTATCAACAGTGCCAGTGTAACAACCAACCTGCACTCTACAATGCTGCTAAAGCGTTAGGTTCGTGCTCCAATGGCGGTATTTATCGCCCCGATGTGAACAGTTGCTGCACCCGCAACAACGCCGCCACCGACAGGGCATCGGTTATATCACCATCCAATACCATTTGCACCGCCTCGCTCAACGGCAAACGCCTGACCTGGATATCCTCGGTATCCTCCAGGGCCTGTTCTCCCTGGCTAAGTTCCTCGGCGATAAAGACAACGGCACGCTCATCGGTTACCGAGTTGGAGGTGTGCATCCACATCAACTCCCGCCAGCGACCGGCCCGGAGACCGGTTTCCTCCCGCAATTCGCGTTGCCCCGCCACCAGGGGGTCTTCCCCCAGGGGGGCGCCGCCCTCGGGAATTTCCCAGGTATAGCTATCCAGGGTGTAGCGGCTCTGGCGCACAAGCCAGGTATAACCTTCCGTGTCAATCGGGACCACGCCCACGGCCAGGTTTTTAAAGTGCACCACACCGTAAATACCTTCGGTACCAGAAGGGGTGGTCACGGTTTCGTGGGTAACTTTGATCCAGGGATTCTCATACACAATATCGCGGTTGCGTCGCATCCAACCTCCGGTCTTATGAACAACATCCAACTCATCGGTTTCGCTATTTCCCGCCATCGTCATTCTCCCAGCATCTGGCCCGCATTATGGGCGATCACCTCGCCCACAGCCAATGCTCAGTCAGGACAATAAGGAAAATGGCAATATATGTCAGTCAGATGATCAGATAGGATATTGCTTTAATGATCGAACTTCGCCATGTTAGCGGGCTTCGGATTTTACAAGAGGCACGCCGCTATTATGGCTACCGACTATGCAGTCACCTACGCAGACTTTCCCGTCCCCCAACCCCGAGAACTCACCACCCTCTCCGATGGGGTGTTCTGGCTGCGCATGCCTCTGCCATTCGAACTGGACCATATCAACCTCTACCTGCTGGAAGACAGTGACGGTTGGCTGATTGTCGACACCGGTGTAGGCGGAGACATCACCAGGGAACACTGGGAGGCCATTTTCACCTCACACCTGGGCGACAAGCCGGTGAAGGGAATTATTGTTACCCACATGCATCCGGACCATTTCGGCCAGGCCGGTTACCTCTCGGATCGCTGGCGTGCGCCCCTGTTGATGAGCTTCGCCGAATACGCGATGGGCCGGGCACTTTCGGCCCCGCCCAGCCAAGCCGGCCAGTGGCCCGCCGAAGACTACTACCGGCGCGCCGGGCTCAACAGCGAACAGATTGAATCGCGGAAGAACTACGACGGCGGGTTTGCCAGCCTGATGGAGCCCGTACCCCGCGCTTTTAAACGGCTGCAGCACGGCCAATCCCTGGATATCAACGATCATCGCTGGCAGGTGATGATTGGTCGCGGACACTCACCGGAACACGTGAGTCTCTATTGCGAAGATCTGCAGATACTGATCTCCGGCGACCACATTCTGCCGGCGATTACACCCAATATCAGCGTATTTGCCATCGAACCTGAGAACAATCCGCTGGCGGACTACCTGGACACCCTGCCCCAATTTGCCGAACTGCCGGCCGAGACCCTGGTACTGCCTGCCCACAATCGGCCCTTTACCGGTCTGCACCAACGGGTAGCCTATATGCGGGATCACCACATGCAAAAACTGGATGCCCTGTTGCAAAGTTGCCAGGAGCCCCAAACCGCCCTGGCATTGGTCCCCGCCATGTTCAAGCGCAAACTCGACCAGCAGCAGATGATGTTCGCCCTGGGGGAGTGCCTGTCCCACCTGAACTACCTGCTGGCCCAGGACAAGATCGAGCGAACCGAGAGTGAAACCGGTGCCTACCTCTACCGCGCCAAGGTTAAAGTCGGGCCCTGTGCCGATGTGGATGACGAAGAAGATCTGGCGCTGCAGGTTTAGTCTGGCAAGAGCGTCCGCACCCGCTGTCGCAGATAAGGCACCACCTCCGCCTCAAACCAGGGGTTATTCTTGATCCAGCGGCGATTGCGGGGCGAGGGGTGGACCAGCGGTAAACAGGCTGGTAAAAACGCCTGCCAATCCTTAACCCGCTCAGTCAGGGTTTTGTGGGTAGTGTCCAGATAATATCCCTGGGCATAGCTGCCCACCAACAGCGTCAGCTCGATAGCCGGTAACTGCGCTAACAGCTTCTCGTGCCAAAGCTCGGCACACTCCTTGCGCGGCGGCAGATCGCCGGATTTGCCGCGTCCCGGGTAGCAGAATCCCATGGGAATAATGGCCACCCTCGACTCATCGTAGAAGGCATCCCGCCCCACACCCATCCATTCGCGCAGGCGATCACCGGAGGGGTCGTTCCAGGGAATGCCGGTTTCGTGCACCCGCGTCCCCGGCGCCTGACCGACGATTAAAATCTTCGCGCTTTCACTGGCCCTCAGCACCGGGTTGGCTCCCAGCGGCAACACCTCATCGCAGACGCGGCAGGCGCGCACCTGTGCCAGCAAATCCCGCAGCGGAATCCGTTGGGACATCAGCGCGCAGCGTCCTTGTCGGAGAAATGCACACGGCCGTTCTCGTCGACCCAGCGGAAAATTCTGGTTTCTTTCCCGGGGGCAGTCGAATCCTCGGGAGCAATCGAATCCTCGGGGACAGTCGAGTCCTTGGAGGCGGTCGCATCAAACTGATCACCGCCTTCGGGCGCCAACTCATCGGAAAATACAATGTCGGCAAACTCCAGCAGTTTGGGGTTGGTCAACAACGCCATGGGATTGCCCGACTGGATCCCCTGCTGAAATTCCGGGTCGTTAATAATCGCCTGCACCCGCTCATCATCCTTGACCCGCTGCACTCGACCCCAGATATCCGTCACCTGTCCCGCCAGGACCGTTTCCATCTGCACCCGGCCGACCGCCTGCTCATCCAGCATACCCGCCGCCCTGGCCAGCGCGATCATATCCGGGTTATTCACCAGCTGCTGAAACGCCGGCAACTGCCTTACGGCCTCAGCGCTGCCGGAATCCAACACCGCCTGGTTCTCGGGATTGTTCAACAACTGCTGTAAATCCCCACTCTGCGTCAACCGCTGCATCTGCATCGCCGTCTCTGCCGGCGCACGCACCAATGCCGAACTCAACTTCGCCACCGGCGGCTTGGCCGACACCGCAGACATCGCGGTATCCACCACTTTCCCCGCCGCCTGTTGGACAAACCGTTCCACTGCGCTGTTTTTTTCCGGCAGGTCGCCGGCATTGGGGGACGGATTTTCCGCGGCCGCCACCTGCCCCGGCCCCACACCGGGACGCATATCGCGCACAAACGCAAACGTCCATATGATCGCGATTGCCAACACCACGCCCACCACCATCCCCACCAGGGCACCGCCCATGCGAGAGGCGGCGGAGCGGTTCTCTTTTTGGGGAAGCAGTTTTTCAACAATCCAAAACAGCGCACTGACCACCA
Organism: Cellvibrionaceae bacterium; assembly: GCA_050290225.1. Classification (GTDB taxonomy): domain Bacteria; phylum Pseudomonadota; class Gammaproteobacteria; order Pseudomonadales; family Cellvibrionaceae; genus JBNKHG01. The sequence continues at coordinate 52,535 of JBNKHG010000056.1, forward strand.
TCCCCGCGCCGATAAACAACACTACCGACGCTGTGATAAAGGCCGCGATAGCCTGTAACGGATAATCCGCTTGAATGATTCTGGCAACCGGCTCGGCATATAAAATTGCGGCTCCGTAACCGGCCAACAAACCAAGCACGCGGGAGAGGGCGCTCAGAAGGCCCTGGCGATAACCGCGAAAGGTGAAGAAGGCAATGACAACGACAAAAATAATTAACGAGATATCCATTTCATACCACCTTACGAAATAAAGGTTTCAGGGCCATGGCTATCGCCTTTCAGGGCCGTGTACAACAGGGATTAGCAAATTTCAACGCGTCGTCACCCACAGAACCAACGCATCCACCTCACTCACCGACACCAGACAATGCCCCATACGGGCATCGTAATACATACTGTCTCCCTCACTCAGGCGCACCGGCTCGTAATACTCCGTATACACATCCACATCGCCTTCCAGCACCAGCAGGAACTCCTCACCGTCATGGCGTACCCAATCCTCAAAATCCTCGAACCGCCGCGCCCTCACACGGCACTTGAACGGTACCATCTTCTTGTTGCTGATCTCGTTGGACAGCAGCTCATGCTCATAGGTCGTGGTTGGATGTGGGTGGCCCTCTCCCTTGCGGGTGATATCCCGGCGACTGTTCGCCGAGAGCCCCTCTTCCGGCGGCACAAACAACTGCGGGATATCGATGCCCAGGCCCGACGTCAGCTTCTGTACCGCCTGAAAGGTCGGGGAGATCTGCTCATTTTCAATTTTTGACAAGGTCGAGCGCGCCAGCCCCGTCAACTGACTTGCCTCCTCCAGCGTCAGATTGTTGGCCAGACGAATTTCCTTCAGGCGTTTACCCAACTGCAACGGCTCCACAAATTTGCCGTCATCCTTGCGCGCCACCTCCAATACCGAAGGTTCAGCAGACACTTTCGACCTACCCGTCACTTCAAACCTCGCTCACCAACCGTCTACAGTAATAGACAGGCAGGATAGCACAGCCGGAGGCGGCTGATTCAACGAAATTAGCCAATCGAAACATTTGTTTCCTATAGGAAATTAAAATTGCCCATAGTAGAACCCATTGCTAAAATGGCCGACTTTCCAGCCACCCTGCGGCAACCGTCTGTTTCCCAGGAAGGCCAAAACCTGAACACCCCTTCCGTTAACAACCCCGGAATTCGTCATGTCCAAGTCATTTCAATCCAGCTCTCTTGATCAACTGACCCATAGCGACGCCTTTATCCAGCGTCATATCGGCCCCGACAGCGGACAGACACAAAGCATGCTGCAGGCACTGGGCGTCTCCAGTCTCGATGAACTGATTGAAAAAACCGTACCCGCCGGCATTCGCAAAACCGACGACCTGGACCTGGATGAGGCCGTCAGCGAAGACCAGGCCCTGGCTTACCTCAAAAATGTCGCCAGCAAGAACCAGATTTTCAAATCCTATATCGGTATGGGTTACCACGACACCATCACCCCCAACGTGGTACTGCGCAACGTACTGGAAAACCCCGGCTGGTATACCGCCTACACACCCTATCAACCCGAAATCGCCCAGGGCCGCCTCGAGGGCCTGCTGAACTTCCAGCAAATGATTCTCGACCTGACCGGCATGGAAATGGCCAACGCCTCCATGCTCGACGAAGGCACCGCCGCCGCCGAAGCCATGGCCATGTGCAAGCGCCAGGTAAAAAAGAACCGGTCCACCACCTTCTTTGTGGACGACGCCACCCACCCGCAGACCATCGCCGTGATCAAAACCCGCGCCGAGCACTTCGGCTTCGAGGTCGTGGTGGGCGACCCCGACAGCGAACTGGAAGGTACCGACTGCTTCGGCGCCCTGCTGCAATACCCGGGCAGCACCGGCGCGATCAGGGACCTGACCAGCCTGATCGACAAGGTTCACGACAAGGGCGCCCTGGTGACCGTGGCCGCCGATATTATGAGCCTGGTGCTGTTAAAGTCCCCCGGCGCCATGGGTGCCGACGTTGTCGTGGGTACCAACCAGCGCTTCGGGGTCCCCATGGGTTTTGGCGGCCCCCACGCCGCCTTCTTCGCCTTCCGCGACAAGTACAAGCGCTCCGCCCCCGGCCGTATTATCGGCGTCTCCATCGACAGCCGCGGCAAGCAGCCGCTGCGCATGGCCATGCAAACCCGCGAACAACATATCCGACGCGAAAAGGCCAATTCCAATATCTGCACCTCTCAGGTGCTGCTGGCGGTGATGAGTGTGTTCTACGCCATTTACCATGGCCCCGAAGGCCTTAAGCGTATCGCTCACCGTATCCACCGCCTGACCGGCATTCTCGCCGAAGGCTTGCAAGCCAGGGGATTTGAACTGGCCCAGAACACCTACTTCGACACCCTCACCATCAATGTGGGGGCAGAGCGCGGCGCCATTATCGCCCGCGCCCTCAACGCCGGTGTCAACCTGCGTATTGCCAGCGGTGACCAGTTGGGTATCAGCCTTAATGAAACCACCAGCCTCGATGACGTGTCGGAGCTGCTTTCCATCTTTACCGAAGGGGCACACAACCTGGACCTGTTGGCGCTGGATGCACAGGTGGCTGCCAGCGACAGCGGGATTCCCGCCGAGCTGCTGCGTGACGACGAAATTCTGACCCACCCGGTGTTTAACAGCTACCACTCCGAAACGGAAATGCTGCGCTACCTCAAGCGCCTGGAAAGCAAGGACATTGCCCTGAACCACTCCATGATTCCGCTGGGCTCCTGCACCATGAAACTCAACGCCACCGCCGAAATGATTCCGGTGAGCTGGCCCGAGTTCGGCAAACTGCACCCCTTCGCCCCCATGGAACAGGCCCAGGGCTACAAGCAACTGTTTGAGGAACTGCAACAGATGCTCCAGGCCTGCACCGGCTATGACGCTGTCAGTCTGCAACCCAACGCCGGCTCCCAGGGGGAATACGCCGGTCTGGTGGCGATCAAGAAATACTTTGAAAGCAAAGGCGACTTTGAGCGCAATATCTGCCTGATCCCCTCTTCTGCCCACGGCACCAATCCCGCCTCGGCCCAGATGGCGGGCATGAAGGTGGTGGTCACCAACTGCGACAGCAAAGGCAACGTCGACCTCGGCGACCTGCGCGACAAAGTGGGCCAATACGGCGAGCAGATCGCCTGCGCCATGGTCACCTACCCCTCCACCCACGGCGTGTTTGAAGAGGGCATCACCGAACTTTGCGCACTGATCCACAGCGTCGGCGCCCAGGTGTATATCGACGGCGCCAATATGAACGCCCTGGTGGGCATCGCCGCACCCGGCAAATTCGGCGGCGACGTTTCCCACCTCAACCTGCACAAAACATTCTGTATCCCCCACGGCGGCGGTGGTCCCGGCATGGGCCCCATCGGTGTCGGCGAACACCTGAAGCCCTTCCTGCCCGCCCACCCGGTACAGAACGTGCCCGGCACGGATGTCGCCAACGGCACTATCTCCGCGGCGCCCTGGGGCTCCGCCTCCATCCTCCCCATCAGCTGGATGTACATCAAAATGATGGGCAAGCAAGGCATGAAGCGCGCGACCGAAGTCGCAATACTCAACGCCAACTATGTGGCCGCCAAGCTCGGCGAGCACTACCCGATTCTGTACAAGGGCACGAACGGTTTCGTCGCCCACGAATGCCTGCTGGACCTGCGGCCACTGAAAGAGGCGAGTGGCATTACCGAGGAGGATATCGCCAAACGCCTGAACGACTTCGGCTTCCACGCCCCCACCATGAGCTTCCCGGTGGCCGGCACCCTGATGATCGAACCCACCGAATCCGAAAGCCAGGCCGAACTGGATCGCTTTATCGAAGCCATGATCACCATCCGCAAAGAGATCGCCCTGGTGGAGGCGGGCCAATACCCGGCGGATAACAACCCGCTGTGCAACGCACCGCACACCCAGGAAGACGTGCTGGACGAGAGCTGGAACCGACCCTATTCACGGGAAGTGGCGGCGCAGCCCGCGGCCTGGTTGAAGGAATACAAAGTCTGGCCAAGCGTAAACCGGATTGATAACGTTTATGGGGACCGGAATTTGGTGTGTTCTTGCCCGGGGGTGGAGAATTATAGGGAGGAGTGAACTTTTACTCCGCTGATACCCAGCCGCGAGGTTGAATTGTGAACAAAGTCATTGCAGTGATTCTAGCGTTATCATTAACTACAGCTCAGGCGCTCGCGGGCGAACTAAAGCCATTCACAAGCGACGGCTGCAGTGCATTTCCCGATGGCACTGTTGTGCAAAACGAACTGTGGCTAACCTGTTGCACGGATCACGATTACGCCTATTGGAAAGGCGGCACCTACAGGGAACGGGAAGAGGCTGATCTCGCTCTCAAAGAGTGTGTCGGCGCTGTGGGCGAAGTGGAGATCGCTATCTTGATGCTGGCGGGAGTAAGGGTAGGCGGAACACCTTTCCTGCCGACCTCTTTCCGCTGGGGTTATGGCTGGCCCTACCCCAGGTTCTATGGCGAGTTAACGGCTGAAGAAATTGAGCAGATTAACAACGTAGCACCTGTACCCCCTAAAATTTTAAAGAAACATTGATAAAGAGGATTTTTTATGTCAATGGCACGCACAACCTTGTCGTTCTTGTTATTTTTCCTGGTTTCTTCGGCGGTTTTGGCGGGAGACAGTGTGGCAGAAAAACGCCAGCAAACACTCAAAATGAAAGACGAGGTTCTCACCCAACTATTTAAAAGAAAGCCTTACACGCGAGAACAGGTAAATTCCGCCCCTGGTTACGCCGTGTTTTCCAATGCCAATCTAAACGTGATCTTCGTGGCGGTCGGTGGTGGTTATGGTGTGGTAAAAAACATGGCGACGGGAAAACATACCTACATGAAAATGGCTGAAGGGGGCGTGGGCCTGGGACTTGGCGCCAAAGATTACCGCATCGTTATGATCTTCCACACTGTCAAAGCCATGAACGACTTTATCGAAAAAGGCTGGACATTCGGTGGCAGCGCCGATGCGGCAGCGAAAGCTTCGGACAAGGGTGCATCGATCGAGGGAGAAGCCTATTACGGCGACGTCACAGTTCACACTTTTACCGAGAGTGGCCTGGCCCTGCAAGCTGTGATCAAGGGGACCAAATTCTGGAAGGATAAAAAGCTTAACTGATCGTCTGGAAAGCTGTCGTCCACCTGACCAGACAGGCCTTTATGACGGCAACAAAACAATTAATGATAGCCACAAGTTCACGCGGGACGCCATAAACCCAATCAGGTGCGATTGGGTTTATGGTATGGCTACAAGCCGCCGCACCTAATTCAGCTCCTCAGTGACGTCAATCGTAGCGGCGTTCAATCCGGTTGCCGAGCCGATCAAGCCTGGCGTCGACACGGTTTCCCTTGCGATCAAGGCGGGCATCGATACGGTCGCCCTTGCGATCCAGATGACCGGCCAGCCTGTCATGCCCGTTGGCCTCCGCCATTTCCGCTTTCTGGTCCAGGCGACGGTCTATACGATCCCCTTTACGATCCAGGTGTTGCTCAATACGATCCCCTTTCCTGTCGAGCCGCTCGTTTTGGCGATCACCCCAGTCGGCCTGTGCCGCGCCAGCCAGAGTCACTGCCAGTAGTCCGCTGAATATTATGGAATTTTTCATTAAGTTTCCCTTTGTTGTCATTGCTTTCAGTACTTAAAACGCACCTGAGGGAAATTGGTTGACAACAAACGGAAATCTCATAGTCGTCGCGTTAAGTGAGATCGTCGCTTCAAATTGACTCTCGCCTGACTGTTTTGGTGAGTGATACTTTCCTATTCAAAACAGGCTGGCAACGACAACACAGGCTGGAACGCAGCTTGCGTTATCAATTGGAGAAGAGCCCCTGGCAGTCTGAAAGGGTGCTGGCGGAAAAGGCGATCCAGGATGTTTGCGTCGGTTCACTGATGAGCCAGTTCATCGACAAGGGAAAGACGCCCGGCGGTGAAATGTTTTCTGTGGTCAAAGATAACAGTGGCGAGGTGATCGCCAAGAGCGTTTTGTTCAATGATGAAATGCGCTTTGATAACGCACTGCACCAGCTTAAGGACAACGCTTGCATCGCGGAAATTACATACAATGGGGGACTTAACTAGAGGGACTTAACAAGAGGGACTTAACTAGCGACATTTTGTCGACTTTATACCACAGGCCAAGGTGTTAATTGTCACCATTGCGACAATCCGGAGGGGGTTATCGACGTTGCGGCTTTCCTCAAGCGGTTGAATTACTGGCGGAAACGGCTGCTAGCAGGGCCTGTATCATCGGCCCGTATTTTGCTATTGACTGTGCGGGTGCCCGGGGAACAATCGCTTCGCCGGGCGAAATGCTGACTCAATAAATAGAGTGTTTCCATTATGTCCGTTGAGCAAATAGCGGCGTTTTCCGCCAAAGCAATATCAGATGCAAGTCTGGGAGCAGAATTAAAAGCCTGCCAGAAACTCAAAGAGATGTTTGCACTGGCAAAAGCGCATGGCTTCACGTTAGAAGAAGATAGCCTTTATCCCCCCAATGAACCTCAATTTACCGAGGAGCAGTTATCCGAGCGTCTCACCAAGGCCCTGCTGCGCGTATAGCGGCCGCATTGCGGGCGAAGGCATGCGTTTTGCGCGCGGCATGCGTTGCTGCAATAGGGATAACGCATTTTGGCCGGGCGCCTGGATCGGTTGGATTTTCAGGTGGCCCGACGGGGGTCCCGGATGCCGGGCCACTAAATCCAAAAATGGTGATTCGCGCCCCCCAGGGCGCGCTCAACCCAATAGGCAACCGTGTTAACCCCAAACAGCCATACCGGTGTCCCGATGAATAGGGACACATAGGGAGAGTTCAGCTCGATACTGACCACACCCAATAACAGGTAAATCCCAAATACGACCGCTTTGGCAATGAGGTGTGACCGCTTATAGTCGCAATCGGTATTCATGACACGCTCCCGCTTATCGGTTGGCATGGCGATAAACTACTGCAACCGCGCTGCGGGAAATACGGCATAAGTTGTACCAAGCTACTACAAAATTTGTAACAACTGACTACACCTTATGTAGTTGCCTGCTCGCCAATAGCCGAGGGCAGGCAAACCAGGGAATAGCCGGTGCATCCCCTGCTGCGGGGCTGCGCACCGACGGTTCCAGGCGCTATATTTCCACTCTCTATCATTCGAACCCCTAAGAAAAAATCTATCTAAACACCTCAACTTGGCGGTGCCCAGCCCCAACTATACTTAGGCCATCGGCGGCAGCCCCCGGGGTTGCAGACGGCGTAACCATACCCTCCGCCCGCTTTGGCTTTCGCGGCCACCACCGCACGCAATCCAGCCGACTCACCGCCGCTTTAATAAAGTGTTAGAAAGGAGGTGTCCCATGTCATTAGAAAATACGCGCCGTGAAATCGAACAAACCCTCGGCCAGGTGCCGACGTGGATGAACCAGATGCCCGATGGCGTCCTCGAGGGATTCTGGGGCAGTGCCCGCGACTTCTGGCTGGCGGAAACCGAAATCCCCAACAAGTACAAGGAGCTGATCGGCCTCGCCGTTTCCGGCGTCACACGCTGCCGCTACTGCACGCTGTTTCATTCGGAGGCCGCCAAGGTGTTCGGCGCCACCGACGCTGAAATCGCCGAAGCCAACGCTATGGCCGGCCTTTCCATGATGGGTAGTACCTTCATCAATGGCCAGCAGATCGACTACGAGCAATTCCAGCGTGAAACTCTGGAGATTGTCCAGTACGTCAGGACCCAGCTCGCCAAACAACCGGCCAAAGGCGCCGAGCAACGCCCACCCGCACACTGAGTAACCGGATGGGAATCAGCGAACGGCAGGAGGCAGTCCGCTGCCTGGCACAACACGGCCTGCTCGACAGCGGCACGCAGCGCCCCTCGCGCCGATGGCACGGTGCGCTGGCCCGCGCTGCCCGTCGCCTGGTCGAGCAGGGGGATCAGGGCGAGGACCTGCGTATCCCCGTGACCCTGGCCCTGATCGAACAACTGGGGGATGAGATCGACGATCACCGGCTGGCAGCCATGGTGGACCTGATGCTGCCCTTCGCCGGTGCGGAACCCCCTTCGACGGCACCGGATCATCACTCTGCCGAATAAGCGCCGCCCGGCCATGTCAGCTACGTAGGTTTTTTTCCGGCAACCTTCCCGGGCGTAATACCCGATAATTTACCTGCCGCCGGTTATTTCCGAACCACCGCAGCACATTGCGGAAAACCGTTGATATTTCAATTAGTTAGCATTATGTTTGCGCATGATGCCAAAAATAAACGCAAGGGAAATAACATGATCAGGGATTGTCATCTTGCCCCAGGCTTGTCCAAGCCGTTGATTTTTAAAATATTTTTATTCTTCCCGCATAGAAAATGCCCAACGGGGGATAACCTTGGCGCTGGGTTTATTTAACTGTTAGCAGTTTGCAATGACCAACGATATATGAGCGAAATAGAGATAGAGGGTTTCAGGGCTGAATTCGTAAGGAGCGAAAAAGGAGTCTTTTTCAAGTTTTATCATATTGGCTGTGCATACTCACCTATCGCGTGGGTGTGCCTTAATAACACAATAATTAAGGAAAATAATCAGCATACTCTTAGTTTCTAAAAAGACCTTTATACACACGAATTTACATTCATCAAATTCTATGGCGATATGTATACAATGGAATATCGCCAAAAGCTTTGGCATATATTAAGTCTTGGCACATTAAAGGGGTTGCTAACCTCGAAGGCCAAAGATGAACTTATACAGCAGTTCGAAACTTACTGCTAACCAGGCGGTGTTGTCGCCTTCGGCTGGGACTACCATTCCGCTGACGTTCCTTTTCAGCCCCAAACCGCGGCGTTATGCATAAAACTTTATGAGCAACATTATTAAAAAAGCTTGGCAGGGAAAGTCAGAAATCAAAACCTCATTTTGGGGTTTGCTGTTCATGCCGGCTTTGTTATTCATTGCTTTATCTGGTCCAATTTACTTTATCGCTATGATCGCATCTGGCGATACACGTATTGCTAACACCTGTTAGCTTGGTAGCACCAGTTTTGTGGCTGATTTACGTTGCTAAATCCTTCTATAGTTCAAGAACCAACCAGCCTTATTCAGGCTATTATCTGTGGGCAGCCGCCGTAGCAATTGCATTCATAGTGGGCTACTTATATTTGGTCATTGAATATCAATCAGGCATTGAGAGCATTGGATAAATTAATTACATCAAGTCATTTATGTCGACCACGGAAGTTTCGGGCTGGGACAGCTTACACGCCGCTTCGCTTTTTTCCGGCTGCCCAAATTGGAACGTTACGCAAGGAGCACCATGAATTTCATCAAAAAACTAATAAAATGGCTTTTAATTGTTGCACTAACGTTGTTCGTACTACTCATAGTGCTTGGGCTCTATCTAGAAAAGAGCGGATACAGAAATAAGAAGCTCGCAAACTCACCAATCATTCAAGAGTTGGAGGCCTTGGAAAAATCTCAAGATTACAACAAGCTTGTTGAAAAAATGGTTTTACTCATAAGAAGTGTGAACAAAAGAGAAGCCAGAAATATTGTTTGGTGGCTTGACAAGAGAAAAGATAGTGGCGCAGCCCCATACCTATATTTAAGAGTCTTATTTTTAGCCAAGTCTGGAAGAAGAAATGACACCTTTGAGGCATACGAGCTTGCCAAACTAACAGCAAGGCTTGATGAAATTCGCTGTAACAATGAAGAATCCAAAAAAGCGAAAATAAAGTATGAAAGCGGATATTGGTTGCCGTTTGAGCTGGCCATTTCAAAACGAAGCGAAACACACAAAAAAGCTGACCGTGTTTGGGCCTATCATTATGAACAAGAACAAAAAGACCGCCCAATAGCACAGTGGGTTTGCACCAACAATTACGAATCAAAGTATGATATTAGCCAGGCTATGCCGGATAATGAATGGCAAGAGAAACGAAGTGATTACCGTGTCAATTACTTTTCAGGTTCGTTCATGTAAAGTGTTTAGCGCCCAAAGAAGAGTAGACACCCTTTAGAATCCAATACATATTACCCAAAACCTGATTGATAATGGCATATTATGATGATGCACAGAATTCAATGCAAATGCGGAAACATACGCGGCCACATTCACGGCAAAGGGATTAGCAACCGGGTGAAATGTTACTGTTCCGACTGTCAAGCCTTCGCAAGGTTTTTAGACTGTTCCGGTGAAGTACTGGACGCCCATGGCGGAACTGAAATCGTACAAGTGGCTCAAGCTCGTCTGGTTTTTTCTCAAGGTTTGGACCATCTTGCAGCGGTAAGGCTTAGCCCGAAGGGATTGGTTCGATGGTACGCCGCATGCTGTAAAACGCCAATTGGGAACACCTTGGCCAACCCCAAAATTTCCTTTATTGGTCTTATTCACTCATCGCTTGATCATTCCATGATAGACGCGGATTTCGGAAAAAGTGTTGCTATAGTCAATGTCGATTCCGCGACAGGAGAACCCAAACCGCGACGAAGAGGGATGCTTGGCACTATCATACGCTTTTTGGGGATTGTGCTTTCCTCGCGCATTGGAAAGCGGTTTAGAGAATCCCAGCTATTCAATGAAGCGGGTGAACCTATCGTCTGTCCAACTGTGCTTACCGCCGAAGAGGTCAAGGATTTAAAAAATGCTGTATGACAAATTGCAGTTGTCACCGCTATACGGCTGGAACAGCCTGCACCCAGCTATATAAGCCCGGCGCATACACAATTTATGATCCATATCACCCTGCATTTTCTCGTCCCGGCGCTGGTGGTCACCTGCTTTTTCAGGCGCGATTGGAAACGCGCCTACCTTGTGATGGCGGCTACCATGCTGGTAGACGTCGATCACCTTTTGGCCGTGCCGATTTACGACCCAGGACGCTGCAGCATCGGTTTTCACCCGTTGCATCGATTGGCGTTTATTGGCATTTACACCGCATTAAGCCTTATCCCGAAAACCCGCTTGGTCGGCATCGGCCTGGTGATTCATATGGCGCTTGACGCTATCGATTGCCAGTTGAGCAACCAGGTCTGGTCGAACTGATCTTCCGGGTCTTCATAGAGGGTCTCCGTACAACCCCTCCTCTGGGATCCCGGGCCTCGCTCACGCGAAAGGTATCGAGCACCGGAATATCACAACTCCCCCAAAACCGGCCATTTGGTCTATCATAGACATCACCGTTTAATAACACCGAAACACTGTGGACAACCCAAAACCATGAAATACATTGGCGCCCATGTGTCCGCCAGCGGCGGCGTCGAAAACGCCCCCTTGAATGCCCGTGAGATTGGCGCCCGGGCCTTTGCCCTGTTTACCCGCAACCAGCGCCGCTGGGAAGCCAAGCCCCTGAGCCCCGCCAGTATCGAGGCGTTCAAAACTAATTGTCGCAGCGTTGGCATCGACCCCGCCTTTATCCTGCCCCACGACAGCTACCTGATTAACCTCGGGCATCCGGATACGGCGGGGTTGAATAAATCCCGTGCCGCCTTTCTCGACGAGATGCAGCGCTGTGAACAGCTGGGACTGACGCTGTTGAACTTCCACCCCGGCAGCCACCTGAACAGGATTGACGAAGCGGCTTGCCTCACGCGCATCGCCGAGTCGATCAACCTCGCCCTTGAGCAGACCCACGGCGTCACCGCCGTGATTGAAAACACAGCCGGCCAGGGAACCAACCTGGGGCACCGCTTTGAGCACCTGGCGACGATCATTGAACAGGTGGAGGACAAAAGCCGGGTCGGGGTATGCCTGGATACCTGCCACACTTTTGCCGCCGGCTATGACCTGCGCACCACGGAAAGTTGCGAGGCCACGTTTCAGGCGTTCGAGGAGATTGTGGGGTTTGGGTACCTGAAGGCGATGCACCTGAACGGTTCCAAGTCAACGCTGGGCAGCCGTGTCGACCGCCACCACAGCCTGGACATGGGTGAGCTGGGCCAGGCCGTGTTTATCTACATCATGGGCGATCCGCGCTTTGACGATATCCCCATGGTACTGGAAACCATCGACAGCAGCCGCTGGGCCGAGGAGATAGCCTGGCTCTACTCATTAGCGGCTTGATACACGGCCACCTAAACCTGACACACGGTCACTTAGACCTGACGTACGGTCACTTATAGACGGCAATACGAGACTTCCATGCCTCCTGTCTTCCCGGCGATCAGGATGAGCGCCCATTATGACCGGTTCAGTCACGCCTTCCGCATCTCGCAGGGTTCAACAAAACCCTAAAATGCGGTAGTCTCCGCTCCAATGTTCAATGGACAGGGATGTTTGCCCCCGACTAAAACCACGTCCACCATCACGGCGTGCGTATAGCGATCCTGCAAGCATACCGGCACCTGCTGTTAATAATTGCCTGGTAAATTGGCTGTACCGGGTAGCTGTATCTACAGGTGCTTGTCAATTGAGCACAGACGGCTGCCAGGGCCAAATAAGAATTGCATTCACACATACGTCACGGCGCTGTATGTCGTAGCGGCCATTGACGGATCACGACCATGAAGGGAAATCTGATGACTAACTCCGTAAAAAATCTGAGCTTTGTGCTTTTCACCTCTGCATTACTGTCAGCCTGTGGCGGCGGCGGTGGCGGCTCTTCCGATAACGCTCCAACGGCGGAACCCGTCGAGTACAACGGCCTTACCACACAAGCCCCACTGACCGAAGAGAGTTCGCAAGCCTTTGTCGATGCCGCCTTGGACAACAGCACCTCGGGTACCACATCCGGTTCCGTGATCGGGGTGACCACCGAATCGGAAAGCCAATTCCCCCTGAATCAAACCACTACCCTCTTCTACAATTTGTCCAAAAAGTATGCGGCCTCGGCACAGGATACAAACCTGACCGGCGTGGTGGTAGGTCCGGAAACCGAATCATGCACCCAAGGGGGCAGCATTACCATAACGATTGACGTCAACCAGGCCACTGGAGACTTTACCGGTGATATTGAGTTCGACAGCTGCCGGGAAGAGGGCCTGACACTCGATGGCGCAATGGACATGAGTGGTCAGATCGACGCGGCAACAGAGCAGTTCTCCGCTCCCCTGAACATTACTGTGGACAATTTCACAGTGACGGGCACAGAGATCGATACCACCATGAGCGGTTTTATCGACTGTGATTTTACCTATTTCTACAATTCCAATGTATTGGTGTGCAGACAAAACTTGGACATCCGTGACAACACTCAGGATGAGACTTACCGCCTTGTGGATTTTGTCACACTTGCAGGACCAGGTACGGGAGGCAATGAAATGGCAATGGCTGGCACCTTCTATCACCCGGACTATGGCTACGTCGAGATCGAAACCACCGAGCCCATGACGATCGCCAGCAACGGCAACCCCGAAAGCGGCAGAATAATACTTACCGGCGCGGATTCCAGTGCGCGAATCACGTTTGTTGACAGCACAGAGTATATGCTGGAAGTGGATGCCGACAATGACACCATCTACGAGACCAACACCCTGGTCGCCTGGTAGGTGTAGACGAAGGCATAGACTAAGGCATAGACGCTTTGAAAGTAGACGCTTTGATAGTAGACGCTTTGATAGTAGACGCTTGGATGAAGGCCGTATCCTTCAGGACCAACCGAAGCCGACGAACGTGACCACAAAAAACACCCTGTCCAACATCGCCGCGCTTGCGCTTTTACTGGCATCGTTCGCCTGGCAAGCTGCCGCGGACACGCCGGTCTATGTGCGTGTTGGTGTGGACGCATCGGACTTCGGTTATAAGGAATACGAGCCGGACGGGACCGAGCTGGACCGCGAGGAGGGTTACCTGCCAGGGCTCGCGCTTTCGGCGCGTGCCTATTGGCGGGCTTACTTTGCCGAGCTGGCGCTGGATTATTCCCGCGCGGAGGTGGACTATCGCGCCGGTACCGCATCTTCGGACATTCGCTCCGACACCCGGGAAGAAGTGCTGCAATGGCAACTGCTCGCCGGTCGCGAATGGGCCCTTGGCCCAAAGGGCATCATGGATGTCACGCTGGGGATGGGCATGCGCGACTGGCAGCGGGATATTCAATCAACAGCCTCTGCCAGCGGTTTGCTGGAGGAGTATCACTGGAGCTTTGCCAGTATCGGGGCCCACTATATCCACCAATTTGATGCCCGGCATCGGGCAACCATAGGCTATGAGTACCGTTCGGTCTATTCTGCGGATCTGGACGTCGAATTCAGGAGCGGTACCTTTGACGACACAACCCTGTCACAGCCTGACGGCGATGGCCGGGCCATTGTCCTGCAATGGCAATACGATTGGCGTCCGACTATAAGCTGGGTGTTGAGCGGACATTACCGTTTATGGGATATGCCCCGGAGCAAGGCCCGGGTACTTTCCCGGGATGGTGCCATCCTCGGCAGTACAGTGACAGAACCCCACAGCGAAACCAGGGAAGTCGCGTTGAGGTTATCCCTGGAACGAAAGTGGTGAACGTGCTAGTACTTCTTCAAGGTGATAATGACGAATATAGGTCAGTAGGCTTCGATCCGGCCTGCACCTCTGCCGATGCCCGCTTCTGCACGGACCAAATCGGTACAGTTGGAATGTCTCAAACCTATTTCGACTTTTCTGGCTCGGTCACAGGCAAGGCCAGCTTGAAAACCACCCCACTGCCATCCGCCAGATTCTCCGCCGTGGCACTCCCGCCGTGAAAATCACTAACCAGACGCACAATATGCAGGCCCAGTCCCATATGGGTTTCGTGCACCTTGCCGTTATTGCCACCCTCCCTCAGCGATACCAGCGAATCGAACAACTGCTCGCGCATATTTTCCGGCAACAGGGGCCCGTCATTCTCAACCCGTAATAACCAACAGTTACCGCTGCTATTTAAACGCAGACGAATCCCTCCGCCGGGCGGGCAAAAATCGGTGGCGTTATCCACCAGTTTGTCCAGGCATTGCACCAACAGGTCAGGGGAGCCCCGGAAATCATATCCCTGCGAACTCGGCGCAATCTCCAGTGTCAGGGCTTGTTGGGGATAAATATCCCGATAAGCGTCATAGACATTTTTTAGCAATTTATCCAGCGCAAAGACTTCTCGCTCGGCACTGCGAATACTCGCCTCCACCCGACTGGCTTCACTCATCGCGCTCAGTATACGACTCAACCGTTCGGCGCCGGACTTCGCCCTTTCCCTGTAAATACCCGCTTGTTGAGGCAGCGGTTCGTGCTCCAGATTATCGAGCGAGGAACGCACTACCGCCAGCGGCGTCCGCAATTCATGGGATAGTTTGTCGGCCAGGGTTTTCAAGTAATCGGTGTAGCCCTGCAGGCGTTTTAACAGACTATAATAACTGCGGGAAAGCTCACCGATTTCATCCCCGGCTTTCGAAGAGGGCCAACGCTTGTCGAGTTCTCCGATCTGGCCGTCGCTGGCCACCGCCCCGTCGGCGGCGAGACTCAAGCGACGAATGCGCCAGGACAGCCAGCTGGCATAACCCAACAAGCCCAGTCCGGCCACCAGGGCAGCCCCCATACTCAACAGCACCAGCCGGGTAAAGGCGCGATTGGTCAAGGCCAGGAGTGCGTCGCTGGTCTGTTCCGCGATCACCACCCCCAGTTGCTGATCGCCGACACCGATAATGGGCACGGCGGCGCTACCCAGCTGCCGCTCTTCCACTTGATACCAGTTACTGCCCACCCGCCCATCCAGCGCCTCCATAACCTCACTGGCGTTGTAGCGTCCCTGTTGATATTTGGGGTACTCGGGCAAGTCGACACTTTTCAGAATGGATCGGTAGAGGCTTGTGATCAGCCAGTGAGGCTGTTGGTCACTCAGGGATCGGGAATTGTTGCTCTCAAGGGAACCCGCCGTTGCCAATTGCCAGGCGTGGGCGTCCACCACACGCAAACGCAGGCCTGGACGGGAAAATACCGACAGTTCCTGCCTCAACAACGCCTGGCCGCTAATAAGCTGGCCCAGGCGCCGGCCGGCGCCGGCCTTTAAGAATGCTGCGGGGATATAGCTGCCGGCCAACTGATGGGGTTGACCGGTGTCGGCATTGACCACAGAAAAACCAAAGCCCTGATCGGCAAATGCAAGAGGCAGCTCCAGTTCGACCTGGTAACCATCTCCGCGCTCGCGCCAGAAACCCTTGATGTTGTATTCCTGGTAGACCCGCCCTCGGGTATCGCGTGCCACCGCCGCGATGGTGCCGGGCGCACTGGTACGCAGGGTGTAGACAAGGGGCGTCAGGTTGTCTCTACCACGTACCAACAGCAGGTGATCGCCACTGGCGACAACATCCCTGCCTGGGTGGTAATAACTGATTTGCAGGTCCTCCACTTCGGCAAACAAATACAGTCGACTACCGTAAGTACCGGCACGAAGGTTCATGGAAAAAGTCTGTGGTGGTTCTACCGGTACCGGACTGAAATGGCGCGGCTCAATGGAAAAACTGCGCCAGTCGTCGCTGTAGCCATCGACGATGGCCGCCGCAGGCAGACGGTGGGCATAGATCTGCTGCGCCAGAGGCGCCACATCACGCAGCAGTCCGGTCCGTTGCAGTAAATCCCTATCACTCCCAAGGCGGGCGGCGACCGCCTCCGCGCTCGCCGTGAGAGCGGCGGATTGGCCCTGGTGAAGGGCGGATTCCATCTCCTGGATATACTGGTAGCCCGCCCAGGGCAGACTCAAGGTCAACAGACTGACCAGCAACAGTTGCCGCCGCAGTTTCATAACGACGGCCCTGAACCAGGCTCGCGAAAACTAATCATTGACCCAGCGATACCCCATACCATAGGCAGTCTGGATCCGGTCGAACCCGCCATCGACAGCATTGAACTTTTTGCGAATACGTTTGATATGGGATGTAATGGTATTGTCATCCAGTACCACGTTGGCCGCATCCATCAACTGCTGGCGGTTTTTGACATGGCCGGGGTGCCGCGCCAGGGCATGTACAATCCAGAATTCGGTAACGGTCAAATCCACAGTCTGCTGACGCCAGCTGACCGACATGCGAGCCAGATTGAGTGACAAGGCCCCCTGTTCAATCAACTCCTCTTCAACCACCGGTTTGCGCAGCGCATCCACCCGCCGAAACAGGGCGACGATACGCGCCATCATATGGGGCTGACTGATATCCTTGGTGAGGTAATCATCGGCCCCCAGGCGCAAACCGGATATGACGTCCAGTTCACTGTCCCGGGCAGTCAGGAACACAATGGGCAGCTCCGGTGCCAGGCTGCGCAGTTCGCGACACAGATCGAAACCACCCTCCACGTCGTCGCCCAGACCGATATCGATAATGGCCAGGTCCGGCAACTTCTGGTTGAACGCTGCCATAGCCTGGTTTCGATCGAGGTAATGGGATACCCGGTAACCCTGACGGGTAAAGGCATCGCGATAGTTATCGGCGATAGCCTGTTCGTCTTCCACAATGGCGATATGGCGAGCCATGGTTTGGCAATTCCTGTCTTTCCAAAGGCGTTAGCGCGACGGCAAAAGACGACTGTAAAAGGTTCCAGCCCATCTGTCACCCCTTGCCACAATTGATCACTATTGATCAGCAAGCTGCCACCTTTGCTGCCGGGGATCGCCCCCTTGTACTGCTGTACTGGGGCTTTAACTCAGTGCAACTTCAAGGAGAAGCCCCATGTTTGCAAAACGCCCCTTTCTTTCCGGACATCGAATACTTTCCAGACATCGAATACCCAGGCACCTGATCCTGGAGGATCACACCTCCCGCAAACGCGGCCGACTCGGCTACGTGATTTTTATAGCGATCACCGTCGGCCTGTTGAGCCTGCTGGCGGGCGTCAGCGAAGCGTCGCTTCCACAGGAGGCCGTAGAGGCGGGACAACTGCTAATCCGTCCCCTGCCTGCCAGCGTATCCCATAGCGGGAAAAACAGCGGAGCGCCGGACTACCGGCCCGCCGTTCACCTGGACAGTGAAGTGCATTTTGAAATCAGTGGCATGGTGGCGGCAGTGTCCCTGGTACAGCGTTTCAGCAATCGAAGCCAACACTGGAGCGAGGCGGTTTACGTCTTCCCCCTGCCGGAGACCGCCGCCGTTAACGCCATGGAAATGCGGATTGGCGAGCGGATAATCCGCGGCGAGATCCAGGAAAAACAGAAGGCCAGGCAGATTTACCAAAAAGCCAAACACGCAGGCCGTAAAGCCAGTCTGGTGGAACAACAGCGGCCCAACCTGTTCACCCAAAAGGTCGCCAATATCGCACCCGGTGAAACCATCGAAGTGCGCTTGGGCTATATCCAAAAAGTGGACTATCGCCACGGGCGTTTCCATTTGCGTTTTCCCATGACGCTGACACCCCGCTATATCCCCGGCACCGCAAGCCCGGCGCTGAATAGCCCGGCTCTGAATACAGAAGAGTCCAACATTGCCAGCTCGGACAACGGTTGGGGCTGGTCACGGCCCACCGACCAGGTGCCCGACGCCCACCTGATCACACCACCGATGCTGCCCCGCAAAGCGGGAGAGCTGCTTAATCCCATTACCATCACCGCCACCCTGGATGCCGGCCTGCCCCTGGCGTCTGTGAGCAGTGACTACCACAACCTCAGCCTGCGGCGGGAGGGGGAATCACACCATATCGAACTGGCGGAAAAACGCGTGAGCATGGACCGGGATTTTGTGCTGACTTGGGAACCGGTAGTGCAGAAAGCGCCGGCGGCCGCGGTCTTCAGCGAAGAGGTGGAGGGCGAACACTATGCGATGGTGATGTTGTTGCCGCCTCAAACCGTCGCCCCACGCAGTAAGAACCAGAGTAGTAAGAACCAGGGCAGTAAAAACCAGATCAGTATAAACAGGAACAGTGAAATCCTGCCAAGGGAAATGGTGTTTATTATCGACACCTCCGGCTCCATGTCCGGCAATTCCATTCGCCAAGCCAAGCGGAGCCTGCAACTGGCCATAGATCGGCTGCGACCGCAAGACCAGTTTAACGTGGTTGAGTTCAATTCCACCCACCGGGTGCTCTTTCCCGCCTCGGTGCCGGCCGAACACGCATTTATCCAGCGGGCACAGACTTTCGTTCGGGGCCTCAATGCCAACGGCGGCACCGAGATGGCTCCTGCCATCGCCGCAGCATTGTCTCTGCCAGAGAATCCCGGTTATCTGAAACAAGTGGTGTTTATCACCGACGGCAGCGTTGGCAATGAGCGGGCACTGTTTGCGCAAATCGAGCAACAGCTGGGCGACGCGCGTCTGTTTACCGTGGGGATCGGCTCCGCGCCCAACAGTTTTTTTATGCGCAAGGCCGCGCAGTTCGGTCGCGGCACCTATACCTATATCGGCGCCCTGGATGAAGTTCAGGAAAAAATGTCGACGTTGTTCAGCCAGTTGGAAAGTCCCGTGCTGGGTGATATCGCCTTGACCTGGCCCGGGCAAAAACCGGGAAAACAAACTGTGGAGTATTGGCCCCGCAAGCTTCCGGATCTTTATCTCGGCGAACCCCTGCTGGTTTCAGCAAAGTTGAACCAGCCACTCAAGGGCAATCTGACAATAACCGGACACAGGGCGGGCAGTGACAGCAAATGGCAACAAACCCTGTCGCTCGACATTGCCAAAACCCACACCGGCGTCGCCAACCTATGGGCCAGGGACAAAATCGCCGCCCTGATGGATCGCAAAACCAGCGGTGCCAGTGAAGCCGAGATAAAATCCCAGGTGCTGGCAGTGGCCCTCGCCCATAAACTGGTCAGTGCCTACACCAGTTTCGTGGCGGTGGAGAAAAAAATCAGTCGGCCCGTCACTGAAGCGCTGAAATCGGGGCCCGTCCCCAATGCGGTAGCCAAGGGACAACGACTGATGCCCATCACCTACCCGCGCACCGCTACCCCCGCGCCACTGCAACTTGTCATCGGCGGACTGTGCCTGTTACTGGCCCTGTCGGTGCAATTCTGGCGAAGGAAAGCACCATCGCCTGCGGCTTGATTCATTAAACAATTTCAGGACCAAAAATGAAAAGATGGTTGACGGTGTTACTGTTAAGCGGGGCTATCTGGCAGGGAGGCCAGGGTGTTTATATCTTTGCCAAGGCGATATTGGCGCAATGGTTGATCGCGGACGCCTGGCGGCAGTCTCTGGAGACGGGCACACTGGTAAAGCCCTGGCCCTGGGCGGACACCTGGCCCGTGGCCCGCTTGCGACTGCCGCGGGGTGACGATCTCTTTGTGCTGGCAGGCGCCGCCGGTAACAGCCTGGCGTTTGGCCCGGGACACGAGTCCGCCTCCGCCTTGCCGGGGCAGCCGGGAGTGAGTGTGATCGGCGGTCACCGGGACACGCACTTCCGCGCGCTTAAAGACCTCCAGTTACAGGAATCCATTACTGTGCAGAGCCTTGACAGCCAATGGCACCCCTACAGGATCGAGAAGTTGGCGGTAGTGGATAGCCGCAATACAACCTTGAACATTCCCCAGGAAGCTGCCGCAGATCATCGACAATTACTGTTGATTACCTGCTATCCCTTTAACGCCCTGCAACCCGGTGGGCCTTTGCGGTATGTGGTCAGTGCGACTGAATAGCCCTGTTTTCCGACCGATGCGCTCGCCTGGAGGGAATACGGTTTGATAGTAAGAAGACATGTGCCGCCCATAAAAAAACCCGGCTTAAAAGCCGGGTCAAAAGGCCGCAGAAAATTGGGGGTTTTGACTGCGGAGTTTTTAATGCAACTGGCCGACTTGCTGCGGCGTCTCCGGGTTATACACTTCTATACCCACCCGGCGCTCCATGGCATAGGCTTCGGCATCACCCGTCGCGGCTGTGGATTGATCGGCGCCATAGTAGTGGCGCTCGATGCGGGAAGCGTCCACGCCGGCGGCGATCAAATCCTCTTCCACACTGCGCGCACGGTAGTCGGAGAGCACGTTGTTGTATTCGTCAGTACCGCGCGGATCAGCGTGCCCTTCGAGACGGATATGCAGTTTCGGATTTTCGATCAGGAAGCTTGCGAGCGCCTGGATACGCGCCTGGCCTCGCTGCGTCAGCTGATCCTTACCGGTGTGGAACAACACCTGAAACTTGAGGCTGTTGAGCGCCAGCTGTTCCATTTTGTTGGCATTGCGGTTGGCGGCCAACAGTTGCTGTTGCATTTCCGCCAATTGTGCTTCGGTGTCTGCCAGTTTCTCTTCGGTAGCTTTCATGGTATCCGCCTTTTTTATCTGCTCGCCGATGTAGGCGCCGCCAAGCGCACCGGCGATAAACCCGACAGGTCCCGCAGCGACGGCACCGACGATGCTAGAGGTAAAAAACGAGGCGCCCTGTTTGGCCTCGGTGCTCACAGCGTGACTGAGCGGCGCGGTGGCAGAGGCAATAACGAGGCTGGTGATAGCAATGGACTTTTTCATGGCAATGTTCCTTCTGAATAAAAAGTACCTGGTTGGGGTGAGGATCATTCCCCTGCCCTTGAGACCTATTAAACAAAAGGAAGCTGGCAGCCAAAGGGTTGAATTCTGGCAGTCTGGATGTCAATTGTGGCGAATTGTGGCAAACCCCGCCGAGACAGCGGGGTTGCCCGTTCTACGGTGTCGTCGCTGGTCGTTTCACACCCCGAACTCCCGCTCCGACGCTTTGATCGGCAAGTCGTTAATGCTGGCAATACGATGACGCATCAGGCCATTGTCCGCGAATTCCCAGAGCTCGTTGCCGTAGGAGCGATACCATTGTCCTGAGTCATCATGCCACTCATAGCGAAAGGTGACGGCTATACGGTTGTCCGTAAACGCCCAGAGTTCCTTTCTCAATCGATAATCCAGTTCCCGAGCCCATTTGCGCTCCAGGAACGCCCGAATCTGCTCCCGACCACGGATAAACTCCGCCCGATTACGCCATTGCGAATCCTCGGTATAGGCAAGCGCGACTCGCTCAGGGTCACGGGTATTCCAGGCGTCTTCAGCGGCCTGAACCTTGGCTTTGGCCGTGGTTGCATCAAAGGGGGGTAACGGTGGTTTTGACAACATGGAATCCTCCACAATTAAGGTTGGCGTTGTTAAAAAAGAGCAGAACAAAGCACTAAACAGCGAACTAAACAATGAACTAATCAATGAATTTTCCGAGCAAGGGTGAGTACTCTTCAAACTCCCAAGCTAAAGGCAATGCGTTGGAGATAGCACGCCCTCCTTTCAAGGTGAAACGAACCAGGCGTTCTGCACCGGGATAATTCACCAGCGCTTCACTTTCCCAGATCACTTCAGCCGTGCCCGTGAGGTGTAACAGGGTATTGGATTGGTATCCAATAAATAGCAGGCCCGCTTTCGGATTCAGCTGCAGATTACCCAACGTATTGAAAAACTGATTGCCGTTGTAGTCGGGAAAAACCAACGTTCGCTCATCGATCACCTGGATAAAGCCAGGCATTCCGCCGCGATGGGACACATCCACACCGCGATTTTGGCATTCACTGCCATCGGTAAAAACACTGGCAATAAAAAAACTGTCAGCCCCCTGGATGGATGCAGCCAGCGAATCATCGAATCCATCGAAATCCCTGCTTTCGATGCCCAGCGGAGGCAGTTCAACCGGAACATGTCGGCGGCGCTGAATATAGCGGGGGCAGTTGCCGAAACTCTGTTTGATTTTAAGTCTTAACTTCTCCCTGCTCGCAAATTCGATAATCGCACTGGCTCGATTGCGTCGCCGTGTTTCAAATTCGATACCCAGCACACCAACCTCTTGTTGTTCGCACAGAGCACTTGCCAGGGGATCTGCGTTTGTTAGCCCGGCGTAAACCTCCAGGGTTTTATTGTCCGGCGACTGTATAAAACCAGGCCTTCCCGTCAACACCGTCGCCCAGGGGGCTTCCCATTTGTCCACCGCACCAATGATCAGCATGGGTAGTTTTTTAAACAATTCCCGGTGCTGCTCCGGCATATGGTTTCTAATCAAACCAGATCCCAAAGCCTGCATTTTTTCCCTGACACCGACCCTGTCCTGCATCGCCTGTTCACCGGGATGGAACGTCTGCACGGTTCTGGCGTTGTTCATTGCACTCCTCTCCAGAAGCTGACATTTAAGCCGGGCGCAATGTGATAGAACTATTGCCCCGGCCATTTCAGCGTGCGGCCTTGATGTCAGGCAGCGGCGATAAATTCGATACGAATGCCTCCGGGGATATAGCACATCATATGCCGCATGGGACTGCCGACCAGGGGTTCAGGGGCGAATTCAATCGTTACACCTTCCACATCCCGCAGCCTTCTGTGCAATTCCTCCAGAGCCCCGGCATCTTTAGCCGCGAGAGCAAGGTGATGAAGCCCCACATTGGCATGACGATCGAAAGGAACAGCGTTTTTCGGGTCTTTTGCCTGCCACAGCGTAATCATCGTGCTGCCATCAGTCAGGAACACAGCCGGGTAATCGGGAACTTCCCCCACCTGTTGGTAGCCCAGTGTCTCGGTAAAAAAAGCCTGGGTTTCACGGAGGTTCGGCACTGTCAGGCCTATGTGATGGGCACCCTGGGTAAGAACTTGCTGATTGTTCATATACTTCTCCTTTTCCTTCTCAGTAGATAACTGATTGACTAAAAAAGTGAACAGATCTGTACACCTCAACCCGCAGGGTAGTGCACAAATCTGTTCACGTCAAGTGGGTTCGGTTATAATTCACAAACCAGTTTTTCGAGGCAGTACATCTATGGCACATCAACCAAGACGGGAGCTTATGCTGAATACAGCCTATCGGCTGTTCAACGAGCACGGATTTCACGCGACGGGAATTGACCTGATCCTGGCGGAATCAGGTGTGTCAAAAGCGACCCTGTACAAATATTTCAGGACTAAGGAAGAGCTGATCCTGGAAGTTCTGAAAAGGCGCGATGCGGAATTTGAAACGATGGTGGAGGACTATCTCAGCCGCGCCGCGGAGGCAGGCGATACCCTGCCCGACGGATCGCAAGTACTGGTTCTGTTTGACGTACTGCATGACTGGATCAACAGCAAAGGCTTTTTTGGTTGTAATTTTATCAACGCCAGTTCCGAGTATGGCGCGAAAGATGACCCGATACATCAGTTCGCCGCGCGCCATAAAAAGGCGTTCAGGGATAAAGTCGTCGCATTATTGCCAATCCCGGATAAAAAACGAAAGGCGCTTTTAGCGGATCAACTGTGCCTGCTGCTGGATGGGGCCATCGTGACAGCCCAGGTGCGCGGAAACAAAGAGGCCGCCAAACAGGCGAAATCCGCAGCCAGGGCCTTGATCGATGTGATGGGGGCCTGATTCCCGGTCACCGAAGATCCCTTCTCCCTCGCGACACATTTCCGGTGATTGCTCCAATCACCTCCACTCGATTCAAAGAAGCCCACACCAAGGAGGGCGAGGGCGCCAAACAGATACGCCAGGGCTGTCTATAATCCAATAGGTGGCCGTGATTAAGAGCGTGAGCCAACCGACTCGCGTCGACACGCCGCTGGCCTTTTTGCGAGTGTAGACGAAGGAGTACCTCCCATGGCGCATGAATTTGGGCATAGAGCGCTGCTGGCGCGGCCTGTCTGTCTGGACGATATGGCCGATCAGATCAACGACGCCAACGAAGAAATTCACCTCTGCTTTAACGACGGCCCCAACCGCACCCCCAAGGTGTGGCTGGAAGCCCCCAACTGTTACACAGATCCCATGTACCAGGAGGAGCTGGACGCCATCGTCGATCTTTTGGATCAGCTATTGGGCGACTTGCGGGAGTAAGCGCTTAAACAACCACCGGCTCTATTCAGCCAACGCCTGGCGCAACTCGCGCAGGCGGGCCTTCACCCGGCGGCGGTTATCGGGCCCCAGGCGCAGCATCAGTTTATGGCTATCGGGCAGCTGCTCCAACTCAGGGTCCCGGTATTTGAACATCACGCTGGGGCGGATGAGCAAAATCTCGCCCTCCACCTCCGGTGCACTCAGCAACTGGTCAATGGCACCCAACAGGCTGGCGTGAAAATTTTTGCCACTGTAGCCCAGTTCTGCATAAGCCTGTTGCAAAAGGGGGTAGTATCGCCGGTAGACGGCCACCAACGTCCGCATATCCAGACTTTCCAACACATCGACGTAGGGATCATAGCGGTGATAAGCCTTTAGTGACATGCGATACTGCTGACCAATTTTGTCGGCAAAAAATGGCTGCCGGGGTGACTGCAGGGGGCGATGTTTGTGCACCAACTTCCCCTGACTCAGGTTGTCCACAACGCGTACGAATTTCCGAAGTACCTCGTCGGAGACCACCCATTGCAGCAGGACGGCATCGGCCGACAACGTCTCCAGCGCCGAGCGCACCTCGCTGTCGCTGTTGTTGAGGTCCGGCAGGGGTTGCTCGGGCTCCGCCGCCTCCTCAACCAGTGCCTGCTCCGCAAAGGAACTGTCCTCCTCCGCTGCGGGGGCAGCAGGCTCGGGGAGGATGTCCGGTAGCGTTTCGGGAGATGGGGTGACCGGTTGCGGTTCGACCGGTGTCACTACCGGTTGGCTCGGTTGCTTCGCCGGCCACAACAATAAGAGCCCCAGCACCAGTAACAGGCACAAAGCCAGGATCAGCATCAGTTTCTGGCTGACCCCGGCCGGTTTGTCTGTTTGTCGCTCGATTTCACTGCTCATAAAGGCGCTTTCCTCCGCTAGGGCATGGGGTGGAACAGGTGGCAATCAATACCATCGACCATCCCATTATGCACACGTTTGGGACAAATCTCTGCCTGCCACGTCAATCCGATTACCGGCATTTCGCAGTTCGACAGCCGGGAGTTGATCCAGTTCATCCTCCTCCCCCCCACGGGGATGCTATGTTTAACCTGATCGTTTCAATTTGGACTAACCTCTATTTATGGGCCAGGATATTGCAAAAACCTCCTTCAGCGAAGGGGATTATCAAGCCTTCCACGGCAAGCTCGAAAACAATCTGGCGGCACTGCGACAACTGTTATCACGCCCAGGCTTTGGCGAGGGTAAGGGGTCTTTGGGTGCCGAGCTGGAAATGTACATTATCGACCCTGATGGGCACCCCCTCTGCGCCAACCAGGAAATACTCGACAGCGCCCGGGACCCACTGCTTACGCTGGAGTTAAACCGCTACAACCTGGAGTACAACCTGGCGCCCTACTCGCTGGCCAACCAACCGTTTATTAACACCGAACGGGATATTCGCAACGCTCTCAATCGCCTCGAAAAGCTGGCCCATCAACAGGGTGGTCGCATGGCCATAGTCGGGATTCTGCCCACCCTGCGGCAACAGGATTTCGGAGCCCACTCCATGACCAACCGGCGCCGCTACCAGGCCCTGGTCAAGCAGCTGCTGGACAAGCGTGGCAGCACCTTTAAGGTGCATATCAATGGCGCCAATCCACTTCAACTGGAGATGGAAGATGTTACTCTGGAGGGCGCCAACACCTCTTTCCAGGTACACTACCGGGTCGCCCCCAAGGCCTTTGCCGACACGTATAATACCCTGCAGTTGATGACGCCCCTGGCACTGGCACTGGCCGCCAATTCCCCGACCCTGTTCGGCCACTCGCTCTGGCACGAAACCCGAATTCCGCTTTTCAAACAGTCCATCGATATTCGCAACACCGACCGTTACCACTGGCACCCACCACCGCGAGTCAACTTCGGCAATGGCTGGGTACGGCGAGGGGCTTTCGAGCTGTTTAATGAAACCGTGCGCAGTTACGCCTCTATCCTGCCCCTGTGCAGCGACGAGGATGCTCTGCAAGTAGTCAACAATCACGGCGTACCCAAGTTGTCGGAACTGCGCCTACAGCAAAGTTCGGTATGGTTGTGGAACCGACCCGTCTATGATGACGCGGAAGGCGGTCATCTGCGTATCGAAATGCGGGCCCTGCCCGCCGGTCCCACGGCGGTGGATATGGTCGCCAACGCGGCACTGCTGATCGGCCTGACCGAAGGGGCTCGCGACCGGATCAATCAACTTCTGCCGGGGCTGCCTTTTCACCTGGCTGAATACAATTTTTACCGCGCCGCCCAAAACGGCCTGGAAGCCAAATTGGTGTGGCCCAGCGAACGACAATCCGGCTGCCAGGAACGTCGCGTAAAGGACGTACTGGAGGAGTTTTTACCCATCGCTCGCGAAGGCTTGCAGCGCATTGGAATTACCGGCGCAGAGATCGACCATTACCTGGTCGTGATAGAACAGCGCCTCGACAGCGGCCAGACCGGTGCCGTATGGCAGGCGCAAACCCTGACCCGATTAGAGCGGGAATACTCGCGCCACCGGGCATTGCATTTAATGCTGGAGCGATTGGTGGACCACGGCCACAGCAACAGACCAGTGGGCGAATGGCCCCTGGATGATTGAACTGATATACAGGTACCCATGAAGCAGTTTAAGTATTTGCACAACCCATCACCGGACAATCTCGGTCACAATGTTGAGGAGTTTTTGCAATATCTGGCACAACCCGCCTGCATCGTCATCGAAGGCGAGGACACCAGCCGCACCCGCGCCCTGGTCACCCTGATTCACGGCAACGAACCCTCGGGTACCCTGGCACTGTTTCGCTGGTTAAAGAGCGGTCGCAAGCCGGCGGTAACCACCCTATGCCTGGTGGTATCCGTGGAGGCGGCGCTCGCGCACCCCCTGTTCAGTTACCGCGTGCTACCGGGACAGCGGGATTTAAACCGCTGCTTTCGCGCCCCCTTTCATGATCGGCAGGGAGAATTAGCATTGGAAATCCTCGATATTCTGCGCGAGTACAGACCTGAGGCTGTCGTGGATATTCACAATACCTCCGGCTCAGGCCCCAGTTTCGGGGTGGCGATTTTTGTCGACGCCAAGCACGAAGCGCTGGTGTCGCTTTTCACCGACCGATTGGTGACCAACGATCTGCGCCTCGGTGCATTGATGGAAATTGCCGAAGATCTCTTTCCCACTGTCACCATTGAGTGCGGCGGCCGGCTGGATAAAGATGCTCACGAACTGGCCTGGATCGGTTTACAACGGTTTCTGTCGATGCTCGATGTGCTGACCCCACAACCGGCAGACTGGGGACTGGAAGTTTTTCGCAATCCGGCACGCCTGGAACTGATTGGTGATTGTCGACTCACTTACGCAGACAGCCCACAACCCGGGTTTGACCTGACTCTGCGAACGGATATCGAGCACTTTAATTTTGGCAAGGTCAGCGCCAACACTCGGCTGGGCTGGGTGGGCGAGAAAGGCCTGTCGATCTTTTCGTCCAAAGACCTGCAACAGCAGTGTGTGCTGGATGAGTTGATTCTCGTTCGTGAGGGACAGCTCTATACCGCACAGGACTTAAAGCTGTTCATGATCACAAACAACCCTGTCATCGCCAAGATGGACTGTCTGTTTTACGCAGTGAAGGATCCAGATATCCAGATCTAGGAGTCTGTCGGACTTTAGTGTTCATCGCGGGCAAGGAGGGAGAGCGAACGCAAATTTTCACGATTTCAAGACACGTAGTGAGTCTATGTAACGAACAACTGGGGGGTTTTGAGCCGTTCACCCACCGACGCACGATTGCCGGGAGAGCTGGAGCAACGCAGGAGCAGTTGCCGCGCAGAACGGCTCCAAGTCCGACAGACTCATCACTCAGCGGTTTACTGTTCTGCCATCAACTCATCGAGCTGCTCAAATATCCCGTCTGGCAGTGACAGGGAATCAATCAGGTGACGGGCGAGTTCCAGGTTCTGGTGACGCCCGGTGGCATAAACTTCACACACGAGGTTGGCCTGAAACAGCAGCAAGCCGAAACTATCCACCTTTGACCCCGGTTTCACGTCGATCTGTTGTTCCAGAGCCACGCAAATAGGGTCTGGCAAATCCCAATCCCTGGCAATCCAGAGACTGAGAGGCGCCGACAATGAGGTCATCAGCGGCGCAAAGACTTCATAGCCGGGGGCGTTTTTTATCCCGGATGCCTGCAACTGCTTGCAGAGTTCACTGAAGATCGTGATCTTGCCGACATCGTGGACCAGACCCAGTAAATAGGCCTGAAAGGGAATCAGCTCCCGCTGACGCGCCAGGATTTCACAAGCCGCCGCACAGCACAGGGAGTGATACCACAGCTTGTGGCCAAACTCACTGAAATACGCCGACTTGCGCTGGATAATCGGTTGCATCACCGCCGCAGACAACACGCTTCGCAGACCGTCGACTCCCAAATTGACCACCGCCAATTCAATATCGGCGATGCGTTGGCGATTGCGGTCAAAGTAGGCGCTATTGGCCAACTGCAACACTGCCGCACTCATGGTCGGGTCTTTATTGATAATGTCCACAAAGTCTTTGACCGACGCATCGGGATCGCGCAGGCTGCGCATCAAACGCGGGATCACACTGGGCAACCGCGGTACCAGATTGCGTCTGCTGTCGACCTCGGATACCCGGTTGCGCACCTGGTCCAACAACGCCTGCTTTGCCGTTGGCAATTCGACACTTTCGTGCGCGTCGCCAAACAGCGAGTGATAAAAACCGCGTTCGGCAGACTGCATCCCCATCAACACCGGCTCCACGACCTCGACATGCTTCTTCGAGCGGGCGTCTCTTCGCGGTTTGTGGGTGTCTTCAGATTTGGGAAACAGCTTGCGGAGAAAAGTGGTCATAGGCATGGCGTGTCGAAATCCTTTTGAACATGCGCCCCAGCAGACAACTTGTGGTGAATCAGATGGGACAGCAGGCGCGATAAATTCAAGTCTAGGGTATTTCCCCAGTGACGCCAACCTCACGTCGGCCAACGGTACCACGCCAACAGACGAATCCGCGATCACTGGACAGACACAGCCAAAACGGCCACGCTGTAAAAAAAGCGCAAAGCGGATGCGAATATGGTTTCCATTTCCACCAAGGCCCCCACTAAACCCCTGTTCCTGGCGATCGACCAGGGGGGCCAAGGCAGCCGCGTCGCGGTTTACAATGTACGGGGTGAGGTCTTAAGCCAGGCCCGCTCACGCTGCCAGACACACAACCCTCGGCCAGATTTTGTCGAACAGGACGCAGAGGATATTCTTTCCGGTCTTTACGACTGCCTGGCCCGTATCACTGACGATTTGGGCCCAGGATGCCGACAACTGAAAGCAGCGGGACTCGCCTGCCAGGGATCAACGCTGATATGCTGGGACAGGGTTAGCGGTGACGCCCTGTCACCGGTCATTAGCTGGCAGGATTGCCGCGCCAAACATCAGCTGGAATCCTTGGTCCAAGCGTCGCCCAACACCCTGTCGATAGAGAACCACACCGGCCTGCGCTGGTCACCCCACTACGGCGCCAGCAAAATGCGCTGGTGCCTCGAACATCTGCCGATGGTGCAAACAGCCGCCCGCAAGGATCGCCTGGTTATGGGGCCCCTGGCATCCTACCTACTACAGCATCTTACTCAACACCAGCATCCTCTGGTAGATTGCAGCCACGCCCAGCGCACTCTGCTGTGGTCGATTCAGACGCAGCAGTGGTCACCATTGCTTTGTCGCCTGTTTTCAATTAATCCCCAGTGGTTACCCCGGTGCCACGACAATGTTCATGCCTTTGGCGATCTCCGGCTTGGGGAGCTGCGCGTGCCCGTCACTGTCTGCCTGCGCGATCAGGCCGCCAGTCTGTTTGGGCGCGGCGAACCCAACGCACACAGCGCCTATATCAATCTGGGTACAGGCGCCTTCCTGCAGCGATTGACGCAGCTAAAACCCGCCCCACAGGGGCAACTGCTGAGCCCGCTGCTGTTTAGCGGCACCCGGAAAACCTATACCTGGGAGGCGGGTGTTAATGGCGCAGCAGCCGCTATTCCCTGGTTGGAGCAACACTTGTCAATTTCGCTTTCCCCCGCGCGCATCAATGCGGCTTTGGATCACGGTTGGCGAAGTCTCAGCACTGTATCCCGCTTCTTTATCAACAGCTGTGCCGGTCTCGCCGCCCCCTATTGGCGCACAGACATTCCTCCTCGCTTCAGCCCGGGACTGGACACCGACAATGCCATTACTGCCTGGATCGAAAGTTTGATTTTTTTACTCCATACCAATCTGCAATTGATGCGGAAGGACGAACCGACCATCACCCGCATTGACATCAGCGGTGGGCTGAGTCAATGCGACCCCCTCTGCCAGGGACTCGCCGATATCACAGCCCTGCCCGTCCATCGCGCCAGCGACACTGACAGCACCCTGCTCGGCGTCGGCTACCTGGCGGCGGAGCGTCCCGCCAGCTGGCAATCCCAACCGGGATTCATTGACGAAAGCAGCCTGGAAAGATTCTTTACGCCCGAGAAAAACCCGGCTATAGCAAAAACCTTTCAAGATTGGAAAAACGCTATGGAGCACAGCCTGTGATTGATCAAACAAGCTCTGAACAACCATTGCCTCAGGTGATAGCCCACCGCGGTGACCTCACCCACCACCGTGAAAACACTCTGGCGGCCATCACTGAGGCAGTGGAGGCCGGCATCCGCTGGATCGAATGCGACATTCAACTCAATACCGACTTGGTGCCTGTTCTACTGCACGATCCGTCACTGAAACGGCTTTATGAGCGGGACGAAAGTATTTTTAGCAGCCGCTACCCGCTGGATACGCTGGTGCAATTGCTCGAATTACTGGACCAATACCCGGAGGTTAAGGCGCTGCTGGAAATCAAATTCGAAAGCATCGAGCGCTGGGGCATTAACCGGGTACTGGACCAGCTGCTACCGCTGCTCTGCGGCCAGCGCCAGCGGCATTATGTCATTACCACCTCAGTGCCTTTTTTACAGGCCACCCGCGCCCGTGGCCACCGCAATATTGGTTGTATTTTGCGCGATCGAAAATCCGAAACCCATAATACGATGGCAAACCTTGCCCCTGAGTTTTTAGTGATCAATCATCGACGGGTGGGACGTGAGCCTCTCTGGCCGGGGCCATGGCAGTGGGCGGCTTATGAAATTGAAAACCTTGAGCAGGCCTTGCACTGGAGTCAAAGGGGGTTTGAGTTTGTGATCAGTTTTCACTGCAATGCCCTCCAACAGGCGTTGCAGGCTTATAAAAAATAGCCGTTACAAAGTGGCCACCAATTAGGTACTGATGAGCAGGCTACACATTCCCAGCCCCCGCCTCTTGGGAGCATTCCAAAGGGCGGGAGGATACTGATAACAATCCACTACCCTTCCCTACATTTCTTAACCCTAGTTGAGCCAACTTTAAGTGGAAATCCCTATACTGATCACAACTGCTTAGGAGGACACGCCGTTTAACCCCTAGGTTACTGAAGGTTGAAATCGAGGAGTGAACCATGTTCCAGTTGATTGTTTTTCCTATAGCGCTTGCCCTGTTGGCTGCTATCGCCGCCGATGATCTGGCGCCGCTGGCAAAGTAAGGCCAACAAGTTAATCGCCCGCCCCTGAGGACTTAGGTTACGGGGCTTGGTGAACCTGGTTGTAAGGTTGTTTCTGCTACTCCCCCAACTTATTGCCCCGCCCCAACGGGGCTTTTTTTTTTTTTGATAAGCCTCCAACGAGCATTAACTTGGATTTTCCGAATACCCACATATACTTAAGTTGTATATCCATAATATTCAGTCGCTGGTCATCCCAGCGTCCTGCAGTTTGGGGCATGCTTGGCCAGCCGAAGTCGAACGAGGAGGCTCGGTATGGGTATTGCTATCACCTTACAAAACTACCTCAAGTCACGGGGTATTGCTTTCGAAGTGGTTAAGCACAATTACAGCGAAGGCTCCATCAACACGGCCCACGCGGCCCACATTCCCACCCGCAAGCTGGCGAAAGGCGTTGTGTTTCGCGATGAAGATCTGCACTACACCATGGCGGTACTGCCATCACAGAACAAGGTGAAAAGGCATACCTTAAATCAAATCTTTGACCGGCGCCTGGAATTGGCCGATGAGGACGAACTTGACGATATCTTTAGAGACTGCTCCCACGGCGCTATCCCCGTGATCGGACAAGCCTATGAAATCAATGTCATCTGGGATGACGAGCTTCTGTCGACGGACGACATCTATATGGAAGCGGGGGACCACCAGCACCTGATACGTATCACCAAGGACCAATTTGAACGTTTAATGAACAGCTTCATGCATGACCACTTCAGCGTCACCCTGCCCAGCCTGGAGATGGAACACAGCTATAGGCCCAGTGTCTAGAATTCCCTCTTGGTGGCAAACAACTTACAGGCATAAAAAAGGCGAGCTTTGTGCTCGCCTTTTTTATGTTGATCTTTAAATAGATCATTGGGGCTCTTAGCCACCCGTTTTCACCGGAGCCAGGATCACATCGTAAACACCGGCTTCGCGGGCCGCATCAGCAATGGCCACATAGGTCCTTGCTTCAGACATGCCGTCGGCACGGATAATAACGGTCGCCTTGGGGTTTTCCGCGTGCATGCGTTCGATATTGGCCCGTACAGCGCGAACATCAACCCGGCGTTGCTCCATCCAGATTTCATTGGTGGCCGTCACGGTCACCAGGATATTAGGATCGGCATCCTCCGGTGGCGGCTGATCCTGGCTTTCCGGCATATTCACATCAATCCCCACTTCTTTGACAAAAGAGGCGGTGACGATAAAGAAGATCAACATGATAAATACGACGTCCAGCATCGGGGTCAAATCGATTTCTGAACTATCTTCTTCGACTTTATTGCCTTTTCTACGGCTCACAGACTCATCTCCCATAACACTTGAACCCAGAGACTCCGGCACCAACACCAGAAATCCCCGGAAAATCCGCTGCAGCCACCCGACAACGGGCGCCTTGATCAAGCGCGCATCTTACCAGCTTTATTTTGAAAGTGCCTTTTTTCTGCCGGGTAAGCCATTTCGATAGACAGAGTGTTACCTTTTCACTCAAAAAAGGGGCGTCACCCCGGGCCAAAAAATGTATAAATCACACACTTTGGGTCAAAAACGTTACCCATGATAGCCTTGACTTATTGTGCAAATTTCAACCTGCACATTATATGATCGCACCCGCGATGATTTACCACTGCCAAACCTTGTTGATCGACACACTTCTGCTATGCTGCGCGCCCTGTTTGATTTGAGCCCAACCGGAGCAGTATTCCATGCAGATCACTGAATTTTTGACCGCCCTCGACCAGTCTCCCGAGTCCCTGACCTTTGCCGACACCCTGGCCGTGATCGACGCCCACTATGGCTATCGGCCCACCGTTTTTCGCAACGGCAACACTGAAAATGCCGCAGGCACCAACGAGGGCTCCTGTAAAGTATTTGCTTTTGGTCTGGACCAGCAGTTGGACAAAGAGCAGACCCTGGCCTGCTTCGCCCAGTTTTACCGCGACGTGCTGGCCACGCCGACGGGAGACGACCACCAGAATATCCGCAACTTCATGGTCAATGGCTGGGAAGGTATCCAATTTGAAGGTCAGGCACTGACACGCAACTACTGAGACTGCGCACACCCGTTGAGAACGGCCGCGCGAGGCCGGCACTGATCCCCATAGAGAGAAATTTTCCTTAACGGCGTCGCTTGATCTTTGCGGCTTCTTTATTACGTGCATCCAGGCGCGCCAGAATGTCCGCCATTTCATTAGCCTCGGCAGCGACCCGGGACTGACGTTGCGCTTCACGTTCCGCCTTCTCCCGGGCAATCCCTTCCTTTATACGCTTTTCTTTAGAAGCAGAACCCGTTCGGCCGTTGGCCGGGGGTGCCACCAGGGTCCGATCACTGGAAGCCGGTTTCACCTTGGTGCGCGTCTCTGTCACAGATCCGTGGCCAGGTGATGTCGCTCGAGGTTCAGCCGCGCCCGCTTTGCCCGACCGTGAACCGGAGACGTTTTTAACCTTTGTCTGCTTGCGCGCCGCCAGACGTCGAGCCTCTATCCCCAACATCAGGGAGTGCATTTCGGCAGCCTCCTCGGTGGAACGGGTCTGACGCAGTTGTTCCCGCTGCTGGCGCTGCTGTGCTATGGCTTCGCGAATACGCTTTTCTTTACTGGTTGAACCGGTGTGGCCGTTGGCCAACTTTGGGGATGCATCCAGGGTTTCGACGGCAACCTGTGCACGTCTCTTCTTGCTAACACCCTCAACCCCAGGCATGGGGTGCTCACTGCGGGAGGCTTGTTGACCCTCGCGGGGCGGAGGCGTGATCACGCTGGGCTTTTCATCACGGCGCACAGCCAACCAATCGGAGAAGGGCTCCTCCTCCGGTTCACCGCACTCCAATGCCATCAATTCACGCAACTCTTCCCGCACTCGATCTGCGGCACCGTTCGAGCGACAGGATACCGATCCGGACGCCACTTTCGTTACACCGCCTTTAATCGGCGCAGCATCCAATTCCTGCTGGGCTTCAAGCATCAGTTCACGCAATTCACGCGAGCTTTCCGCATAAGCCCACTCTTCCAACGCAAAGCCAGTGGCGCCCGTTCGTCGAACAATGGCAAAAAAATCTCCACTGGCTCCGTCATCGGCCTGGTTGAGTAATTGCGCCCAGGTTACTTCCATGCTGTCGCGAGCGCTGCCGACAAATACCCTTCCTGTCTCCTTATGTGTTGCAGTAAAAACGATCACTAAGCCCTACCTCTGCGAGATCGTGAACGGTACGAAAAAAGCGGGGGATTATAGTGATCTCGCGAGAAATTGTAAGAATTGACAGCACAGTTTTCTTGTGAGTGCTTTACTCAGCCTAAAGCACTCGGTTTCGCAACTCCCCGACACCAGTGACAGATTCCACAACTTCGTCCCCCGAATTCAAGTATTTGGAAGGACGAAATCCCATACCGACGCCAGCCGGCGTGCCAGTGGCTATAATATCGCCCGGCAATAACGTCATTCCCGCAGACAGGGTGGCGATAATTTCCGGCACATCGAAAATCAGGTGATCGAAAGTGTCGTTTTGACGCTCCTCACCATTGACATGGCACTGCACCCTAATCTCCGCCGGAGAGAGCATTACACTTCGGTGAACCAGCAATGGGCCCATGGGAGCAAAGCCATCGAGACTCTTGGCCCGAAACCATTGCAGATGATCTTTTTACAAATCCCGCGCTGAATTCTCCGCGACTTCCCGGGCGTGCTCCAGATAATTCTTGCCCAGGCAGAGAATATTGCGACGGGGGTTCGGGATGGGAGCGCCCGGGCGCACCTCTTTATACGGTCTACAGCCCAGTTGCCTGCGCAGCGCCTGTTCGGCCAGGGCAAAGGCATCCCTGGCTGTCTCTTCCCCGGCACAGACCAACTCCTTCAGGGACTGGATGGTGAACGACACCTCCAGTTCCCGTGCGGCCGCCGGAACATCCACTACAGTCTGCTCGATCAGTACGCCCAGTTGCCCCTGTTCCAAAGTTAAAAATTTCAATTCTTATTCCCTCTTTTATAGTGCCAATTAATCAAGTCGTTTTTAAATCACTGATCGCCGTTATCTTCGCCCAGCTCCTGGAACATATCCAACTGCGCACCCTGCCGCTCTTCTCGCAAGTCCACGAACCTGACACCGATGCCCAACAGGCGTACCGGGCGCCCGCCACGCTGAACCGCCTCCTCCATTAACTCCCGATAATCGCTTATTCGAGCACCGGTACCCAGGCGTTCCAGGGTGGTAGAGCTAAAATCATCGAATTTCACCTTCACGAAGGCCTTGGTTACCCGATAATCGCTGTCGAGTCGATTCAGCCTGCTTTTCAGTTTCACAAACAGTTCCGGCAACTTGTCCAGACACTGCTCGACACCCTTCAAATCGGTCGGGTAAGTGTGTTCGACACTGAGTGATTTGCGTCGACGACTAGGCTTAACCGAGCGGAGATCTTTGCCTCGGCAAAGGTCATAGAGTCGCGGACCGAATGACCCAAAGTGCTCGGCCAGTTCAAAAACACTATACCCCCTTAAATCGACACAGTTTTTCACCCCTAGCTGCGCGAGTTTTTCCGCCGTGACCTTACCGACACCGTGAATTTTTCGCACAGGCAAATCCCGCACAAAATCTTCCACCTGTGCCGGCGTTACCACATAGAGGCCGTTGGGTTTGCGCCAATCACTGGCGATTTTCGCAAGAAATTTGTTGGGAGCCACACCGGCGGACACGGTGATTTGCAACTTTTCAAACACCCGGCGTCGAATTTCCTCGGCAATCAGGGTGGCACTGCCCTGGCAACGATCACTTTCAGTGACATCCAGGTAAGCTTCGTCCAGCGAGAGCGGTTCCACCAATTCGGTATAGTCGAAGAAAATTTCCCGAATAACGAGTGAGGCCTCGCGGTATTTTTCCATATTCCCGGGCACGATGATCAAATCCGGGCACAAGCGCATCGCCGTGGCAGAAGCCATGGCAGAACGTACCCCAAACTCACGCGCTTCGTAATTACAGGTGGATATCACACCTCGACGATCGGAACGTCCACCGACAGCCATGGGACGACCGCGCAATGACGGGTCGTCACGCATTTCGATAGCTGCAAAGAAGCAATCCGCATCAATATGAATGATTTTGCGGAGTCTGGATTCGACGTGATTTTCGCTGGGCGCTTCCATACCTGAATTCACGCCAGCATTCACACCAGTGGGACGAGAATTTCCGGGAACCATGGGGCAATTTTGCACCATTACTGGTTATTTATACAGACCTGCTATCCCTTTTCTCGGCCGATTATTGCCGAAGCACCACTGCTGCAGGACACTGATGCCCAAATATCGACACGATAACGAAGTTGCAACTCGCTAAAGGCCAGGAGCACTCGTTATAATAACGCCGTTTACCACGGATATTTGGAAAAAGTCATGAGTATCGGTTCCTGGGACCCATCAGTCTCCAACAACGAAACCCCGTTTGAATTTGATCGCGATCTATTACAGCGTGCCATACGCCTCGCCGAAGCCGATGACTTCGACGTGATCGAAAGTTTGATCCCTCAAGAACAGCGGCAGCTCCAGGGCCGCATGATGACCCTGGCAAAAGAAACCTGGTTTGACGAAGCCAAACACTACAACGACAACGAACTGGTGCAGTTAATCCGCTTTTTTACTCTCGCTGAAATGCGTATACCCGGCTGGGAAGCGGGAGCGCAGTCACCCGTGGTCTGGCTGGTCAAGGTTTTACGTCAGCGGGGCAATCCACCCAGTCGCGAGCTGCAATTGTGGATAAAAGCCAACTCCAGTAATAAATTCCTCCCTAACGGCGCCTTGCTCTAAAACTTTAGCGTTTAACAACCTGCTCTCCCCTGTTTCCTGTGCGAGTACTTAAGTGTCGGCGGTTATGTTTACAACGCAGTCGACACTTTCCAGCTTTTACCCATTGTTCCCAACCGCCAGATCCTTCCCATAACCTCATATTGGCTCCAAATAGAATTCACAAATCTACGAATTCCGACAAGCAGTGTAAATAAATCCAACAAAACCGGCTTGAGAATGTCCCAGTCTTTATTCCCGTTACCGCTTTCCATACAAAAATTTGCCGAGCCATAACTGAATAACCCGCACACTCATTTTCCGGATCGAAAGCCCCAAACCGCCACAAAAACCAGCTGAGCAGCTTCACTGAAGCTGATTTTTTAAATTTAATGGGTTTTTTTTCGTTTTTTTGTCGATTATTGATGCAAATAGCTTGAATTTTCGCTACAAAGTCTTACCTTATACACGCTTTTATTTTCTTCTGTAAAAGCGCGTAATTTTTTTCGAAAAAAATTCAAGACCGATACACCTAAACAACCTTTATATAAAACAACAAGGAAGCTCACCATGGCTGCACGTAAAAAAGTAGTAGACCCAGTCGCTCAACTCGAGGCTGAACTGGCCAAACTGCAAACCCAACTGGCAAAAGCTCGCGCCAAGCAAGAAGCCGATGCCTCCAAGCAGGTAACCAAACTGGCCAACGATGCCAAAAAAGCTGCGGCCAAAGCTAAGTCCGCTGCCACCAAACTGGCCGCCGCCCGCAAGAAGAAAAAAACTCCGGCTACCGCAAAGCAAGTTGAAGCCGCTCGCGCTGCCGCAACTGCCGCTAAAGCCGCCGCCGCTGAAACCAAACAAGCCGCTGCTGCTGCCAAGCTGGAACTGGCTGCTATCAAGACTGCCAACAAGCGCGCTGGTGCCCAGGCTAAAGCCGTAGCCAAGCAGGAAGCCGAACTGGCCAAAAAGCAAAAAGCCGCTGAGAAGAAAGCCGCTGTCAAGGCCAAGATCGCTGAGAAAAAAGCTGCCGCCAAAGCCAAGATAGCCGCCAAGAAAGCCGCTGCCAAAGCTAAAGAAGCTGCTAAAAAGGCCGCTGCCCGTGAAAAGGCCAAGCAGAAGAAAGCTGCTGCAAAAGCCAAGCTGGCTGCCAAGAAAGCCGCAGCCAAGGCTAAGGAAGCTGCCAAGAAGGCCGCAGCCCGCGAAAAGGCCAAGCAGAAGAAAGCTGCCGCCAAATCCAAAAAAGCAGCTACCAAGAAGTCCACCGCGAAAAAGCCAGCGGCCAAGAAGGCTAAAGCTGCTGCCAAACCCGCCGCTAAAAAGACCACAGCTCGCAAGGCCGCTGCTAAAAAGCCCGCCGCCAAGCGTGCAGCCAAAAAACCGGCTGCAAAGCGCGCCGCGAAGAAGGCCGCTTAATTAAGAAAGGGCGCCCCGACCGGGCGCCCTTTCTTTTATTCCTCAATAGGTTTCCCACCTCAGCCTTCCAGGCTTTACAGCAGCCCCCCATACCCTAGCCCTGTAACAGAAAGTCGACAAAGGCACGATTGGCTTTTGACAGGTAATGATTTCGCTTCCAGGCAATGCCAAGGTTCAGGAAAATAGGTGTTTTAAAAGCCACTCCACGCAAGTTTGGCTCCATATCGGCGACCCGTTTCAAGCAGAAGCCTATTCCCTGCCCGCCCTGAATCAAATTGGTCATCAGGCGCAACAGATTGGTTTCCACCGCTATCATGGGTTTCACCTGATGCTTCTCGCAGAGTTGTTCAATGATTTCCCTGAGGTAATAACCTTTACCATAGATAATCAAGGGTTCCTGGGCAAAATCGGGAAAATGGATGCGCCTCTTCCTCGCCTTGGGGTGATCCTTTCGCACGCAGGCAACCACTTCTTCTTCCACCAGCGAATGTCCCTCCAACTCCTCGGGCAGGTTTTCCATATTCACTACCCCCAATTCAATCGCGCCGTCCAGCAATAATTGTTGCGCCCGGCTGGTGCCTTCACCGTAGACTTCGAAGCGGATATTGGGATAGCGCTCACGAAACCCTGTAATTTTCTGCGGCAGGAAGTAGGAACCAAACATGGCCGAGGTCCCCAGCCTCACCTCACCGCTTTCCAATCCCTGTAACTCCGACATCTCCATGCGCGCTTGCTGGAACTGAGCCAGTATCCTCTCGGCATGTCGAAACAATGTCCGCCCCTCCGCAGTGAGACTGATTTTTCGATCGCTACGATTGAGTAGACTGGTATCGAACTCCTCCTCCAGTTTGCGCACGGCAATGCTCACTGCCGGTTGCGCCATAAAGAGACGCTCGGCAGCCCGGGTAAAACTGCCTTCAGTCACCACACTGTGAAATATCTGAAGCTGACGATAATCCATAACCATATACCATAAATATAGTAACCATATATTTTATATATTATATATATGCACCAATAGTTGCTATAGTGGCCCGACCAGCCCCCCCCTATCTACCTGAATCTATAGGAGCGATCGGCATGAGCGGCAACAGTCACTGGGCAAAGTCCTTTAATTGGGAAGATCCTTTCCTCCTCGATAATCAACTGACCGAAGAAGAGCGCATGGTGCGTGACACCGCTCACCAGTATGCCCAGGAAAAACTGGCGCCTCGGGTACAACAGGCGTTTCGCGACGAATATACCGATCCGGCGATCTTCCGCGAAATGGGTGAACTTGGCCTGTTGGGAGCACCGCTCCAAGGGTACGGCTGTCCAGGCGTAAGTTATGTCAGCTACGGATTGATAGCGCGCGAGATCGAGCGTGTCGACTCCGGGTATCGATCCATGGCCAGTGTCCAATCCAGCCTGGTGATGTATCCCATCTATGCCTACGGTAGTGACGCGCAAAAGGAAAAATACCTGCCCAAACTCGCCGCCGGTGAGTGGATCGGTTGTTTCGGTCTGACTGAGCCCGACCACGGCTCCGATCCCGGCGGCATGGTGACCCGCGCCAAGCGTGTCGATGGCGGTTACAGCCTGAGCGGAGCCAAGATGTGGATCACCAATTCCCCCATCGCCGATGTATTTGTGGTCTGGGCCAAAGATGAGGAAGGTGATATCCGCGGCTTTATCCTGGAAAAAGGCATGCAGGGGCTGAGCGCACCTAAAATCGAAGGCAAACTGGCACTGCGGGCTTCCATCACCGGCGAAATTGTAATGGATGAGGTGTTCGTTCCCGAAGAAAACCTGCTGCCCAATGTGAAGGGGTTGAAAGGACCTTTCGGTTGCCTCAACAGTGCCCGTTTCGGCATATCCTGGGGAGCTTTGGGCGCCGCTGAAGCCTGCTGGCATGCAGCTCGCAAATACACACTGGAGCGCAAGCAATTCAAGCGCCCCCTGGCCGCCAACCAGTTGATCCAAAAGAAACTGGCGGTGATGCAAACTGAAATTTCCCTAGGCCTGCAAGGTTGTTTGCGCGCCGGTCAACTGAAGGATGCCGGCAACCTGGCACCGGAATTGATTTCCCTGCTGAAGCGCAATTCCTGCGTGAAGGCACTGGAAGTGGCACGCG
The DNA here is from genome assembly GCA_050290225.1 of Cellvibrionaceae bacterium. Lineage (GTDB taxonomy): Bacteria > Pseudomonadota > Gammaproteobacteria > Pseudomonadales > Cellvibrionaceae > JBNKHG01. Next base: position 94,054 of record JBNKHG010000056.1, read on the forward strand.
AAGCACGTGATATGCATGGTGGCAATGGTATTTCTGACGAGTATCCGGTGATGCGTCATATGGTGAACCTTGAAGTGGTCAACACCTATGAAGGTACCCAGGATGTACACGCTCTGATTCTAGGCCGCGCACAGACCGGCATTCAGGCATTTTGTTAAACCCCGCCATTGAGGTATACACCCAGTGAATGGATCAGCCCCACTTTCAGGTTATCGCGTTCTTGACCTTAGCCGTATTTTGGCCGGCCCCTGGGCAGGACAGGCGTTGGCTGACCTGGGGGCCGAAGTCATCAAGGTGGAACGCCCTCTTCAGGGAGACGACACCCGCCACTGGGGACCGCCCTACCTCAAGGATGAGCGTGGGCAGGATACGACTGAGGCGGCCTATTATATGGCCGCCAATCGCGGCAAGGATTCGGTGACGGTGGACATTACCACCTCCGCAGGTCAGGCGGTAATCCGAGATCTGGCCAAAGTCAGCGACGTACTGATAGAGAATTACAAAGTCGACGGCCTGAAAAAATATGGCCTCGACTACGACAGCTTAAAAGCCCTTAACCCTAAACTGGTTTACTGTTCGATCACCGGCTTCGGTCAAACCGGTCCCTACCGTCACCGTGCCGGCTATGATTTTATGATCCAGGGCATGGGCGGCCTGATGAGTATCACCGGGGAGAAAGACGATTTGCCGGGCGGTGGCCCACAAAAGGTGGGCGTGGCAGTCACCGACGTCTTTACCGGTCTCTATGCCACTATCGCGATCCAGGGTGCCCTGTTGGAGCGCGAGCGTTCCGGCCAGGGGCAACATATCGACCTGGCACTATTCGATGTTCAGGCCGCCGTGCTGGCCAACCAGGCCGCCAACTATCTGATAGGAGGCAAGGTACCGGGACGCCTCGGCAATGCCCACCCCAATATCGTGCCCTATCAGGCCTTCGCCACCCGCGATGGTTTTATTATCCTGGCAGTGGGCAACGATTCCCAATTTAAAAAATTTGCTGAAACTGCCGGCGCACCCCAATTAACCAACGATGAACGCTTTGCCACCAACCCCATGCGGGTCAAACATCGCGATCTGGTGTGCGAGACCGTGGCCGGGTTACTGAAACAGCAATCGAGTGCTTATTGGTTGGAAAAACTGGAGTCCTGCGGCGTGCCCTGCGGCCCCATCAACACTATTGACCAGGTATTCCAGGATCCGCAACTTCTGTCACGGGGTATGAAAATAGAGCTTCCACACCCCCAGGCTGGCAATGTTGATCTGGTGGGCAACCCAATCCATTACAGCCGCACGCCGATCTCGACCTGCAAAGCCCCGCCCACATTGGGGGCGAACACGCGGAATGTGCTTGAACGGTTACTGGGTTACAACAGCGAAAAGATTGACGAACTGCAAAACGACGGCGTTCTTTGAGAACGCCGCCCTTCTTGAAAACCGTGTCCTTGATTGAAAACCGTGTCCTTGATTGAAAACCGTGTCCTTGATTGAAAGATACAATCGTTATCGACGGGGCCGAATTATGATGGAACTGTCTTCTTCGGAAGAAAACGTGCATTCGCCACGGTAGTGCAGGGTTTTACCCTTGAAATCCACAGCGTCGAAATCCACCCGATAACGGACAGTGGCCGGCTCCTCAACCGAGGCATTTCCTTCTCCATTGGGCCTTAGAATATCAGGCTCCGGACGATCCCGAGTCAACCACTTCAGTCCGCGCATATTGACGGTGCGCTGCCCCAAACGCTCCCTGCACAACTCCCAAAAACGCAATTGTCGTTTCTGCTCTCGCCGCAAGCGCGCCTGCTCAGCTTGCGCCTCTCTCCGCTGACGCAGATCGGCAAAAGAGAGTTTAATGTCTGGATTTTTCGGATCCACCACTCCCATGTCAATCCCGTCAATTAACAGGGCATAACTTTTGCGCGCATCATTGCGACAGATAATGCGAAAAACAGGTCGTTCCTGTGTGCTGAGATCTTCCTGCAACCCACCTCGCAATATTTTCATGCACCCCTCAGCTTCCGCTTCAACGGTAGCGGCGGCGCGCTTGAGTTTAGCCATATGAACCAGGTAACTGCTCGGCAACCATAGACGACTATCCGGAACAGCCTGCGCCCCAACCTGAAACAGCAACAAGGGAATGACAATAAGTCGATTGTTTTTAAGGTTGCACAGAGACTTTAAAGCCAGCGGCAATTTCAGCATAGACATAGGCATACAATACCAGGAGTTGCTCTTCGTCCGTTTCGGTAAACTCGACACCGTAAACCGCCGGCTGCTCATCTTCCAGTTCGCGGGTACTGCGCTCCAGTCGCGAACGAATCACCCCCGTTACGGCCAGGGGTCGGAGCAGCGATCCAATAGGTACCCGCCCGGAAATTTCCAGGCGATCGCCCACCTCTCCGATAGCTGAGTCCAATGCCAGGCGCGCGCCCTTGATACTGACGTCTACCAGCCGTCCGGATGACTGGGTATTGTCCAGGGAAGCCAGGTTTACAACCGTGACAGGGTGATTCACGTCAACGCGAGTCGCTGCGCGAATTTGGGTAAACTTCACCCGTTTTGGGTAATCGAGATAAACGATGGGGTGAGGCGTGCTAACCTGACTTTCAATGCTGGTGGAAAAAAAGATTATGCCATCATCCACCATCAAGCGTATACCCAGCCGCTGGCCATTGCGCAACCGCAACGCCCCTTTTCGAGTGCGCGGCAAGGATACCAACAGGTATTTGCCCGAAATCGCACCCAGCAGGCGACAGGGGTAACGGGGGCTTCGGCCTCCCTCACCTGCCAATTGCAGTTGAAGCGGATAACCGATATGCAGCTTGATATCGTCAAAGTTCATGGGGACTGCAATTTACCGAAAAAACCGCCCCAGCAAAAGCGTTTCCTGAGCCGTAAAGAAAAGATCGGCTGATATCCCAACCATGGCCAATGGCCAGAATTCCCCTGACTTATCAGCTCTATAGCTCCGAAACGTCCCCTGAAGCTTCCTGACGGCGGCGCACCGGTTGCCATCGCCTGAACAGGGGAGCGAGATAGACATTGACCAACTGCAGCAACCGTTCCGGCACCAGTAATAGCACCGGGGTGACAACCAGCGTCAGCAGGGAGGAAAACACCAGGCCGTAGACAATTGCGCTGGCCAGGGGCGACCAAAAGGAAGCGATCACTCCCCGGGCATCGATATGGCGACCAATCAAGTCAACACTGAGACTAAGCGCCATGGGCAGGAGTCCCAGCACGGTAGTGGCTGTGGTTAAAAATACAGGTCGCAATCGCTGAACACAGGCCCTTACCACTGCTTCAGACCTTGGCATATCACAATGCAACTGGCGCACATGATTGTAGGTGTCGATCAACACAATGTTGTTGTTCACTACGATTCCGGCAAGCGCGACTATCCCCACCCCGGTGAGAATCACACTGAAAATGGACTGGGTAAGCAGCAACCCCAATAACACACCGGCAGTCGACATTATAACTGACGACAGAATCACCAACCCCTGGTAGAAACTGTTAAACTGAGTGACCAACAGCACAAACATCAGAAACAGCGCCAGCGAAAAGGCAACCGACAGGAAAGCGGCGGACTTTTGCTGTTCTTCGTTAGCACCACGAAAGACCACGTTCACTGCGGGATCCAATGGATTGTCTTTGATCCACTGCTGCAGCGTGTTCACCATATCGTCCGCCAATATCCCTTCCTCGACATCGGCCTTGACGTTCATCACCGGCACGCCATCGACCCGCTGAACTTTATCCACCTTGGGCTTGGCCTCGCGGGTGACAAAACTGCTGATTGGCAGCGACCCGTTCGGTGTGTTGACACGGACATAATCCAGCGCCTGGATCCCCCGCGCCTCGACCGGGTAACGCACTCGAATATCGACCTCATCGTCGGCATCATCAGGGCGATACTCACCCACTTTCACACCATTGGTCACCAGCTGAACGGCCCGTCCGACTTCCGCCACATTGGCGCCCATCTGTGCGGCCAGACCACGATCAACCACCAGCTCCCACTCTATGCCCGGCAGTGGCGAGCTGTCCCAGACATCTCGAAGCCCAGGCATCTCGCTCAATTGATCACGCAAATGGCGAGTCGCCTGCAACAAGGAGTCGTAGTCATCGGACTCCAACTGGATCTGCACCGGTTTACCCACCGGTGGCCCGCCTTCGAAGGCCTTGGCGTTGACGATAATACCCGGGATGTCGGCAGTGCTTTCGCGTATTTCCGCAAACACCGCGCGGGTGGAACGACCCAGTTCCTCCGGATCACGCAGCTCCACCAGGATGGCGCCGATCTGATCCTTGGCCCGGTCGCTGCTGTCGGCCAGGGCACCAGCACCGCTTGCGGCATAAGTGACATTAACACCGTCCACCTGCAGAGTGCGTCGCTCCACCAACTGCACCAGGTCACGGGTTTCCGACACCGACAAATTGCCCTGAGCCCTGACAGTAACAATGCCGTATTTCTGCTCGGTATCAGTAAAAAAACCCACACCGGCATTAAAACGCCCAAAGAGAAAAAAGATTGCCACCAATACTGTCAAGCTTGTCAATACACTCAGTAGCGGCTTGCGCACCACGGCCGACAGCAACCGTGCATAGACACCCGTCGCACCGCTCAAGGATTCGGGAGGATCGTATTCCAGCTGTTTTAAATAGCTCCGAACCTGGGGTTCCATCCGGCTTTTCCCCATCAAGGAACCGATAACCGGCGCGAAAAAGAGCGCGTAGAGCAGAGACCCCGATAACACCGCAAACACCGTCACCGGCAGGTAACTCATAAAATCACCGGCCACACCGGGCCAGAACATAATCGGTAAAAATGCCGCCAGGGTGGTGGCAGTGGAAGCGGTCACCGGCCAAAACATACGCTTGACTGAAATCTGATAAGCCGCCTGACTGCTCATCCCCTCGGCCATTTTGCGGTCGGCAAATTCGGTGATAACAATAGCGCCATCAATCAACATCCCCAGCGCCAGCAACATGCCGAACATAACCATGTTGTTAAATGAATAATCGAGCAAGTGGATAAAGATTCCCGCAAATAGCAACGAAAAGGGAACCGCCGCACCCACCAGCACACCCGATCTGAACCCCATGGCACCAATCACGATGACCATCACCAACGCCATCGCGGTCACAATATTGCCTTGCATCTCGTTGACCATTCCCAGAGAAAATTCTGACTGGTCGAGCACATATCCCACGGCAATCGTCGCCGGCAAATGACGCCGTTCGGCATCCACCAGGGCGCGCACCGCTCTGGTCACATCAATCACATTGGAACCCGAGCGATTCCGTACTTCAATGGTGATAGCGCGCTGACCGTTGACACTGGTAAAACGACTCGGGTCCTTGAAGGTACGGCGAATGTCGGTGACATCACCGAGGGTAACGACTCCCTCCGGCGTGGATTTGACCGGCAGCCCGTATACGTCCGTCGCGGTTTCGATCAACCCAGGCACCTTGACGGAGAAACGCCCGTGTTCGGTTTCCAGCTCCCCGGCGGGAACCAGCAGATTGTTGCCGAGCACGGCAGCAATCAGGTCATCGCTGGTGATGCCGTAATGCTCAAGCCGTGCCGGATCGATCAGGGCCTCGATCACTTCCTCGCGATGCCCCGCCATATTCGCTGAAAGCACATCCGGGATAGCCTCGATGTTCCGCTTCAGAAGCTGCGCAGCTTTAAACAGTTCCCGCTCCTGAATCCCTTCGCCCGCCAGGGTCACCACAATAGCGGGATAATCAGACGCAGAGATTTCTTTCACCTGCGGTTCATCGGTATCGTTCGGAAATTCCGCTTTGGCCCGGTCCACTGCCTCGCGAACGTCCAGTAGCGCCTTGTTCATATCCACTTCGGTTTCGAATTTCACCACGGTATAGGCGATAGACTCCCGGGCTGTTGCAATAATCTCGTCGAGGCCTTCCAGGGTGCGCAACTCTTTTTCCAGTGGCCGCAGCAGCAGGCGGGCGGCATCCTCAGGCGACGCCCCTTCCAGCGTCACCTGCACAAAGACAATAGGCACTGAAACATCGGGATCCGCCTCCAGCGGCATATTGGCACGGGAAAACAACCCCACCAGCACAATCAGAAACAATATACTGAAGGTACTTCGATAGTGACTGACAGCGGCGCTGAGAATATTCATGGCATCGCCGCCATATCTACAGATGTCGCAGTTGTGGGCGAGCGCGTTGCCGCCCCGTCGATGGGGGCACCCGTTTTTTCTCCTGAGCGGGCATCAGGCACGGCCGCATCGGTCTTTTCTCCCAGCACCTTTCCATCGCCTTTCCTGTCCGTTTCCGCTTCGCGTTCCGCCGCCAGGACACCGCTTTGATTCTGACCTTCACTGTTTTCCAGTGACACTGCCACGACCTGCCCGCTGGCCACATACTCCTGGCCAACTGTAATCAGGCGCGAGTCCACCGGCAGCCCCGTTACCCAAACCCCCTGTGGATGATCCCCCACCAGAGTCACGCTTACATATTCAACCCGACCTTCGTCGTTAACGATTTTCACACCGATCTTGCCGGTATCGTCCAATGACAGCACCGAGGCCGAAATCAAATGTGCGGGAACCACGCCGGCGGGAATACTAAGCCGGGTAGTGATACCGCTGGGCAATCGGTAATCGGGATTGGGCACCGCCACTTCCACACGGAAGGTGCGTGTAACTTCGTCGGAACTGCGACTGATATAGCGCAGCTGTCCACTGACTGTCTCTCCAGTGGACAATCTTGCAGAGGCTTTACCGCCCACATGGATTTGACTCAGCTCGGACTCAGACACTCGGCCGGCCAACAGCAGCGGGTTCAGGTCCAGTACCCGAGCGCATACATCGCCGCGTTGCATCAGATCACCCAACTCGACGGAACGATGATCGACAACCCCATCAAAAGGGGCACGAATTTTCAGCTGTGCAAGCTCCAGTTCACTGCGTTTAAGATCTGCCTTTGCTGTTTGCAGCTTGGCCTTGGCCGCCGCGATGGCGGCGCGGGACTGGTAACCGCTGCTCTTCAAGCGCAGGGCTCCGTCGTAATCGAGTTGTGCGCTGGCCACGGCGGCCCTGGCTTCGGCCAATCTTAGTGGTCGATCTTCTTCCGCCAGCTCGCAAATCACTTCCCCGGCTCCCACCAGGCTGCCCTCGGCCAGTGGCTCTGATGCCACCAAACCACTGATCTCGGCGCGCACGTCCACCTGACGATTGGCCTCTGTCCTGGCTCTCACCATCACCGTTCGCTCAAATTCCTGGGCGGAAATGGCACGCACCCGGACTGATGTCAATTCGGTGGAGGGCTTTGTTGACTCAGTGGTCGCGGTAGGGCTCGTATCCACGAGTTGTCCCGACCCCAGCCAGAGCAGTGTCACCATGGCAATGATCACTGCCATGCGGTAGTTCCTTGTCGACCACAGTTTTTGAATCAATCGCATCGTAAAATTCACTATCGGTAGGATGTCGCCAACCCTGGCGTAGCCACAGGCAGAACTCAAGATAATTAGTGTAAAGCGCAGGCCATTTTACCCGTTAACGTTTACTATTTGCACTGAAGGTTTCTTTAAATAAGATGATTTAAAACACTCTTGGACGCATTTTAAGGAAACCAGGGAAAGACTGTTCATGCTTCGAGCAAGGGGAGACAAGACACCATGAAGTTTCTGATACTGATTTTGTTGGCGGTTATTGCCTGGCTTATAAGCCGTTTGATCTATACGGTGAACAGCTATCGCGAAGATTTAGGTGATATCAAGCGTCAAATCGGGGACCTGAATGCAAAGCTGTCCACCCATGAAAAAACGCCACAGCCTACGGGTCAAGGTGCTCTCCGCCCACCGGAATCCGTCAATATCAATACCGCTAACAAAACCCGCCTGCAAACCCTGCCCAAAGTGGGGGCAGTGACAGCACAACGCATCATCGAGGCCAGGCCCTTTACCGCACTGGAAGAGCTGATGCAGGTCGAGGGCATCACCCCGGAACTTTTTGCACAGCTGAAAACCCGGATAGTGCTATAAAAGTAATGGGATCCCCTTATCCATTCTCAATCAGACTATTAATAACAACCTGCGCATAAATAAATAGCCGCGCATTGTCGCGACAAAATGAGGAAACAGATGCCCACAAATGTGAAGTCCAGCACCCTCTCCAACTTGAAGTCGCCCGCGATTTCTGTACAGTAGGTCTATAAATTACGCAAAAACCAGCTGGAGGCCTCGGTGTACCTGGCCTCCAGCCACTGGTTGACAAGGAAGTCACTGCTGAATGCAAAACCATACAAAGCGTAATAAGTGGTCAATTATCAGAAGAAATTATAATAAAGAGCCCATTCTTGAATATGAATTCTCACACTGCCTTAGGGGCCGGCCTCGGCCATCTCCGTCGCATTACCACCCGTCTGCTGTTGGGTCTGCTTTTCATCACCAGTGCGAACCTCTCCGCCGCACCTCTGCTCAATGGTTTGGCCCCCCACATTGAGTTGGGGCAGGAGCAGTTCCTGGCGGCATTGTATGTTGATTCCCCCAGTTCGGCACCGTCCACGCTGCTTAGTGCCAACGAACACAAGCGCATGGAGCTGCGTATCACGGCCCGCCGGCTGTCCACCCGCCGTCTTAACAGTCTGTGGATAGAGGGTATGGCGATCAATGTCCCCGGCAGCCTGCTGACCAAACATGCCGATAATATGGTGAAATTTACCAGCCTGCTTAAAGGCCGGTTGGTGGCTGGTGATATTCTGTCGATCGACACAGCCCCCGGGGAGGGCACGCGGGTCAGCCTGAATGGGGTTGAATTGGGTCAAATCTATGCCGACGGTTTTTTCGAATTATTATTGCGCACCTGGATTGGCAGTGTGCCCCTCTCCTCAGACTTTCGCGACAATATTCTAAAAGGTGGTGGCGAGGTCGACGCTGAATTGGTTGCCCGCTTTCAAGCCATCACGCCACGGAAGGGCCGGGTCGCAGCCATAGAAGCCTGGCTCCAAGAAGACACTCCACCCACAGTCGCCCCCCCTGAAGTCGCCAAAGATATCCCCCGTTTGCCTGACAAGCCGCAAGTATCCGCCCCCCGTCTGGCTATCGCCAGCGCCCCAAAGTTGGCACAACCCAACGGCAAGCCGAAGTCCGCGAAAGGCAAGCCGAAGATCGCCGCTCCTCATAAGCCCGCCCCAAAAGTCGCAGCCGCAACCAAGGCGCCTGAACCGGAAGACATCGATGAAGCCCCTGAGGAAGAACCCGAAGATCCGGCAGAGGTATTTACGGCCGAAAGCCTGCTGAGCCGGCAGCTGTATCACTCCAAACTGTTGAAGTGGACCTACAAATACATCAGCTACCCGAAACGTGCCATCAGTCGCGGCCAGGAGGGCAGTGTCAGGCTTGCGGTGGTGATCGATCGCAAGGGCAAGGTGAAACAGGTCTCCCCGGTGGAGGAGTCACGGTATTCTACACTTAACAAGGAAGCCCTGGGCGCTGTAAAGCGTGCAGAGCCATTTCCGCCGGTACCCGATGAGGTCGGCGGCAAGGAATTTGAATTCTCCCTGCCGATCGTATTTCGATTACCCAAGTAAGTCAGGCCAATTCTCGCCGCAGCACTACGGTCGCACAGAATGGGTGCGATCGTAGCGAGTTACAGATCCTTGAGACGGTCACTGATAACCTTCTGGATTCCACTGCACTCAAGCGTGGACAGCTGATCCAGTTTGTGCAGATGGATACAGTGCAGGTGCAGACAGGGGGTTTTGGCATCCAGTTCGCGCAAATCACCTTTCATCAGCACCGGCAGTAGTGGGCGCGAAGGCGGACGACGCTGATTGATGACCCTCAGCCCCACATGCAACGGCACTTTGCGATAGCGGGTATTACCGCTCTTGATGGGAATAGCCAGAAACAGCTCGATTTTGCCATCTTTAATATTGGGCAGGATATAGAGCCCCGTGGCACTCACTGCTCGCTCGGATATCCCCTGGTAGGTGTCATGATGGGCGTAGGGGTTGGGGAGAATAACCAGCTTTCGGTTTTCCTCCTGGGGGAAAAAAATATTGTAGTTGGTATACAGCTGTTCGACACTACCCGAATAAACACAGAGCTTATTCTCGAAGCCCATGGCGAAATCGATGGCCTGTTGTCGCTGGTTAAATGACTCAAGGTCCCAGATCAGATCTTTATTGTCGGTAGCCAAATCCACTGTATATCCCCTTGCCCATATCCTTCTGCCACCAAGCCAGGACGTCAGATCCCAAGCCCTTTTCTCATATTTTAGCCTTAAAACCCGCCATCTTTAAGTCTGAAAGGCCCTAGACCGCGACATTTGACCAGACAATCACCGAACCGGGAAGGCTTTTGATTACCTGAGATTCCTGTCGACTCGAGCCATTACAGGAAACGCCAGCGCAGGCTCGCACCCCAAAGCCGCGGATTTCCCGGGACATAAGTGGCCAGCCCATACCGGTTACCGGTATTACCGGCATCGATAAACACCTTCTTGTCCAGCAGGTTGTCAACCCACAGTGACAGCAGCCAGGCTCTGGAGGAGTCCTCCAGCTCCCAACGCAGGTTGAGCAGACCGTAACTGCCCTGGCGGTTGCGACTCAGGTTGCTGCGGTTATCATCTTCAAACATCACCGTCGACTGAAAACCGTAGGTCAGGGTAACGGCGTTTTGCCCCCAACTGCCGGCAAACTCATAGCGACTACCCAGGGCGCCGGACCAAAGCGGCGACAGCCGAAAGCGATCACCCGCCAACGGCAGGTCCGCATCCTCATCGATGCGCGCATCGATGTAAGCCAGATTGGCAAAAACGCTCCACTGCGGGATGATCGACTGGCGTACAGTCCACTCCAAACCACTGGCACCGGCCTTGCCGTTATCGTCGGTCGCCGGCACCGGCGAATTGTTCTGTACTGTCACAAAATTGCGGTAATCGTAATAAAACGCGCCCACCTCCATTGATAAACGATGATCAGCACTCAAATATTTGATACCCAGCTCCAGGGAATCCACCAGTTCCTCATCCTGATTATCCGCCAGACTATTGTTGCGGAAATCCAACACCTGGGGACGGCGTCCTCGGGAGTAACTGATGTAACTGTGAAGCCCGGGATTAAAGCGGTAACTCAGCACCGCCCGCCCAACCAATCCCCAAAAGTGATCGGACTGGCGCACCCGGCGCGCGATAAGGGTGCCCGTTTCAGGATCGCAAAGGGGTTGAAAAATCAGCCCCTGACCGCAGCTGGCAGTTGCCAATGCCAGTGTGGCGGCTGATTCCGGCACCGGGGTTCGCAACTCACTCCTCACATTTTCATAGCTGAGTCGCAGCCCCGCGCTCAGCGTCAGGCGATCGCTGAGGATGTAACTGATATCGGTGAAAAGATCGAGCGCCAGGTTCTCGCCGCCCCGAGTCTGGGATTCATAGGTGTCACTGTTAAGGCGCAGAAAATCGGGAAATAGCGGGTGGACCTGATGGGCGTTTTGCAGAGGCGCGAAGGGCGCAAATACCGGAGGTGGTTGCAACAGCAACTCTTCGTCAAAGGGTGCTCCCGGATCACTGAGAAAAGCGGCGACCCTTGGCAACAGCGGCAGATAGCCCTCGTGCAGGCGCTGGTTGATTTTCTGTTCGCCCTCTTCCCAGTAGCTATTCACACCAAAAAAACCGGTGTAGCGATCGGTTTGCAGGTTAAACCGCAGCTCCTGACTGAACTGATGGTGTTTGACGACTTCATCCAGCTCAAGAATCGGCAGGGAAAAACCGTCGGCATCAAAGGTCTCGCGACTGTCGAACTCTCGATAAGCACTGATGGTAGTCAGAGACCAGGTACCTGACAGGGGCAACTCTCCGATCAAGCTAATATCGAACAGCTCACGATCAATACCCAGACCGTTGCCGGCATCCAGCCGCGCCTCCTCGAAGGGATCGCGTTCGGCAAAATAGAAACTCTCGAAAGCCGTCCCCGGCGGGGTATCCGCCTGGTAATTTAAAACCAGATCCCAGCGTCGCCCCGCCAGCCCCTGCCAACCCAGGGACAGGCGCGCGGCCCGGGTGTCCACGCCGTTGAGACTGCCGCCTGCCAGATTTTCGATGGTGCCCTGTCGCTGGTGCCGGTAAAACGCCAGTCGCAGCGCCAGCTGCTCGTCCGAAAGCTCGCGATTGAGGTACCCCTGCAGCTGCAGTTGGTCAAAATTGCCTGCGCCCACGGTAAGCTCGGCGCTGTCCTCCCGCCCGGCCTTGTGTTGAATTACGCTGAGAGCGCCGATTTGCGCCCCCCGGCCAAAGAGGGTGCCCTGCGGGCCGCGCATCACTTCGATGCGCTCCAGATCATAGAGGGCGATATTGGCCCCGCGGGCACGGCTGATATCCACCCCATTTTGAAACACGGAAACCCGGGGGTGATTGGTGGCCGCCGCCTGATCGCTGGTAATGCCGCGAATCGCAAATCCGCTGGTGCTCACACTCTGTTCCTGAATACGTACCCCAGGCACCAGCTCGGACAGAGTTTCGAGACTATCCACGCCCAAGCGGGTGAGGCTCTGCCGGGAAAAAGCCGACAGGGCGATCGGCACGTCGATCAGGTTTTGCGTGCGCTTTTGGGCAGTGACCTGAATCTCCTCCATATACGCCTGCTCGGCAAAACCGGCTGCGGTCACCAGTGTCCCTAACAGGGTCAGGTATCTCCAACGGCCAGGCCTGCGCCGCGCAGTCCGTAATGATTGCTTCACAGAGCAGGTCGGCACACGTCCCCCACCGGTTACCCATTTCTGAGTGCGCATACCGTTCTCCCCCGAATTCTTTTGCTGAAAAGCCAGCTCCCATTACTCACCAAACGCACTCCAGGCATTCATCCCTCAAGATCGTCTCTACGCTGCCTCCCTGCCCCTACTTTTTATCCGGCTATTGGCTCCCTGTATGCAAGTCACATACACTACCACCAGCCCGCCTGAAAGATACCGGCAACAGCTAAAGAAGCCAACCGATAAAAATAAACAGGATGCCGCGATGACCGATACCCTTTCCCCCCTGGCGCGAATCGTCGCCAATGCCCTGGAAACACATCTCCAATCCGGTGAACTGGAGGTGCCGATGCTGCCGGAAGTGGCGGGCAAGGTAGTCAGCCTTTGCCAGTCCCCGGACTCCGATGCCGCTGATCTGGCCAAATTGATCCAGGCGGATCAATCCCTGGCCGGTCATTTCATGCGAATCGCCAATTCCTCCGCCTACAGCCCCAACGCCAGCCTGGTATCCCTGCAGCAGGCAATCGCGCGATTGGGTATGAACCTGATCGGCGAAATCGCCCTGACCGCCTCCATCAGCACAAAGATGTTTAACGCCCCCGGATTCGAGCAACATATCGACCGAATTTGGCAGCATGCCCTGTTAACCGCACTCTGGAGCAAGGAAATCGCCCGTACCTGCCGGCGCAATGTGGAAGCCACATTTCTCTGTGGCCTGTTACATTCCATCGGTCGCCCGACAGTGTTACAAGCCGCCGTTGAAGCCGCCAGGGCTGAAGACACTAGCTTGGGCGAAGAGGACGCGGAAGCGCTGGAATCGGCTTACCAGGCAAAAGTTGGCGTAGCGGTGGCAGCAAGATGGGGAATGCCGAAAATCGTTTGTGAAGCGATTGGTTTTTTCGACAACTACAACGCAGCCAATACCGCCAGAGAGCAGGCAACCATGGTGAGCGCCGGCGCCCGGTTTGCGACCCATACCCTGGTGCCTGAAAGCCTCGATGAAAACGCCCTGCTCGATTTGCAGGTACTGTCCGACCTCAATCTCTACCAGGACGAAGTCGCCCAGCTGCTGGCGAAAAAAGATCAGGTAATCAGTACCAAGGAGGCGATGTTGGCATGAACAACAATACTCCTGAAGCAGCGACCCGCGACTACGACCTGATTGTCATCGGCAGCGGCCCCGCCGGTCAGAAAGCGGCGGTGCAAGCCGCCAAAGCCGGCAAGACTGTGGCGCTGATCGAGCGCGACCGCGTGCTCGGCGGTGCCTGCGTACACCGTGGCACCATTCCGTCAAAGACCCTGCGGGAAAATGCACTGCGGGTCAGGCATATGCGTATGAATGCCGAGCTGGCCAATTTCGAACTGGCCGAAGAGCTGGAAATGGCCACCCTGATCAACCGCCTGGACGAGGTGTTGGCCGCTCACGACGACTATATGCTACGACAAATCAGCCGCAACGGAATCGATCGCATTCACGGACGCGCTCGCTTTATCGCCGGCGATCAAGTGGAAGTGGCCAAGGTGAGAGGTGAACCTGAGCACTACCGTGGCCAACAATTCGTGATTGCCACCGGCTCCTATCCCCGTACCCCCGCCAATATTCCCGTCGATCACGAAAATATTTACGACAGCGACTCGATTCTCTCCATGCTCTACCTGCCCAAGAGCCTGACCGTATTAGGCGGGGGCGTGATCGCCAGCGAATACGCCTCCATTTTCCAAACCCTGGGGGTGAAGGTGACCATGATCGATCGTTACCCCCGTCCCCTGGGCTTCCTGGACGCCGATCTCACCGACAAATTTGTTCACGCCTTCGAAACCGACGGCGGCACGTGGAAGGGCGAAACCCAGGTAAATTCCGTGACCTGGGATGGCCTCTCCCAGGTGGTGACCGAATGTGCCGATGGCTCGGTGGTGTACAGTGAAAAACTGCTCTGTGCCGCCGGTCGCATCGCCAATGTCAAAGATCTGCAGATTGAAAACGCCGGCCTCAGCCTGAACGGACAGGGTTTGATCCCTGTTGATGAAAACTTGCGTACCTGCGTCGACCATATCTTTGCCGCCGGCGATGTCATTGGCCCGCCGTCGCTGGCATCCGCCTCCATGGAACAGGGACGCCGCGCCAGCTGCAATGCCCTGGGCATCGATATCGGCCAGATGAGCCAGATGATTCCCGTGGGTATCTACGGAATTCCGGAACTGTCTTCTGTGGGCCTGAGCGAACAACAGGCCAGGGACAAGTACGGCGAGGTACTGGTGGGACGCGCGCACTTTGAGGAGATTGCCCGCGGACAGATTTCCGATCTGCAGGACGGAATGCTAAAGATCGTCTGCGACAGCGAAGGGCGCCAGGTACTCGGTGTGATGATAGTTGGCGAAGGGGCCACCGAGCTGGTACACATCGGCCAGATGGCGCTCCTGGCCCAGGCAAAAGTGGATATTTTCGTGGAGAGTATTTTTAATTTCCCCACCCTGGCGGAAGCCTATCGGGTCGCCGCCCTGTCTATCATCGGCCAGCGTGCTGCCCGCTCACCCGCCACGACGACAGATCTTGCCTGATTCAAACCTGTTTTCTGTACGGCAAACGTCTACCTGAACACGATGTCCCGGTAGACGTTTTACAGAATAGACGTTTTACAGGATAGACGTTTTACAGGACGGCAGGGCAAGCCTCATAAAAGTTAACGGTCTTGAACTCCTCGAATTCCCCCAGATCCGGCAGCGTCACCGCCTGCATCTGCCCGGAGTGCCGATAACCCGGCTCATCAAAATCGCGCACCCGTGAATCGGCAATAATCACCCGCTCGGCTTTTTCGCGAAACACGGGCAGCAGGGGTTTGTTCTCCCAGTCATAAAGCACATCGGCAGCCAGTAACAGATCCACCCGCTCCCGCAGCTGGAACAGATCCTCCAGCAGTGACAGTTCGACACCATTGAGGACGGCGTTTGCCTCAGCCGCCGCCAAGGCATCGCGATCCAGATCACAGGCGATCACTTTTGACGCACCCGCTTGAGCCGCGGCAATACCCGCCACCCCGGAGCCGCAACCAAAATCGAGCACAGTTTTGCCGGCCACCCAGTCGGGATTCTCCAAAATGCATCGCGCCAATGCCTGACCGCTGGCCCAGCAGAACGACCAGTAGGCGGGTTCAGCGAAGACAGCGCTAATCATTTCCTCTGACAGACGCGCATCCATCACTCGCGGATCAATCAGCCACAGGGACATCGTCGGGATCAGCGGCAGCGGCGTCCGCACCACATCAGCGTGGGGAAGTGTCCGGCGCAGGTTGGATGCAACGCTCTCACCCAGGGCAGCTGCACTCATTCTCGGTTTCCCTCCGGTAATCCCATCGGGACCTCGGGTTTCGCCGTCGATGCCCCATTCCTTCCCGATCCCAGCATAATGCCGATCCAGCGGGTATCGTCGAAACTCTCCAGGGCGATCTTGACGGTCATCGTCAGGGGCACCGATAACAACATGCCCACCGGCCCGAGCACCCAACCCCAAAAGACCAATGACAGGAACACCACCAGGGCGGCCATATTCAGGCCACGCCCCATCATTCGCGGCTCCAGGATATTGCCGATACCCACATTGACCAACAGAAAGCCCAGTGCCGCAATCGCCGCGCTTCCCGGTCCCAGTTGTACCAACGCCAGCAGCACCGCCGGAATCGCCGCCAGGATCGACCCCAGGGTCGGGACAAAATTCAGCAGGAAAGCCAACAATCCCCACAGCACCGCGTAATCCACGCCCGTTACCATCAACCAAACCGTGATCAGCACGCCGGTTGCAAAACTGAGCAGGGTTTTGATCGCCATATACTGATTGACGCTGTGGGTAAATCGGTGGATAGCGGCCAGGCTTTTCTCCGAACCATTGCCGAGTTTGCGCAACTTGTCGGCGAAGCCCACCTCTTCGGCGAGGATAAACGCCACTGTCAGCAGGATCAAAAAGGCGTTGGTCATCACATTGCCAAACGAAGCCAGTGTATTGCCGGCCAGCGCCAGGGCGGCGCTGGGATTGAAGCTCTCACGCCACTGCTCCGGGTGGATATCCAGTCCCATCGCCGACAACTTTTGCAACAGACCGCCGCTGAATTCCTGCAGCCGCGCCTGGTATTCCGGCAGGTCGCCGCGAAAACTGTTGATAGAGGCTCCCACCACTGCCCCCACCAGGAAACCGGCCACCACTATCACACCGAGAATCAGCAAAATCGCCAGTCCGTTGGGGACGCGGTATTTTTTCAGCCAGGTCAGCAACGGCGAGCAGATTACCGCGATAAACAACGACAGCAGAAAGGGAACCAGCAGCTCCTCCGCCGCGCGCATCCCGGCCACCACAATAATAAAAGCCGCCAGCAACACCAGAAAGCGGGCAAGGGGAGATATTTCTCGGGTCATAGTAAATCCTTTTGGGGTGACGCCGGCTCAGCGGCGTTGGGGCTGATTCGCCTGTAATTCTTTCAGAATTGCCTCGATCTCTGCAATCCCCCTGGGGGAAAAGAGGAAGGGAGGATGTGCATCACCGGTGTATTCCCGCTCCTCGATCTCAATACAACGCAAACGTATATTGTCGAGATACTCATCGTGGCGAATGGGCATTGCGGTAAAGACGCTCCAGTCACTGACAGTGGCTTCGCCGGTGCACACCAGTGTTAGCAGGGCGATGACATTTTCCCGCTCCAGGCGGTAGTATGGCGGGCGCACCTTGATCAATACCAGGACCACGACCAGTACCACCACAAAGGTGAAAATCAGGGTTTGCAGCATCGCCTAACGCACCACCGTTTTTCGCTGCCGGTAATCATCAATCCACCAGCATCAATTTTACCGCAATCGCCAGCGTCGCCAGTACAATCACCGGCTTGACCAGTGCGTTACCGCGGCTGATCACCAGGTTGGAGCCAAGGCGCGCGCCAGCAAACTGCGCCACCGCCATCACCAGCGCCAGCCCCCACCACAGGTGCCCCCCGAGCATAAAAATCACCATAGAGGTGGTATTGGTCACCAGCACCAGGGGCTTGGTATTGGCTGTGGCCCTGCGCATATTGAAGCCCCGCAAACCGGCGAAGGCAACCGCGTAAAAGGACCCCATACCCGGCCCCAAAAAACCACCGTACAATCCGATTCCGCCGCCAACCAGGGGATTAAAGGCACGCTGGCTGAGCCGCGGCGTCGAGTCCCGATCGGCAATGCGGGGTGAAAAGGAAAAATAGAGCGCCAGCACAATCAACAGGTAGGGCATCAGGGATTCCAGTAGCTGGGGATTCATCCGCTGCACCAGGGTGGTTCCGATACAGGAGCCGATCAGGGCATATACCAGTGCCGGCCGCAAAGGCCTGAGATCCAGATATCCCCTGCGGAAAAAATTCAGTGTCGACGACAAGGTGCCGAACACACTCTGGAATTTATTGGTTGCCAGTGCATTGATAGGCGGTACGCCTGCCCACAGCAAAAACGGCAACACAATCATACCACCGGCGCCGGCGATGGAACTGATAAAGCCGGCCAGGAAAGCCACCACCATTAAACCGACAAGTAACATCGGTGACGGCAGGGTGGAGAATAAAAAATCGATAGGGCACTCCTTTCAATGGGGAGCAACAATTAAAAGGTGGCAATAATCACAGGTTGGCAACAATCGCCAACGGCAGCCTGACGTCGAAAGTTTACCACAGGTCGTTCAGTCGTCCTCTGCGCCCGGCCCCAGGGGCTGGCCGTAACTGAACTCCACGTAGTTGCCACCGGGGTCCCTGAGTCCGCAGTAATAGCCGACCGGATAGGGTTCCTGGCGCGGCTCCCAAACCAGACAACCGGCCCCCTTTGCCCGTTCGGCAATCGCATCCACCGCCGCTTTACTGTCGAGGGCAAAACCGAAATGACGATAGTCGTTGTCGGGCAGCTCGATGTTGCGGCCACCGTTCATCATTACGAAGATAAATTCCCGCTCACGCCCCGGCTCCGCCATCCATACAATGCGCTGCTGATTAGCATCGCCTTTATGGGCCTCGCGTTCGTGGGTAATCTGCATGCCGCAGAAGTCCCGATAGAAAGCGATACAGGCATCGATATCTTCGACATGCAGGGCGATATGGGTAATGCGTGGTGTCATGACGAACCTCTATCACGAAGGTTTGCCATTAAGTATAGATGCTCTCGACCCGGGCCCGACTCCCCTGGAGCCGCGCATGGCCCCGGGGGATTACAATGGTCGCCGTCAGTTAGTGCTCGCGGGTGGCCCGGAAGTTCACCTCCGGGTAGCGCTCTTGACTCAGATTGAGATTCACCCGGGTGGGTGCCAGGTAGGTCAGGTGGCCACCGCCGTCCACGGCGAGGTTATCCGTGCACTTGCGTTTGAACTCCTCGAATTTTTTCGCATCGTCGCTATCTACCCAACGGGCGGTGGCGACATTGACCGGCTCGTAGATCGCCTCCACTTTGTACTCGTCCTTGAGGCGATAGGCCACCACCTCGAACTGCAGTACCCCTACGGCGCCGACAATGATGTCGTTATTTCTCTCGGGGAAAAACACTTGGGTGGAGCCCTCTTCCGACAACTGTTGCAACCCCTTTTGAAGCTGCTTGGTTTTAAGTGGATCCTTGAGGCGGATGCGTCGAAACAGCTCCGGGGCAAAATTGGGAATACCGCTGAACTTCAGCTCCTCTCCCTCGGTAAAGGTGTCGCCAATCTGGATGGTGCCGTGGTTATGGAGGCCGATAATATCGCCGGAAATCGCCTCCTCCACCGCGCTGCGGTCACCGGCCATAAAGGTCACGGCATCGGCAATTTTCACATCCTTGCCAATACGCACGTGGCGCATTTTCATGCCCTGCCTGTAGATGCCGGAGCAGATCCGCATGAACGCGATACGGTCCCGGTGCTTGGGGTCCATATTGGCCTGGATTTTAAACACAAAGCCGGAAAACTTTTCCTCGTCGGCGGCGATATCCCGTTCTTTGGCGGCCCGCCCCCGGGGCTCGGGCGCCCACTCGACAAAGCCATCCAGCATTTCGCGCACGCCAAAGTTGCCCAGAGCCGTTCCGAAAAATACCGGCGTCATGCGCCCGGCCAGATACTCGTCCAGATCGAACTCATGGGTGGCGCCGCGTACCAGTTCGATCTCCTCGCGAATATCCTCGGCATAGGCGCCCAGCAGTTCCGTGGCCTCATCGCTGTCGATACCCTTGATTTGAATATCGTCGGGAATGGTGTGCCCCATCCCCTGTTGGTAGAGGTGTATGGTATCCGTATAGAGGTTGTAGACCCCCTTGAACTCCTTGCCCATCCCCAATGGCCAGTTGATCGGGGCAGCCGCGATTTTCAACACCTCCTCGATTTCATCCATGACCTCAATGGGATCGCGGATATCCCGGTCCATTTTATTGACAAACGACAGGATCGGGGTATCGCGCAGGCGGCAGACCTCCATCAGCTTGATGGTACGGTCTTCCACCCCCTTGGCCCCATCGATCACCATCAGTACCGAATCCACCGCCGTCAGGGTGCGGTAAGTGTCCTCGGAGAAGTCCTCGTGCCCAGGGGTATCCAGCAGGTTGACCGTGCGATCCTTATAGGGAAACTGCATCACCGATGAGGTGACGGAGATGCCCCGCTCCTGCTCCATGGTCATCCAGTCGGATTTGGCGTGCGGACCCTTTTTGCCCTTGACCGACCCGGCCACCTGCAAGGCGTTGCCGTACAGCAGCAGCTTTTCGGTGATGGTGGTTTTACCGGCATCCGGGTGAGAGATGATAGCAAAAGTCCTTCGCTTATTGATTTCATTGAGAAAATTGCTATCACCCATACCACTCATACCCTAGTTTGTACTTAAATTTGTACTTGTTCGTTACATTACCCTTTCGGGGCGAGAAAACGCCTATGTTATCAATAGAAAGCTTTACCAATAAACAACCGCGCTATAAATTACTGCTCCAGAACGCTTTCCAGCTCGTTCAATTGCTGCTGATAAGTCTCTGGATTGTCGTTCTTGAATTTCTCCAAGTTCAGAAGCTTCCATTTCACCGATGGAAAGCGCTGATAGTCGTAAATCGACCAGTCTGGCGTGAGGCGATTTAGGCTCAACAAGAAAGCCTTATCTTCTTCGCTCAAGCTGGCTTTTACCGTTTCGATAAGCTGAAGCCGTGTGGCCTCATAATCATCGTAACTAAACTCGACCTCGCTCATGCCCTGAAACTGATTTTCAAAAGCCGTGCGCTGATCCAGTAAATGTGGATCAAGCATTTCATGGGTCGGGCGATTACTACTCACCAGCCCTAGAATAAATCCTTGCTTGATCTCGTCCGTAAAGCCTTCGTTTTCCAGCTCTTCATTTTCAAAAAACAGCTTTACATCAAATAAATCTCTTGGGTGCTGTCTATCTAAAGCAGCACATAATTTGCCGCCATATAGCTGCGCCAACGGCACCAGCGGCATGGCGCAAAAGGCATCGAACTGCTCTTGGGCTGCCTCACAAAGGGGCGCTTTGTTGGGCTCGCCCAGCAAGCCCCGCCCGACCATGTTCACTTCTATCTTAATCAGCACTCCATGCTCATCAAGTTGTAGCTTACAAACCTTATCTTTGTGCTGAACCCGTATCGATGGGCGCAACGCTTCGATACGTTCCTTAATGCGGATCAGCGCCGCATTAATGCCTTCCAGCGTTTCTTTCCGCTCAGCTATCTCGACATAGGTTAAGTCGATGTCCACCGATAGCCTTGGCATATCCCGCACAAAGAGATTAATTGCCGTACCGCCATGCATGGCAAAGCATGCTTCTTTGGCGACTTCGGGCAACACATCCAAAAGAAGCCCAACCTGCTTTTTATAGGCTTCATTCATGAACAGCCTCCAGCTCCTTTGGGACGGTTATCTGGTACTTCGAAACATAAACACCGTCATTCACGATGGATCGCTTGCCTGAACCCAGATCAACCTTATCTAGGTTGATATAGCTAAGCCATTCATGGCCTGCTTTATCTGCCAAGTACAAAAACAGTCGTTTCACCTTCACGGACGTACAGCCCTCCAGCAATTTTTGAACGCTGGCTGGCCTTAGATTGTTTAGCCCTTCCATCAACTCAAACACTTCCAAAAGTGGTTGAGACTTAGGAGCCAAATAAAGGCACTCCATGACCGCTCGTGCGGGGCTAGATACTTTTACCTTAAAGCCCTTATGTTCTATTTCTACCAAGCCAAGTTCAGGCGGCAAAAACGAGGTGAGCTTACAGTCCACACTGACCCCCCAATCCCGCTTTTTAAACCACAGTGGCAAACCGTCATCCTTGCCACCAAAGAGCTGGACTGATTTAGTCGCCAGCTCCAGATAGTGCGCTTTGCCCTGCATGGATAGCGCGGTTTTGGCGGCTGGGTGGACAGATAGACCTAACTGGCTTTGTAAGGCATAGATGCCACCTAGATAATCCACCTGATCGCTATGGCGTATCAGAGCCCCTGTACCGATAGAATCAAACCACTGACTTCGCTTATAACGCTTCTGTAAATCAAGGCTGTAACCTTGATCAGCAAGCCATGCCGAAGAAAGCACGACGCCCAATGGCTGAGTGCTGAGCAAATGGTTTAATTTTGACTCGTTTTCGGTACTCATAGTACCAATCTAACCTATTTTTTAAACCACATCAATCAAAAGGTTTATATTTTTGTTTATTTGGGTACTTTAAGTACCGAAATAAAGGATATTTTAAACCAAGATCGGCTTTGTCGCCTCATAAGTCGCCATAGAGACTAAGGGGATCCATGGCAATTTTTGGGGCTCAGTTTTGGCGAGATAGGGAGACAAGACAAGCGAAGTATGAGCGCTAAAGGCCGAAGGCCACTGAGCCCCAAAAGTTCGGAAGGTTAAGCCCCTGCCGAAGCAGAGGCTATTCCAGTTAGTGATTCCAAAATATATGTACTTCGCGATATCCCGTCTCAATGGTGAATATGTCACCGCCAAGCTCCAGATCACGCCCCATCTTTTCGTAGTCAATATAAAACGCGGGTCTAAGGTAGTTTTCCACAAACACGTTGATAGAGGTCATTGGGCTGCAGTCGCCGTAAAGACTACCCAATCGCAGCCTCCAACTGACCCAGCGCCTTCAAACGATAACGCAACCAGCCGTAGGCAATAATACCCAGCAACACATTAGCCGCCGATGTGGCCACAAACAGACCGGTCAACCCCCACAGCGATTGCCCCAGCCAGGCGAGTGGCAGGTAGAGTCCCAACACCCGCAGAAAAGAGATCGCCATGGCGGGGTGCGGCAACCCCAATCCGTTAAAGGCGGCGTTGATGGACATGACCAGGCCGTAGGCGCCATAACTGATGGGCACTATCAGCATGTAACGGACAGCGATAGGCAGGACTTCAGGTGAGTCGCTGAACAGTCGCGCCAATGGTTCGCCAAGCCCCCACAACAAAACTGCCAGACACAAGCCCATTCCCAGACAGAAGCGGGTGATCACACGCCGCAATTCCTGCAGCCGATCAAACTGGCCAGCCCCCAGATTCTGGCCGCAGAAAGGACCCACCACGCCGGACAGGGCATAAAAGACGATCAACGCCAGCGGTTCGATGCGAACCGCCACCCCCAGCCCCGCCACGGCGGCAGTGCCGTGTTGCGCCACCAGAGCCACCACGATACCGCTGGACAACGGAATAATCACATTGGTGAACATGGCAGGGATGCCCACATGCACAATTCGCAGCCAGGACCTCTTTACCGACAACCAACCCGCCAGGGGATTGACCAGCATCTTCAAACGTCCCTGCAACACGTAAAAGGCCACCACCAGCGAGAAGGCGCGGGTGACCAGGGTCGCCAGGGCCGCCCCCTGCAATTCCATCCGCGGGAATCCCCAAAGGCCAAAAATCATCAGCGGATCCAACAACAGGTTGAGAATGGCCGCGCCCCCCATCAGGTATCCCTGGACCTGGCTCATACCCATGGCCCTCAGTGCCGCCAGTGAAACCTGTGGCACCATCAACAACGGGGCACTGAAATACCAGATGCCCATATAGTCGCGCACCAGGGGCAGCAACTCCGGTGTTGCCCCCAACAAGCTGAACAGGGGTTCGATGGTGAACCAGCCGAGCGCGCTGACAGCAACGGATATCAGCGCAGTCAGGCTGATGGCATCGGTGGCCAGGCGCCTTGCCTCCCCCTGACCACCACTGCCGATAGCCCGGGATACAGCCGAGGAGGTGCCTGCACCCAGACCGATGGCGATACTGGTCAATACCATTACCACGGGAAAGGTAAAACTCATCGCCGCGAGTTGATCATCACCCAACTGCGCCACAAAAAAAGTGTCCACAGCATTGAAGGACATAGTCGCCAACAGCCCCCACACCATTGGCACGGCCATGGTGCGTAAATGCTTTGATACAGAACCTTCTGTCAGGGTTGCTTGCAGGGCGTCAGCCATGGGGACCAGTCATATCCTGTGAAAAATGCGGCCGCAGAGTATACCACTGATACTGCGCCCTGTTTGGAAACGCCTGAATACGAAAATCAACCGCGCAACTGCGTGGGGCTGATCATCCACGCTGTGGTTAAGATGGCAAACGCCCTGCGGGAACAATAACAGCCGGCCGAACACCGTGAAGACAAATAGCGGGGCGTGCAGTTGATGGCGGATGCCAGCATTGCCAGTACGCACTTGTCAGTCGATTGCCTCGAAGGGAAACAGTGCTGCAGGAACACGACGGCAATGCCTCGGGACCGTTTGGACCTGGGCATGCACCTGAAACGCAAATTACAGTAACGGCCGGTCAGGCACTAGCGGAGGCTCATTCCAGGGAATTCACCGAATTCAGAGAGCGAGAACTTTTGACATTATCAAGGCATCCTCGCGCCCCGACGCGCTGGGGTAATAGTTGGGCCGGCAACCCACCTCGACAAAATCCAAACCGTTGTAAAATTCGATCGCCTTGTGGTTCGAAACCCGCACTTCGAGAAAGAGGTTCTCAGCCACGAATGATGCCCGTTCAATCATCGCTTCCAGCAGGGAACGGGCAATGCCCTGGCGCTGACAGTCGGGATTCACGGCAATATTTAATAGCTCGGCATCACCGGCAACGCGGGAAATAATGGCGTAACCCAACACCCGGTTATTATCGACGGCCACCCTGCAGTCATCCTGTTGTTGCAAGCGAACTTCGAATGACGCGCGTCGCCAGGGATGGGAGTGGGCCAGGGTTTCAATGGCGATTACTTGCTCAAGATCCCTCTCTTCCATCGGCCGCAGCTGCAGCGCACGCCCGGTGACAGTGAAAACGGCGACAGGTGTAGAGCGCTCCATAATCACAACCACCTTGAAATCAGCCGGCGTTAATCCGCAGAGGCTGAATCGCTCGCCAGGTCGCGGCCTTAAGGCCGGGATCTTGCAACATCGCGGTCAGGCTGTGGCTCACTACCGCCGTTGTCGCCAATTCTTTTAACGCGACTGGATGCCCCACGAGAGACTCTATCCAATCATTGGGATAATCATCACGGGCCGGCAATATATAGCGCGCCGCCTCCGCCCCCATAAGCAACAGGTGTTTTGCCGGGTTCAATAACAAGTGAGCATCCAGGTAGGCGTGAAGCATTTCCCGTGCTTCCGCCTCGCCTTGCTCCTCGGTGGCGTTTTCCAGCAGCGGCCAACGAACCACTTCCGCCTTGGGTAGTGCCTGGGAGTTGTACCCGAGGGCACGCGTGATATTGGCCAGCAAGCGTTCGGTTGGCAGCGCCAACTGCGCCTGACGCGAATCGATTACCATCAAATCATCGCTGATCCGCCACACGGTAAGGGCGAAACGGGGAACAGGCACCGGTATTGATGCGGCCTGCACCTCGGTTTGCGTATCCGCAACCCGGGTCTCAGCCTGTTTGGCAACCTGGGGTTTGGGGCCTATATTCAGCTCGCTTAAGACATCCACTGCCGATGCCCGCACGGGCGCGCCGGTTCTGACCTCCGGCAACGCGACATCCGGCGTGGAGTCACCCTCATTCAGCGCAGACGCCGGCAGAAAGGGTAATTCGCACAGGACCGAAGCGGGCGCAGCGGGCAAAATCCAGCGCGGCATATAACCGTCAATGCCCATCGCCGACAAATAGGCTTGTCGCTGGATTTCGTTCACTGTAATGCCTTTTGTTAATACCTATTGTTGGATTTGTTAGATCCGCTGACTACTGAACCCGCAGCATGCGGTTCAGCTGACGCCTAAACCGCATGCTGCGGATGTGCGCGTGCCCCCGATTCTAACAGATTCAACGCGTGCAGATAGGCCTTTGCCGAGGCGGCCACCACATCGGTGTCAGCCCCCACACCATTGACGATACTGCCGGCACGCTCGAGACGGACGGTAACATCGCCCTGGGCCTCGGTACCCTGGGTGATGGCATTGACCGAATACAGTTTTAACTCCGCGCCGCTCCCGACAACACTTTCGATGGCTTTAAACACCGCATCCACGGGGCCACTGCCCTCTGATGCCACCATCTTGTCCTCGCCGTTGACTTTAATCGTCAGCTTGGCCTGGGGCGGCTGACCCGTTTTGCAGGTAACCTCCATGGTTTCGAAGCTGTAAGTTTCCCGCTCTTCGTGACTGGCGCCACTGACCAGAGCCTGCAGGTCCTCGTCGAAGATTTCGTGCTTTTTATCGGCCAATTCTTTAAAACGCTGGAATATCACTCCAAATTCACCGGCGGGATCCACATCGATGCCCAAATCCTCCAGCCGCGCCTTCACCGCAGCCCGTCCTGAATGCTTACCCAGAACCAGCTTATTGGTGTGCCAGCCCACGTCTTCGGCCTTCATGATTTCATACGTTTCGCGGTGCTTGAGCACGCCGTCCTGGTGAATCCCGGACTCATGGGCAAAAGCATTGGCACCGACAATAGCCTTATTGGGCTGCACCGGAAAACCGGTGATGGTAGACACCAGGCGCGAGGTGGGCACGATATGCTCTGTCGCAATGCGGGTCTCCACCGGGAAGACGTCGTGGCGGGTGCGAACGGCCATGACGATTTCCTCCAGGGAGGCATTGCCTGCACGCTCACCAAGTCCATTAATAGTGCACTCCACCTGGCGCACACCGTTCATGACCGCAGACAGGGAATTGGCCACCGCCAGGCCCAGATCGTTGTGGCAGTGGGTGGAGAAGATCGCCTTGTCGGCGTTGGGCACATTTTCGATCACGCGCTTGAACATCGCGCCGTATTCCTCCGGCTCGCCGTAGCCGACGGTATCGGGAATATTGATGGTACCCGCACCGGCATTGATTACCGCCTCGATAATCCGATACATAAATTCAGGTTCCGAGCGACTACCATCTTCAAGTGAAAACTCTACATCGTCGGTATAGTTGCGCGCGTGTTTGACGGCGTTGACGGCCTGCTCCAACACCTGCTCCGGCTCCATCTGCAGCTTGTATTTCATATGGATGGGCGACGTCGCGATAAAGGTATGGATACGACCTGAATTGGCATTTTTCAGCGCCTCAGCAGCACGGATAATATCCGGGCCGACGGCTCGAGCCAGGCTGCATACCGTAGAATCCTTAACCGTCTCGGCCACGGCTTTAACGGCTTCGAAGTCACCGGGGCTGGCTATGGCGAACCCGGCCTCGATCACATCGACACGCATTTTTTCCAGCATCTTGGCGATACGGATTTTTTCCTCCTTGGTCATGGAGGCTCCCGGGCTTTGCTCCCCATCGCGCAGGGTGGTATCAAAGATGACTAATTTATCTTTGCTCATTGTCTGAAGCTCCTGTGTAGACCGATGCCGGACTATAACTCTGGCTTAGGCTCGATCCGCGTTCCGGTAATTGTAAGTAATAAAAATAGAGGGTACTGGGGGGAAGAATAATTAGCCGCACTGCGGCAGTCGCAGCCCCGGTAAAGATAGGAGAAGCAGCGAGGCACGCAGCAGCCCGGAGCCGGTGGGAAGGCTCGCTGAAAAGGGGCGTTGAGCAAGAGGGTTACTCATGGTGCAACAGACTTCACTAACAGGTTGTTGACAATGCCGAGGGCATCTTCTGAATGCAGTCGACTATAGAGGCTGGACTCACCCTGGTCAAGGGATTTTTGTCCTAAGTTTTCACCAGATTAGAACTACCATCCTACAAAAAGACAAAAAATACTACTTTGCAGGAACGACCATCCTAATTAACGCAAATATCGGGGATAACTTTCACCAATCTCGACCACGAACACGCACTACCTGTCACATCGAAAAAATGCGCGGCACCTTGGCAACCCACAACACCTAATTCGACAGCCGATCCAGGTACTCGACCAAGCGCTGCAAGCGTTCCAGGGGATCTTGCAGGGCCAAAAGCGCCACTTTGTCCGGATTGCTCAACGGCAACAGTTGGGTCAGTTGCCAGCCGAGCATGCGTCCTTCCTTAACCGCCGGCAGCCCCAGGCCAGCCACTGCCGGATGGCGGGACAATTGCTGCACCAGGGTGACCAATTCCAGATACTGTTCAGGGATTTCACAGGTGGGCTCCTCCGCCAAAAACTCCACGGTTGCCTGCAACAGCTGATCGGTCCGGGCCTCGGTGTTGTGAATGCGAAATTTCCGCTCCCCCTGCACCGTGATACCCAGAAGTCCGTTAGGCAGCTGGTGCCAATCCACGATCCGGGCATAGACACCCACCGAGAACACCTGAGGCACCTGCCCCACTTCCCGTCCGTCGCGAATAAGCACAACACCAAAGCCACTATCGGATTTCAGGCAGTGACTAATCAGGGACAGGTAGCGCTGCTCAAAGATCTGCAACGGCATGCTACAGCCGGGCAAAAGCATCTGCGAGAGCGGAAACAGGGGAATGGATTCCATAGCGGATTTGACCTTAATCTCGGTGACCATCTACTTTCAAACCTTCAGGTCGTATTCAGTTTCACTGGCTTATTCTGGCTCCATCCTAAGCAAACAGCCAATACCCCAAGCAAACCACAAACGCTTAAGATCAGTCCATAAGGAGATACGGATATGAAAAACAAGACTGCTATCACCACCCGCCTCGGCACCGCAGCCCTGATCACCGGCCTGCTGATGGGCACCGGCAGCACCTACGCCGATCACCGGAATCAACGCGACTACAACAACTATACCGATTTCGCCAGGGTTACCCATGTGGAACCTGTATACAGAACTGTCGCACTCCGCACGCCGGAGCGTCAATGCTGGACTGAAACCGTGGCTTATGAACGCGACAACGGCGGTTACCGCTCTCACACCGCCCCCATCATCGGCGGCCTTATCGGCGGCGCCATCGGCAATGAGCTGGGCCACCACAAACGCAACAAGCAGGTGGGTGCTGTTGCCGGCGCCATCCTCGGTGCCTCCATCGCACGCGACCTGGGCCACCGCAAGCACGAAAATTACACCAGCACCGAGTACCGGGATGAAGAGCGCTGCGAAGTCAGGGAAAATGTAAGCTATCAGGAGAAGATTACCGGCTATAAGGTAAGCTATAAATACCGCGGTCACACTTACCATACCCGAATGGATCATCACCCCGGGAAAAAAATTAAAGTTGCGGTAAATGTGACTCCGGTATACTAATGGGAAAATACCCATGCCTAAAGGAAACCACCATGCTGCAACCGCTCGCCCACTCCGCCCTCCAAATGCTGAAAAAGCTGTCAGTGGCGCTGGTCCTGGCGAGCGTCGTGACAGTTTCCTTGAGCACAGAGGCGGCACCTGTACTGCCCCAGTACAGCCATGGCAAAAAACAGGATATCGGTGAAGCCCGGGCCGCCGCCATCGCCGCCCGCAACAGCGGCGGCAAGGTATTGAAGGTCAAACGCCAGGGGAACGGCTACAAGGTCAAGGTATTGCAGCCGTCCGGCCGGGTGAAAAACGTCTGGGTCGATGCCAACTCCGGCAAAATGAAAAGCTCAAAAAAGTAGCCCCGCCGCCAAGACCATCCCACATTTAAAGGAAGCACCATGCGTCTACTCGTTGTTGAAGATGAACAAACCCTGCGCGAGCAGCTCAGCGACAACCTGCAAAAACAGGGCTATGCCGTGGACACAGCTGCCGACGGACGCGAAGGCCTATTTTGCGGCACTGAAATCGACTACGATCTGGCGGTGATCGATATCGGCCTGCCGCAACTCAACGGCATAGACTTGATCCGGCAATTGCGCGAGCAGGGCAAAGCCTACCCCATTATTATCCTGACCGCCCGTGGCGCCTGGCAGGACAAAGTCGAAGGCCTGGAGGCGGGAGCCGACGATTATCTGGTTAAGCCGTTTCACCACGAAGAACTCAATGCCCGCCTCAATGCCCTGCTACGCCGATCCGCCGGTCACGCCTCCCCGGTAATGCACTTTGGTCCTCTGCAAATCAATACTGCAGCCAAAAGCGTGAGCGTCGACGGAAGCGAACTGGAACTGACCAGTTACGAGTACAAAACACTGGAATACCTGGCACACCAGGCCGGCAAAACCATTTCCAAAACCCAGCTGACCGAGCACCTCTACGACCAGGACTTCGACCGCGACAGCAACGTGATCGAAGTGTTTATCGGTCGACTGCGCAAAAAACTCGACCCGACCGGCACTCTGAAACCCATCGCTACGGTCCGCGGCCAGGGCTATCGCTTTACCCTTGAGGCTCAGCCCTCGACAACAGAATAGCCTCATACCGAAAAGGGAAAATAGTGACCGTGAAATCATTGACTGGCCGACTGCTGCTTGCATCCGCTCTGCTGCTCCCTGTGTTTCTCGGCGCCACCGGTTATTTTCTCGACCTCGCGTACCAGCGGAGTTTGCAAGCGGGACTGGCGGAACGATTGCAGACACAAATCTATCTGCTGCTGGGCGCGGCGGAGATGGAAGGCGAGAGACTGGTAATGCCGGCGGAGATCAGCGAACCCCTGTTCAGCCAGATCAATTCTGGCCTCTATGGTGTAATCCTCGACGCACGCCATCACGAAGTCTGGCGTTCGACCTCGGCCAAACTCCTGCCGGAAGCCCTGGCGCTGGAAACCCTGGCAGCCCCCAGCGACGGCCAGACCGCCTTCGTGGAAACCGCCCTGACAACCAATAACGGAGAACTGCCGGTATTCCTGTTTGCCCACAATACACTCTGGGAAAGCGACTCGGGTCGTGAGTACCGCTTCCGCTTCCACCTGCTGCAAGACCAGACCGCCTTTCGCGCCGCCCTGCGCACCTACCGCGCCCAACTCTGGCGATGGCTGGGCGCACTCAGTGTGATTCTCCTGGCAATCCAACTGGCTATTCTACGCTGGGGCCTGCTACCGCTGAGGCAGCTGGCAGCCAACCTGCGGAAAATGCAGGAGGGTGAGACTCAAACCCTGAGCGGCGAATACCCGAGTGAGGTACAGGAGGTCACCGACAACTTAAACCGTGTGCTTGAACGCGAACAACACCAGCGCGAACGCTACCGCAATAGTCTCGGAGACTTGGCTCACAGCTTGAAAACGCCTTTGGCCGCACTGCGCGGCGCCCTCATCAAGTTACCGGGCGAGGGCAAAGACGCCGACGTCAAACACCTGATCGACGACCAGGTTTCACGCATGAACCAGATTGTCGCCCATCAACTGCAGCGGGCCATTGTACGTAACGGTGAAATACGCCACCACGAGACTGAAGTCGCCCACCTGTGCACACGCCTGCACGGAGCACTGGACAAGGTCTACAGTGACAAGCAGGTCAAGTTCATCGCGGATATCGCCTCCCCCTGCAGATTCCGGGGTGACGAGCGCGACCTCATGGAAGTCATGGGCAACCTGCTGGAAAATGCCTTTAAATACTGTCGGCATCAAGTGGAACTCAAGGCCTGGCAGGAAGAGTGTGAACTGCATATTGCCATTGGCGATGATGGCCCGGGAGTACCTGCTTCACTACAACAGGAGATACTGCAACGAGGCGCCCGTGCCGACACCGCACAACCCGGCCAGGGCATCGGCCTGGCGATGGCAGTAGAGATCATCAGCGGCTATGACGGCAGCCTGCGAGTCGGAGACTCTCACCTTGGGGGGGCAGAATTCGACTTGATTCTGCCCGCGTGATCGTCGTCAGTCGAATCCCCAGGAGTCTGCCGGACTTAGGCGTTCGTCACTTTCCCACCGGCGCACGACTGCATGAATGCAGGAACCAGAGCAACGCAGCCAGAGGCGTTTCTGGGCGCGCTGAAAGTAAGCGAACTTCTGACTCAGGACGCTAGGCCCGACCTGGCGAAGTGACTTGCTCACGCCCCGGCCCCAGGGGCTTCACCAGCAGGATCAATTTCGGCAACAGGGTGAGCGAGCCGAGAATAGCGGCAAACATCGCCAGCCCCGTCAACAGGCCAAAATAAATTGACGGGATAAACTTCGACAGCGCCAGTATGGAAAAACCGACAATAATGGTGATAGAGGTATAGTACATGGCGCGTCCGATGGAGGCGTGGGAGCGATGCATCGCCCCCACGTAATCACCATCGCTGGCAAATTCCTGCTTAAAGCGGTGAATATAATGAATGGCGTGATCCACCCCTATACCCACTGTGATGGCGGCGATAGTGATAGTCATCATATCCAGAGGAATTCCCGCCAATCCCATCCCCCCCAGCACCACCCCGGCGGCCAGTATATTTGGCACGATGGCAATAACGGAAATAGACAGAGAACGGAACAGCACCAGAAACATCAGCATAATGCCAAGAAAAACAGCACCCAGCGTGATGATCTGCGAGCGGAATAAACTCTGCAACATATTGTTGTATAACACCAGCATACCGGTAAAACTGATCTGTTCCGGCTTCAACCCCACTTTATTTTCCAAAAAAGCGCGTATCTCCGTCGTCAGTGTCATACGATCCAGGTTTGGATCGGACTCCACCACCCGCAGGCTGACCCGAGCCTGGTTGGCGGCCTCCGACAAGTAGGGATCCACCAGAAGTTTGGTAATTTCCGGCGGCAGCTTCTGGCGCAGGATCGCCAGTTCGAAGTCATTCAATTTTTTGCCGTTAATGTCCCTTGCGACCTTGTAGACGGTGGCCAGGGACTGCACTTTACCCACATCGGAGCGCGCTTCCAGGTAGTCCTGCAATTGCTCCAGCTCAGTCAAGCCGGCAAGGGTAAACCAGTAGCTTTTTCCCGGATGAGCCTCTGGGTTTTGTTCGGAAAAGGGATCCTCCTCGGCGAATGGATCCTCCTCCAGAACCGGCTCCGGCGCTTCAAAGGGATCTGGTTCGTCGAACGGATCCGCTTCAGCGAAAGGATCCTCTTCATCGCCGTACCCCCCGCCGGCGACCTCATAGGCCTCTGGTTCAACCAATTCAGGATCGGCATCCAGCAGAATATCCAGGGTTGTGGTACCCCCCAGACGACGATCGATCACTTCCATGCCCTGGTAGATTTCCGTGGACTTGTGAAAGTAATCGATAAAGCGGTTATCGACTTTCAACAGGGTCATGCCATAGATACTGACCACTCCCGCCAACAGGCTGATTGCCAGCACCTTGCCGCCATGCCTCTCGGCCACCTGGGAAAAGCGTAGGGTAAAAGCTGCGGAATTATCGCCTTTATCCGCAGGATCACCCTTGGGCAACACCATCAATCCTGCCGGCAACACCACAAATGACAGCACCAGCGCCAGACTCAAACCAATGGTCATCATCCAGCCAAAATCGATTACCGGACGAATATCGCTGACCACCAGGGAAGCAAAGGCCACAATAGTGGTCAAGGCGGTGTAGAGACAGGGGCGCGCCATCTGGCGCACGGTATCCATTACCAACTGCTGTTGGCTCCAGTCGGGAAAGCGGGCATGGTATTCCCGGTAGCGCACCACCAGGTGAATGGTGATAGCCAAGGCAATAATCAGCAACAGGGCGACAAAGTTGGATGAGATCACCGTCAAACGCCAATCGATCCAGGCAAGCCAGCCCAACATCATTACCACCGTCAGCACGCAGACCGAAAGTGGTAACAACACAAACCGCGGCTGCCGAAAAATCACTACCAGGGTTGCGATAATAAAAAGTGCTATACCACTGCCAAAAACAACCAGGTCACTGCGAATAAAACTGATCATATCCGCGGTTATCATGCTGGCGCCGCCAACAAATATTTCAGCTCTGTCCTTATATTGGGCGACGATTTCCCGCACCCGCGCCACACGCTGGTGATCGCTGGCGGCACGGGCCGTGCGATAATCGAGAAATTCCTTTTCCAACCGTTTCAGCTCGGCGGCCTCCTCCCGGCTAAGGCCATCCCGATCACGATGCAAACGCAGGGCGTCGCGGTGTCGCACGAGTTCGATATATTTATTGTCCACCGCCAGATTCAACAGCATAGCCGTGGTTTGACCGTCTGGCCCCAACAACATATCGCGATAGATCGGACTGTTGAAAAATTCCTGCTTTGCCAACTGCCGATCAACGCGGGGCGTTAACAGAGTCCGAGTGTTTACAGCCAGTTCTGACAGGGTGACCACCGGACTGTAAAGCAGGGGAACATCCAGCATGCTAACGGCATTGACCACACCTTCCACCTGTAACAATTCATCGCGCAGGGATTTAAGTGTGGCTATGGATTGATCGGAAAACAGATCCACTTTCGGCTTGAAAGTCACCACCAAAAAATCGCCACTCTGGTAGCGTTTGGCTATTTCACGAAAATAATCCAGATCGGCATCGTGTTCGAGAGTGAGAGAGTCAGCGGAAGCATCCAGTTTTAGATTAGGAAGGCCCAGCGCCAACCCAACGGCCAGAAACAACACCAGCATCAGCGTCAGTCGCGGACGCTCTAATACCAGCTTTTGATAAACCTCTACCAGTGTTGCAAACATGCTTTCGCCTTGAAAATTTTTAACAACAATCCCGATGGCATAACCAGGGCGGCTATTATGAGCGAGAACGTGACAGATGAAAACTCTGGCGCTCCCTCAACAAGCTGGCTGTGTTATCGTATTCTTTTGTATACTTTCGATGCTGCTTTAGCCCTTGAATCAGGGGGTGTTTCAGCGTCGTATATAAAATGTGCAGCGGCACTGAATAGGCGACCGACAATAGCCGTTTACGGGAGTGAAAATCTGTCGATGCCAACATCCAACCTGCAAGGCAGCACAATCCGTTGGGTGCTGACCGCCGACAACAGCTGGCTCGCTGGACAAGTTTTTCAGATTCCCCGCTCCCCCGCCATTATCGGCCGCAGTGGCGACTGTGACATCACCATCCCAGGGACACACCTGTCGAGACAGCACGCGGAAATCAGCATTCAGGGCAAGTTGCTCTATGTTAGGGACCTGGGCTCAGCCAACGGCACTTATATTAACAACCGGCGCGTCAGCAATGGCATCCTCCGGCCGGGAGACTCCCTGCGGCTGGATGTATACAGCTTTCGTATCACCGAGCCCACCCAACATCGGGCGCAGCCCCGGCAAAATACGAGTAGCAAGTTTCAGGCAAATGACAACAGTCGGGATCCAGAGGACCCCAGGCGCTGGAAAACTCGTCCGACGTCGCCCGGCAACAGGCCACAGAACAGCATCGCACGTACATCCAAAATCCTGCCCCTGTTAAGCGCCCTGCTGCTGTTCGCCATGGTCGGTGCCCTGCTCTTTTTGTTAAGCCTGGCCTGAACAGGCACAGTTTCCCGTCCTACTCCCCCCAGCGTGCCATCAAGGTCTGGGGCACCCCCAGGTGATCGAGCACTCTCGCCACCATAAAATCCACCAGATCTTCCAGGCGTTGGGGCTTGTGGTAGAATCCCGGGCTGGCCGGCATCACCACCGCCCCCATCTGTGTAAGCTTGAGCATATTTTCCAGGTGCACGGCCGAGTAGGGCGTTTCGCGGGGCACCAGAATCAGCTGCCTGCGCTCTTTCAAAGCGACATCCGCGCCCCGCTCAATCAGGTTATTACTGGCACCACAGGCAATTGCCGACAGGGTGCCGCCGCTGGCCGGACAGATCACCATGGAAGAAGGTGCGCCTGCGCCAGAGGCTACCGGAGAGAACCAGTCATCACGCCCAAAGAGGCACAACTGGCCGGTTTTGTGCTGAAATTTCTGCTGAAAAAATTGTTGCTGAGACGTCAAACCGGCGGGGAGTTGCCAATCGGTTTCGGTGTTAATCACAACCTCTGCCGCCTGAGATAACAACAGCAAAACGCGGCAGTCTGCAGCCAACAGGCATTCCAACAAACGCAAGCCGTACTGGGCACCCGAGGCACCGGTCATGGCCAGGGTTACAGTGCGTGTGAATTCAGTTCCGGTTGCAGCAGATTCCGCCATCGTTCCCGTCCTATTCAGCAGCACTCAGCGCCCGCACCAGTTTTTGGTGCACCCCACCAAAGCCGCCATTGCTCATTATGACTATATGGCTGCCGGCTTGAGCCAACATCAAGGCATCGGCAATCAGTTGATCCAGTGAGGACACCAGTTTGGCTGCAATCGGGCTATGATTAACCACCTCAGCCAAATCCCAGTCCACCCCCTCCGGCTGAAACCAAAGCACATCATCGGCATCAACACAGGCCTGGCCCAACTCGGCGCGGTGCACTCCCATGCGCATAGTATTGGATCGGGGTTCAATCAGGGCAATAATTTTCTCGCTCCCCACCTGCGCCCGCAGACCAGCCAGGGTGGTTTTGATGGCAGTGGGGTGATGGGCAAAATCGTCGTAGACCTTAATCCCCCTGATCTCCGCCAGACACTCCATTCGTCGCTTGACACCCGCAAAAGCGCTCAGCGCCTGACCCGATGCCGCCGGCGCCACGCCCACATGGCGCGCCGCCGCCGTCGCCGCGAGAGCATTGTTAACGCTGTGAAGCCCGGTCTGTTCCCATCGCACCTCACCGACATGCTGCCCATGCAACAGTATTTCAAAGTGGGAACCGTCTTCGCGGTGCAGTCGTGCCTGCCATTCAGCACCCACACTTTGCGGCTTCACCACCTCTTCGAGGTCAATCGAATCCGGTGCGCTACTGAAAGTTTGGGTGGGTGTCCAGCACCCCTGAGCCAACACCTGCTGAAGGTTTTCGTCATTCGCCGCAGTCACAATCAAACCGCTGGAGGGCACAGTTCTGACCAAGTGGTGAAACTGCCGCTGGATGGCGGCCAGATCCGGGAATATATCGGCGTGATCGTATTCCAGGTTATTAAGCACAAGGGTGCGAGGGCGATAGTGCACAAACTTTGATCGCTTGTCGAAAAAGGCACTGTCATACTCATCCGCCTCCACCACAAAAAAAGGTGTCTCGCCGAGACGAGCGGAGCAACCGAAATTCTTGGGGACTCCACCGATCAAGTAACCCGGCGCCATACCGGCGAATTCGAGAATCCATGCCAGCATACTGCTGGTGGTGGTCTTGCCATGAGTACCTGCTACCGCCAGCACCCACTTGTCATGCAGTAGGTGGTCGCAGAGCCACTGTGGGCCAGAGGTGTAGGGAATATTGCT
This sequence comes from Cellvibrionaceae bacterium, assembly GCA_050290225.1. Lineage (GTDB taxonomy): Bacteria > Pseudomonadota > Gammaproteobacteria > Pseudomonadales > Cellvibrionaceae > JBNKHG01. Next base: position 131,191 of record JBNKHG010000056.1, read on the forward strand.
GTCCAACAGTGCTTCGACAACCGGATTACCCCGGGTCATGGCATTACCCACCACCACCAGGTCTGGCGTCGGATTCAGGTGAGCGGGGTTGTAGCCAGGCCAGATTGCTATGCCGGCTTGCTCCAGCTGCGTACTCATAGGCGGGTAGACATTAGCGTCACTGCCTGTGACCTTGTACCCCTGAGCCTTCGCCAATTGCGCCAGGCTACCCATAAAAGTGCCACAAATTCCCAATATATGTATATGCATTGCTGTCTCTAATTTTTCATTCAATATCATCGCTCGGGATCAATGCCGTCGACCAGACAGCCAAGTTCCAATCCTGTGCCCAATCCCCCGATGGTTATTGTGCGCCAGCTTAACATGAACCCGTCAAAACCACTGTGGCAGAATGCCCAACAGCGACGGAAAAAATACCTGCATTTCACCAGTGATTACAGTATGATGCGCGGCTTTTAAGCTGATTGGTTTTTTAGCCGGGGTGCTGTGCCAATTACGGCTCTATCAACGCGATAGCAGCAAGACATTGAATCTACTGACTCCAACCATAGACAGGATGCCGAATATGGCTGCGAAGAAATCCACCCCCGCCGCAAAAACAACAACGCGAGGCAAGAAAAATGCCTTTTACGCCCAGTCCGGCGGCGTGACTGCGGTAATCAATGCCAGTGCCTGTGGCGTCATTGAAACCGCCCGACAACAGAAGCAGATCGGCAAGGTGTTCGCCGGCCATAATGGTATAATCGGCGCGCTGCGAGAGGAGCTGATCGACACCAGCAAGGAATCCGCTAAAACAATAGCCGCACTCAAGCACACCCCGTCCGGCGCCTTCGGCTCCTGTCGCTACAAACTGAAAAGCCTGGAAGAGAATCGTGCCGAGTACGAGCGCCTGATCGAGGTGTTCAAGGCCCACAATATCGGCTATTTTTTTTACAACGGTGGCGGCGACTCCGCCGATACCTGTCTGAAGATCTCCCAACTATCGAAAAAAATGGGTTACCCCATCCAGGCGATCCATGTCCCCAAAACCGTGGACAACGACCTGCCCTTGACTGACAACTGTCCCGGTTTCGGCTCCGTGGCCAAGTATGTCTCCGTATCGATAAAAGAGGCAGCCCTGGATGTGGCTTCCATGTGCGAAACTTCAACCAAGGTCTTTATCATGGAGGTCATGGGGCGTCACGCAGGCTGGATTGCCGCCTCTGGGGGGCTGGCCGCCGAGAAGGAAGGCGAGGCTCCGCACATTATCCTGTTTCCTGAAATCGCCTTTAACAGGGACAAGTTCTTAAATCGTGTAAAGAGCACCGTGAAGAAGCACGGTTACTGTGTGATCGTAGCCTCCGAAGGCGCTCAATACAAAGACGGCAGCTTCCTGGCCGATGCAGGCACGACTGACGCCTTTGGCCACAAGCAGCTGGGTGGAGTAGCCCCCACACTGGCGAATATGATCAAGAGTGAACTGGGTTACAAGTACCACTGGGCATTGGCAGACTATCTGCAGCGCGCCGCCCGTCACATTGCCTCGGCCACAGATGTGGCGCAAGCTTATGCGGTGGGTCAGGCCGCCGTAGAGATGGCAGCGGCCGGTAAAAATGCGGTAATGCCAGCCATTGTCCGCGGCAAGGGCAAGAAGTACAGCTGGAGTACGAAAGAGGTACCGCTGGAGCAGGTGGCCAATGTGGAGCGCATGATGCCCCGTGACTATATCACCCGCGATGGTTTTGGCATTACCGACAACGCGCGCGACTATCTGCTGCCGTTGATTCAGGGTGAGGATTACCCGCCCTATAAAAACGGCCTGCCCGTATACGCCAAGCTTAAAAAGGTGATGGTGCCAAAGAAGCTGAAAAAGGCGTTCAAGGTTTAAGTTAAATGGCAGGTCTTTTCGGCAGGCCGATTTGATCCCACCCATGCAACGCCTGTGATATCACGCAGGAGCGTGGAACTCTTCTAAGGGTTCCACGCCTGGCCGGCATCGAATATCGAGCCAGGTACCATTAGTACTCCTTCGACGGGAATTGCCCTGTTCAGCGAGTCTGCCAGCGCTTCCCGGCGAAGCGTATCTCGCCGGCAATCGCCGTCGTCCATGGCGTATATTCCCATCCTTCTCCAGTCGCCTTTCCCTGCCAACTTTCTCTGCGGCTCTTCTATACTCTATAAATACTCCTTGAGTAGATGAGTCATTCCCATTTTGCCGATGCTCCGGAGGTATCTATGGATCTTCAGCATTTGCGCGAACTCAAACGCGACGGACATCTGCATGATGCAACCATCGAACCCCACCCCAGCGGCCACGGCTGGCTTTTAGGATTCCATGACAATGACGGCAAAAATCTGCTCCTGACCACCGAAGCCGGCACAATCTGGTGTTTTCACAACCTGGACCGTGCCAGCCAGGCCGCCAGGGACATAGGATTCCCACAACAACATATTGTTGAATAGCCAGCGAAGCACCAAGTCATGGCCATGCAGCAACCAAAAACCCGCAACACCCGCGCGCAACTCAACCTGTTGATCGATGAGATCAAAATGGAGTTTCGCAACACAGCACATCACACCGGTGTGCCTGATATGAGCCCGCAGGTAGAGTTGGCCCTACGCCAGGTTCCACGCCAAATTTTTGTCCCCGAAAGGGACCGGGATTACGCCTTTGGCAACTATCCTCTGCCTATCGGCCACAACCAGACCATCTCCCAACCCTATATTGTCGCTCTGATGACAGAAATACTGGGCCTCAGCCCCTCGAGCCGGGTGCTTGAAATAGGCACGGGCTGTGGTTACCAAACAGCGATTCTGGCCGCTATCGCCGCGGAGGTTTACAGCATCGAAATTCTGGCGCCATTGGCTAAATTGGCTGATGTGAACCTTCGCCAGCTTCAATATTCCAATGTACGACTGCGCATCGGGGATGGTTATAACGGCTGGCCCGAGGCAGCCCCTTTCGACGCGATTATGGTAACCGCCTGCGCCGAGAAGGTACCCCCCCCATTGCTTGCACAACTGGGGCCGGGTGGGCGCATGATCATCCCGTTGGAAAACCCGATTCACCAGCAGAATCTCTACATGCTTTTCCGCGATCAACAGGGTGGTCTGCATCGACGCTCCGTTTTGCCGGTACGCTTCGTGCCTTTTACCCGGGCATAACGGTTATTTCCTCTTCCCCCAAAGCGCCTCAAGGCGCTTATCCCGTCCACAACCATGGCGGTAAAACTTGTAGCGCAAAGGGTTTCTCCGATAGTAATCCTGGTGATAGGCTTCTGCGGGATAAAACTCTCCGGCCGCAGCCACCTCGGTAACAATGGGTTGATTGAAACGGCCGCTGGCGGCCAGTTCATCGCGACTGGCCAGTGCCGCCTGTTTTTGGGCCGGCGACAGATAGAAAATGCCCGAACGGTACTGACTGCCTTTGTCACAGAATTGGCCCCGGGCATCCAAGGGGTCGATATTGTGCCAAAACACCGCTAACAACTGCTCGTAATTGACTTTACTTGGATCGAACACCACTTTCACCGCTTCCGCATGTCCGGTGTGACCGGCTGAGACTTGTTTATAAGTGGGGTTGCGTGTGTGCCCGTTAGCGTAACCCGCAGTAGTTGAAATTACCCCCTCCAGTTCATCGAACGGTTTCTCCATACACCAGAAACAGCCACCGGCAAAAATCGCGGTCTCGTAGTTGTCGGCAGCGGTCACAACCAACGGCATCAAGATTAATAACACCAGCCATCTGACACCGTGTTTTCTGACTTGCCCAAAGGCTCTATTCATAGGGTTAACCTCACAAATGTTCATAGTTACTACAATGACCCGGTGTCGCTCCCAGGTTTCCATGTATTCTTTCAAGGTGATAATGACGCATTAGCTCTGCGAATCACGGCGTGTTTCTGAAGGCACCCCTCTGCCACTCAGGCCGGATCGAAGCCTACTTACCTATATCCGTCATTATCACCTTGAAGGAGAACTAGTCGCCCACTGCACATTTTTCTTACAGTTCAAGGGGCTACGAGCACACAAACAACGAAAAAGGGGCCCTTCGGCCCCTTCTCGACAACAGAATGGTATTTTCAGCTATGCCAATAACGGTGCTATTACCAGACTGACAATAGCCATGACATTAATCAGAATATTCATGGCCGGACCAGAGGTATCTTTAAAGGGGTCGCCAACGGTATCGCCGACCACTGTGGCCTTGTGCACATCTGATCCCTTGCCACCGAGGTTGCCTTTTTCCACATATTTCTTGGCGTTATCCCAGGCGCCACCCGCATTGGCCATGGTCAGCGCCAGCAGCACACAGCTGACCAGAGCGCCACCCAGCATGCCACCGAGCGCTTCGGGACCGATAGCGAAACCCACCACGACCGGCGAAGCCACTGCCAACACTCCCGGCGCCACCATGCGGCGCAAGGCCGCCTGGGTGGCAATATCCACGCAACGACCACTGTCGGGCTTGGCCTTGCCTTCCATTAACCCCGGAATTTCACGGAACTGCCGGCGAATCTCCTTGATCATATCGAAAGCCGCATCGCCCACCGCACGCATGGTCAGGGCACTGACCGCGAAGGGGAATATGCCGCCAATGAACATGCCCATCAGCACCAATGGATTGCTGATATTCAATGCAAACCCGGGTTTGTGAATGGAGATGGTTTCTATATAGGCACCGATAATGGCCAAGGCCGCCAATCCGGCGGCGCCAATGGCAAAGCCCTTGCCAATGGCGGCAGTGGTATTACCCACTTCGTCCAGACCATCCGTAATCTCACGTACTTCTTTACCCAGCTCCGCCATTTCGGCAATACCGCCGGCGTTGTCTGCCACCGGGCCATAGGCATCGATAGCCATGGTAATCCCAACAGTGGCCAGCATACCCACGGCACCGATACCCACACCGTAAACGCCGGCACCCTCGGGCAGCAGCGAACTGGCACTGTAGATAATGCCGGCGATCACCAATACCGGCACCACCACCGACTCCATCCCCGTAGCCAGGCCGGAAATCATCACCGTCGCCGGCCCGGTTTCCCCACCCTCGGCAATCAGCTGTACCGGGCGGCCGCCGGTGTAATACTCAGTCACCAAACCGATCAGAATTCCGCCAACCGCACCGCAGATCATACACAGCCAGACGCTTTGGCCGATGCCCAGGCCGGACAGCACAAACCATGCTGCAGCCACAAACAGCAGGCTGGCACCAATGGTGCCCATACGCAGGGCCACCTCGGGTGAACGCGCCGATGACAGCCGCACAATCAATATGCCCAAAATTGAGCAGATCAATCCCGCCGACGCCAACGCCAGGGGTGCGAACATTAACTGCTCGCGTGCGCCACCAAGCATATCCACCGCCGCCACGGCCATGGTCGAGGCAATGGCGATTGTGGCGATCATGGCACCGCAGTAGGACTCGAAGATATCCGATCCCATACCCGCGACATCACCGACATTATCACCGACATTGTCGGCGATCACGCCCGGGTTGCGGGGGTCGTCTTCGGGGATACCGGCCTCCACCTTGCCGACCAGATCCGCACCCACATCGGCGCTCTTGGTAAAGATGCCGCCGCCGACGCGGGAGAAGAGCGCCACCGTGGAAGCGCCCATACCAAAGCCGTGGATGGCCTCGGCGTGTTCAGAATTGGCACCGAACAACAGGTAAAGCGACCCCAACCCCAGGAGTCCCATGGACGCGACAGTCAGGCCCATGATTGAGCCGCCATAGAAAGCCACGCTCAAGGCACTGGCCGCCCCTTCGGTACTGGCCGCCACAGTGGTCCTGACATTGGCTTTGGTGGCGGTGTACATGCCGATATAGCCAGCGCAGGCGGAGCAAAACGCTCCCACCACAAAGGCCACGGGTGTTTGCCAGCTCTGGAAACCCACCCACAACATCACTGTGATGATCGTGGCGAAGATAGTCAGAATCGAATATTCCCGGCGCATAAAGACCATAGCGCCCTGGTGAATGGCATCGGCGATTTCCGCCACCACCCCCTCACCGGGTGGATAGCGCTTGACTACCGTGTAAACAATAAAGGCCGCGCACAGCCCCACACCGCCGATAACCGGCGGTAATATAATGACGTCCATCAGAATTCCCCCAATTTATTATCTTGCCAAGGTCGCCCACAGACTCGGGCAATGCACACCACATCCCTCTGCGCATCGCACCCGCACTACCCCCGAAACATAAGCAACCACTGCCTTTGAGACTAGTCGACTCCCACGCCATCGGCAACCGCCCGCACTCAACTTTCGCGCCTGACCGCCAGCACCCCCGGGTTCGACCAAGGTCTAATAATTGTTTCCACAGGTGTTTGTGTTAAAATCGCGGCCCCAAAAATTTTAATTATCCCAATTCTTAAGCCTCCAGAGACACGACTATGAGCCTAGACCAAGTTCCGTCCGGCAAACGCCTGCCAGACGACATCAACGTTATCATCGAAATCCCCCTGAACGGCGATCCCATCAAGTACGAGGTCGACAAGGACTCTGGGGCGATTTTCGTCGACCGTATGCTCGGTACCGCGATGCACTATCCCTGCAACTATGGCTATGTACCCCACACCCTGTGCGGTGATGGCGATCCGGTCGATGTTTTGGTGGTAATGCCCCTGGCCCTGATTCCCGGCTCTGTGATTCGCTGCCGTCCCATCGGCATGTTGAAAATGACTGACGATGGCGGGGAAGACGCCAAGGTGGTTGCCGTGCCCGTAGACAAGGTAAGCCCCCTTTACACCAATGTAGAGTCTGTACGCGATCTGCCGCAGATTACCCTCGACCAGATCTCACACTTTTTCGAGCACTACAAGGACCTGGAAAAGGGTAAATGGGTGAAAATTGAAGGCTGGGAAGGCCCTGAAGCGGCACGTGAGGAAATCATGGAATCGGTAAAACGCTACCAGGAGGCTCCTGACAAACCCAACTTCTAAGTAAGACCAGGCGCGCAGAGGCGCCTGAGCGTCACACCCCAAAACGGCCTCCTTGAGGCCGTTTTTTGTTATTTCGGATAGCTATTCTGAAAGCGACAGGTCACTGGTATCCGGGGGCGGCGGCGGGATAGTACCGGCCACCTGCCCAAGATCACTGCCGACCGGTGCCAATTCCAAATCGCTTACATCCACCGCCACCTCTGGCAATGGCAACTTTTCATCCGCCCGGAGGAGATCCTCTCCCACTGCCGCCAGGTCCAGATTTCCCAGGTCCAAGCTGATACTGACCGGCGCCGGCCTCTCGCTGACGTCGAGCAGTTCTCCCTCCATGGCCCTGATGCTGAGACCCCCGGTGTCTACCGTCACAGCCTCCACCCTGGATCGCTCCTCGGGTTTTAACACTTCGGTCCCTGCCGGTGCCAGGGTCAATCCAGAAGCGTCTGACGCGTCAGCAGTTTGCAGCGGCTGTTGCGTCTGTTTTCTCTCAACGAGGGTCTCTTTTTCAGCAAGCCCTGCGGCAGCCAAACGCTCTTTAAGGGTCTGGGAACGGCCCGGGGGGATAGCCCGGGGATTGGAATCGGAGATTTTCTTAGGCTGGGAGGCGGGCTTGACCGCTCTTGTGGCGACGGTCTTAACGCTGCCCGCGGTGCATACATCCACCTGAGCTCCGGCCTTTAACAACACCGCCTGGTATTTCTCCGCCGCCGCCTGATCGAGATTGCGTTTGAGGGGCAGAGCCGCACCGGAAAAGAGCGCATCCACCTTCGCCGCATCCGCCTTGAACAATTGCATCAACCGTTTTTTGACATCGGCAATCTGGTGACCAAAAACAATATCACCCCGAAATATAATGTCGAACCTGGGATCACTCATGTCTTTGCCCCGCACCGCGCTCCACTGCTTGTCTTGCGCCTCCCATTGCCATTAAATAATTTCTCAACTGTCGCCACCTTCGGTCAACTGGTGATCCATATCCAGTGCCGGCTGGTCGGCTGCAGGGCGCCCCACTATCCTGGCAGGCACACCTGCCACTGTGGTATGCGGCGGCACCGTTTCCAAAACCACACTTCCCGCCCCGATTTTGGCCCCTTGGCCAACTTCAATATTGCCCAGAATTTTGGCCCCGGTACTGATCAAAACCCCATGGCGAATCTTGGGGTGGCGGTCGCCACTCTCACAACCCGTGCCTCCCAGTGTCACCGAGTGCAACATTGACACATTGTCTTCGATCATTGCCGTCTCCCCCACCACGACGCCCGTGGCGTGGTCGATCATTATGCCGCAGCCAACCCGGGCGCCCGGGTGGATATCAACGCCAAAAATTTGGGAGATCTGGTTTTGCAGGTAAAGCGCCAGAGGTTGCCGGCCCTGAGACCAGAGCCAGTGCGAAATACGGTGGGCCTGAAGCGCATGAAACCCCTTGAAATACAAAAACGGCATGGAGTATTTATTGCAGGCGGGATCCCGCTCCTTGTAGGCACAGATATCCTGGCACATGGATTCGGTCACTCGCGGTGACTCAGCCAGCACCTCTTCAAACACCTGGCGAATCAACATCGCCGGCACCGCCTGGCTATCCAGTTTGTTGGCCAGATGAAAGCTGATCGCAGCATCAAAGCTGGTGTGATTGAGAATAGAGGCGTGATAAAAGCTCGCCAATACGGGTTCATCGCGACTCGCCTGTTCCGCCTCGGCGCGAATCGACAGCCACACAGTGTCAACAGTAGATGGGGAATCCATAAGCGGCCTCGCTTGCTCGAGTACGACCCAAGTTCGCACTACGCCTCCAACAGCTCAAAGGATAAGTCTACTGCCCTTGAGGTTGCGACAACAAGTATCGCCCTGGAATTCCCTCAATCCGAAATTGTCGGATAGATCGCCTCGGGCAGACGAATGAAACGCTCGAAGATGCTGTCGAGGTTTGCCAGCACTACCGGCTTTAACTGTAAATCCGAAGCCTCGATCTGTGTGCGCAGCAATTCGAGATCCAGTTGTTGCTGGAAGACCCGGGAGAGGGGCGAATAACTCAGGTGCCAAGGCTCGGGAGCAACGCCACCGCGATCAACTCCGTAAGGGCGAACAAAACCAAAGGCTTCTCCCTGAGCCATGCACTGCTCCAACCAGGCGTTCAAGGGGCCAAAAGGTCCGTCAGGCGAATACTCGTCAGGTGTTAACTGAAGACGGTAATCAGCAGGCACGGCGGCGGCATCGTAAACATCGATATCAGTTCCCCAATGGTGGCGGGAAGCTCCGGGCAACATAGACCAACGCAGGATGGCATAGACTTTTTCACAATCACTCAAATCATCGCTGACCAGGGGCTGACCCGATGTATCCAGCAACAGCCGCTGGCCAGCGGCCTTGGCATTCCAGATTTGTGCCTGGCGCTGAAAACTCCGAAAGCCGCTTGCCAGCCGCAATTCAAAGCCTGCCTCGGCTGCGGCTGTAACCAATTGTCCCAGGGGCGTATGCAATTCGCGATGAACCCCGCAACCCCCCTCAAATGGCTGGATATGACAGTCATTAAGCCCGAAGAGCACAGCAATATCTTTACCAAAACCAGCCATGATCCATGCCAAACAGAAAATTATCGGAACTGATTAACAGAGTCTTAAGAGTGCCTCGTCCACAACAAGGACAGGGCTTTGCGCTTATCAGCCAAATATGTATTATAACCCAAGGCTATAAATGCTTACGGAGATTTTGCGAGATTTACACCGCTTTAAATAATGCCTGTTTTTAGTAGCGCCAGTTTTTAATAGCGAGAACGCAGCCTTTAGTGAGAGCGCAACCTTGGGAGTTTGCAGTTTTGACATCCAGTGACAGTAAATTGCTCCAACTTAAAAACCTGGGTATGGCCTCGGTGAATATTCTCCACGCCATTGGCGTGAATACCTATGCAGATCTTAAGGCCATGGGCGCTGTAGAAGCCTACCGCCGTATCAAAGGCCGCGGTATTAATGTCTCCAAAGTGATGCTATACGCGCTCGAAGGCGCCCTGCTCGATACCCACTGGAACGATCTGGATTCAGACCTCAAAGCGCGCCTGGTCGCCGAAGCCGAAAAGGACAGCTCCGATAAGGAAGTCACCTCCTAGAACTTCCTGCCAAGTACGACGGCCATTGCCAGCTGACACGCCTTTCCGGGACCGCTGACAGACCGACTGTGGATAGCGCCATATCACCTTGCAGGCGTACTAGCCTGCAAACCGCGCCAACAGAAAACCGCCTCCCCCGATTGAAATCCACACCCCAATTGTGGCGAAGCACCTGCCCCGCCCCTTAATGAAAATAATTCCCATTTACTTGACATACAAACGATAATGATTATCATTGGCAGAGGTTAATGGCCGGAGGGGACTCTCGTCATTAGCTGTTTGCGCCCCCCTAGCAAGCTTGGGCGTCAACATCTCCTTTATGAGCTAATCACGGTTATTCGGCCACCCCTCGGGTGGCCATTTTTCACTCACCACAGCCTCGCTATTGAAATTTTCGCCACAACACAGATCATAGCCCCTTGGCATTCCCTGTTTTGCTTACCGACCATCGAGGATTTTCGCCCCGTGATACGTCACCTGCTCTACCTGATGATCACCCTTATCAGCCTGACCAGCATTAACCAGGCCCTGGCTTTTGCCACAGATGACGAGCGCAACAATATTGAGGTATTCAAACAGGCCAGCCCGGCGGTGGTCTATGTCACCAACCAGGCCCTTGTGCGCGATCCCTACTCCTTTAATCTGCATACGGTACCGCGAGGCGCTGGCACAGGTTTTGTCTGGGACAAGGGGGGCTATATCGTCACTAACTACCATGTGATCGACGGCGCCCGCAAAGTCACCATTACCCTTCAGGACCAGAGCAGCTGGCCGGCGCGACTGGTGGGTGCGGCCCCGGAGAAAGACCTGGCGGTACTGCAAATTGAGGCCCCTCCCAATCAGTTGCACCCCCTGCCGCGGGGAGATTCATCCACCTTGACGGTAGGTCGTAAAGTGCTGGCCATAGGCAATCCCTTTGGACTGGATACCACCCTCACTGTGGGTGTGGTCAGCGCTCTGGGGCGGGAAATAGACGCGGTCAACAATCGCAAGATTCGTGGCGTGATACAGACTGACGCCGCCATCAATCCCGGCAACTCCGGCGGACCGCTATTAAACTCCGAAGGCAAGCTGATCGGCGTAAATACCGCCATCTACAGCCCCAGCGGAGCCAGTGTCGGTATTGGCTTCGCCATTCCGGTGAATACCGTCGATAAAATAGTGCCTCAACTGATTCAGTACGGTCGTCTGGTGAGACCGGCACTGGGTATTGAGGTGGCTCCCGAGCAATGGGCCAGGCAGCATGGCATCAAGGGGGTGCCGATCCTGCGCGCCACTCGCGGTATGCCCGCCGCCGAGGCAGGACTGGAAGGGATTCAACGCAACATTTGGGGCGCCGCGGTCCTGGGCGATGTCATCATTGGGATCGACGATCACCGCATTGAAAGCTACGACGACTTGCTTTCGGCACTGGAATCCTACCAGCCAGGCGAGGAAGTGACACTGGCAATCGTCCGCAATGGCAAGCCATTGACCCGCTCTCTGCGTCTGGTTGAACCGATGCGATAAGCCCATTCATCTTCTGGATTATATTCTGCTGCACCTATGGAAAAAATTCGGCTCTGCCATTTTGACGATCTCGCCAACGATACTGCCAAGGGATTTAACCTCGGTGAGCGGACCATTTTCCTGGTGAAAAAATTTGGCCGGATATTCGCGTATCACAACCGCTGCCCCCATCTGGGCTTGCCACTGGAGTGGCTACCGGACAAATTTCTGGACGCCGACGCTGAATTGATTCAATGCGCCACCCACGGAGCCCTGTTTGTGATCGAAACCGGCGAGTGTGTCACCGGTCCCTGCAATGGCCAGCAACTGCAAGCCATTGCGGTGGATGTGGACAACGGGGAGATCTACATCAATCTTCCCCGCTGAATGTGCCGCCAAAGCGACCGGTATGTTCCTTGTCGACACGGGTGGCTTTAAGCGCCCACAAACTCCAGCCTCCGGGACAGTACAATCTCTTCTGTGCTGATATCGGCCCCATAGACCAGTACCTCGACCCCCGCTGTAATGGCCTCCTTCAAGGTGGCGGCATAGAGTGGATCAATAGCCGCCGCAGCTACCCGCTCGATGCCGGAGTGCTGCACACAAAAAAACAGCACCGCCCTGTGGCCTTTTTGCTTGACCATAATCAGTTCGCGCAAATGCTTACTGCCGCGACTGCTGACCGCGTCGGGGAAAAGCCCCAGCCCATCATCTGCCTCTTCGTCATAGAGTGTGACACTCTTGATTTCCACATAGCATTTTTCGCTGTCGCCCCGCTCCAGCAGGATATCGATACGGGAGCGCTCTTCGCCATAACGCACCTCGCAACGATGGTGATCATAACCGCTCAGCTCCTCGATCCTACCGGCCGCCAGCGCCTCAACCACCAGGCCGTTGGCTCGACCGGTATTGATGCCGGCCAGATGCCCGGCCGGGGTGGTCGCGATTTCCCAAGTGTAGGGATATTTGCGCTTGGGATTGTCGGAAGTGGAAAACCAACAGGGTTGACCGGGTGCCAGGCAGTTTTTCATAGAGCCGGTATTGGGGCAGTGAATGGTGAGTTCATCCCCACCCGGCAGCCGGATATCAGCCAGAAAGCGTTTGTATCGCTTAACCAGAGTTCCCTGTCCCAATGGAGGGTTAAATTTCATAAGGACCCTGAAAACCTCTTTATTACATTAATTTGTAATTAGAGCACCAAACCCTATTTCAATTGATGCTAACTGGAGGTCAGTGTAAGCCACACCCCCCAACCTGCAAAACCCTTCAGGCAAATGGGACCCGCAATCGAGAGGATCGCAACCCAACTCCGACCGGCACAAATTGACCTGGACGAGATTGCAGTGAAAAACCGCTGGCACCCGAAAGGCAGATCTGGTAGCTTCCCGTTTCTGAATTTTGGGGGCCCTTGAATTCATTGGCCCCTACCCCAAACTTAGGGAAGTCCGTAAGTCAATAACAGAGGCGGTAACAATGCCCAACAGTTCAAACAAAGGCGACGGCTATACGCTCCGCGAATTCACGCCCTACGAAGAGAAGAAGGGCGAGGAATACATGAATGATAACCAGAAGGAGCACTTCAGGGGCTTGCTTCTGTCATGGAAAACCGAGCTGATGGAAGAAGTCGACCGCACCATGAGCCATATGAAAGATGAAGCGGCGAATTTTCCGGATCCGGCCGACCGCGCCAGCCAGGAAGAGGAATTCAGCCTGGAACTGCGTACCCGCGACCGCGAGCGCAAGCTGATCAAGAAAATTGACAGTACCCTGGAGCTGCTGGAAACCGACGACTATGGCTACTGCGATGCCTGTGGTGTCGAAATCGGCATTCGTCGCCTGGAGGCCCGCCCTACAGCCACCCTGTGTGTGGACTGCAAGACTCTGGACGAAATCAAGGAAAAGCAGATCAGCGGTTAAATTCACCCCTGACGCCTGCTCCGGGGGCTCTCGCCCCCGCGTATCCTCCCTATGCTCAACGAACACCATCCTCCGAACACTTATATCGGGCGCTTCGCCCCCTCCCCCACTGGCCCACTGCATTTCGGCTCCCTTGTCAGTGCTCTGGCCAGCTTTCTGGATGCCCGCAGTCACCGCGGCCAGTGGTTGGTACGCATGGAGGACCTGGATCCGCCCCGAGTACAACCCGGGGCTGCCGACAGCATCCTGCGCGACCTCGAGGCCCACGGCCTGACCTGGGAAGGAGGTGTGCTACACCAGAGCCGGCGCCACGCAGCCTATGGAGAAGCCCTCGCCCGTCTGCGCGACACCCACCGGGTCTATCCGTGCAGCTGCACCCGCCAACGCCTCCAGCTCTGTGGCGGCATTTATGACGGCCACTGCACCCGACAACCGCCATCGCCAAAAGAAGCCACGGCATTGCGGCTGAAGGTTAATGCCGCCAACCCAATCACCTTCCACGACCTTTTCCAGGGCCAGCAGCGACAGAATCTGGCGGACGAGGTGGGGGACTTTATCCTGCGCCGCAAAGACGGACTGTTTGCCTATCAGCTGGCAGTGGTGGTGGACGACATATACCAGGGAATCACCCATATTATTCGCGGCAGCGACCTGCTGGACTCCACCCCGCGACAGCTTTGGCTGTATCAGTGCCTGGAGGCCAAAGCACCCAGCTACGGTCATATCCCCGTAGCCCTTAATCGCCACGGGCAGAAACTCAGCAAGCAAAACCTGGCTCCGGCCCTGGAAGCCCACTCGGCCAGTGATAACCTCTGCCTCGCATTGCAGTTTTTACAGCAGTCGCCACCGGCCATTCTGGAAGGTGCCCCGGTTCATGAACTCGTGACCTGGGCCGTCGAACACTGGCGTCCACAACTTGTTCCCCACACCCTCGGTATAGAGATATAACCCCCACAGCGGCACAAATCCCAACATTGGTGTAGACTCCCCCCCAACCCGGAGCGCGGATAGCAGCCTTGAGCGAGGCGAGGTAAACAGCCTTGAGCGAAAGAAGGTAAAGAGCCTTGTGAGAGGCAAAAACAATTACTTTCAAGCCCAAAGACAGGTAGCCACTCCATCATGACTAACCACCGCCTGACCATCCTGTTGATGCTCGTGGCCTATATATTCTCACCCACCCTGTTTACCTGGGTGATCAATCCCGAGGGTGCCTGGTATCGCCCCTACCTGATTTGGGCCGTGGTTATCCTGGTAGCCTATCTGATACAAGGACGTCATAAACCCAATGACTTTTGAGTTAAGCCAGGTCGCCTTTATTTGTGTCGCCTATGTGCTGGTAATTTTCAGCATTGCCTACGCCACCGAGCGCGGCTGGATTCCCGATAACCTGGTGCGCCACCCCGCTACCTACATCCTTTCCCTGGGCATTTTCGCCAGCGCCTGGTCCTTTTACGGCGTTATCGACCTGGCATTCCAGTTTGGCTATGGCGCCCTGGCTTATTACCTGGGTACGGGTGCTCTGTTTTTGTTCGCACCTGTGGCCCTGGCACCGCTGATCAAACTGGCCAACCGTTACCAGATCAACACCCTGGCAGATCTTCTGGTATTTCGCTATCACAGCCAGGCAGCAGGCAGTCTTGCAACCCTGTGCATGCTTCTGGGCCTTTTGCCCCTGGTGGCCCTGCAACTGCAGGCCATTGCGGACACCTTGCACATCCTCACCTTGAACACCAATCCATCCCTGCCCCTGGAAAATACCGGCTTCACCTTTAAGGAAGCCACGGCATTGCTTTACTGCGCGGTGCTGGCACTGTTTACTATCCTGTTTGGCTCCAGCCGCGAGCATCACCGTGGCTTGATCACGGCCATGGCTTTCGAATCCCTGCTCAAGGTCTGCGCCTTTTGTGCCATTGGCCTGCTGGCGGTGTATGGCACGTTTGGCAGCCTCGATGAATTGGACGTCTGGCTCAAGTTGCACCCCGATAATCTGGAACTCTTGCAAAGCCCTATCCGCGACGCCTCTTCTCACACCCTGTTATTGGTATTTATCGCCACCGCAGTGGCCATGCCCCATATTTTTCATATGAGCGTGGTGGAAAATCCCATGACCCACGCCACCTATACGGTGAGCTGGGCCTTTCCCCTGTTCCTGCTGTTTATGGCCCTGCCGCTGTTTCCCATCCTCTGGGCAGGCTTTGAGCTGGGTGTGCCCCTGCCTACGCAGTACTTCACCATCGGCGTGCCGATCATGATGGGCTCGCCCACTTTTACCATTATTGCCTTTATCGGCGGTCTGTCCGCCGCCACCGGCGCGCTGATACTGATAAGCCTGGCCTTGTCGACCATGGTAATGAACCACTGGCTACTGCCCATTTCCAGAGTCAATGACAAGGCAGATCTCTACACCCAATTGCTCTGGCTGCGACGCGTCACCGTCGCCGCCATATTTGCCGGTGGTTACATCTTCTACCTGATGCTGGGCAACAATTACAGCCTCACCAACCTGGCCCTGATGGCATTTATTGCAACACTGCAGTTTCTTCCCAGCATAGCCGCTGTCGCTTACTGGCCCAAGGCCAATCACAGTGGCGTGATCGCAGGCCTCTGCCTCGGGAGCACTGTATGGGCACTGGGCCTTTTCCTGCCGGTGATTGCCGACTGGCAGTCCCTGCAAATCCCACTTCTCGACGTGTCGATTCCGGTGGGTGTCGATCACTGGAACCACGTAACCCTGATCTCCCTTTGTCTCAATACCCTTGCATTCGTATTGATTTCCAACCTCACTGAGCAAAGCGACGAAGAACGTTACAGTGCCGAACTTTGTGCCGATGACGAGCTCAGCCAGCCGGTGCGCCTGGCGCTGGACGTGCACTCGGCGGAGGAGTTTCGAACCCGTCTGGCAAAGCCCCTGGGCTCGGCCAGCGCCTCCGAAGAGGTGGACAGAGCCCTACACCAGCTCAGCCTCAATCCCAACGAGCGGCGACCCTACGCCCTTCGCCGGCTACGCGACCAGCTTGAGGCCAACCTCTCCGGCCTGATGGGGATTGCCGTGGCCAGCGAGATCCTGGACCACTATATTCCTTACAGGCTCCCCGACAGTGAGGGCACTGCCGACATCAACCTGATAGAGAGTCGCCTGGCCCAATACCGCAACCACCTAACCGGCTTGGCCGCCGAACTCAATAATCTGCGCCTCTATCACCGTAAAACCCTTCGCGAACTGCCTATGGCGGTCTGCTCCCTGGGCCGGGATATGGAAATCCTGATGTGGAACCGCGCAATGGCGGACCTGACAGGCATCTCCAGTCGCGAGGTGACAGGCTCTCACCTCAGTGACCTGGCCGAACCCTGGCAATCACTGCTGAGCCACTTCAGCCGCAGCAGTAAAGCCCACCTCCACAAGCAGGAGGTGAAGCTCAATGACCGCCCCCATTGGTTCAGCCTGCACAAAGCCAATATCGAAGGTCCGGTAGCCCGCAGCGCCGATGGCCAGGTGATCTTGGTGGAGGATGTGACCGAAATCCAGTTACTGGAACAGGAGCTGATTCACAGCGAACGGCTGGCATCAATTGGACGCCTGGCCGCCGGTGTGGCCCACGAAATTGGCAATCCCATTACCGGCATTGCCTGCCTGGCCCAAAATCTGCGCTATGAATCAGACAATGGTGAGGTGACGGAAACCGCAGACCAGATTCTGAGCCAGACGGACCGGGTAAGCCGTATAGTGCATTCACTGGTGAGCTTCTCCCACAGCGGCCAACACGAGACACAGGACTTCCAGCCGGTAAAGCTGTATACCTGCGCCGAGGAGGCTATCCACCTGCTGTCCCTGCAGAAGGAGGAAACCCAGGTACGTTTTATCAACGACATCCCCGAGGAAGCCTGTGTTTGCGGTGATACTCAACGACTGATCCAGGTGTTTATCAACTTGCTCTCCAACGCGCGAGATGCCAGCCCCGAGGACAGCCGTGTCACCCTGACTGGCACAATAGGTAGCAACTCCGTTACCATAAGTGTTACCGACGAGGGCCCGGGTATCGCCCCTGAACATATGGAGCGTCTCCTTGAGCCCTTCTTCACCACCAAGGAACCAGGCAAGGGTACTGGTTTGGGCTTGGCCATGGTCTACAGCATCGTAGAGGACCACAATGGCCAGCTGGATATCGAAAGCCCGGTGGATAGAGATAGTGGTTGCGGCACACGCTTCAGCTTCCAATTGCCGCGCCAACTAAACCCCGGACAACGGGACCGGGAGTTTGAGTAACAGTATTTTAAACTATGGACCAAACCGACCACGACTGCGGACAACCGCGCCGTCACCTGCAAGGTTAATCAGACACACAAGAGCCCTATGAGTAAAATCCTGATCGTCGAAGATGAAGCCATTATCCGCAGTGCCCTGCGCAAACTACTGGAACGCAACAAGTATGAGGTTGATGAGGCGGCCTCAATCAAAGAGGCGGTTGGCAAATACCAGCTCAGTGGCTACAACCTGATTATCAGCGACCTGAGACTACCGGGAGCGCCTGGGACTGACCTGATCAAACTCGCGGGCGACATTCCGGTACTGATCATGACCAGCTACGCCAGCCTGCGTTCCGCCGTGGACTCCATGCGCATGGGCGCGGTGGACTATATCGCCAAACCCTTCGATCATGACGAGATGATAGCCGCGGTCAAACGGGTAATTGGCAAGGCTCAGGATGCCGCCCGACAAACCACCAAATCCAAAACCTCGAGTCATGCCACCGGCGGCATGATCGGCAACAGCGGGGTAATGAAAAACCTGTACAACCGCATTCACAAAGTGGCTCCCACCAATGCCACAGTACTGGTGCACGGGGAAACAGGTACCGGCAAAGAGTTGGTGGCCCGCGCCATCCACAACGAGAGCCGCAGACGAGACAACCCACTGATCTCCGTAAACTGCGCTGCTATCCCGGAAACCCTGATCGAATCAGAACTTTTTGGCCATGAAAAAGGCGCCTTTACCGGTGCTGCCAGCACCCGGGAGGGACTGGTCGCCGCTGCTGATGGCGGCACGCTTTTCCTGGATGAGATAGGGGAGCTGCCCCTGGAAGCCCAAGCCCGCCTGTTGAGGGTGCTACAGGAAGGAGAGGTGCGCCCCATCGGATCGGTAGTATCACGCAAGGTCGACGTGCGCCTGATCGCCGCCACCCACCGCAACCTGCGTAAACTTGCACAGGAAGGAAAATTCCGCGAAGACCTGTTTTACCGGATCAATGTGGTGCAACTGAGCTTGCCGCCCCTGCGTGAGCGCGGCAAGGACATTATCTCGCTGGCTGAAACTCTGCTGGAACGCTACTGCGAACAATTTAACAAGCCCCTGCTTAATCTGTCTCCAGAAGCGGTGCAAGCCATCACCACTTACACCTGGCCCGGAAATGTCCGGGAAATGGAAAACGCCATTCAACGCGCCGTCATTCTCTGTGAAGACAATGCTGAAATCAGCCATGAGCTGCTGTCTATCGACCTGGATCTGGTCAAGGTCGATACGGAGGAATTGGAAGATGATTTCGCGCCTCGCAGCAAGCTTCCCTCCAAAACCGTCGACCCCAATGAAGACCTGTCCCTTGAGGATTATTTCCAGCGCTTTGTCCTTGAACACCAGGACACCATGAGCGAAACCGAGCTGGCCCGCAAACTTGGGGTCAGCCGAAAGTGCCTGTGGGAGAGGCGCCAACGCCTTGGAATTCCGCGCAAGAGAACTGCCAGCGCCAAATAACCGCTGTGTTACCCAAATAGGGATAGGTAACAGACCCCGAAACAATAAGTAACGATTTTAAATAACTTTTTCTGCTTAAAAAGATCCAAAAAAAACTAAGCCTTTGATTTTTATAGATAAAATAAAATTGGCACGTGAAATGCTATATTTATGTGACAAAAATAAGAACAATAAATAATAAAAACGACGAAATTTTAAAATAAAAACAATAAACAATAATAAATGCGCAATCACTAAAATAACGACAACAAATAATAATTAAAAAAGATAATAAAAATAACGACAACAATAATAAAATTAGTAGCAATGATAGCTACAAAACTGACTACTCAATAACTTGGAGAGGGTTTGCCAGTAAAGCAAATTGCCAAAAGGGCAGGGAAGCACCACTTCCTAGTAAAACAGGGTTAAAATAAAGATTCTTCGGGAGAGCCGTGCCAGTAACGACTCTCCCGTTTTGCTTTGTGGGGACCGGCTTTTTCATAAGCCCCCATTAACCCGTCCATTTGCCCACCAATGTTATCTATACACCTGCCCCCACCCCGGGGACACACCTCAACGGCGGTTTTTAATTTGTGCGCCTGAAACCATCAAATTTCGCCTCACTCCCCGCCCGTGCTACACTTCGCCCCTTTCGTATACCCAGCCCACGCCAATACACTTGGCGCACAATTCTATATCGGGGTCTGCAGAGCAAAGCACCATGCTAAAACGGTTGTTTAAATATCTTCCTTCCGCCCGTAACCAGGGCAAACCCCAGATTATCCCGCGCGAGCACCACCCTATCTCCCGGAAGTCCATCAGCCCCGGCGCCATCAAGATCATGAAGCGCCTCAACGAGGTCGGGCACGAGAGCTACCTGGTGGGCGGCGGTGTCCGCGACCTGTTGTTGGGAGGCCACCCCAAGGATTTCGACATCGCCACCGACGCGACCCCGGAACAGATCAAACACCTGTTTCGCGGGGCCCGTATCATCGGTCGTCGCTTTCGTATCGTACACGTGCGCATGGGTCGTGAAATTATCGAAGTCACCACCTTTCGCGCTCACCACAATGAGGCGAGTCACCAGAAGGAGGCCGCCCAATCAGATCACGGCATGCTGCTGCGCGACAATGTCTATGGTGATCTCAGGTCAGATGCGGCGCGGCGCGACTTTACCATTAACGCCCTTTACTACACCCTGGACGGTTTCGCTATTCATGACTACGCTGGCGGCGTCAAGGATATCAAGCGGCGCCTGATTCGCATGATTGGCGACCCCGCAACTCGCTACAAGGAAGACCCGGTACGCATGCTGCGGGCGGTCCGCTTTGCCGCAAAGCTGGGCTTCACCATTGAACCGGACACCGCCAAACCAATCCCTGAACTCTCGGAGTTGCTGGCTCATGTCCCCGCCGCACGCCTGTTTGAGGAAGTACTGAAATTATTCATGTCCGGTTCGGCCACGGCCACTTTCCACCAATTGCGGGAATATAGTCTGCTGGCTTACCTGTTCCCTGGTACCGAGGCCCACCTGCAGCGGGGCGACCTGATCGGTTCACGCCTCATCGAACAGGCCATGCTCAACACCGACAAACGAATCCGCAACAATCAGCGCGTGACGCCGGCCTTTATCTACGCGGCCCTGCTTTGGCCTCCCCTGATAAAAGAAAAGCAGAAACTGCAAGCACGTAACATCCCCGCGGTCACTGCACTGCAGCAGGCCTCGCTAGCTGTCATCAACAAACAACTGACCCACACCTCCATTCCCAAGCGATTCCTGATACCCATGCGCGAAATCTGGGACTTGCAGGAACGTTTGCCACGGCGCCAGGGTAAACGCGCCGAACGACTCATGGAGCACCCGCGGTTCAGGGCCGCCTATGACTTTGTTTTGCTGCGCGAAGAAGCGGGGGAAGACCTCAATGGACTCGGCAGTTGGTGGACCCGCTACCAGGTTGCCGATGAAGCAGAGCGTCAGCAGCTGCTCGACAAACTCGATGACGGTTCCGGCAGCCACAAACCCCGCCGCCGTCGCCGCCGGAGAAAACCCGCAACAGCAAACAGCGAGGGCGCCAGCTAAGTGTCAGTAATCGCTTACATCGGCCTCGGCAGCAACCTCAACAACCCTCGTCGACAGGTCGAATCCGCATTTACTACCCTGGCGAGACTGGCGCACACCCGGCTCACTGGTCAATCCCGTCTTTATCGGAGCGCCCCGGTGGGTCCTGGCGAGCAACCGGACTATATCAACGCCGTGGCTCGCCTTGAAACCCGCCTGGAAGCCCATACCTTGCTGGACGCGCTGCAACAGATCGAAAGTGACCACCAACGTGTACGTCGCGAACGCTGGGGACCACGCACCCTGGACCTGGATCTGCTGCTGTACGGGGATCGCGAAATTGCCACTGAACGACTTACAGTACCCCATCCCTACCTGGGAGAGCGCAACTTTGTTCTCTATCCACTGGCGGACCTGGCGCCAGAATTAGTACTTCCCAATGGCCAGGCACTTGAGTCATTATTAGCGCGGACACCCCGGGCAGACCTGGACGTGCTGGAGGCTTGAACCCCGACCATCGGGTTCACACCGAAGAATACAGGAGTAAAGAGTGGCAGACGGTTTTGACATGCAGCTGGACCTCACCGGCCTGGAACTACCGCGATATATCGCCATCGAAGGGCCCATCGGGGTCGGCAAGACGACCTTGGCCAAGAACCTCGCTCAAACCTTTAATTACGAGACCATGCTGGAGCAAGCAGAGGAAAATCCCTTTCTTGAACGATTTTACCTGGACCAGCAAAACACTGCCCTGCCGACACAGCTCTTCTTCCTCTTTCAACGCACCAAGCAGCTGCAGGAGCAACGCCAGGGTGATATGTTCGAGCCGGTTCGGGTGGCCGACTTCCTGATGGAAAAGGACCAGCTGTTTGCCCAGGTCACCCTCGACGACGACGAACTGCGTCTCTACCAACAGGTCTACGATCAACTGACTATCGATGCACCGCAGCCGGACCTGGTGATTTTTTTACAAGCCCCGGTCGATGTGTTGCTGGAGCGAATTCGCCACCGAGGCATAGCCTCCGAGCGCCATATCGATACTGACTACCTTAACGCGCTCAACGATGCCTATACCCATTTTTTCCACTACTATGACCGCTCGCCTCTGTTGATCGTTAACGCCGCCGACCTGGATCTGGCCAACAATCCCCAGCACTATCAGCATCTGGTCGAATATATGTTGCGCATCAAGAGCGGCCGGCACTACTACAATCCACCACCTACGCTTTGAGCGCTAAAGGCGTCAACTGCAATTGCCCGGCGGCACCTACCCGCGCACAATTCAAAGCAGGAGTTACAACCCATGCCCTCCGGAACCCCCTCAAAGGCTTCGGCTCTCGCCAAGGCCGTTACCGTCAACACCCTGCGCACGATGAAAGCCGCGGGGGAGAAATTCGTCACTGTCGCCCTTTACGACGCACCCATGGCCGCCATGGCCCAAAAGAGCGGTATCGAAGTATTGCTGGTGGGCGACTCCCTGGGCATGACGGTACTGGGATACGACAGTACCATCCCCGTCACCATGGAGCAGATGATTTACCATGTGGAAGCGGTAAAACGCGGTAACGACAAGTCCCTGATCATGGGCGACCTGCCGTTTATGACCTATGCCACACCGGAAGATGCCATGCGCAATGCCTCCCGCATCATGCAGGCCGGCGCTCATATGGTAAAGCTGGAGGGCGGCGAATGGTTGGCAGAAACTGTGCGTATGCTGAGCGAACGGGGTATTCCGGTGTGCGCCCACTTGGGCCTGACGCCCCAGTCTGTCAACAAGTTCGGCGGTTTCCGGGTACAGGGCCGCAAGGACGATCAGGCCCAGGCTATTCTACGCGATGCCAAGTTACTGGACGAAGCCGGAGCCGACCTGCTGGTGCTGGAGTGCGTGCCCGTGGCACTGGCTAAGGCCATTACCGCCGCCGTATCCATGCCCACCATCGGCATAGGCGCGGGGCGTGAAACCGATGCCCAGGTATTGGTGATTAACGACATCCTCGGGCTGACAGAGCAGCCGCCGAAGTTTTCCAAGAATTTCCTGGTGGAGGCGAAGGATATCCCGGGAGCGCTGCAAAAATACGCCGCCGATGTCAAAGCCGACATCTTTCCCAGCGAAGACCATATCTTTTGCTAGCGGAATACCCGGCATAAAAAAGCCCGCTATCGAGCGGGCTTTTTTACAGGCAGTTTAAATAACGACGCGAATTAATCAGCGGCGTTTTCGTCACCGGCATCCGCTTCCACCACCGGACTTTCGTCGCGCTGAGCCTCTTTGATAGACAGCTTGATACGTCCACGCTGATCCACGTCCAGGCACTTCACACGCACCATCTGACCCTCTTCCAGGTAATCGCTAACGGCGTTGACGCGCTCGTCGGCAATCTGGGAAATATGTACAAGGCCATCCTTTCCAGGCAGGAAGTTTACAAAGGCTCCGAAGTCGACAATGCGTACCACTTTACCTTCGTAGATCTCACCAATCTCCGCCTCGGCAGTGATACTGGCGATACGATCCAGTGCCGCCTGCAGGGCTTCGGAGTCATCGCTGTAGATCTTAACAGTGCCGTCGTCATCGATATCCACGGAGGCACCGGTCTCTTCAGTGATAGCGCGAATAGTGGCGCCGCCCTTGCCGATAATGTCACGGATCTTGTCGGGATGAACCTTCAGTGTTTCGAAACGCGGAGCATTGTCGCTGACTTCGTCACGTCCCTTGTCGATCACCTTGTTCATTTCGCCAAGGATATGCAGTCGCGCGGCCAGGGCCTGCTCCAGGGCGATCTCCATGATCTCCTCGGTGATGCCCTCAATCTTGATGTCCATCTGCAAGGCGGTGATACCGCTGGCGGTACCGGCGACTTTAAAGTCCATATCGCCCAGGTGATCCTCATCACCCAGGATATCGGTCAGGACGGCAAAACCGTCCTCTTCCTTCACCAGACCCATGGCAATACCGGCAACGGGCGCCTTCAGGGGCACACCGGCATCCATCATGGCAAGGCTCGAACCACACACCGAGGCCATGGAGCTGGAACCGTTGGACTCGGTGATTTCGCTGACCACACGCATAGTGTAGGGAAATGTCTCGTCATTGGGCAGTACTGCGGCGACACCACGGCGCGCCAGGCGACCGTGGCCGATTTCACGGCGGCCGGTACCACCCATGCGCCCTGCTTCACCCACCGAGTAGGGGGGGAAGTTATAGTGCAGCATAAAGGGATCTTTGCGTTCGCCTTCGAGGGCATCGATCAACTGGGCGTCACGGGCGTTACCCAGGGTGGCAACCACCAGGGCCTGGGTCTCACCGCGGGTGAACAGTGCTGAGCCGTGTGCCTTGGGCAAAACCCCCACTTCAACATCGATCGCACGTACAGTTTTATTGTCGCGACCGTCGATCCGGGGCTCGCCGGCCACCACGCGGGTACGGACGATTTTTTTCTCCAGCTTGCCAAACGCCTGTTTGATCTCATCGTCGGAGATATCGTCAACCGCTAACTGCTCCACCGCCTGGCTGCGCAGTTCGCTGAGGCGAGTGTAGCGCTCGGCCTTGTCGATAATTCGATAGGCATCGCCTATGGCGGCCTCAAAACTGCTGGCCACAGCCGCTTTCAGCGCTTCGTTTTCCGATGCCGGCTGCCAGTCCCAGGCAGGCTTGCCGGCGTCTTTGGCCAGCTCTTCACAGGCCTGGACCACAGCCTGCATTTCCTGATGGGCGAACAGTACCGCACCCAACATAATGTCTTCCGGCAGCTCATTGGCCTCAGACTCAACCATCAACACGGCGTCCCGGGTACCGGCAACCACCATGTCCAACTCGGAGGCTTTGGTGGCGGCAAAGTCGGGATTCAACAGGTATCCGTCCTGCTGGGTGTAACCAACACGGGCGGCGCCAATTGGGCCGCTAAAGGGAATACCGGACACAGCCAGGGCGGCAGAAGTACCGATCATGGCGGCAATATCCGGATCGTTCTTTTTGTCAGTGGACATGACCGTACAGATCACCTGGACTTCATTCATAAAGCCATTGGGAAACAACGGGCGAATCGGGCGGTCGATCAGGCGCGAGGTCAGGGTTTCCTTCTCGCTTGGACGACCTTCACGCTTAAAAAAGCCCCCGGGGATCTTACCGGCGGCGTAGGCCTTTTCCTGGTAGTGGACGGACAGGGGGAAAAAGTCCTGCCCCTCTTTAGTCTCTTTAGCGCCTACTACAGTTACCAGAACACATGTCTGGCCCATGGTCACCATTACCGCACCGGTAGCCTGACGGGCAATGCGACCGGTCTCCAGGGTGACAGTCTGATCACCGTACTGAAAGGTTTTAATTACAGGATTCACAATATTATCCTTTTCTCTTCTCTACTGTTTAACGTCGTACATTTCAGCAAATAACTGTTTCGCCCATCTCATTGGGCCTCCGGCACTTTCTTGTCAATAACCTTTAAAAGCACCGGCTATTACGCAGCGGTGTGCGACACAACTGCTGATAGCGAGGAGTCCGGAGACGCCTCGCTGTCCGTAATTCATAACCGCCTGGTCTGCGACATTGCCGCTCCACGAAGCACATGTGATACCCATGCGCCTGCGGCATACAGCCGCCCCGGGACGACGGCAGTGCCGATAAAGCATAAGCATTTATCAGCGTTGACATCCGTATCGATAAAATAAAAAAAGAGCCCGCACAAAGCGGGCACTTTTTATTAGCGGCGCAGACCCAGTCGCTGGATCAGAGCTGCATAACGGTTTACATCCTTGCCTTTCAGGTAGTCCAGCAGCTTGCGACGCTGGTTTACCATGCGGATCAAACCGCGGCGAGAGTGGTGATCTTGCTTGTGGTCCGCAAAATGGCCCTGCAACTTGTTGATGTTGTGGGTCAACAACGCTACCTGAACCTCAGGAGAACCAGTATCACCTTCTGCTTGTTGATACTCTTTTACGATTTCAGCTTTTTCAGCAGCACTCAGTGCCATAGTCATTACCTCATTAATATGCGATTAATCGATCCAGCCAGGCCCGTGCATATTTACAGACCGGCTAGTTATCAGTCGCCAATCACTGGTGATTAGCAACTAATTCTTTGCAATCAGTCGTTTAGGTGCCACCCTGCCATCATCGGTAATCTGGCCAACACCCAAAAATTCATCGTCTTCGCCTGTTTTTTCGGCAAAGACTCGCACCATATCACCTTCGTCCCCGGCGCGATAGACCTGGCCGTCCATTACCGGGTTTCCCTGACTAAAGTAGTAGGCGGTAGCCGCCGGCAAATTCAGGCTGGCCAGCTGTCGCACCGGGGCATCCACCGGCAACAGATGGTGATCCAGGGTTTCTGCGCGGTCATCACCCCGCTCCACTTCCAGCGCTTCCAGGGTAACGGCCTCAGTATCACTAAACTCGCCAGCACCGGTGCGATGCAGGGCAATCACATGGGCACCGCATCCGAGATTGTGGCCAAGATCCTCGGCAATGGTACGCACATAGGTACCCTTGCTGCAGTGAATTTCCACCTCCGCTTCGGCCGCGGGTCCGGGACGGAAGTCCAGAAGCCGGATATCGAACACGGTAACCTTGCGTGCCTCACGCTCCACCTGTTTGCCCTCGCGGGCCAATTTGTAGAGGGGCTGCCCCTGGTACTTGAGGGCGGAATACATGGACGGCACCTGTTCAATCTCTCCACGAAAGGCTTCCAACCCATCCTCCACCTGTTCGCGAGTCAGGATATCGGTGGGAATCTCGGTCAGCAATTCGCCGTCAGCATCGCCAGTGGTTGTCGTCACACCAAAACGAAAAGTACTGCGGTAGCGCTTGTCCGCGTCCAGCAAAAACTGGGAAAACTTGGTGGCCTCTCCAAAACATAGCGGCAGAACGCCGGTCGCCAGTGGATCCAGGGCACCAGTATGTCCCGCTTTGGCGGCAAACAGCAGGCGCTTGACCTTCTGCAACGCATCGTTGGAGGTCATTCCCGCCGGCTTATTCAACAACAGCACCCCGTCAATGGGGCGGCCGCGACGCTTACGTGCCACCTTTTATCCCTCGCTTCCCTGCTCACTGTCTGCGCTGGTTTCGTCCTGGTCCCTTTCTTTTAAAGCGTGATTGTCTTTTAAAGCGTGATTGTCTTTTAACGCGTGATTGTCTTTTAAAGCGCGATCGGCCGCCACCGCCTTGTCGATCAAGCTGGACAGTCGCTGTCCGCGAATCGCTGTCTTGTCGTAGACAAACTGCAGCCGCGGCGTGGTACGCATATCCAGCTCTTTTGCCAGCAAGGACCGCAGGTAACCGGCGGCTTTATTCAACGCGGCTGTAGCCGCCTCAGCCTCTTCATCGCTGTCCCGATCAACGAAGGTACAGAATACCTTGGCGTAGGCCATATCGCGGGTGACGGTGACATCATTGATATTCACCATCCCCACTCTCGGGTCTCCGACTTCAAACTGGATCAACTGCGCAACGATGCGCTGGATGGCATCGGCAACGCGATCAGCGCGGCTAAACTCTCGGGCCATAATCTCGGTTACCGCCGCCTTAGAGCTCGCGCGCCACTTCTTTCACGTCGAAGACCTCGATCTGATCACCGACCTTCACGTCATAGTCCTTCACGCCAATACCACACTCCATGCCGTTACGAACTTCGTTGACATCGTCCTTAAAGCGACGCAGGGACTCCAGTTCACCCTCGAAGATCACAACGTTGTCGCGCAGGACACGGATGGGCTTGTTCCGGTAGACGTTGCCCTCGACAACCATACAGCCGGCCACCTGGCCAAACTTCGGAGATCGGAAAACTTCGCGCACGTCGGCGATACCAACGATTTCCTCCACCCGCTCGGGCTCGAGCATGCCGGATAGGGCACCTTTCACCTCGTCCAACAGCTGGTAAATAATGCTGTAGTAGCGGATCTCCACAGCCTCGGCTTCTGCCACGCGACGGGTGGCGGCATCGGCACGGACGTTAAAGCCGATGACAATAGCGCCGGAGGTCAGGGCCAGATTGACATCGTTTTCGGTAATACCACCGACACCACTGGAAATAACATTAACCTGTACCTCATCGGTACCGATATCGGACAGAGCCGACTGGATGGCTTCCAGCGAGCCGCGCACATCGGCCTTGAGCACCACGGGCAGGATCTTCTTCTGATCTTCACCCATACCGGCAAACATGTTCTCCAACTTGGCGGCCTGCTGACGTTGCTGGCGCTCTTGGCGCTCCTTCTCAGTGCGCAGCTCTGCAATTTCACGAGCTTTACGCTCATCAGCGACCACGGCAAACTCGTCGCCGGCATTGGGTGCCGAGTCCAGCCCCAGCAGCTCTACCGGGGTAGAGGGACCGGCTTCTTTAACCTGCTGACCCAGTTCATTGGTCATGGCACGAACCCGTCCCATACTCTGACCGGCCAGCATAATATCGCCACGCTTGAGGGTACCGCTTTGAACCAGCACCGTGGCCACCGTACCGCGGCCCTTATCGACGCGGGATTCCACCACCACGCCACGAGCAGGCACATCCACAGCGGCAGTCAGCTCCTGCATTTCCGCCTGCAGGGACACGGCTTCAAGCAGCTCGTCGATACCCTGGCCAGTATGAGCCGAGACCTCGACAAACTGGGTGTCGCCACCCCAGTCTTCGGGAATGACATCCTTGGCGGCCAGCTCGTTCTTGACCCGATCGGGATCGGCACTTTCCTTGTCACACTTGTTGATGGCCACCACCAGCGGCACACCGGCGGCGCGGGAGTGCAGCACCGCCTCTTCGGTCTGGGGCATGACGCCGTCATCGGCGGCCACAACCAGAATTACCACGTCGGTACACTGGGCACCGCGGGCGCGCATTGCGGTAAAGGCCGCGTGGCCCGGGGTATCCAGGAAGGTGATCTCTCCCTGACCGGTTTTCACCCGATAGGCGCCGATATGCTGGGTAATGCCCCCGGCTTCGCCGGCGGCCACCTTGGCCTTGCGGATATAATCGAGCAGCGAGGTTTTACCGTGGTCGACGTGACCCATGACAGTAACCACAGGCGCACGCGGCTTCTGATCGCCCTCCACCTGCAATGACTGTTCAAACTCCTCTTCGACAGCGTTTTCACTGACCAGCTTGAAGGTGTGTCCCATCTCCTCGATCACCAGCTGCGCAGTCTCCTGGTCGATGGGCTGGTTAATACTGACCATCTCACCCATTTTCATCAGGCGCTTGATAACTTCACCGGCCTTGACGTTCATCTGCTGAGCGAGATCGGAGACAACGATGGTTTCACCCAGTTGAACTTCGTGCACAATTTTTCCTGTCGGTTTTTTAAAACCGTGCTTGTTGTTGAGTTTGATGGACTTGCGCGGCATCTTGCGACGCTGGAGCGAAGCCTCATCTTCATCGAGATCTTCGAGTTCCTCGACTGCAGCCAGCAAATCCACCTTGCTGGATTTCTTGGGCCCAGCGCCCTTCTTGGCGGGCTTGCCAGATTTTTTGCGAGCTTCCTCTTCTTCCTCTACAGACACAGGCTCGGGATGGCGCTCTTTCTTCTTGCCGTGCTTGCCTTTTTCTTCCTCGGCCTTCTGCGCCAGCGCTTCGGCTTCTGCCAGCTTTTGGGCCTTGTCCTGCTCCGCGCGCTTGGCGTCAGCCTCCGCACGCTGTTTGGCGGCGACTTCCGCCTGGCGACGCTCTTCTTCCTCTGCAGCCTTGCGACGCTTCATGGCGGCCTGACGCAGCACTTCGGCATCATCCACACGCGAGGTCGACTCTGCAGGTGCAGATTCCTCAGCAGCCTGCTTTTGAGCCGCTTCCAACTCGGCCTGTGCGGCCGCTTCCGCCGCCTTGGCCTCTTCCGCCGCCTTCGCAGCTGCGGCCTTGGCCTCTTCTGCCGCCTTGGCTTCAACTTCGGCTTCGGCGGCGGCCTTCAACTCTGCCGGATCGCGTTTGACGTATGTGCGCTTCTTGCGCACTTCAACATTTACCGTCTTGCGCGCGCTGCCGCTGCCGGTTTTCAACGTGGTAGTCGTTTTGCGTTTGAGCGTAATTTTCCTCGGCGCAGCCGTGTCTTCCCCATGACTTGTTTTCAAAAAAGCCAGCAGGGTCTGCTTCTCGTCGTCAGAAACCAGCTCGTTTTCCGATGCGTGAGCCAGACCGGCATCCTTCATTTGCTTCAGCAAGCGCTCTACTGAGGCACCTACTGATTTGGCGAGTTCGCTTACAGTTACTTCAGCCATTCTTAATCCTCAGTTATTGATCGCCAGCCTCTTGCTCGTCAGCAAACCAGGGCTCACGCGCTTTCATGATCAACGCTGCGGCTCGCTCTTCATCGACGTCATCGATATCCAGCAAGTCATCTACAGCTTGTTCCGCCAAGTCTTCCATGGTCACGACACCTCGGCTGGCCAGGAGGAAGGCGAGGTGCTTGTCCATGCCTTCCATATGCAATAAATCATCAGCTGGCTCAGTGTTTTCCAGCTCCTCCTCCGACGCCAGCGCCTGGGTCAGCAGGGCATCCTTGGCGCGAGCACGCAATTCCTCTGCGATCTCTTCGTCAAAACCCTCGATCTCCAGCATCTCTTCAAGCGGCACATATGCCACTTCCTCCAGGGAGGTAAAGCCTTCATCGACCAGCACCTCGGCCACATCCTCATCCACATCCAGGGCCTGCATAAAGACTTCCAGGTAGTTACTGGTTTCTTGCTTTTGCTTATCCTGCCACTCTTCGATGCTCATGACGTTGACATCCCAACCGGTCAGCTCACAAGCCAGGCGCACATTCTGGCCGCCACGACCGATGGCCATGGCCAGGTTATCCTCAGCCACTGCCACATCCATGGAACCGGCATCCTCATCAACGACGATGGACTCAATTTCAGCGGGTGACATGGCATTAATGACAAATTGAGCCGGGTTGTCATCCCAGAGCACGATATCCACGCGCTCATTGCCAAGTTCGTTGGATACCGCCTGAACGCGCGAGCCTCGCATACCGACACAGGCGCCTACCGGATCAATACGGCCATCGTTAGTGAAAACCGCAATCTTGGCCCGTGACCCCGGATCGCGGGCAGCGCCCTTGATTTCTATGACTTCTTCGGAAATTTCCGGCACTTCGATCTTGAACAATTCAATCAGCATTTCCGGGCAGGAGCGGCTCAAATACAACTGCGGACCGCGCACTTCCGGACGCACCTCCAGCAACAGGGCCCGTACCCGGTCTCCCATGCGAAAAACTTCGCGCCCTACCAGTTGATCACGCGGCAGCAGGCCTTCAGCGTTATTACCCAGATCAACAATAATATTGTCGCGGGTCACTTTCTTAACAGTGCCGCTCATCAGCTCACCGACCCGATCGCGATACTCTTCCACCACCTGGGCGCGTTCAGCTTCGCGCACCTTCTGCACAATCACCTGCTTTGCAGTTTGGGCGGCAATACGACCAAACTCTACATTCTCGACCTGCTCCTGGTAGACATCACCCACCTTCAGGGACGGATCCTTTTCGGCCGCCTCTTCGGTAGTAAATTCTGTGCCCAGGGCGGCAACTACGTCGTCATCGACCACGGTCCAGCGACGGAAAGTCTCGTACTCGCCACTAGAGCGATCGATCACTACGTCGATATCGGATTCCTCTTCGTAGCGCTTTTTCGTCGCAGTAGCCAACGCCAGTTCGATGGCCTCGAAGATAATCTCTTTATCAACGCCTTTCTCGTTGGAAACCGCATCGGCCACCAGCAAAATTTCTTTGTTCATACGTTTGCCTCGTTGAACTCCTGCTACTTTTTGCTCGCGCTACCTAACAGCGCCAGGTCATAAACATTCAATATGTGCCACTAAAACGACCGCCCTAAAAACGCGGAACAATGTTAGCCTTGTCGATCGATTCGATGGGCAGTAAATACTCTTCGTTATCAACCGCCACCAACACGTCCTGACCCTCGACACCGGTCAATACACCTGAAAATTTGCGCCGCCCCTCAAAGGGAACCCGCAGTCGCACATTCACCCGTTCGCCGATATACCGTTCAAACTGTTCGAGGGTATAGAGCGGGCGATCCACACCGGGCGATGACACTTCAAGGGTGTACTCGCCGGCGATGGGATCCTCCACATCCAACACACTACCGACCTGGCGACTGACTTTCTCGCACTCTTCGAGCCCGATGCCGGACTCGCTGTCGATATAGATACGCAACGTCGAGTGCTTGCCCTGTGAGAAATATTCAATTCCCCAGAGTTCGCAGTCCAGCGCCTCTACCACCGGCTTGATCAGGTCTCGCAATTGATCGTGTTTGGATGCCATCAATTGATATCCGCTTGATACAATTCAAAAAACACAAACAAAAAATGGGCCCTAGGCCCATTTCCCTACAATAACCGCAGGCCTCTGCGGCTTGTCTACGCGCTGCAAAACGCATACGAAAAAGCCCCTAAAAAGGGGCTTTTTCGACTGCACCAGACCCGGTGCGAGAAATTGGTAGCAAGGACAAGAGAACTTTTGACCTTTGCCCGGCACTGCCGGCCTGATGTGGAAAGTGGCTCATCAGACACTCACTTCCACAGGGTACCTCTTTCAGAATTTGGTAGCGGGGGCTGGATTTGAACCAACGACCTTCGGGTTATGAGCCCGACGAGCTACCAGGCTGCTCCACCCCGCATCATCGACTCTGTGAGGCCTGTATCCTCAACAGAGGCCGTGCATTATAGGGATCGGACCCCGGGTGGTCAAGGCCTGAATCGGGTTAATTTTATTTTTAATTTCAGTCACTTGCGAGACAGAATTAACGCACCCGAAAAAAGAAAAAACCGACATCTCTGCCAAGCTTTATCAGGTGGTGCCCAAGGCCCGGACTTGATCGGGGCCGCCCAGGTCGGCACGGCGCTCTAGCGGTGCCACTTTCGGAAAAAAATAAAGCCCGGCATCACTGCCGAGCTTTATTGAGTGGTGCCCAAGGCCGGACTTGAACCGGCACGGCTTACGCCACTACCCCCTCAAGATAGCGTGTCTACCAATTCCACCACTTGGGCAAAAACTTTCTTACTCTGCCTCTTCTTCAACAACAGGCACATCAACTGTTTCATCTTCAGCGGTATCCACCACCGGCACATCGGACTCAATTGCCGACTCCTCAACAACCGCCGGCGCTTCAGCTGACTGCTCGACAATGGCTGGAATACCCGCATCGGCATCTACTGATGCCCTGTGCTTGGCAATATAAGCCAGACCAAAACTGGTCACAAAAAAGATCGCAGCGAAAATAGCCGTGGTGCGAGTGAAGAAATTGCCGCCACCCCGGCTGCCGAATACAGTCTGAGAGGCTCCGGCGCCAAAAGACGCGCCTGCTTCGGCCCCCTTACCTTGTTGCAGCAGGATCAGCGCGATAATCGCCACCGCCGCCAGTACATGCACCACTAATATTAACTGTTCCATGACTCTGATTCGCTCTTTCTAGCGCACCCACCCCGTGGGTCCGACCGCCGGCTATTCTGCAGCCTGACAGATCGCAAAAAATTCTTCAGCCTGCAGCGAGGCTCCACCCACCAGGGCACCATCAATATCAACCTGGGCAAAAAGCTCAGCTGCATTGGTCGCCTTCACACTACCACCGTACAGAACTCTCACTTCCGGCCCGACATTTTCAAGTTGCGCCCGAATAAAAGCATGCACTTCCTGCGCCTGCGCCGGCGTAGCCGTGCGCCCGGTACCTATAGCCCACACAGGCTCGTAGGCGATGACCGCCTTACCGAAATTGTCGCGACCGACGGCATCGATTACCGCCTGCAGCTGCTCACCAATAACCACCAGGGCATTGCCACTATCGCGTTCTTCAAGGGTCTCGCCCACACAAAGCACCGGAACCAGCCCCGCATCCAATGCGGCCTTGAATTTCTCCGCCACCAGGGCACTGCCTTCGCCGTGATAACTGCGACGCTCCGAGTGCCCCACAATCACATAATGGCAACCCACATCGGCCAGCATATAGCCGGCTATTTCACCGGTATAAGCTCCGCTCTCCCGAGCACTGACATCCTGGGCGCCAACACCAATCGGGCTGTCAACCAAGGCGTCTACCGCCTGAGCCAGATACACAAAAGGCGCACAAACGCCAACTTCAGTCTTGCGCTCGCCTTGCCACAATGCTTTCAACCCCGCCAGCAAGTCTGCATTGCTTGCCTGGGAGCCGTTCATTTTCCAGTTTCCGAGAACCAGTGGACGACGCATGGAGGACAATACCAACTATTTGATGCTAACCAATTGGGGGCTTTACAGCTGCGACAACCGGTTCAAATCCGGGGGCTGCCTGTGAAGCGGGCGCCAATGTTAGCGGAGAACCGCACAACATACAACGCCTGTCTCCGGGAAAAACTGCGATTTCCTCTCAACCCCCAGGAGAGCGCGGAATCAGGAAACCGCCGATTCGACAACGGCCGCCAATTCCTGGGCCAGCTGCTTAACTTGCGCCAGGTCCTCGCCCTCTACCATAACCCGAATCACCGGTTCGGTACCGGAAGGCCGGAGCAATACCCGCCCGCGACCACCCAACGCCGCTTCGGTAGCCGCAACTGCGGCCTGCACCGGCTGCTTGGCAGCAACATCTTCCTGACGCGTCAGGCGCACATTGATCATCACCTGAGGCAACTTATGCATACCGCGCTTGATTTCGTGCAAACACTTCCCGGATGTCACCACTGCAAGCATCACCTGCAGCGCGGAAATAATGCCATCGCCGGTGGTGGTGACTTCGCTACAGACAATATGACCGGAATTCTCACCACCCAGGTGCCAGTCACGCTCGCGCATGGCTTCGATCACATATCGATCACCCACCTTGGCTCTCACAAAAGGGATATCATGCTCTTTCAACGCCAATTCGAAACCAAAGTTACTCATCAAGGTGCCGACCACCCCCCGACACCCGGAGCCGTACTGTTGTTGGTGAGACGCGATAATGTAGAGTATTTCATCGCCATCGACGATCTCGCCTTTGTGATCCACCAACATAACGCGATCGCCATCGCCGTCAAAAGCAATCCCCAGATCGGCACCCGTTTCCAACACCTGCTCACGCAGGGCTTCAGGCTTGGTGGAACCACAAGCGCGATTGATGTTGGTGCCGTTAGGCTCCACCGCAAAGGGAATCACCTTGGCACCCAATTCGGTGAAGACCGATGGGGCAATATGGTAGGTGGCCCCGTTGGCGCAATCGAGCACAATCTTCTGCCCCTGCAAACTAAAACCCCAGGGCATGGTGCCTTTACAAAACTCGATATAACGACCCGCCGCATCCTCGATACGTCGCGCCTTGCCCAGCTGTTCAGCAGTCGCCATCGGCTTCTCCAGCTGAGCTTCGATAGCCAGCTCCACATCGTCCGGCAACTTGGTGCCATTGGCACTGAAAAATTTAATACCGTTGTCGGTGTAGGCGTTGTGCGAGGCACTGATCACAATCCCGGCCTGAGCCTGGAAGGTACGGGTCAAGTAAGCAATTGCAGGCGTCGGCATAGGGCCTAGAAGCCCAACGTCCACACCCGCATTTATCAACCCCGCTTGCAGGGCCGATTCAAACATATAGCCGGAGATACGGGTATCCTTGCCGATAAGGATATGCTTGGGCCCTTCGAAGCGCTCAGCCAGGACACAGCCCGCCGCCCACCCCAATTTCAGCATAAAGTCAGGGGTAATCGCTCCATCACCCACCAAACCTCGAATACCATCCGTTCCAAAATACTTGCGCGACATATTAAACCGCCTTTTTTAATTTTCCTTAACCAATGCTCTTGCCTTCCAGAACCGGACAAACCTACCGACGACAACAAAAGTCGCTACGCTATATCGCTTCCAATGCCTGGTGCATTTTTATCACATCCACGGTTTCAGCAACATCGTGAACACGTACGACACTCGCACCTCGCTCCACCGACATCAATGCCAGTGCAAGACTCGCCGGCAGGCGTTCATCGACTGCCCGTCCCAGCAAACTGCCGATCAGGGACTTCCGGGACAACCCCACCAGCACCGGGTGTCCGAGTGCCACCAATCGCGGCAGCGCCTTGAGCAACATCAGGTTGTGGGCTGCTGTTTTACCGAAACCAAACCCGGGGTCCAACAGGATACGTTGTGAGGCAATGCCCGCCCCATTACAAGCCTGCACCCGCCGGGAAAGAAAGTCGTTGACCTCCTTCACAGGGTCATCGTAACTGGGGTCCAGCTGCATGGTGTCCGGCTCACCCCGCATATGCATCAGGCAAACGGGCAAATCGGTGGCTGCAACGGCCTCCAGGGCCCCATCGCGCGACAGGGCGCGCACATCGTTGATCATCCCCGCTCCCGCCGCAGCGGATTCGCGGATCACAGCTGGCGAACTGGTATCTACCGAGACAATGGCACCAAGCTCCCCGGCAACAGCCTCCACCAATGGGACGACCCTCGACAACTCCTCGTCGACGCTGACCTTTGCAGCACCGGGACGGGTCGATTCTCCCCCAATATCGATAATCGCTGCCCCCGCATCCAACATTTTCTCCGCCTTTTCCAGGGCCAGGTCCCGGGCCAACTGACCACCCCGGTAGTAACTGCCACCATCAGAAAAGGAATCGGGCGTGACATTGAGAATACCCATCACCACCGGCCGGGTCAGGTCCAGCTGCTGGCTACCACATTGTAATTGCATGATTGGAAATCACTCTGTAGCGGCAGTGGTCCGGTTTCCTGCCGACAAATCAAAAAAAGGCCAGGGCGGCGAAACCGCCCTGACCTTTCCCTATCAGCCTGAAGACTCAGTGATCTTTGGCAGGGCCACCAATTGGACCGGTCTTCTTGTCTTTCGCCACCGGTTCACTGGCATCATCCTTCAGGTGACTGTTGAAGTCGCCATCGTGCCAATCCCGGGGTGGGCGCACCTTGCGCCGCGCCATCAGGTCATCCACCTGTTCGGCATCGATGGTTTCATACTCCATCAAGGCATCTTTCATAGCCTCGAGAATATCCCGATTTTCCTCGAGGATCTGTTTCGCTTTACGGTAGCAACTATCGACGATGCGACGCACTTCCTCATCAATGGTCTTGGAGGTGGCTCCGGAGTAATTCGGGGTGCCGGTACCCGGCATCAGACCCTCATCCTCACCGTAATGGAGCGGCCCCAGTTTTTCTGACAGCCCCCACTTGGTCACCATGCTGCGGGCCAGGTCGGTGGCGCGTTCGATATCGTTCTGGGCGCCGGTGGTCACCCCTTCCAGCCCCAGGGTCATCTCCTCGGCGATACGACCACCGAACAGGGAACAGAGCTGGGATTCTATCGCCCGCTTACTCAGACTGTACTTGTCACCTTCGGGCAGGAACTGGGTTACCCCCAGCGCCCGACCACGGGGAATAATGGTAACCTTGTGTACCGGGTCATGCTCAGGCACCAGACGGCCCACAATGGCGTGACCGGCCTCGTGATAGGCGGTGTTTTCCTTTTCCTTCTCGCTCATGACCATGGTCTTGCGCTCGGCGCCCATCATGATCTTGTCGCGAGCCTTTTCGAACTCCTCCATAGTCACCAGGCGCTTATTGGCCCGAGCGGCAAACAGCGCGGCTTCGTTGACGATATTGGCCAGATCGGCACCGGAGAACCCGGGAGTACCACGAGCGATCACTGAAGCGTTGACCTTTTCATCCAGGGGCACTTTGCGCATATGCACTTTGAGAATCTGCTCACGGCCGCGAATATCCGGCAAGCCCACATAGACCTGGCGGTCAAAACGGCCCGGACGCATCAGCGCCTTGTCGAGCACATCCGGGCGGTTGGTGGCGGCAATCACAATCACGCCCTCATTGCCCTCGAATCCGTCCATTTCCACCAGCAACTGGTTGAGGGTCTGTTCGCGCTCGTCGTGTCCACCGCCGTGACCACCGCCACGGTGACGACCCACCGCATCGATCTCGTCGATAAAGATAATGCAGGGAGACTGTTTCTTGGCCTGGTCGAACATGTCGCGCACCCGCGAGGCGCCGACACCCACAAACATTTCCACAAAGTCTGAACCGGAAATGGAGAAGAAAGGCACCTTGGCTTCACCGGCAATAGCCTTGGCAAGCAGGGTCTTACCGGTACCCGGCTGGCCCGCCATCAGCACGCCACGGGGAATCTGGCCGCCCAGGCGCTGGAATTTGGAGGGATCGCGCAGGTATTCCACCAGCTCCTGCACCTCTTCCTTGGCTTCGTCTACACCGGCGACGTCGGCAAAGGTGGTTTTGATCTGGTCCTCACCCAACAGGCGCGCCTTGCTCTTGCCGAAACTCATGGGGCCGCCGCGACCGCCGCCGCCGCCCTGCATCTGGCGCATAAAGAACATAAACACCGCAATAATCAGCAGGATCGGGAAACTGGCCACCAGCAACTGCTGCCAGAGACTGGGCTGCTCGGGGCGGCGCCCCTCGACAGTGACGCCGTGGTTGAGCAGGTCATCCATCAGGCGATCGTCGATCAACTGGGGACGCACCGACTCGAAATGGGAACCGTCGTGGCGTTCGCCGGAAATAATCAAACCATCAATGCTCACTTCCCGCACCTGGTCGGCCTGAACCTCGCTGACAAAATCGGAATAGGTCAGCTTCTCTTCGGTGGTTTGGGGGCTGAAGTTCTGAAAAACGGTCAGGAGTACGGCGGCAATAATCAGCCAAAGTACCAGGTTCTTCGCCATATCGTTCAAAATGCAATCCTCGTAATAACTGCAAACTATAAGGAAGCCTCCATGCCACCTCTTAAAAAAATTATAGCCCGCCGGGGACCTCTACATACGTTCTCACCAGACTACAGGCCTTTCGCGATTTTCGCCAGCACCTCGGTGTCCAACTCCCACCAAAGTCGCAGTCCCTTCAACAACCGCTGCAGAGACTGCCTAGCCCTTAAAACCCCTGGCCACCAGGTAGACCTCCCGGGAGCGGGCACGGGAGGCCCCGGGTTTGCGGGTTACCACCTTCTGAAAGGCCAGTCGGGTCTCTGCCAACAGAGGGTCAAACCCCTCCCCCTGGAACACTTTGGCCACAAAGGTGCCACCGGGCTTTAATACCTGCCGCGCCATATCCAGCGCCAACTCCACCAGATACATTGCCCTGGGCTGATCGACACTGGCCATCCCACTCATATTGGGGGCCATATCGGAGATTACAAGGTCGGCCCGCGTGTCCCCCATCAACGCCAACAGTTCGTTAAAGACGCTGTCCTCGGTAAAATCGCCCTGCACGAATTCCACGCCAGGCAAGGCATCCATGGGCAGGATATCACTGCCGATCACCCGCCCCTTGTGACCCACCAGTTCTGCAGCCACCTGGCACCAGCCACCAGGTGCCGCCCCCAGGTCCACCACCAGCATGCCGGGCTTGAAGAGCTTGTCCTTGCCGTGTAATTCCAGCAGCTTATAGCTGGCACGGGAGCGATAACCATCGGCCTGGGACTGTTTGACATACTGGTCGCTGAAGTGTTCCTGCAACCAGCGTCCACTACTTTTGGATCGAGCCATAAAACTCCTGACGACGCATAAGGATAAGGGTAGAATGGGCGCCCTTTTGATACCGTGCCGGACGCTGCAAACCGGCCCTCTAACGAATGAGTAGTAATTGTATGTCCTTGACCACCGAGCGTAAAAAACAATATCGCACACTGGGTCACAACCTAAAACCCATTGTCACCATTGCCGGCAATGGCCTGAGCGAAGGGGTGCAGGACGAGCTCAACCGTGCCCTCAACGACCACGAGCTGATCAAGGTCAAGCTGGCAATTACCGACCGCGACATCCGCAAGACGGTCACCCGTGAACTTTGCGATGTGACCGGCGCCGAACTGATCCAGGAGATTGGCAAGGTCGCCCTGATCTTTCGCGAGGCCAAGCGGCCAAACGCCAGGCTCTCGAATATACGTTAGCGTTCCAACTCCCCGACCTCAGGCACACACCGCCCAATATCATTGCGGGCGACGTTTACCTCACAAAAAAGCCAAGCGCGAGGCCTGGCTTTTTACTTGCCGCTTGCCGCTTGCCGCTCTATAAATGCTTCACATCATCGATTTCGAATTCGACTTCACCACCCGGGGTACGGATCACCACACAGTCACCGACCTCCTTGCCAATCAGGCCACGGGCGATGGGCGAATTGACAGAAATCTTATTGTCCTTAACGTCCGCTTCGTCATCTCCGACAATCTTGTACGTAACCGTTTCGTCGGATTCGACATTGATAATATTGACCGTAGTACCGAATATCACTTTTTCACCCGCCGGAATTTTGGTGATATCGATAATCTGGGCATGGGACAGCTTGGCCTCGATCTCCTGGATACGACCCTCGCAAAAACCCTGCTGTTCGCGGGCGGCGTGATACTCGGCGTTCTCTTTGAGATCCCCGTGTTCACGGGCTTCGGCAATCGCCTGCACAATACGCGGGCGCTCCACCTTTTTCAGTTGATCCAGCTCCCGTTGAAGGCGATCGGCACCCTCTACCGTCATGGGTACTTTGTTCACTGCGCAATCCTCCCGTGCAAATCCTGCAGACGACGTACATCCTGCTGCTGGCCAAAGCGCAACGCCATACATACGGCGCGAGCAGCCGCCAAGGTGGTGGTGTAATAGACCCGGTGATTCTCCGCGCTACGGCGAATAGAGGCGGAGTCACGGATAGCCTGCTTACCCTCGGTGGTGTTGACGATCATATCGATTTCGTCATTCTTGATCATATCCACGATATGGGGGCGGCCTTCCATCACCTTGTTGGCCTCCAGCACATCAAGACCGGCCTCTTTGAGAACCGCGGCAGTACCACGTGTGGCCACCAGCTTAAAGCCGAGTTCAGCAAGTTCCCTGCCCACGTCAACCGCCCCTGTCTTATCGAAGTCGCGAACACTGATAAAAACAGTACCGTTGGAGGGGATCTCGTCATTAGCCCCCAATTGGGACTTGGCGTAGGCTTCGGCAAAGCTGTCGCCCACCCCCATCACTTCGCCGGTGGATTTCATCTCCGGCCCCAGGATGGGATCGACCGCCGGGAACTTGTTGAAGGGGAACACCGCTTCCTTGACACTGAAGTAGTCGGGCACCACCTCCCGGGTAAAACCCTGGTCCGCGAGGCTACGGCCGGCCTGGCAGCGCGCAGCCACCTTGGCCAGGGAGGTACCGATACACTTGGATACGAAGGGCACGGTACGAGAAGCGCGGGGATTTACCTCGATCACGTAAATCTCGCCATCCTGGTAGGCCAATTGGCTGTTCATCAGCCCGATCACCCCCAGCTCAAGGGCCATCTTCTTCACCTGATCACGCATGTCGTTCTGCACGTCCTCAGGCAGCGAGTATGGTGGCAGAGAACAAGCGGAGTCACCGGAGTGAACACCACACTGTTCGATATGCTGCATAATGGCGCCAATGACAACGGTCTCTCCGTCGGAGACAGCATCGATATCCACTTCGATAGCATTATTGAGGAAGTGATCCAGCAGTACCGGCGCATCTTCGGAAACCTGCACCGCCTCACGCATGTAGGTGCGCAGCTCCTCCTCTTTGTACACGATCTCCATGGCACGACCACCCAACACATAAGAGGGGCGCACCACCAACGGGTAACCCACGTCTTCGGCCATCCGCACCGCTTCTTCGGTGGAGCGGACAATCGCATTGGAAGGCTGCTTCAACTCCAGGCGCTGTAGCATTTGCTGGAAGCGCTCGCGGTCCTCCGCACGATCAATGGCTTCGGGCGAGGTGCCGATAATGGGCACACCCTCGGCCTCCAGAGCGCGGGCCAGCTTCAGCGGGGTCTGGCCGCCGAATTGCACGATCACACCCTTGGGTTTTTCCTTGTTGACGATCTCCAGGACATCCTCCAGGGTCACCGGCTCGAAGAAGAGACGGTCTGAAGTGTCATAATCTGTGGATACCGTTTCCGGGTTACAGTTGACCATGATGGTCTCGAATCCGTCCTCGCGACAGGCGAGCGCAGCGTGCACGCAGCAGTAGTCGAATTCGATCCCCTGACCGATACGGTTGGGGCCGCCACCCAACACCATAATTTTGTCGCGATCGGAGGGGTTGGCCTCACACTCCTCCTCATAGGTGGAATACATATACGCGGTGTCAGTAGCAAATTCCGCGGCACAGGTATCCACACGCTTGTAAACCGGATGCACATCCAGTTTCTGGCGGTGTTTGCGCACGGTTTTTTCACTCACGCCCAGCAGGTCACTCAGGCGCTTGTCGGAAAAGCCCTTGCGCTTCAACTGGAACATCTGGGCAGCGTCGATATCTGAAAGCGGTTTGCAACCGAGGATGGTTTCGGTTTTGATCAGGTCCTCAATCTGCACCAGGAACCAGGGATCAATCTTTGACGCCTCGAACACCTCCTCAACACTCATCCCGGCACGGAAGGCATCAGCCACAAACCAGATCCGCTGCGCACCCGGTGTGGCCAGATCGCGACGGATGGAGCCCAAGGCATCATCTGAGCTGAGATCAACCATGGGTTCAAAGCCTGCCGATCCCACTTCCAGGCCACGCAGCGCTTTTTGCACCGACTCCTGGAAAGTGCGACCAATGGCCATGACCTCTCCCACCGATTTCATCTGGGTGGTGAGGCGGGCGTCGGCATCGCCGAATTTTTCGAAGGTAAAGCGCGGCACCTTGGTGACCACGTAATCGATAGTGGGCTCGAAGGAAGCCGGTGTGGCACCTCCGGTGATCTCGTTCTGCAACTCATCCAGGGTATAACCGACCGCCAGCTTGGCGGCGATCTTGGCAATGGGGAAGCCAGTGGCCTTGGAGGCCAGGGCAGAGGAGCGAGACACCCGCGGGTTCATCTCGATCACCACCAGGCGACCATTGTCGGGGTTGACCGCAAACTGCACGTTGGAACCACCGGTCTCCACCCCGATCTCACGCAACACCGCAATCGAGGCGTTACGCATAATCTGGTATTCCTTGTCGGTCAGGGTCTGGGCCGGAGCCACAGTGATGGAGTCACCTGTGTGCACGCCCATGGGGTCGAAGTTCTCGATAGAGCAGACAATAATGCAATTGTCGTTCTTATCGCGCACCACCTCCATTTCGTACTCTTTCCAGCCGAGCAGGGACTCGTCGATCAGCAGCTCGTTGGTGGGCGAGAGATCGAGACCACGCATACAGATCTCTTCGAACTCCTCCCAGTTGTAGGCGATGCCGCCACCTGAGCCGCCCATGGTAAACGAGGGGCGGATAATGACCGGGAAGCCGAACTTCTTCGGTACATTCAACGCCTCTTCCATAGAGTGGACAATCTCGGCGCGGGCACATTCAAGACCGATTTTTTTCATCGCCTTGTCAAAGGCGTCGCGGTCCTCAGCCTTGTGGATGGCCTCCTGGTTGGCGCCGATCAGCTCAACACCGTATTTTTCCAATACACCGTGATCGTGCAGGGCCAGGGCGCAGTTGAGCGCAGTCTGCCCGCCCATGGTCGGCAGCACCGCATCCGGGCGCTCCTTGTCTATGATCATGGCCACCGTCTGCCACTCAATGGGCTCAATATAGGTGGCATCGGCCATGGCGGGATCGGTCATAATGGTGGCCGGGTTGGAGTTCACCAGGATGACCCGGTAACCCTCTTCGCGCAGGGCTTTACAGGCCTGTGCGCCGGAGTAGTCGAATTCGCAAGCCTGGCCGATCACAATCGGGCCCGCTCCCAGGATAAGAATACTTTCGATATCAGTACGTTTTGGCATTGGGTGCTCTGTCGTTTTTGATCTTAATGGGCGGTCTTAAAGTCAGGCGATTTTACAAGCGTCTTTTCTTTCAAGCGTCGCCTTCAAGCGTCTCTTACAATCGTCTTGTCTTTCAAGCTGCCGCGGAGGCAAAGCGCGCTATCGGCGCGCATCCATCAGTTCGATAAAGTGGTCGAAAAGTGGCGCCGCATCATGGGGTCCGGGACTGGCCTCGGGGTGCCCCTGAAAACTGAAAGCCGGCTTGTCGGTGCGGTGAATGCCCTGCAGGGTGCCGTCAAACAGCGACTTGTGGGTGGCGCGCAGATTTTCCGGCAAGCTGGCCTCGTCAGCGGCAAAGCCGTGGTTCTGGCTGGTGATCATCACGGTGCCGTCATCCAGGTTTTGTACCGGGTGATTGCCGCCGTGGTGACCAAATTTCATTTTCTCTGTCTTCGCCCCGGAGGCCAGAGCCAACAGCTGGTGCCCCAGGCAGATTCCAAAAATCGGAATATCGGTTTCAAGCAAGGCCTGAATGGCAGCGATGGCATAGTCACAGGGCTCGGGATCGCCAGGGCCATTGGAGAGAAAAATGCCGTTTGGACTCATCGCCAGCACCTCGCTGGCGGGAGTCTGGGCCGGCACCACTGTCAGCTCACAGCCACGATCAGCCAGCATACGCAGGATATTGCGCTTGACGCCAAAGTCGTAGGCCACCACTTTGTAGGGCTTTTCGCCCTCAACAGGGCTGTGCCCCGCACCCAGTTTCCAACTGCCTTCGGACCATTGATAGCTGCGCTCGGTAGACACCACCTTGGCAAGATCCATACCCTTGAGACCACCGAATGCCCTGGCGTCAGCCAGGGCTTTTTCCTCGTCGCCTTCCCCCAGTTCCAAACCAGCCACAATACAGCCGTTCTGGGCGCCTTTGTCCCGCAACAACCGGGTC
This sequence comes from Cellvibrionaceae bacterium, assembly GCA_050290225.1. Lineage (GTDB taxonomy): Bacteria > Pseudomonadota > Gammaproteobacteria > Pseudomonadales > Cellvibrionaceae > JBNKHG01. Next base: position 176,008 of record JBNKHG010000056.1, read on the forward strand.
AGGCGACGGGTATCGATATCGGCGATACCCACCACGTTACGCTCGCGCAGGTAGTCTTCGAGGGACTGCTGGTTGCGAAAGTTGCTGGCCAACAGCGGCAGATCGCGAATCACCAGACCGGCAGCCCAGATTTTTTCACACTCTTCATCTTCGCTATTGGTACCGGTGTTACCGATATGGGGATAGGTCAGGGTGACAATCTGTCTGGCATAAGAGGGATCGGTGAGGATCTCCTGGTAACCGGTGATCGCGGTATTGAATACAACTTCCCCGACGGAAACACCGTCGGCCCCAATGGCAGTTCCGCGAAAAACACTGCCATCTTCCAAAACCAAAATCGCGCTGCGGGCACCCGTAGTCAAGTCTATCTCCTCACAAGCTGGCGTGCTCAATATTTAGGCCCAGGCCGGCAAAATCGCTTCGCGACCCCACGTCCGGAATCCGGAATTGAATCCGCACGACCGGCGGATTTCAGACCGAGGGAAGCCCCGCGCTTAATCCGGGGATTGAGGCGCGTTATCCGTCGATATCATGGGTATGTACCCGATCGCAGGTTGCAAAAAAGCGAGATGAAACACTCGCCTCATCTCGCTTTTGAAATCCGGTATCCGTACTGCAACTGCGACCAAGTCTAGCGGTTTGTCGCGATCTTGCACCTAGTGCAATCTAACGCGGCATTCTACGTCAAACGCCCCCCGCCTGTCCAGACGGTGGGGCGATCATAAGGGAAAGGACGGCGCCGGAGTGATCGCGGTCACAACCCGTGAATGCGATGCCCAGCCGAACCGTCAGGGATTGAGTCTGAAATCTACAATTTGAACTGCTGCACGATGCGGTTCATGCTGGCGGCCATATTCGCCAGCTCGGCGGTACTGGAGGCAATTTCCACCGAACCTTCGGCAGTCTGGCGGGCCACGCCGGCGATATTTTCCATATTGCGCTCCATCTCCCGGGTCGCCGCACTCTGCTCTTCCGAAGCACTGGCGATCTGGTTGGTCTTGTCCTTGATAGAGCTGACTCCAGAGGTGATCGCCTGCAGCGAAGTGCTCGCCTCCTCGGCCTGCTTTACCGACTCCTCGGCCTGGCTGGTACCCTTCTCCATCATCTGCACCGCTTCGCGGGCACCCGCCTGCAGGCGCTCGATCATCTCCTGGATCTCCTGGGTGGAGCTCTGGGTGCGCGACGCCAGGGTACGCACCTCGTCGGCAACCACCGCAAATCCACGCCCCTGTTCGCCGGCACGGGCAGCCTCGATGGCAGCGTTCAAAGCCAACAGGTTGGTTTGCTCGGCTATACCCCGAATCACATCCAGCACCGAACCGATACTGTCTGTCTCCTGACGCAACTTGTCGATCACTTCGGAAGCAGCATTGATATCAGCGGCCAGGTTCTCGATCTGGGACATGGTGCGGGTAACCACGCCGTTACCGTTTTTGGCTTCGCGATCCGCTTCTTCGGCATTGTCCGCGGTCTGGGTGACATTGTTGGCGACATCGTCGACCACCGCTGCCATCTCCCTCACCGCAGCAACCACCTGTTGAATTTCTGACTGCTGGTTAACCACACCACGCTCGGTTTCCTTGGCGGTGTGTGAAAGCTTTTCAGTATTGGCGTTCAGCTCGGAAGCCGTCTGCGAGAAGTCGCCGATAATCGAATGCACCCTCTCGATAAAGGTATTGAACCAGCGTGACAACTGGCCCACCTCGTCACTGCTGTTGACCGGCAGGCGCTGGGTCAGGTCACCTTCGCCTTCCGCAATATCGCGCAGCGCGTCTACCACGGCATTGATGGGGCGCACAATCCCCGCCTGGATCAGATAGGAAATACCGGCAGCCAACAGGCTCACCACCAGCACTGTACCCACCGAGCTCCAGACAGCAGCGCTGACCGCCTCGTCCAACTCAGCCAGATCCACTTTCATATAGACGGTACCGGCCTTGCTGCCATCGGCCAGAATGGGCTCAAAGAAGGTAAGCGCGTCGTCATCGGAAGTCATCTTTTTACCCTCGGCTCGCGCCGGCATTCCAGCGGGGAGGGATGAAGCGGGCTTCTGGCCTTTTTGATACCAGGCGAACGGTTTGCCGCCTTCATTGTAGATAACAGCTTCCAGGACCCGCTGCTTATTGGCCAGGGTTGCCAGGGTTTCGGTTGCCGCGGCACGGTCGTCGAACACCATGGCGCCGACAGTCGCTCCACCCACCACACGCCCCATGGTAACGGAGTCCTGTTGAATATTTTCTTCCATGATGTCGATTTGGCCGTTGAGTGCGACCACACTTGCAACGATAACCGCAAACACGCTGGTTACTGTCACCCCAGATAAAACTTTCCACTTTAGAGATAGGTTAACCATGCCCATTTCACTACATCTCGCTAGTATTTGTATTTTATTGGTTTCAGCGGAAGCATCCCCAACACAGGTTGCGAAACCGTTACTTTTTTATTATTGATCAAACAAGTTATCGCTCGCCTTTAGAATTTCTTTAGTGGCGTGTTACAAGTATCCAGTAGATTGGCAGGCGGGTCTAGTACTCCGTGCTTTACGGGGGCGACAACCATTGCCTGCACACGGAGTCCTGCGGCGAAACATCAAGACAATGTTGAATAGGGCAATATCACCTTGAAGGCTTACTAGCAAGAGAACAACTCTGGCGGGGATATAGGGCCAAAATCGAAGCGGGAGCAGACCAAATGTCAACCAACGATTGGCGCGGCGAGTCCGGGAAGGCCCCTTTTATTTTTAAGCGAAAAATGGGGAGGATAGGGCCCTGCCGGCAAGACCCTCAAAAAAGCCTGGCTCCGCAGGACAATTACTGCAAGCCCAACACATCACGCATATCGTAACGGCCCGGCGCCTTGTCCGCCAACCAGACCGCGGCCCGAACCGCGCCACGGGCAAAGGACATGCGACTGGATGCTTTGTGACTGATCTCCACGCGCTCGCCGTCAGCCATAAACATCACGGTATGGTCCCCCACCACGTCGCCACCACGCACGGTGGCAAATCCGATGGTTTCACGCTGACGGGCACCGGTCTGCCCCTCACGACCGTAAACGGCCACCTCGCGCAGATTGCGATTGACGCCTTCGGCCACCGCCTCGCCCATGGCCAGCGCCGTGCCCGAGGGTGCATCCACTTTGTGGCGGTGATGAGCCTCGTAGATCTCGATATCGTAATCGTCGCCAAGGGTACTGGCCGCCTGTTTCAACAGCTGCAAACAGACATTGACCCCGGTACTGAAGTTGGCCGCTTTGCAAAGTGCTGCCCGGGCCTGGCAGGCAAACAGCTCCTGCTCCTGCCCGGGGGTAAAACCGGTTGTACCGATCACGATTTTTTTACCCGCATCGGCGCAGGCCCGGGCATTCGCCAGGGTTGCGACCGGGGCGGTAAAGTCGATCAGCACGTCGAAGTCATCAATCACCGCCTGGATATCGCCCACCAGGGTGACGCCGTTTTTACCCAGGCCAGCCAACTCACCGGCATCAGCGCCCAGCAGGGAACTTTCCGGGCGCTCCAGCGCAGCGGTCAATTCGGCGCCCTCAGCCAGGGCCACCGCCTCAATCAGTGTCTTGCCCATGCGACCGGCAGCACCGGTTACAGCCATACGTATTGTCATACTCTGCCCTTAACAGCCCCCAGTCGCGGCGACCTAGATTTTCATATCGCCAAAAAAGTTTTTCATGCCTTCAAACCAGCTGCTTTGGCGCGGCGAGTGTTTGTCGCCCTTCACTGTGGCCTGAAACTCTTTCAGCAGCTCTTTTTGTTTGTGGGTGAGGTTCACCGGAGTCTCCAGCACCACCCGGCACAAAAGATCGCCCGGCGCGCCACCGCGTACCGGTGCAACTCCCTTGCCCCGCAGACGGAAAAGCTTGCCGGTCTGGGTTTCGGCGGGCACCTTCAGTTTCACACGGCCGTCAAGGGTGGGCACCTCCAGCTCTCCGCCAAGGGCCGCATCGACGAAACTCACCGGGACTTCACAGTAGAGGTTCTTGCCGTCGCGTTGGAATATCTCGTGTTCACGCACCGACACCTGCACATAGAGATCGCCGCTGGGACCCCCCTCGGCACCGGCCTCGCCTTCGCCAGACAGGCGGATGCGATCGCCGGTATCCACGCCCGGTGGCACCTTCACAGACAGTGTCTTGGTTTCCTCGATGCGACCGTGACCGTGGCAATCGCCACAGGGATCGGCAATGATAGTGCCCTTGCCGCGGCAATTGGGACAGGTCTGCTGTACGGAGAAGAAGCCCTGTTGCATGCGCACCTGGCCGACACCGCCGCAGGTACTGCAACTGGTGGGTTTCGTGCCAGCCTTGGCGCCGCTGCCATGACAGGTTTCACAGGCAACCAGGGTGGGGACGCGAATCTTTACCGTGGTGCCGCGCACCGCATCTTCCAGATCCAGGTCCAGCGTATAGCGCAAATCAGCACCGCGGGCTGGCCCGCCGCGACCGCGCCCGGCGCCGCCACCAAAGATATCGCCAAAGACGTCGCCAAAGATATCACTGAAACTGCCAAAACCGCCGGCGCCGGCGCCCATGCCACTCTGGGGATCGACCCCGGCATGGCCATACTGGTCGTAAGCCGCACGCTTTTGCGAATCGGACAAAATTTCGTAGGCCTCGCTGGCCTCTTTGAATTTATCTTCCGAGTCCTTGTCGTCCGGATTTCGGTCCGGGTGATACTTCATCGCCACACGGCGATAGGCTTTTTTCAGATCCCTTTCGGATACGTCGCGTTCGACCCCAAGGATTTCGTAGTAATCGCGTTTGGACATAGGGTTCGTCTTCGGCTTATTTTTGCTTTATAAACAGCAAACGCGGTCTTCAAGACCGCGTTCAAACAGGTTTTTTTTAAGCTGCAAGCTTCAAGCTTCAAGCTGCAAGTTGTAGGTCATTGAGCACTTGTAGCTTTAAGCTTTAAGCTGCAAGCTGCAAGCTGCAAGTCATTGAGCACTTGTAGCTTTAAGCTTCAAGCTGCAAGCTGCAAGCTGCAAGCTGCAAGTTGTAGGTCATTGAGCACTTGTAGCTTGCGGCTTGCAGCTTGCGGCTTACTTATCATCCTTTACTTCTTCAAACTCAGCGTCGACTACACCTTCATCGGCGCCGCTATCCGCTTTCGCTTCGTTCGCGCCCTGCCCGGCCTCGGCTTGAGCCTGGGCCGCCTGCTCGGCGTAGAGTTTCTGCGCCAGGGAGCTGGAAGCCTCGGTCAACTTGGTGGTGGCGGCGTCGATTGCCTCTTTATCGTCACCCTTGACCACTTCTTCTGCGTCTTTCAGCGCAGCCTCAATAGCGGACTTCTCTTCGTCGCTAGCCTTGTCACCCGCCTCTTCCAGGGTTTTCCTGGTGGCGTGAATCAGGCCTTCGAGGGTGTTGCGCGCGCCCACCAGCTCCTCGAACTTCTTGTCCGCTTCGGCGTTGGCCTCGGCATCCTGTACCATTTTTTCGATCTCGTCATCGGACAGACCGGAAGAGGCCTTGATCACAATGGACTGCTCTTTTCCGGTGGCCTTGTCTTTTGCACCCACGTGCAGGATGCCGTTGGCGTCGATGTCGAAAGTCACCTCAATCTGCGGCATACCGCGCGGTGCAGGCGGAATATCAGCCAGGTCGAAACGCCCCAGGGACTTGTTCTGGGCAGCCTGCTTGCGCTCGCCCTGAACCACGTGAATGGTCACAGCGGTCTGGCTGTCTTCGGCGGTGGAGAAGATCTGCGACTTCTTGGTCGGGATAGTGGTGTTCTTCTCGATCAGCGGCGTTGCCACCCCACCCATGGTTTCGATGCCCAGGGTCAGCGGCGTTACGTCCAGCAGCAATACATCTTTCACATCACCGGCCAATACCGCGCCCTGAATAGCGGCACCCATGGCCACAGCCTCGTCCGGGTTCACGTCTTTGCGCGGTTCCTTACCGAAGAAGGCGCTAACCTTCTCCTGTACCAGCGGCATGCGGGTCTGGCCACCCACCAGGATCACGTCGTCGATATCCTTGACGGACAGATCGGCGTCGGCGATAGCGGTTTTCACCGGCTCGAGGGACCGGGTCACCAGCTCTTCCACCAAAGACTCCAGCTTGGCGCGGGTCAGTTTCACCACCAGGTGCTTGGGTCCGGTGGCGTCAGCGGTGATGTAGGGCAGGTTGACTTCGGTCTGCTGGCTGGAAGACAGCTCGATCTTGGCCTTTTCCGCCGCCTCCTTCAGGCGCTGGAGGGCCAGGGGGTCATTGTGCAGGTCGATGCCGTTTTCCTTCTTGAACTCAGCGGCCAGATACTCGATCAGGCGCAGGTCGAAATCCTCACCACCGAGGAAGGTGTCACCGTTGGTGGACAGCACTTCGAACTGGTGCTCACCGTCGACGTCGGCGATTTCAATAATGGAGATATCGAAAGTACCACCACCCAGGTCGTAGACGGCGATGGTGTGATCGCCCTTGGCCTTGTCCATGCCGTAGGCCAGGGCCGCGGCGGTGGGCTCATTGATAATGCGCTTGACGTCCAGACCGGCAATCTTGCCGGCATCCTTGGTGGCCTGGCGCTGGGAGTCGTTGAAGTAGGCCGGCACCGTAATCACGGCCTCGGTGACCTTCTCGCCCAGGTAGTCCTCGGCGGTCTTCTTCATCTTTTTCAGGACTTCGGCGGAAATCTGCGGCGGCGCCTTCTGATCGCCCTTGGCCTCAACCCAGGCATCGCCATTGTCGGCGGCGACAATCTTGTAGGGCACCATGGAGATATCTTTCTGGACAACATCATCCTTGAACTTACGGCCGATCAGGCGCTTGACCGCAAACAGGGTGTTGTGGGGGTTGGTGACCGCCTGGCGCTTGGCGCTCTGGCCCACCAGAATCTCGCTATCGTCGGTAAAGGCAACGATGGAGGGCGTGGTGCGATCGCCTTCGGCGTTTTCAATCACCTTGGCCTTGTCGCCTTCCAGGATGGACACACAAGAGTTGGTGGTCCCCAAATCGATTCCGATAATCTTACCCATGTTGGTAATCTCCAAAAAACTGACTGTCTAAATCGTCCGTTAACAGTGGCTGCGTTAAATAGCGCGGGGCTAACACTGTAAGTTTGTTCAGGGTCTCACGCCGACCGCAGAAGGCGCGGGACCGGAATTTGCGCTGCGTAATTAAACGCCGGTGTACTCTATATTGGCCCTGTTGATCGAATTTCAACCCTGGGAAACAGATCCCGGCACAACACCCTAAGCGGGCGCTTTGGACACCACCACCATCGCCGGGCGCACCAGTCGGCCGTGCAGGGTGTAGCCCTTCTGGAATACATTGATCACGGTGTTGGGCTCCACATCGGGATTTTCCACCATGGACATGGCCTGGTGCAGCTGCGGGTCGAATGGCTCGCCTTCCGGATTGATCTGCTCCACCTTGTGGCGCTTGAGGCTGTCGACAAAGGACTTGTGGGTCAGCTCAATACCTTCGATCACCGCCTTGAAGGCCTCGTCATTGACGTCGATCGACGCCAGGGCCCGCTCCAGGTTGTCCACCACCGGCAGCAGGTCGTTGATAATCTTTTCCTGGCCGAACTTGTGGGCCTTCTCCACATCCTGCTCGGCACGTCGACGGGTGTTCTGAGCCTCAGCCTGAGCCCGCAACACCTGGTTTCTGGCTTCTTCCAGCTGCTCGGTCAGGGAGGCGATCTGTGCCTGTGGATCACCGGCCTCAGCGCTCGCGGCCTCGTCCGTACCAGCCTTGGTTGTTTCGGTCGCCGCAGCCTCGGCTGCGGCCACCTGCTCTTCGTTTTCAGCGGGGGTTTGCTGTTGATCTGACACGCTAGACTCCGTCTCTATGCTTCACGCTAATTGGTTTGACTCGATCTGTTCTAACCGGGCATCCGGGAACACCCGTTCGGCGAGCGCCAGGGCTCGCGCCTGAATAACCGCCTATATGGGGGCTAGCCACAAACATTCAAGGGGTATTTCTCAATCCCGCATCGATGCTGGCGGCTTCCGGAAAAATACTGTATAAACAACCATACTTTTACCGCGATTGGGGCTTCCCGGAGGGAAGAACAACGGAAGGAAATCGCAGGAAAGAAGACAGAAAGACAAAGACAGGACAAAGGCAAGGCAAAGGCGATGCTTACCCACCTCAGCATTCAGAATTTCACCCTCGTCCAACAGCTGGATCTGGAAATTGACGCCGGCATGACGGTGATAACCGGGGAAACCGGCGCCGGCAAGTCCATCCTCCTCGGCGCCCTGGGCCAGGCACTGGGGGACCGGGCCGATGGCGACCGGGTTCGCAACGGCGCCGAGCGCGCCGACATTCACGCCACCTTCGATATTCGCGCACTCAAGCACGCCCAGCGCTGGCTCAAGCAGCAGGACCTGGAAGCGGCGGGTACCGATGAGTGCCTGCTGCGGCGTGTGATTACCACCGAGGGCCGTTCCCGCGCCTATATCAACGGTCAACCGGTCACCCTGACCCAACTGCGCACCCTGGGGGAGATGCTGATCGATATCCACAGCCAGCACGAACACCAGTCGCTCCTGAAAAAAGACACCCACCGGCGCCTGCTGGACGATTTTGGCGGCCAACAAAAACTGGCCCAGCAGGTCAAACAGGCGTTTACCGATTGGCAGACCCGGTACGAGCAGTTTATCGTCCTGCGCGACAATGCCGCGGAACTCAGTGCCCGCCTCCAGTTGCTCAGCTACCAGGTCAACGAGCTCGACCAGCTGGCTCTGGAACCGGACGAGCTGCCCCGGCTGGAAGCCGAACAGAAAACCCTGGCCAATGCCGAGAGCATCCTGCACAACAGTCACCAGCTGGCAACGCTCTGTGGCCAGGAAGACCAGGGTTTGCAGGATGCCCTGCATCGGGCCCTGCACCTGCTCAACGACATGCCGGAAAAAACCGCCGCCCTGCGTGAGGCGGAAGAACTGCTGACCAGCGCCCAGATCCAGGTCCAGGAGGCCCAGCGCGAAATCGAGCAGCATATCGACAGCTTCCAGCTCGACCCCGAGCGTCTGCAGCAGGTGGAGGCGCGCCTCAGCGCCGTCTATGACATCGCCCGCAAGCATCGCATCCACCCCGACGAGTTGCTCCAGCTTCACCAGACCCTGACTGAGGAACTGGCCCGCCTATCCGGCGGTGATGCCCAGTTGGACCAGTTGGAACAGCAGACGGCGGAGCTGGAAACCCGGTATCGGGACCTGGCAACCAATCTGTCAGGCAAACGCCAGCGCGCCGCCAAGCGCCTGAGCAAGGCAGTCAACCAGCAACTGCAGGCCCTGGCCATGTCCACCGCCAAGCTGGACATCGCCCTGACCGGAAACCAGAACCCCGGCCGTCACGGATTGGAAGATATCGAGTTCCTGATCAGCACCAATCCCGGCCAACCGCCGCGCAGTCTCGCCAAAGTGGCCTCCGGAGGCGAACTCTCGCGCATCAGTCTCGCCATTCAGGTGGTGACTGCGCAGACCTCCACCATTCCCACCCTGGTGTTCGACGAAGTGGATGTGGGCATTGGCGGCGCCACCGCCGATACGGTGGGTCAGTTACTCAGAGCATTGGGAGAAAAGGGACAGGTACTCTGCGTTACCCACCTGGCGCAGGTAGCGAGCAAGGGTCACCAGCACCTGCAGGTGACCAAGCAAGCCAACAAAAAATCCGCGCAATCGAGCCTGGTGGCCCTGGAGGGCGAGGCGAAAATAGAGGAGATTGCACGGATGCTGGGCGGGGCCGGGATTACAGAGCAATCACGCGCCCACGCGGAGGAGATGCTGGCAGGCAGCTAGGACGCCCTTTATTTTTCGGGCTCATCCTCATCGACGACATCTTCGGCTTCGGACTTGAGCGCCTCGTATTGATCGGGATCGACAAACATTACCCGAATGCCAATTTCCTTGGGTTTGCCCAATTCGAACGACATCACCATCACATTGAAGCGACCGTCCCGCGATTGAATCACACCAGGCAAGTGCACCAGGGCGCTGCCCTGCGTTTCGTTGGTGAGGATATTCAAGTCTTCTTTCTTCCGCAGCTGCAAACTGATTCGCTGCAACATGGCCTTGAGTGCCGCTTCAAACGCGGGAAAATTAAAACCACCGCGAAACTCGCTATAATCCAGCTCCAGATGCAGGGGTGCCTCAATTTTTTCGCCGATAGTGAGAGTACCCAGCTTCGGACGCTTGCCCTGCTTAAGTTCCTTTAACAGCGCCTTGGCCTTGTCACGGGGTTGTTTCAGAAACCCCTGGTGCAACAGATTGCACGCCAGGTTGACCAGTTGCACGATATTGATATTCAGCGTTTGGGGCTTATCGCTCATTATTATTCCACTATTACCTATTAAGAATTTTTATTATGGGGGGCGGGGAGGGGTTGAATAACTATTTCTTTTCCAACGGTTTGACGTAGAGCACCAGGCTGTGGCCGGTAATTTCGTAACCGTGTTCTTTGGCGATTCGATCCTGCAGGGCCTCAATTTCATCGTTGTGAAATTCGATAACCTTACCGGTTTCCACACAAACCATATGGTCATGGTGCTCGCCCTTGGCGATTTCGAACACCGAATGGCCACTGTCGAAGTTGTGGCGCTCCACCAGGCCCGCGGTCTCAAACTGCGTCAGCACCCGGTAGACAGTCGCCAGCCCCACATCTTCGCCAGCCTCCATCAATGCCTTGTACACATCTTCGGCACTGAAGTGGCGCTGCTCAGAGGATTCCAGGATCTGCAAGATCTTGACTCGTGGCAAAGTCACTTTTAGGCCAACTTTGCGCAACTCCTGATTTTCAACCGCCATTTTTCTTCTCTCAGACCCTTCTCAGTGTTTGCGTTATTCGGGTATTATCCTCGTTCGATCTGACTTGTGGAACCCCCGCTATGCAAAAAGCCTGTCGCTACCTCCTGACAGCTCTCTTTTTGACCTGCCTGTCCGGCTGCTCCTACTTCCAGTTCCCCGGCGTTTACAAAATCGAGATTCAGCAGGGCAATATCATTACCCAGGACATGGTCGACCAATTAAAACCGGGTATGACCAAACGCCAGGTGCGGTTTGTCCTGGGTACACCGTTAATTGCCGACACCTTTCACCAGAACCGCTGGGACTATCTCTATGTACTGCGCGACGCACGGGACAATGTGACAAAAGAGCGCATCAGCGTCTTTTTTAAAGACGATAAGCTGAGCCATATCAGCGGCGATTTCGCACCCAACCTATCTAAAGAGGAATCCTAGGGTCCAAAGAGGAATCCTCAAGCTCAATGCCAGTGACAGGGCAAACTATTGCCCCGCCTGGGCTTTTTCCGCCCGTCGCCGCCGCGCTTCTTTGGGATCAGCAATCAAAGGGCGGTATATTTCCACCCGGTCTCCCGGTTGCAAAATGTGCTGACGTGCCGGTTGCAATCCCTTGGTTCCCAGGGCATGACCGAAAATCCCCATTTTTGCCGTCTCCAGATCGATTTCGGGAAATAGTTTGGTAATTCCCGATTGCTCTACCGCCTGAAACGCGGTGGTTCCCGGCTTGACCAGCAATTCGATGATTTTTTGCTTGTGCGGCAGCGCGTATGCCACTTCCACCGCGATCGGATCCATATCCGTCATCTGTTCACTCTCATGCGTATTCTCATGTGTATTGCCCCGTCCGGCCAGCGAGTGACTAACCGTATATCGTTTTGGCCCGGGCACAGAGGTTATCCACCTGCCGGTTCGCCATGGACTCAAACCATTTGTTTACCGCCAGGGCCAGCACTTTGTTGCTGAATTCGAACTCCAGAGTCATCTGCACCTTGCAGGCATCCTCAGCCAGTGGCTGAAAGCGCCACACGCCCTCCAGACACGAAAAAGGTCCGTCCACCAGACGCATATACATGGCGAGAGGCGGCTCCAGGCGATTGCGGGTTACAAAACTCTGGCTGATCCCCGCTTTGCTCAGCTCCAGGCGCGCCTCCAACTCATTGCCCTCGCACCTTAACAATTCGGCACCGACGCAACCCTCCATAAACTGGGGGTAGGCCTCAATATCGTTCACCAAGTCGAACATCTGCTGGGCGGAATAGGGAACCAGGGCTGAGCGTTCAATATGGGCCACGTCGATTGGATCTCCCGGGGACAGTATGCCAGCGGCTGAAATAAAACCGGCAAAGCCGGGAATTGTAGTGATTCGGCGGCGCCAAGCCAACCGCCAACCTTCCGCAAGGACAGCCCGGGGCAAACTTGGTAGTATCTCGCCCAGAGTGAAACAGGGTCAGCAGTGCCCGCAAAATAACCAACAACGATGGGGCAATCCATGGAAAACAGAGAACAGTTTGGCTCCCGCCTGGGCTTTATCCTGGCTGCAGCGGGATCCGCCGTCGGTATCGGCAACCTGGTGGGCTTCCCGGTCAATGCCGCTAAAAACGGCGGTGCGGCCTTTTTGTTTGTCTACGCCATCTTCGTGTTTTTTGTCTGTCTGCCGGTCATGCTGGCGGAACTGGCAGCGGGTCGCCAGAGTCGACGCAACCCCCTCGGGGCCTACCTGCACTTCGCGCCGGACAGCAAACTCTGGCCACTGGGCGGTTGGCTGGTACTGATCACGCCCTATATGATCGCCGTTTTTTACTCGGTAATTACCGTCTGGGTACTGGGATACCTGGGCGCCATCGTCACCGGTAAACTGACACAGCTGGCGGACGCCCAGCAGTTCGGCGAGTTTATTAACAGCAACAGCATTTTCTTCTACCTGGCACTGGTCACCGCGACCGTGGCGGTGATTTTGATCAACGGCGTCAAGGAAGGTATCGAACGCGCGGCCAAGGTGCTGATGCCGTCGCTGTTCCTGATGTTGGTGGGGCTGGTGGTGTTTGTACTCTTTCAGGACAACGCCCTGGCCGGGGTGAAGTACTACCTGGTGCCAGATTTCAGCAAACTGACCCCGCAGGTGATCAACAGCGCCATGGGCCAGGCGTTTTTCTCTCTGTCTTTGGGGATGGGTATCCTGATCACCTACGGCTCCTATATGGACAAGAGCAGTGATATTCCCTTTTCCGCCAAAATGGTCGCCATCTGCGATACCGGCGTGGCTTTTATCGCCGGCCTGCTGATTCTGCCGGCGATTTTTTCCTTTAATCCCAATACCAACACCGACGAGCTCTCGGACTCGTCCATCTCCCTGATATTTACCTTTTTGCCGAAGATCTTCCTCGCCATGCAGGACACTGTCGGCTTTATCGGCGCCAGTATTGTCGCCGGCGTTTTTTTCCTGCTGGTATTTTTTGCCGCCCTCACCTCCCTGGTTTCCATTATCGAAGTGCCGGTATCGGGCAGTATGGACCAGCTATGCCACTCGCGGCGGAAGGCGCTGACAACCCTCGGCATCACCATGGTGATATTCTCCCTGGCCAGCTCCCTCTCTTTTGGCCGGGTGGATTTTTTAACCAGCTTTCTCCACTATGGCGGCGTCGACAAGTCCCTGTTCGATCTGATTATTGATGTCTTCTACGAAACCATCCTGCCCCTGAACGGCTTTATTATCTGCATGATGGTCAGCTACCGCTGGAAGAAAGCCCGCTTCGACGAGGAGCTGGAGCAGGGCAACCCCGGCTTCAAGGGCACCCTGTTCGAGCGCTACGTCAACTTCTCCCTGCGCAGTTTTATCCCGGTGATCCTGCTGCTGATCTTTATCAATACGGTATTGATCAAGTACTTTGCGATTGACCTGCTGGAATTACTCTAGAATCAGGGCAATTGCTGTGTCGCGCCGTCGCTGTGAAGATGCCCTGGCCCGGCCATGCAATTGCGCTAGCTCGGCCATGGACTTGCGCCTATAATGCGCGCCATGGCCAAGAAGCAAAAAAAGAAAACACTCGATAACACCATCGCACAAAACAAAAAGGCGCGCTTCGACTACTCCTTTGAGGAGAAGTTCGAGGCGGGCCTGTCCCTGCAGGGCTGGGAAGTAAAAGCCTGCGCGAGGGCAAGGTGCAGATCGTCGACACCTATGTGCACTTTAAAAACGGCGAAGCCTGGTTGCTGAACGCCCAGATCCAACCCCTGACCTCGGCCTCCACCCACTTTGTGACCGAACCCAACCGCCCGCGCAAGCTGCTGCTGAACCGCAAGGAGATTGCCAAGCTGCAACAGGCGGTGGAGCAAAAAGGCTACACCGTGGTGGCCACCGCGCTTTACTGGAAAAACCACCTGGTCAAGTGCGCCATCGCCCTGGCCAAGGGCAAGCAGACCCACGACAAACGCGAAGCCGAAAAGGAACGCGACTGGAACCGCCAGAAGCAGCGTATCCTGCAAGACAACCAGCGCTAGGCCGCCGTCGCCAGACTATCGTGCGTCGAACCCTGGCCAGAACGACAATAACAACAGAATAAGGACGACACAGTATGAGCGCTCCCCGGGGTCAGTTTTCATCCAAATTGGGGTTTGTCATGGCGGCGGCGGGTTCGGCTGTCGGCCTGGGCAACATCTGGGGTTTCCCCACACAAACGGCCAGCAATGGCGGCGCCGCCTTCGTGATGGTCTACTTTATACTGGCCTTCATACTGGCCTACCCCGCCCTGATGGCGGAACTGGTGATCGGCCGCCACGCCCGCGCCAATATCGTCACCGCCCTCGACTCCATCGGCCACACCCCGGCAGTAAGCCGCCTTGGCGCCGGCGTCGGCTATTACGGGGTGATAGTCGCCAGCCTGATCCTCAGTTTTTACACCATCGTCGCCGGCTGGATGCTGGCCTACCTGGCCGAGCCGGTCACCAGCACCCTGGGACTGGAAGCCGCCACCCAGTGGCTGGTCACCGACTCCGTCACTCGCAACCTGATCACCGGGGCCATCTTCGCCGGCCTCACCATCTGGATTATCAGCTCCGGAGTGGAAAACGGTATCGAGAAGTGGTCCTCCCGCCTGATGCCGGTACTGATCGCCCTGCTGTTCCTGCTGATTGTCTATGTGCTGTTCCAGGAGGGCGCCACCGAGGGCCTGGCCGTCTACCTGCTGCCGGATGTCAGCCGCGCCCTGGAACCCAAACTGATTATCAACGCCATGGGCCAGGCCTTCTTCTCCCTCTCCCTGGGTGTGGGCACCATGCTGGTGTACGGCTCCTACCTCAGCCGGGATGAGAGCCTGCCGCGCATGGGCGTGCTGGTGACCCTGGTGGATGCCGGTATCGCGTTTTCCGCCGGGCTGCTGATTATCCCGGCCATGTACGTGGCCCAACACCACGGCACCGCCATCTTTACCGAGAGCGGCGAGCTGATTGCCGGCCCCGGCCTGATCTTCCAGGTGCTGCCGGCGGTGTTCGACACCATGGGCGCGGCCGGTCCCTTTGTGGCGTTCGCCTTCTTCGTGCTGATGAGTATCGCCTCCGTCACCTCCTCCATCTCCATGCTGGAGGTGCCCGTATCCCTCACTGTGGAGAAGACCGACATCCCCCGCCGCAAAGCCACCCTGGTGATCGGCGGCGTTATCTTCGCCATCAGCGCCCTGATCGTGTGCAACTTCGCCAGCCTGTTCGGCTTCGTAGTGGACCTGACCACCAAATACAGTCAGCCGCTGCTGGGGGTCATGCTGTGCGTCTTCGCCGGCTGGATCATGCACCGCAACACCCTGCTGGAGGAGCTGAAAGCGGGCAGCCCCAATATCGAAAACAGCCTGTTCTGGAAGATCTGGCCGATGTATGTGCGGGTGTTCTGTCCCATCCTGATCCTGGCGGCCTTTGTACAGAGCCTGGTTTAGGGGCTTGATCTCATTTAATTCGCCCCCATCTTGTGGATATAGGTTACAATCCACCTTCCAAGGGGCCGATTAGGATTCGACGCCGGTGACAAAACCTTAGGTGCATGTCGTGATGACAGCCAATCACGTTAATCCAAAGCTGTAACTTATTAGTTGCCAACGATGACAACTACGGTGCCGCCCTGGCTGCGTAAGCAGTCCACTAAGCACCACCTAGTGGCATAGTTCCGCTAGCGGTCTTTAGCAAGGTGCCAGTACCGCGCTACTGACTGTCAAATAGAACTGGATCGCCGTGAAGCCTGCCTGGGGTGGATCAGCTAAACCTAAATCAGGATCGCGCTTTACGTCCTGCCCGCCGGGCTGTAATTCGCTAAATCAATAGGTGGATCTAAGCATGTAGAGCCTACGGCGGAGTGCTGACGGACGGGGGTTCAACTCCCCCCGGCTCCACCATATCGGATCTCTTTGATTTTAAAAGGATTTTTCGTAACGCAATTTTCCGTTTTTCTGGATAAAAATCATAACTCACTGTTTTTATGAAGTTTTCGCGGTTCGAGTCCTATAGGGTCGTTTTGAACGATGAAAGGAACTTCTATGGAAGACATATATAATGAATGCTTACCGCTCCTAGAAGATATGGACGCAACGCTTGAGGAAAAGAAAGATTCTATAGACCGCGTTTGGAATTTTATGAACTATTTGATTGATAAGGCGTGGGATGATCCAGAAGGTTTTGAAAAATTGGCAAAAAAATTAGAAGAAAGTGAATAAGCCGGTTTTTATCAGGCTTTACCCCCCACTATCAAAATAATTGAGCACATCCATTTCTTTATGCGGCACACCGATAATATCAATATGCCCGTCGTGGACGAGATAAAAGACCAGATGCGAACCTTGAGGAAAACAATGGTAGCCTTCCTCAATGTCAGAGCGATGCTTGCCAATTTGTGGACGCTGCGCCAACCATGAAAACCGCTCGTAAATCTCGGTGACATATTTATCGGCTTGCGCCTCGCCCCACACTTCAAAGCTATAGCGCCAGATATTGCGTAAATCATCCTTGGCACGGGGCGTGAGATTGAATATTCCTGACATTCTTTAGCTTTCTCTGAATTCCGAGAGCATTTCATCCAATGGCTGATTGACGAATTCACCGGCTTGGGCTTGCCTTGCCCCCTCACTTAAATGATTACGCAGTGCTTCCAGCTTCGCTTTGCGCTCTTCCAGATTACGCAGGGCATCGCGCACCACTTCGCTGGCAGAACCATAACGTCCGCTGGCAATTTCATTTTTAATGAAAACTTCCCAATGTTCGCCGAGGGTTAAACTTGTTGAGGCCATATCCATACCTTTCTGCTATATTCATATATGCCATTTATGAATATAGCAGTCTGAGAACTATTTTGGCAAGTAAAAAGCAATTAAGGTGATGGAGCGCTTATGGAAAAAATGGTTCGGGTTCTTCTTCCTGATACGGATCATCATCCAAACAAGACCCCTTGAGTACCTTGTTCCAATCCGCCAAAATATCCAAAACCTGGTTCAAACTCTCTCCGTCAGGCTCCACCATCTTGTAAATAGCCCTAATGAGCCCTCACCAGCCATTAGGGCTTTTTATTTACCCGCAATTTTACTATCAGGATATGAGGGCAAATGCGGGCTTTTACCTACTCACTCACCCTCAAACAGCTTCAAACGTACTTTTTCTCAAGCAACTGGCCTCATATTCCAGCACATCTTCGCGCCGGTACCTGACTTGACCACCCAGTTTTACGTAAATGGGACCAATACCCTCGGACCGCCATCGTTCCAGTGTTGCTTCGCTTACCTGCCAGCGATTACAGAGCTCTCTTTGGGTCATAAGTACTTGATATTCATTCCTATTGATTCTCCAGTAAATTTTGATTGGAATAGTCCCGTTTTGGGACTACCATTGGCTTTATGAGACTCATTGCCTTATCGACACTGAAAGCTTTCTGGGAAGAACACCCAGAGTACATGGATACTAAAGAGCCAACACTCGCCTGGTACCGCCATGCCTTAGCGGCCGACTGGAGCGCACCTACCGATGTTAAACAGGGCTTCAGAAATGCCAGCATACTTAAAGATGGGCGTGTGGTTTTCAATATTGCAGGGAATAAGTATCGCCTGGTCGTATGGATCAACTACGCCTTTCGCGTAGTCTACATTCGATTCATCGGCACCCATGCGCAATACGACAAGATTGATGTACAAACTATTTAATTGCCGGAGGAAACACTATGGACATCAAACCTATTAAAAATGATGCCGACTACCGAGCGGCATTAAAAGAAATTGAAAGCCTGATGATGGCAGACCCTGACACACCAGAAGGTGAAAAGCTTGATGTGATGGTCACGCTTATCGAGGCTTATGAAGCCAAACACTTCCCTATGGACCTGCCAGACCCTGTTGAAGCGATCAAGTTCGAGATGGAGCGCAAAGGATTAACGGTAAAAGATCTCGAACCCATGATTGGTAAAAGCAATAGAGTATATGAGATTCTCAACCATAAGCGTTCTCTTACCTTGAAAATGATCTGGAACCTGCATGAAGGATTGGGCATTCCAGCAGAGTCCCTGATCAAGCCGCCGCAAGCGCATGCTTAAGCGTGAAAACTCTCAAAGCATTGCCGAGATTGATGCGAGACTCGCTGAGCTTGAAGAGCAGAAAAAGCGGCTTCTAACTCTCAGAAGGCAACTTCAACAGTCCCCGCCAATTGCGCCTGACTCGAACTCATATTCACCAGAACAAAAGATTGCCATTTTCAGAGGTTTGTTTCGCGGCCGAACCGATATTTTTGCTAACCGCTCGCAAAATAAACAAGGTCGCAGTGGTTATTCTGTCGCCTGCAACAATGAGTGGGTACAAGGAATCTGCCACAAATCCCGCGTCAAATGCCAAGACTGTAATCATCGGCTATTCACCGAAATCAATGACCAGATCATTTATCGCCACTTGGCTGGGCAACAAGTGGTTGGGCTCTACCCGTTGATGCATGATAACACATGCTATTTTCTCGCAGCTGATTTCGACAAAGGTCACTGGCAGGACGAAGTGAAAGCGATGTCGCAAGCCTGCCGAAGTTTTGAAATACCACATACCATTGAAATTTCCCGTTCAGGCAACGGCGCGCATCTTTGGATTTTCTTCAATGAGAAAGTCCCTGCCAAAGAAGCAAGATTATCGGGTAATAGTTCCTTTGTTGATAACGAACTTAACGCCATTCAAGATCAATGGCAGCACCTGGCTCAAATGGAGCCTATTTCACACAAAGCTCTGAACAAGTGTTAATTTGCACTAGAAATTGACCCGGGCTTTGCGCCAAAATTCGACCCGCTCCATCTGAAAACTCAACAAAGGCACGCAAGAAAACAAGTTTTCTCTGGCCTGCATTCAGATGAAGTTCTCCATGAAGGAAAAAGACGTACGCTACAACCTTTCTAAAGGTAACGCGTTAGGCGATTGGTCAACACACTTCTGACCAATGGTGATGCCCACCTTAAAAACTGGAGTCTATTGTACGCCAATCGCGTTATTCCACGCCTATCTCCAGCCTACGAGACACTAACCACCAGGGTATATATCGAGGATGAGAAAAAGCATGCGTTGAATCTGGGAAAAACCAAAGACTGGTACGCTGTTATCATGACCCACTTTCAATCATGAACTGATAGATCCCACATACCCTAGCGAGCCATAAAGCCACATCTCGATGACGTCTTGGATAAAGCCAGAACGCTGTGGCCGGAAGCCCTTAAAAACCTTCCCATGAATGACGAAAGGAATTGAGCCAGCCATTGACACATGGATTTCAAATTCACCAGGCATAGACATACCCACCACGACCGGTTCAAGAAACAGGTTGGTTAGCTGGTTTTCAAGTTTTAGTTACGAGCGAGCTTATTTCTTCGACAACATCAAATATATATTACATAGAATATAATATGCCATTTAATATAACAATTTATTCATCATAAGAAATATTATTGTATAGATATATGTTTTTATATACACTTACGCAAAAATATAGATAAATATATATAGTAAAATATTTAAACCACCAGAGAGTATAATATTTAATATAAATTAAACATTATTTAAAGCTCGGTATAGCCAAATGAACAAAGCAAATTCAAAGGAAATCAAGCAGCTGGAAAACCTGGATACTGAGACACTGCTGGCTGAAATGAAGAAACGTATTCTGGAAGCCCAAAAAGCCGCGGCGATGTCCCTGCGGTCAGAATCTTTTTCCCCCATTGAGGAAGCTGGTCAACGCATACGGGCGGAGCGCAAAAAACAGGGCTTAACGCTGAATGACCTCTGCGAACTTTCCGGTGTTGCCTATGCCACCCTGAATAAAATCGAACACGGTCATGCAAGCGCACGCCTGGACAGTGTGCACAGCGTTGCACGCGCGCTGGGCATGAGGCTGTGGATAGGCTGATATGGATCGCAAGGCACTTATCTATTACAACGGTCGACTGGCCGGAGAACTCACCGAGACCGCGGAAGGCTTTGAGTTTACCTATGACGAGAACTATCTCGCCGGCGGAGTCCCGATCAGCTTCACCTTTCCATTGAGAGAGACGCCATTTGCCAGCAAGCGCCTGCCAGGCTTTTTTGAAAACCTGGTGTCGGAAGGGTGGCTGCGAAGACTCCAGTCACAAGAACAGAAAATCGACGAAAACGACCGTTTTGGTTTGCTCCTGATGAACGGTCGAGACTTGGTGGGTGCGGTAACCGTTATACCAAAAGAGAAATAGCACCTTGAGCACAATGTGAGCAACACGATACATTCGAAAGCGATGAAAACTGAATACTGCAAAATCAGCTTGAAGACGCTGACCGGGAACGAAAGGCCCGCCGGGTACCATAACGGTGAATTTATAGCGCTGTTTGGAAGTACCAGGGTTAACCCTGAATTGCCGTTTTCCCGGTCAGAATTTTTCCAAAGCAGCAAGCAAAAAGTCCAGGGCATGTCGATTTCAGGCGTTCAGCAAAAACTCTCCCTGAAAGTGAATGAAAACCATGAGCTTGAGGCAACTACCCAGGGCGGTGAATACATACTGAAACCCAGCCCGGAAGAAGACCCCTGTGCGGCAGAAAATGAACACGCCGCAATGCAGGTCAGCCGACTTCTGGATATTGAAACGGCTCTCTGTGGTTTGGTGACCTTCCAGGGGGGAGAGCTGGCTTACATAACCAGGCGTTTTGATCGTCTCAAAGGGGGTATCAAGCAGCACCAGGAAGACCTCATGCAATGCTTCGACATGGAGAGCGACAATAAATATGGGAAAACATATGAAGAGGCGGGAAAGCTGATCGATGAAGCCACAAACGGGAAGCAGGCGGTAATACTGGATTTCGTGAGGCGAGTCATATTGGCTTACGCCATCGGGAATGATGATCTGCACCTGAAAAATTTCAGTGTTCAACGCCTCCCGGATAACACCGGCCGCTATTATGATCGCCTCACACCCAACTACGACATGTTGTTTTGCGATGCTTTTAGAAGCGGGGAATCAGGCCTGGGCCTGCTGGCCCTGGGTTTGCTTCACGATAAGGAAGATGGCAACGAACACTTTACCGACATGTATACCCGCTACGGTTACTATACCGGGCACGACTTCCTGGAGCTTGGACGGCGCCTCGATCTTAATGAAAAACCTGTCAGAACTTTTATTACCAAGCTAAGAACCAAACAAAAGCAGATATTGGAACTGATCAGCCATAGTTATATGCCAGATGAGATGAAAGCGCGCGCGTCGGAATTGGCCAAATCCCGGATTCAGGCTCTACAACTCACCGACGATAAGACTTGAGCCACCAATGGCCACTTGGTTTTCGATTTCACCAAGCAAAGGTCGCCCACTCACAACCGGCTCACTGCGACGAACCGATCAGAATCAGCTTTCCCGTCTTTGGGTCGCGGTAAACCTGGCCCAGCGACTCGTAACCGCTACCCGACTGCATTTGCGATTGCACGCCCTCGGGCGCCGTGGGCAGTTCCTCTCCCAATGACAGATCGCGCTGCTGTCGACTGGTGTCGAAGTGGCCCTGCAGATCCGGGCTGAAAGCCACCAGTGCCGCGATCAGTCCGCAGGCGAAAACCAGGATGATGTCCACCAGATTCGCCATCGGGCCCAGTGGATCCGCGTCCTGATCAAAGAAATGACTGCGCCGCCAGTTATCCATGTTCGGGCTCCCTGATGCGCTCTGCCTTGGCAGGACGGTTGGTGTCGTCGACACGAACTTCCGCCGGGGGCGGTACCGGAACAGCGAGGGCAGCGTTTATGATGTTTGCGGAACCCGCTTCGGCGCACGCCTGGCTGTCCTGTTCCGAGATGAGTTCGGTCAGCGCCTGGTCGTACCAGCGGCGCCGCAATCGGCCCAGCACAAAGCCGGCCATACCCGCCAGCAAACCGATTACCGTGGTATCGAAAGCCGCCGTCATGGCAGTGGTCAAAATCCGCAACTCGCCCTCACCGAGAGCGGCGAGCCCCGGCCCCAACGGTATCAGGGTGCCCATCAAACCCAGCATCGGCGCCATGCGGGCGATAAAATCCGCCCGCTCGATGCCGCGCCGACCGGTATCCAGAAGCATCTGGCGCGTGCCACGGGCACGAATACGGGCGATACCGCTCCAGCGCTCGCCAATGGCGAGACCGCATTCCAGTACCGCCACAGCGACGGCAAACAACAGCGCCCACACCACCGGTTCCAGCAACAGGCTGGTCAGCTGGTGCATAAGGGCCAGCGAAATACTTGACGACATCAGGCAACTCCTCTCATTCCGCGCCGCACACCGAAACCAAACAGGAGCAGGCAGGCGGCGACAACAACGTACAGTAACGGTGATAAAACTGACTCGGCAATGGCGCTTTCCCGATCGGGCTCGACCACGTCAACCGGCTGGTCTGTTCTCTCATTGGACGGATCTGCCGGCGAAGGCTCAATCCTGGCCTGATCCAACTGCGCGCTATCGAGCTGTACTTCCCTGATCACACTGGGCGCATCGCTGACCGCCTCGCTTTCCATGCGACTGCCCGCCAGTACCGCTTCCAGCTCGGCGGCGCGTTGTGCACTGAGTTGCGCCTTGACCAGTTCATACATGGGATGGTTGGCGTGGGTATGACCGCTGCCGGGATTGCCGTGTTCAATGATATTGTCGGCAAACTGCCCGGAAAGCTGGGCGATGGTTTCCGGCGAGGCCTGCCAGAATCCCTTGTCGATGGCCACCAGCATCACGGCCAGGATATTGGTCTGCACATAACGGTTGTCACCTTCGGCCAGGAAATCATCCAGGCCGAGCTGCAAACCGTCGTCGATATAAACCGTCTTCAACTCCTTCCAGACCGCATCGCTGATCAGCTCCGGACTGGTGGCTTCCCAACCCCACAGGTATTCGACAAACTCGCTGCCCATGGTGCGGGCGCCGGCATAGCCCTCCTTCATCAGCGGCTTGATCCACTGGGGGTTAAAAAAGCGTCCGCGCAGTTCGGCAGCCACGGCGTCCTGCAAACTGTCGATGCGCAGCGCTTCGTTGCTGGCGTGATTGATGACCGCGCTGTCCGGCACCTTGCCTGTGACGGTTTCCACGGCCAGATTAAGGCCCCCCAGATAGTCGAAGGCGTCGTTGTTGTCGATCAGGCCGTAAAGATTACTGGCCCGGCCCAGGAAGGTGCGGGACACGCCGGCCAGCTGCTCGCGAAAGCGTTCCCCTGCCGGTGCACCGCTCAACCCCACGCCGTAGGCGTGACCCATGCGCTTCAGGTATACCTCGCCCAGTTGTCGACGATCCTGCCAGGAACCGGATCGCTCCACCATGCGGTTGACGCCGGCGCCGTAGGACCCCGGCGCAATGCCAAATACCCGCAGGCTGACACTGCGTCCCAGCTCCGCCCGGCTGATCCGGGGTTGTGCCGCCAGTGCTGCCCTGGCTTCGGCAAGCCAGTTGGTCGCCACCTGATTCAGCGCCAGCGGTTCATCGCCGCCGATGGCGGCTTCACCCAAAGGTTTCAGGGCTTCCGTCAGCGCCAGGCTCAGTGCCGGATAATCGCGGCGCAGCCGTTCACTACTGGCATCCAGTGCCAGCAGTACCGCCTTGTCCAATAACTCAAGGTGTTTGCCGTACAGGTCCCGAAACAGGCCCGAGGTCGTGAACACAACATCCATCCGCCGGGGCTGATCCTCACTCAGCGGCAACCGCTCCAGGCCTTTGACGATACCGCGACTGTTCCATTGCGGACGTACCCCGAGCAACTTCATGCCAAAGGCAACCATCGCACCTTCGTCCCGAACGGCATCGGAGGCCCACAAAATCACCCCCTGCTTATTGGCTCCGCTCTTCTCCTTCGCGTTAACCTCGCCACTGGCGCCAGCGAGGATCTCACTCGCCATGCGCCTGCCGACGTCGTAGCCGAGCTTGGTGGGCAGCAAGCCGCCATCCAACGCGTGGAAATTCCGGCCCGTGGGTAAAGCCTCCGGTGTACGGACCGGGTCATTGCCTTTGCCCGGGGCCACAAAGTGACCGTTGAGGCCGTTGAGCAGCGCCGTCATTTCCGCTTTGGGCGAAGCGCTCAGTTGCCGTCGCCATTGGCGTTGTTGCGCCTGGTCGGCCCCGCCCTGGCTCATCGAGGAGAGCATGGTTTCGACACCTTCCGCGCTCCAGTCGCGGCCAAACACATGCAGGCCCAAGGGCATGAAACCCTCCTGCAGGTGGGTGAGGTAATGCCCCACCTCATGCAGCAACAGGCTCTCCCCGACCTGGTCAAAGCCGATACTGCGCACCTTGAGTTCTTCGTCCATGCTGGCGATCAGTTCTTCGCGCAGGCCCAGTTCATCGATTTTTTCCCGCAGCGTGGCGACCGCGCGATGACGACTGGTATCGTCGCTGGCGGCTTCCGCGCTTTCAACCAACTGGCGCAGTTCGAGCAGGCCATCGTAGAGTTCGGTGACGGCCAGGGGCGGCGTCAGGTGATCCACCATTACCGCCAGTCCGCGACGCTTGGCCTGGATACCTTCCCCCACCCCGTCAACGATATAGGGATAAATACCGGGCAGGTCGCCGGCCACGACCATCGGATAGTCGTCCTCGCCGAGACCGGCTCCACGCCGGGGCAGGAATTCATAGGTGGAGTGGCGACCCACATGAACGACCGCGTCCGCACCAAATTGATCGCGGATATAGTGATAGAAGGCCAGATACTGGTGTGGCGGCGGAAATGACAGGTTGGCGTGCAGCAGCTCCTCGTTCAGCTCCCAGCCCCGCGGCGGCTGGGGGCCGATGAAAATATTGCCAAACTGCAGGCCGGGGATCAGTAGCTTATCCTCCCACACCATCACCTTGCCCGGCGCTTCGCCCCAGCCCCGAATGCCCTCAATACCCATCTCGACCAGGGCGTTCAGGCGCTCTTCACTGGCGCGCCAATTGAGTGTCGCGCCGCGACGGGTGGCGTCAATCAATTTTTTGTACTCGGTTTCCAACTGCTCAAGCAGGGCAAGCGCCCGTTCGCGCCCCCGGTGGCGCACGCCGTCCAGCGCGTGATGCAGGTTGGTGGCCGTGCCGTGCAGGCTCTCCTCCAGCAGCGCCAGCCGCGACTGGCGCAGTGTCAGGTCGTCGAGATCACACAGTG
This sequence comes from Cellvibrionaceae bacterium, assembly GCA_050290225.1. Taxonomy (GTDB): domain Bacteria; phylum Pseudomonadota; class Gammaproteobacteria; order Pseudomonadales; family Cellvibrionaceae; genus JBNKHG01. The sequence continues at coordinate 201,345 of JBNKHG010000056.1, forward strand.
CGGTCAGCTGCGCGACCATTCGCTGGTGCAGCTCGCCCAACGGCCCCTTCACCATCTCCTCTCTCAGCTTTACCGGCAAGCGATCAAACCAGCTCTTATAGGTGTCGTTGTCCATGGTCGCAATCTGTGTCGACATGGCCGACAACGCCTCGCGGTCCTCGGGCAGGTTCACGCCACGGGCCTGGAGCATGGACAGCAGCGCCTTGGATGTCGCCGGCAGCTCGCCGGTGTGGTACCCCGCCGACTTCAGCGCGCGCAACATTTCCAACAGGCTTTCCGGCACATTGAGATTGTCGGCGCCGATATTGTGCCGTCCCGGTGGGTGGTTGTAATAGACGATGGCGATTCGCTTGTCGGCATTGGCCTTTTCCTGCAGTGTCAGCCATTTCTGTAAGCGCTGGGTTTGCTGCGCAATGGCCGCGGCAACAGGCTGACTGCGGCGCAGCAAGGCCCCTGTCGCTGGGTCGATCTCCGACTCCGAGGCCAGCGCCAGAATCTGCGCCTGACTCACCCCTTGCAGTTCCGGCATGGCCAGGCGGTAGTGTATCGAATCTGCCGGCAGGCCCTGGGAAGAGAGCGCCCAGTCCGCCGTGCTCAACTCCATGACCCGAAGCCCTTTGAGCACAGGCAGGTCAAGCTCCCGCAGGCGCTCCGTGACCGTCTCCCGACCTTCGCCACCACCGATGACGAAATCCTGCAGCGTCAGAACCGCCGCCGGTGTCCCCGCCATGCGATCCGCCATAAGGCGGGCGATGGTTTCAACGGCCTCAACACTGGGCTGCCCCCAGGTCGCGAGTATCGACACGCACTGCCAGTTCCCCGCTCCGCAGATCTGTCGATGAAGCGCCCAGTCGCCGTTAAGATCGCCGGTATTGTGATCCAGCAGCCAGAGAGTGCGGTGCCCCGGCCGCAGATCCCGGCCCAGACCGGCGCTGTCAAGCCAACGTGCCTCTCCCCCCTGGTGTAACGCAAAACGCAGTGACGACTGTTCCCGCAAGGGTGCCGCCGCTTGCCCGTCGAGCAGTGCAATCAGCGCTTCCGCATTGGCTGTCGAGCGATTGATCCAGTAGGCGCGCGCCTGCAACCAGTCCCGGTATTGCGGATAGCGTTGCTGGCTTTGCGCCAGGGATTCCGCGTTCAGTGACAACCCCTCGCTGCCGACAAACTGGCGGCTGAATTCCTCATCAAAGGCCTCCCCCCGCGCATCCCGTTGCAGAGCCATCAAACGGTTGTCACTGTGCAGTACGAAGTGCCGCTGGCCAGCGGCATAATGCATCGCCAACAGGCGCTCCACCGATTCACCAAATACCCCAGCCAGCATCAGGGTCGAACTCTCATTCAACAGGGACTGCAACTGGCGCTCGTCCAAACGTTCGACCTGGCTGACAGTGCGAATGCTCAGGGACGCATCCGGATGCTTTTCCAGATAACGATGCGCCCCGGCCACCAGCGTTGGCGCCGATCGGTCCGATACAATAACCAGGGTCGATTGGGGCTTCGCCTGCAAAACCGGCACAAGGCCAAATATCAACAGCAGATAAGCCAACAGACTGATATAGGTGTGGCCACCTATCCAACGGACGCGCGAATGGGAAGTCAGGGTTCCAGTCGATTTAGTCATCATCAAAGTTTTCCGTTTGCGCTTTCGCGGCTTTTGGGAGAAATACAGGAACGAGGGATGGTTGCGGCCGCAGGGCGACCGATTGGGTTGGAATCTGTCAAATCGCCTTGCGCAGATGCCGATAACGCTGATCCCGCGGTTGCCGGGGCCCGGCAACCTCCGGACCATTTCGCAATTGATCGCAGTGCCGCGGGACAAAAACTCAGGCACATCGCCACCACCAGGGCAGCGAAACCGGTACCCATGGCAAAGTACAGCACCGCAAAGCCGCGCGACTCATCGGTTACGCAAAATGCCAAACCCACCAGCAGTATCACCACCGCCAGCCTCCGGTTCGATCGACGCTGTCGAGGCGCGTCTGACATCACCCGTCGCCAGTGGCGGTCCTGCTCCAGGGCAAGCAGCGCCATCGCCAGAAAGTTACACAGCATCGAAAGCAGCAAAGCACTCATGCCCCCACCCCCGGCATTTGCGCTTCACACCGCACGGCGCTGGACATGCGCCCGCGTGCCCACCAGGCCATCAGGGCGATGCCAAGCAGGCCCAGATTCACCCCGGCAACGCCGGTCTGTTCGGCCCCGATACCAGGCGTCGAAGCACTGCCGCCACCAAGAAAATGGAGCAGCGGTGCGGCCAAGCCCGCCATGACAATGGCGGCGAGCTGTTGACGGCAGGCTACCGCAAGCGGGCGCCCCAAAGCGTGCAGGAGACTGAGCAGCCAGATGGCGTAAAACCCACCGGTTTCAAACAGTGCCCTGGGAGTCGGCACCTCTGTCAGCGCATAAATCCGGTTGCTGACCAGGTAGCCAAGCGTCGCCAGTAACAGGCCCGTTGTACTGGCCACAGTGACGGCCTCCACAGCCGTGAATCCAGCCACCGCCTGCCTCTCGTGCCGGCGGCGCCGTGTCGCCAGCCAGAAAAAAAAGCCGGTGGCAATCATCACGCAACTCAGGAGCCCACTGCCAAAATAGAGAAAACGCAATGGCCAGTGATCAAACTGCGCAAAGTGCAGCCCGACAAAAAAGCGCTGCAGTTGCATCATTGGTTTGATGTCGGTGGCATAAAGCCGCTCGCCACTGCCGGCATCAAAGTACACTTTATCGATATTCCAGCTCAGCTCGCCTCCGACCTGGCGCCCCATCTCAACCACAGCATTGGCATCACCCGCATGACGGAGCCGGATAAAACCCACTTCATCCCGCCAGTGTGCCTCTGCCTTCGCGCGCATGGCGTCCAGCGAAGCCAGCCCACCGGTTCGACCTGACGGTGGCCGCCGAAAGGTATCCGCCGCCTCGGCATAAAACGCGCCCCAGGCATCGGACTTGTCTGTGTAAACCAGTCGCCCGATATCCGGAACGTAAATTGACATAAACACGATCAGTCCGGACAGGGTGATCAGGAAATGAAAGGGTAAAGCCAGCACAGAACTCAAATTGTGCAGATCGAGGTTGTTGCGCTGGAAAGATTTATCGGTCCTGAATAAAAAGAATTCCGCAATAATTTTCCGGTGTACCACGACGCCGGACACCAGCAGAAGCAGCATTGCCATCGCCGCCGCGCCAACCAGATTGTGGCCCAGCCCCTTCCAGTTCAGATTTAACCGGAAGTGAAAAGGGAAGAAAAAACCGCTGGCCCCCAGCGTCTCATTACCTGTCCGGCCTTCATTCCCGATGGGCAGGCCCCGGTGGGGATCGATCTTCTCGCTGACAAACACACCGTCGGCGCGCTGATAGAAAAAACGGAAATAGGGCGTGCGCTCGTCCGGCAGACTGCTTCCCCACTGTCTCGCACCCGCCGCAAGCAATTCGTCAATATGGGGGCGTAAAACGCTGTCGAGTGAGACGTTTTGCGAGAGGCTGTCGTGGTTTAACGCCGGCGCCTCGATATCTGACATCATCCAGCGATCGATCTCGCGATCGAACACCGACAGGCTGCCCATCCAGAACACCACCATCAGCAGGCTGCCAAACATTACCCCCGCCCAGCTGTGCACCGTTGTCATTGACCGCCGAAAATCGCCGCTCATAATCCTGTTCTCGCAATATAGGGCAGCAATGGCCACAACAGCGCGGGCAGCAGCCCCAGCACCAACAGTCGCGGCCACAATAATCCACCGGCGAACCCCCACACCAGCAGCGACAGATAGAGCAAAAAGCTCAGCATCGAGGCTGTCACCACCGCTTCGCTCTCGCTCATGCCGGCGAACGCCAATGCGAGTCCGAGCAACATCGCCAGGAGCTTGGCGAGAAAATAGCCACCAAGCGTGGCGCACGCCGGACGCACCAGTCGCGCCCACCGGAGGCCAGGCCTTTGCGACTCAACACGCTTGCTGCCCGTTGTCGGCCTCTCCATCCCGTCCATCATGAATTATTCAGCTCTGTTGCCCCTCGCCTTAGAGAAAGCGATATTCCAGTCCCACCACCGCATATCGGCCGGGCGCCGCATAGCCCAGACCCTCTTCTATGTCCTCGTCCAACAGGTTTTCAAGGCGCGCATTGACCACCAACCCCTCCCTGAATTGCCAGTGCGCAGAGGCGTCAAACCGCAGATATTCCTTCATCTCGACATCGCCCTTCCAGCGCAGGCGCGGTCCGGAATAATAGGCGTTGATTCCCAGGTTCAATGCTGTTCCCTGAAATTGAAGTCCCAGGTTGGCCTTGTTGCGGGCGATTTGTACGGTGCGCGCCCAGTCGTCGCCCACGGCGCGATGATGGGAGTCGGTGTAGGTGTAATTGCCGTCAAGTCGCCATTGCTCAGAGAGTTGGTAGGAAGCGCGCAGCTCCACGCCCGAGCTTCGGGCTTCCTGGCCGTTGTTGTACTGCCCAAATCCTGAACTGCGTCGGGGGTTGGCGATGCTGTAATCAAAGAAAATCACGTCCTCGATGCGGGTGTTCCAGTACGCCAGTTCAGTTTCCAGACGATCTGCGAATGCGTGATGCCGAATACCCAACTCAAAGGAACGGCCGGTTTCCGGTTGCAGGCTACTGTCGCCATAACCGGGATTGAACAGCTGGGACATGGTCGCGGGCTTGAAACTGGTACCCAGATTCGCGTAACCACTGGTGACAGAGGACAGATCCCATACCACCCCCAAATTGCCGGTCACCTCCTCTCCCCAGCTGTCGTAATCGTCAAAACGCAGGCCAACGCCCAGCGACAGGGATTCGTCCAGCAATTTGATCTCCGTATTGGCATAGAGAGAACGTTGAGCGTCGTTATTATCGGCGGTTCCGTAAGTGCCGCTCTGCCCGGACTGTTGCTTCTGGTATTCAAATCCACCGAGCAAAGACACTGTGCCCACGTTGTAATGCAACCGATAATCCAGTTGTCGACTGACATCCCGATAGTTGGCCAGCAGGTCTCTGTTTTCCGCCGGGTCGATGGTCAGCGGCGTTACACTGATACCCCGGCTGCGGTCGTAGATGTAGAGCAGGTCTCCCTTTTGGGAACCGGCAACAATACCGTCGACGGTCGCAATCTGGGTGCCGAGAAATCCATCGTCGCGGTCATTGATCTGATAACGGTTTTCCGCCCGGCTCAGTTTCAGGTGCTGACTCAGTTCCGCGCTCAGGCTGTGGTCAAACCAGAGGCTGTAGACCTTTTCACGGGTTTCACTGTGGTTATTCGGGTCCGGCGTCTGGAATGCCCAATGCATCGCGCGACTGTCCAACGCACTGTAGGTTTCGTCCAGCTCGGCCGCGCCAAAGCTGTTATCCAGGCTTAACAGGCTGGCGCCGACAGTTATCGCGTCCCGTTCATAGCTGCTCTTGAGCTGCAGGCTTTTGTCCTTAAAAAACTCATACTTGTGGATGTTTTCGCTGTCTGTCTTGGAGGTGTTGAGTGAGAGGTTCACATTACCGCCTGCCGCGTTAACAGTATTGCGAACCGACACACTGTGTTTTTCCCAATCCAGGGAGCCACGCTCGATGTCCAATGCGGCTGACGCCTGCTTACCGGATTTGGTGGTGATCACAATCACCCCGGCGGTGGCATTGGCACCGTATAACGTGGCTTGTGGGCCCCGGATGATTTCCAGGCTTTCGATCAGTTGGGGGTCAATCTGGCTGAACAGATTACGGGTGTTACCACCGCTGGCTGTATTGATTTTGACGCCGTCGAGAACCACCAGCACATTGTCGGCATCCAGACCACGCACTTTCAGGTAGTTGTACTGACCGACACCACCAGCCTGCTTGAATTCGATACCGGCCTGCTTGCGCAACACTTCGGTAACATCGCTGTAGGCTTCCCGGCTGATGTCCAGTTCGTCAACCACCGTTACCATGTGACTGAACTCATTGACCGATTTGGGAATCTTGCCACCGACAACCCAGACCTCTCCCATGTGCCCGGGATAAGTTTGCTCCGCATCTTTGCGATTGCCTTTAGCTTTAACTGACTGTTCTTCAAACCCACAAACCGGGGTTGCAGTACTTGCACACGCGCAAATCAGCGCACAGCGTGCGCTCCACTTATTTACTGAAAACATTTTCTCAGCCTCCAAAAAGAAAACCGCACGGCCCACTCATCAGATCCGGGCGGGAAACTCTCACAGCCTTCACTCAGGCACGAAAAAGTGGCAGAGCTCCGCCCTGCCATCCTGGGAAACAGCCACTGGCGTCGGCAATCCCAAACTGGCTTTGCACCTGGGCGGAAAGCACCGCCCGGTAGTCGGTGCTGACAGGAAGATCGAGGCCGTCTTCAAGCATCTCGCGGCTGAACTCATCCGGTAAATCGCCATAAATACGACCGCCCTTTACGTCACTGCCCAACACGAACATTGCCGTGGCGCGACCATGGTCGGCGCCGAGCCGGGCGTTCTCCACCACATTGCGGCCGAAATCTGTGAGGGTGACAACCGTGACGTCATCACGGCGATGGCCAAGATCCGCCATAAACGCAGCCAGTGAGCGAGCCAGATCTTCCGCCATTCGCGGGAAGGGCCCATCCATAGAAGCGGCGTTGCTGTGAGTATCCCAGGTGCCCTTGCCATCGGGGCTGGTGCGGGACTCCGCAAAGGCCAGTTGCAAGCCGACATCGGCTTTGATCAGGCGGGCGATGTCCCGGAGGCTGGCGGCGAGACTGGACCCCTCGGGATAGGTCACCGCCGTTGTCGGTTGGGCGCCGAGTATCCGGCTAAGCTCGAGGCTGGCGCTCACCGCGTTGGAAAGACGACCACCACGATGTTCCTTATACAGGGCTTCCATAGCGGCGAGATTGCCATCCGCTTGTCCAGCGGCAAACCCCAGGAGTTGAAGATCTGCTTGAGCCGTTATCGGGTCGTGCCCGTAAAAAATTCGCGGCCGTTTTTCAGTCATGGATACCGCCGGTAACAATGCATTGCCACGATCCAGGGAACGACTGAGACGATACATCCAGCCGTCCCGGTAGGTAGCATTGCCGGGCGCGCCAGTCTCCCACCACATCTGAGCCCTGCCGTGGGCGCGGGTACTATCCGGGGAACCCACACCGTGAACGATCGCCAAACGTCCCTCTTGGTAAAAGGGCAGTAAGTCAGCCAGGGACGGATGCAAGCCAAACCCCTCACCCAGATCCAGCCGACTGTCGGCGCGACCGCTGCCCGGTGGCGACAACATCAAATTGGGTCGTAGCGCCGCCAGACTGCTATTGCCGTAGGGTGCTACGGCCAGCAAACCATCCATGCCAAAGCGTTGGAAAATGGTCACCAGTATTTTTTTGCGTCCCCCTGGACCGGGGATGCTGATCGGGTTCGCGCTGATACCGGGCACAGCACCCAGCAGCAGGGCACCGGCCGCAGACCGAATTATCTGGCGCCGGGTAACTTTCCTGGATTCTTTCATCATTGCCTCCTGAGCCGGCTCAGTGGTATTGGAATTCGGGGGACATCAACCACATCTGATTATCCGTGGTGGATGTCGTCACCGCAGGCAGCGTGATGCCATTCAGTTCACCACCCGCCAGGGTGCGGGCGAACACAAAGCGGCCCATCAGCGATGCGGGCTCCAGCCAGTACTCCCCGCTGTCGGAATAGCCACCTTCATCAAGATAACCGTAGAGTGGTTGGCCCATCCGGCCCAACCATTCTGTAATCAAACCGGCTCCACTCTGCGATGTCCCGGCGGAGGACGCCATGGCGTTCACCGCGGCTTTGCCGGCCGCGCCTGTGTCATCCGCACCATCGACCTCCGCACTGTCGACCTCCGCGTCCAGAGTTCGCAAGGCACTGACCACAAAGCGCCAAGGTGTCTTCAGGCGTGGCTCAGCGGCGCGTCGCCAGAATTCAGGGCTGCGTAACATCGTGGCAAGCACCTGCGCGATGTTGCCCTCGCTTTGCAAAGATGCTGGTTTGCTCCCACCAACAAATCGGAAAATCCACCCAGTGCGTGCAGGCGTAAAACATCGCGCTCCAGCGACCAGTGCCAGGGCTTGGCGGCAAAGCTTTCACCACTGACGTAAAAGTGGTTCTGCCAGAAAGAGGTCATTACCTCGCGCAACTGGTTCCGGGCATACAGGGCATGGAACAGCTTTTGCGCTCGTTGTTGCGGCAAATAGTCGCTGTCGAGATTTGCTCTGCCCTGTTCTTCGGAAAAGTTTTTTACCGCCGCGGCAATGACCTGGAAGTCCACCGACGTCTCATCACGCGACGGCAGTAATCCGGGATAAAAACGCCGCATATGGGCACTGAGCTGGCTGAAACCCGCGTACTGAGCCATCAGGTCAGCATCACTGTATTGAGCCGCGTCCAACGCTGCCAGATGATTTTGCAATTCAGCTTCGGGCAGTTCACCGATGAGTTGGGTGGCAAACCACCGATCGACGCCAAGCTGCTGTACCGCATCAATGTCGCCGGGGCGGGCACCAAACGTAAAACGCGCGAGCAGAATTTCGGCCGCGCGACGGTCATCCAGTCCAGCCTCTTGATAAGCTGAACGGATATTTGCCCGCAGCAGGGATTCGGAATCCAGTGTGGATTGACAGGCGCTCAGAACCATCAAGGTGGCGAGCACAAAACAGTGGCGCAGCCCCCTCCGGGACAGCAAGACATTAAAAAACACAGCGCTTCTCCCGCCGCTGCATCCCCACAGACGGCTGTACGGTTCCGGGTCGACTGACCGGGAGAAGTAAAAAGGAGAGCGAATGCCAGCATCACAGGAGCCGCACGGCACCCGGATCGAACACGCCCTCGGCACCCCGCCGCGGTGAGTCACGTATTCCAGGCCGGTCTCCGGGCTTGCAGATTCATCAATGATGTAACGTCCCACCTTCCCATACTCATCGAACTGTCCGGTTTTCGAACCGGTCCAATGCTGTACAGTGGTTGCAGAGGCCCGAGAGGGCTTGCCTGGGAGTCTTATCTGCTTACCGTTGCGGGGGCAGCACAGGCATTGCAAAACGCTTCCACGTTAATGCGCACCTGTTTCCCGTTTCATCCCTCTGCCGGGAACAGCAGAGAGACACCTGAAACGGGCGCGAGTATACAGAAGGGAAATTTTGTGTCAAGCAGACTGAAACCTGAGGGTCGAGCTGGAAAGCGGTTAAAACTAACCTGAATCCGTGACTTAAATAATTGAAAATATTCGTTTTTAACCACAAATTATAGTGTTTTTTGGTAAAATGCACCGCGTCAGAAATACACCCCATGAGTGAATAATGAAGCGCTTCAAAATCGAACAATCTTCAGCCG